>DATKUO010000227.1:0-43317 GCA_035530515.1 Bacteroidales bacterium
GTCTATACCTTTACCCCACATATTAATCCTGGCGATGGCGATCCGGAGTGTCAGAACGGAGTACCGGTAGTCATCAGTATAGAGATCAATCCACGATCCAGGATAGCCGTCACCAGTGATCCGGTGCTATGTTACGATGGCGATGCACTGTTTGATATCAGTACTGTCAACACAGCAGTAAGCAGCGGTGGAGAGTGGAAATATAATGTACAGATCGTTTACCCGGCTGATGTAGATGGTACCCATGGTACAGCAGGAAATACCGTGACCTTAACTAATCTCACAGCTCTTGGCGTAGCAGCCTTTATGGATGATCTTACCAATAGTGGCGATGTGGTACGACTGGTAACTTATACATTCATTCCACATATCCGTCCGGGTGATAACGGTCCTGAATGTCAGAATGGAGTACCTGTTCTGATTAATATATTAATAGAGCCCACACCAAGGGTTCAGGGTGCCTTTGCTAATGACATTATTTGTAATAATGATCTGATTAATTTAACTTTCACTACACCGACTGTCCCGATTTATGGTATAAGATTTAATGTAACTGTTATTAATACATATCCTGAAATTACGGGGTATTCCAACAGGTTTGATCTGACAGCTTCAAGTGTAGTAAATGAAAATATAAATAATAGCGGGGATACTGCAAGAATGATTTTATACGTCATAGCTCCGGCAACGATTAATAGTTCAGGAATACAAAATTGTCCCGGAATAAATGATACAATAAGACTCTGGATTAATCCGACGCCACGTGTGATTCCAATCAATCTTCAGCCTGATATTTGTTACGGAGGTACTACAGCAATTGATCTCACCACACCAACAGTTATGACGTCAGGCTCAATTAGATTTGATTATGATATAAGCGTTTCCGGGGGACCTGGTATTGTAATTGGAAATACTGCTTCAGAGGCTGACCGGCTTCCGGGTTACACAATAGCATTCCCATATGAGAATACTTCTGATACTATACAATCTGTTTACTTTTCAATTACTCCCGAAGTTGATAATGCTATCTGTGTGCCAGGTAATGTTGTTGTCAGCGAGATAAAAGTTCATGCCCTGCCGCTACAAGATATAGTTGTTATGAAACCACTGACATGTGAGGGCGGCGCAGGTCTTGCAGAATTAAGAGCTGTAATTTCAAAAGGAGCTGACCAGTACGATGTTTTTTGGACTGGTCCGGTAGGATACTATAGGGAAGATTCACTCGATATTGTAAATCTGGCAAGTGGCAAGTATACTGTTAATGTGACTGACAATCTTGGATGTTTCCGTAATGACTCCATAAGTATTGTCCCTAAAAATGCCTTAGCTTATATTTCTGCAGTTCCTATACAACCGGGTATTTTCAATATTAGTTGTATCGGTTCAACAGATGGTACAATACTTGTATCTGCTACAGGCGGAATAACTCCTCCATATCTTTATTGGGTAGTCAAAAACGATATTGATACTTTAGATAGTGGAGTATTTACTAATAACCTGAATCTGTCAGACCCTACAACATTTGAATATTACTATAATATAGGTGCAGGAAGCTATACACTTATTATAAGAGATGTAAATGGTTGCAAAAATATAAACAGAATGGTAATCAAAGTGCCTCCTCCTGTTGTAGTTGAATTTGGTAAATCAGTCTACTCTGGTGATTATAATATATCATGTCCGGGATATAACGACGGATCAGCATGGATTGATAATATTTCAGGGGGGCGCGGTTATTATAAATACAGATGGTATACCATCGATGGAAATATTCCAGGACCCGTTAATACAAACAGGATAGATAATTTAATTGCAGGTAAATATTATCTTGAGACTAAAGATACCTTAAACTGTGTAAAAATTGATAGTGTAATTATTTCAGAGCCTGATGGAATGCAGCTTACAGACAGTGAGTTGTCTGTTAGTAATGACGGTAATACAAATATTTCATGTAATGGAGGTAATGATGGTTACATTGATTTAACAATATCAGGAGGTTCAGGTGTCTACTACTATCTGTGGTCGAACGGTGCGACTACTGAAGATATTTCTGATCTGGCAGCAGGAGATTATAGCTGTACTGTAACTGATCTGAACGGTTGCATCCTGACACCTTCTCCAGCTTATACGTTGACAGAACCTCCTATTCTTGCTATCGCCGGTGCGACATCAATTTCAAATGATGGATCATTTGAAATTAATTGTAACGGAGGTACCGGTTCGATTGCCATTACAGTTTCAGGAGGAGGTACAGGAACATATCAATATAGCTGGAGTACAACAGACGGATCAGGACTGGTCGAAGGAGAAGAGGATCAGTTTACACTTACTGCCGGCACTTACCATCTTGTTGTTACTGACTTCAATAACTGTTCCACAACACTGGATATAACCCTTACCGAACCATCTTCATTAGGAACACAACTTTCTGCAACAAACATTACCTGCGAGTCACCTGGCTTTAATAATGGGTTTATTGAGCTTTCAGTCTCAGGCGGAGTTGCCCCTTATACTTATCTGTGGTCAAACGGTGCGATAACCCGGGATATATTGGGGCTTACTGGAGGTTCTTATAAGGTAGAAGTTACAGACACAAATGGGTGTTTGATTGAAGATTCTGCAAGAGTAGAACTGCCTCCGCCGCTGGAGTATACAAAAACCCTTTCTGATTATAACGATTATAATATAAGTTGTTACGGCATGGCTAATGGTTCCATTGAGGTAGAATCATTAAGCGGACTGGCTCCTTTCGCTTACAGCTGGCATGGCCCAGATGGATTCACCTCAAATTTAAAGGATATTTCAGATCTGGAAGCCGGAGAGTATACATTGTTGATAACTGACAGTAATTATTGTACTGCGACAGAAATTATTAACCTCACTGAACCCGGACCACTTGGTATGGCATTTAATCTTTCGGCAAGTACTGCAGGAGGGTTTAATATAAATTGTGCCGGAGATAGTACAGGTACTATAGCAATTGAACCTCTTAACCATGTAAAAACAGTTGAATATCTTTGGTCAGATGGTATTACTGATAGTACAAGGATCAATCTTCCGGCAGGTGATTACAGTGTTATTATGACTGATGAAAATAATTGCATTGCCAGTTCAACAATTACTCTGACTGAACCTGATTCCCTGAAGCTCATGTTCGGCATAACCCAGCCATTCTGTCCCGATAAACCTGATGGAGAGATAATCTTAGATATTACCGGCGGTGTAACCGGTTATTCATACAGGTGGTCTGATAACTCTACAAGCAGGAACATGTCAGATATTCCGAGAGGATTTTACAGAGTTATAGTTATGGATATGAATGGATGTTCAATAAGAGATTCAGTTAATATTGAGCCAATGAATGAAACATGTCTGATAATTCCAAATGCTATATCTCCGAACGATGATCTGATTAATGATGTATGGAGAATTGGGATGATTGATTTATATCCGCAATTAGAGATAAAAATATTTAACAGGTGGGGTGAAATTCTTTGGAGATCGGAAAAAGGATATCCTCAACCATGGGATGGCAGGAGTAATGGAAGAGATCTTCCAATTGATTCATATCACTATATTATTGATTTGCATAACGGGGGCAAACCACTTGTTGGTAATGTGACTATTGTAAGATAAAATTTGATATTTTTGGGCAGTATTGAAAAAAACGACTTTCATATTATTGTTATTTATGATTGGTAACTGGGCATTTGGTCAGCAATTGCCAATATTCAGCCAGTATCTTTATAACAAATTCCTTATTAATCCTGCAGTCGCTGGAAGCGATGGGTATACAAGTGTAAGTCTGACTGCCAGAGAACAATGGGTTGGTTATTATGGAGCTCCCCGGACATTCTCTTTCAGCATGCAAACAAGATTGCTTAAGAAAAGTTATATGCTGAAGCGAACCAGTGTAAAACGGCAGGTTTACAGACCAAAATCAGATGGTAAGGTTGGTTTAGGTGGATACATATTCAGCGATAAGAATGGATTAGTTCAAAGGACAGGCTTCCAGGCTACCTATGCATATCATATGTGGTTGGAGAATAGCACTCAACTATCTATGGGACTTGCACTTACAGGCTATCATTATAAGATAAATGAGAAGGAGATTAATTTTGAAGATCCCAATGAACCATGGCTAAACAATGATCTTCGCCGAGGGATGTTTGTCCCTGATGCAACTTTTGGAGTTTATCTTCTTAATGCCAATTACAGTGTTGGTTTCTCAGCTGATCAGCTATTCGAAGCTTCAGCTAAAATCGGTGCTTTTACATATAATAATTTCAGGATGAGCAGGCACTATTACCTTTTTGGATCATATAGTTTTAGCTCAAATAGTAGTGTTGAATTCCAACCATCATTTCTTTTAATGATGTCGGACCAGTTTAAACCTCAGGCCGATATTGGTGTAACATATATTTACAATCAGGATTTCTGGGCAGGATTGGCCTTCCGTACCAGTGGGGCATTAATAGCAAACGTTGGTGTAAAATACAATAATATGTTTATAGGGTACGCCTTTGATTTCACACTGCAGGAGATTCAGAGAATCACTTATGGTACACATGAAATTACTTTAGCGATGAAGTTTGGGGACAATTCCAGAAGATATCGCTGGCTCGACAGGTATTGAAAGAAGTGCCTTGAGTTTGGGGTGCCTGGAGTACCTAAAGTCCTGTTTTGTGTGAAAGGCATCCAAAATTAAAACAGACGAACCAAATCAAAAATCTTCTCATGAATGGGATTGTTTTGGGTGTCATTCCGAACCACGCCTAAGCGTGGTGAGGAATCTCCGCTAATCATGGCAGGATTGATTTAATTGAAGCCAAAGCCCGAAGCGATGGAGCTAGAGGAGTAGGGAAACTCCCGGAGCAGAGAGCGGGACGACCGTAAAGAAATCAGCCCTTTGGCTGATTTTAGGGAGGAGCCAGACTGCAGGGGGGCCAGCCTGAGCGGAGCGAAGGAAGGGGGTGAGTTCATGGGACATGGGGTGCCTGGAGTACCTAAAGTTTGTGGAGAATATAAATTACGGAACTACTTCTTTTTTTATTGAAAAGAGATAGAAACGCATAAAACTTTGCTCTGATCATTCCTTTAATGAACGGCAAGTATGCTTTTTTATACTTTTCGCTAAGGAATGAAATATAGAATACATCTAAAGGTAAATTCCTGATCTCCTTCAACCTGAACCCTGTCTTTTCCGCAAAAAGAGCGAATGTTGCCGGATTGAAATGCCATAGATGCCTTGGAACATCATATGCGGCCCAGTATTTTCCGTAAAATTTTGCGTCGTACGAGCTGCAGTTAGGCAATGCAATCAGACATGAGCCTCCCGGTTTTAACAGACGGAAAATGTCTGATGCGTATTTAAAAGGATCATGAAAATGTTCAAGAACATGCCATAGAGTAATGCAGTCAAAGCTATTAGACTCCAGAGTGTTAATTTCATCGGGACCCGAAACTTCCAGGCCAAAATGTGAAATAGAAAAATCGCGGGCTTTCTCATTTATCTCTATTCCTTTAACATGCCATCCTGCTTCTTTCATGAAGTTGGCAAAATGACCGGTTCCGCTACCAATGTCAAGGAGGCTCCCCTTATTCAGATGAGTAACATTTTTTATGATCCCTCTCTTTTTATGTAACATGGCGTTTCTCGCCACACAGTATATCTTATTGGAAAACCCTTTTGAAGTGTTGCTGTGCGATATGTAATCGTCCGATTCATAATAAGGACCAATTGCATTTTCTTCAGGATAATCCTGTGTAAATACGAAACCGCAGTCATGACAACTATATAGTCCAAATTCCTCTTTACTAATAAAATGGTCGGTACAACTGAAAAGCGAAAATATATTTTCAGAGAGACAGAGCGGGCATACGTTATGATGCACCATATTATTCAGACTTTGTTTTAATCTTAAGTTTAAAAAGAAAATATCCGGCAAATAGAAAGATCAATAAAACAGAACTTGCTAATGAAATTTTATTTCCGACAATATATGACGAGGGTGCAAACACAAATTTTATTTCGTGATCTCCTGCTGGCACTACCATCCCTCTGAGGATAAAATCGGCAGAGAAATATTTGCTCTCTTTTCCATCAATATAACTTTTCCATCCGGCAGGGTAATATATTTCTGAAAAAATAACAAGCTTTTCTTCCTGTGCTGTATATTTATAATGCAACTCATCAGGTTGGTATGAAATCAGCTCTATCTTTTCATTTTCAGAAACAGGATAAAAAGAATGTGTAACCTGATCCTTAAAAGCATTATTAATAACTGCTTCATTTGAAGGATCAAAATAATTAATAGCTGATATCTCCTTATTAGCATTTTCAACCATAAGCGGTTTCTCAACAAACCATGCATTGCCCAGAGCATCCTCATTGATCATCGGGGGAGCATCAGGGTTATAAATTACATATTTTGTGTTAAGCATATTTAATGCTTGCGAATTGTTAATAATGCTCTGAAGATCTGCAATAGATTTTGCATCCTGTATCAGAGCAAAATTTCTGATTAACGCGGTATCTATGAGTTCCTGGTATCTCTTCAGTTTGGCACCATGATAACCCCCGATTGATTTATGAAAATATGATGTGGGCGAATTATCATTAAATGTTGAAGTAGCTAAATTAAGAACCCGGTTAATTGAAGTATCTTTAAGAATGAATGCATCAGCAGCTGTAGGTGTAAATGACTTTTGAATTATGGAGGGTCTTACAAAACGGTCAGCATTAAGATATCTTTTATCAACGGTCCACAGATCTAACAAGATCAATATCGCCATTAACAGGATGGTATATCCCTTTTGTAGTTTGTCAGATATAAATGCGACGATTAACCCTGTTGAAAGGATAATGAATACAAGTGATCTGAAACTATCACTTTTTAACAGATCTTTTCGATCTGCTATTAAAGCGCTCTTAAGCCATTCCGGAAGAGCACTCTCATTTTGACTCAGGAAAGAACCTGCAATACCAGGAATAATCAAAATCAATACAAGGAATCCTCCGGTGATCCCAAAAGCAATTTTCAGACTTTTGATTATTTCACTTTTTGAGGTGGTCCCATTAAAAACATCTCTTAATGCCAGAAATCCCAGGAGGGGAATGCAAAACTGGGCAATAACAAGGGTCATGGTTACTGCTCTGAATTTGTTGTACCCGGGAAAATAATCAATAAACAGATCTGAAAAGGGCATGAAATTTTTCCCCCATGCCAGCATTATTGATAATATAGTAGCGGCAAGAAGCCACCATTTTTCAGGTCCTTTTACTAATATCAGTCCCAAAACAAAGAGAAACAGAACAATTGCCCCGACATAATGAGGACCATCAGTACCGGGTTGGGTCCCCCAATATTTTTGAAATTGATAGGCTTCAGCCTGCGCATTTCTCTGACTTAATGCTTTATATGTTTCTGAATCACGATCAAACGGCTTGCTTGAACCACCTTTGTAATTTGGAATCAGAAGGTTAAATGTCTCATCAACACCATAACTCCAGTAGGTAATATAATCCTTATCCAATCCGGCTGTAATATTTTCATTTTCATGAGTCAGGTCTGATTTGCCTCTAATGGAATATTTTCCATATTCATAAACAGAATAAAGACTTGCGAAATTTATCCCGATAGCTATTACAAAAGGGATGATGAGTAGTGCGGAAGTTTTAAAAAATTTTACTAATGTTTTGTTTTTAAATGAATAGACAAATTCAACTATACCAAAAACAAGGAGGCAAAGCAACGCATAATAGGTGATCTGAGGGTGGTTTGCCTGGATTTCAAGAGCCAGGAAAAAAGCGGTAAAAAGGGCTCCTTTTAGAGCATCGTGCCTGTAAGCATAATAAATCCCTCCAATCATTGGCGCCATATAGGCCAGGGCTATCGCCTGTGTGTTATGCCCGGCCCCCAGTATCTGAAAGAAGAAGGAAGAGAGGCTAAATGCCAGGGCCCCGGTTATTGCCAGCCATGGATTAACTCCGAAGAGCAGTAGCATAAAATAAAATCCAACCATCGACAGAAACAATACTGACACCGGCATTTTGAAAGTACGAAGCAAATTATCAACATGCTTAATAAGGTTTCCCGGATAAAGAGTAGAAATTAGGTATGCAGGCATCCCGCTGAAAATAGAATTGGTCCATAGCGGCTCTCTTTCATTCTTAACCCGGAAATCCTGAATCTCTTTGGAATTGATCCTGGAGACCATTGAGTCATTGGCTTTAAGGACTTTACCTTCAAGTACCGGATAAAAATATGCGAAGGAGATCACTATAAATAATATTACTGCAATCAGATGTGGCAGTATGGGTTTTATTTTATCTTTTATTTGCATCTCTTCAATTTGATTCAAAATAGGTTACTCAGGGAACAAAAATATGGAAATAATTCTTATTAATAATTTTAGGGTTATTTTTTTGAAATCAGATTCATCCATTCAGAGGGTGATTTTAATTTTCCCCAGAGTTGCCTGAGCCTGGTAGTCTCAATATCCTCATAGTAATTCATAAATAGCAATATTACCGGGAATGAAGCAATAAGTATCAGCTTAATAGGAAGCCTGAACATCAGGTTCAGACTGCTAGTCATTAATGATAGTCCTGCCAGAAAAACAAAGACCATTATCATAACTGCGATTCTACGGATCTCATACTTAATAGGGTATTGTTTCTGACTGTACCTGTAAATTACCACAAAGAAAAAGAATTGTGATATTACGGTTGACAAAGCGGCTCCATAAATATTAAGGAAGGGAATAAGCACAATATTCAGTAGGATATTAAGGATAGTTGCAATTACCATTGTGATAGCTATAGTGCCGGTTTTCTTGGTGATAATTAGTCCTATTGATTGTGATATATCTTTTAGTGTATCGAAAATTATTGCAAGTGATATAATAGGGACAATAAAATAAGATGTACCGAATAAGCTGTTCCTGGTTAGTAATGAGATTATCTCCTGTCCAAAGAGTGATATGGAAAGCAATAAAGATGTTATAACAAATATCATATATTTCATCAATTTAGAATAGAAACGGCGATTCCCTTCTTCATGCATCTTGCTATATATCATTGGCCGTACAGAAAGCCAGATGGCAGAAATAACAACAACTTTCACTGAATTGGTTAATGTAAAGCCAAGGCTGTAAACACCAACATCCTGGAAGTTGCCTGTGCTTAAAAATCGTAATGAGAATCTGTCAGTTATATTGAAGATTACATAGGAGAGGGTTGATAAAACAAGTGGCAACCTAAAATATATCATATCCTTAAGTGCTTTCCATTCAAAATGGAAAGAGATATTTTTAAACAGAGGAATAGCCAGAACCAGCATGACACCGGCAAGGCTTAACAGCCGGGCCTCATAGATACCTTCCAAACCACGTTTCATTGAAATAAGGAAGACAAATGTTAAAATAAGATAAAGAAAGAATCTAATAATATTTGCAGAGACAAAAAACAGCGGTTTTTCCTGCAGACGGAGTAATGTGCTGGGGATCAATATCAAGCTTTCAATAGCAGAGCAAATAAAAAGAAGTTTAATTAATGATACCCAGTCCTCTCTTCCGGTCAATAACATAGAAATGTTATTGGAAAAGAATGAAAGGAAACCCCATACAACACCTGTAATGAAAATGGTCGCAACAATAAGGGTGAATATTATAGATTTTCTTTTGTTAATGTATTCTTTGTCCCAATACCATCTTTCCAGTGCATAATTCAGACCAAACCCGAACATGGAGATCAGAAACATTGATGTAGCTTCTAACATGCTTAGTTTCCCATAGTCGCCAGCTGACAGGTAGGAGGGATCAGTAAAAAAAGGAAGAAGGATCAGACCCACAAGCTTTGGGGCAATCTGTCCAATGCTGTAGATAAAAGTATTTTTGGTTATTTTTTTAAATATTTCTATCATTCATTCTTGTCTGTAAATTGAGAAAGGGCTTTATCTATACCTGTGTTGAAAAGTGTAATAGAGTAATTACCGACATAATAATTCAGGCAGTTTAGAGATAATTTCTTTCTGAAATCTTCATCTGAAAAAAGTTGTTTTAATTGATGGTCATTCTCCAAAAAAATGCCGCATCCGGCAAGGATTTTTTCTTCTGTTGGCTCCCTGTGGTTTCCAATTATCGGAATTCCCATTGCCAGATAATCAATTTCCTTGTTAGCCTCCTGTGTGGCATAACTTAAATGAACAGGCTTAATAAAACTTGTTCCAATTAAATAATATTGTCTTAACAGATCTTCTAGCCTTAAAATCAGTTCTTTATGATTTAACCTGGTTGTATTGTAAATTTTATTATTTCCAAGAATTGATTCCTTAATTGAATGATTACGGATTGTACCGAAAATATAGAGCTCTATTTCCAATTTTTTCTGCAGGGCAATTACATCATCTGCTCCTTTTTCCAAGGAGAATTCTCCAAGGTATAAAAGGGCCGGTTTTAGTTTTGCATTGTTTTTTGTTTTAATAGTTTCAAAGGAAGAACAATAGTATATAAGTTGAGCCTTACCTTCGAAATATTTTACCAGGGCTTTCGAGTTTACAATTATCTTATCACAATGATTAAAAGCAATCTTCTTTTCTTTTAGAGAATAGTGGCTGATGATTGAATTTTTTAAAACAGTCAGAAAAGGGAGCTTTTTCAGAAGTTGATATCCTCTTAAAACAACATTATTATCAAGAGTCTCATAAATTACTGTCTTCTTTTTCTTCTTTGCCAATCTGGCAAGTGGCAAATATTTCAGATCCTGGATGAGGATAATATCATATAATTTAATTTTCTTACGGTTTCTCAGGGTTGAATAGAGGTCGAAAAAATAGAGAGAAAACCAATTTATCCTGCTTAGAATTTGATTATTTACCGGTGGCACTATTTCATAATTAAGTCCATGATTATCAAAAAACTCGATATAGGATACAATCCTTGGGTGTAAAGGGTCTAACAGTCTTCCGGTAAAAATTCCGATTTTCATCTATACCTTTGTAAAAATTAAATAGAAATATTGCTTTATCTTTTTCTACGACATGATATTTTTGATTGCTAAATAGATTTTTGAAAAGATGCCATGTCTTAAATATATATTGAGGCCTGTATAATTTGCATTAATTTGTGATGCATACTCTTTAATCTCATCTTTTGTCCAGTTGACAGTCTCTTCATCTCCTTCAATCCCTGTGAAATCAGTCGAATAAGAAAGGATAAATTTGCCTCCTGGCTGAAGTAAATCTATATATTTATTTGACCATTCCGAAACGTCCTTAATAACATGAGTATTGCAACCGCTGAATCCTTTACAGAAAATCAGGTCAAATCTCAGATCTGTTTGTGGATTAAAACCATCCATATGTATAAAATGGCATTCCGGATGTAGTTGTGATGCTTTTGAAATGGCTACATCAGAATAGTCTAATCCATAAGCATTAAAACCTTCCAGAAAGAAGGCCTTTGTATAATAACCTGTGGCACAGCCAACATCAAGAATATTTATTGTTCTGTCGGGACGAACCTTTGTCCATTTAATATTCCGGCTGACGATTCTTCTGCAACTCTTAAGATCCGCAGAAGACCATCTGTTCAATGGTTCCTTAAATCGTTTATTATAAACTTCTCTTAGATATGCTGCATCTTTCATTTTGATATAATATACATGAAGTTGGGATGAAAATTAGATTTTATTTTTTGAAGAAATGAATTAGTTGAATAGATACACTTATTTTTAAATCCTTTCAACTCCTTCTTTGTATAATATTCTTTTAACCAAAAAAAGTCTTCAAATTTTAGCCCGGCCCTGTTAACTACTTCTGCCATTGTTTTTGGGCAGAGCCAGAATGTGTGTTCAGGATTCAAAGAATAATCATTTCTTAAAATAATACTTGTAAAATTTCTTATCCCATGTGCATTTGGTGTTGTAATTACCATTCTCCCGATATCATTCAGAAACTCTGAATAAAATGAGAGAAAGGCCACAGGATCATTAACATGTTCAATCACATCAGACATTAGAACAATGTCGTATCTCTTTTTCTGTGATTGTAATTCTTCTGTTGTATAGACTGAATATCCATTTTCCTTTAAATGGGCTATCCCTTTCTGATCAATATCTACACCATCGATGCTGATACTTACTTCTTTAATAAGATTATGCATCCAGTCAGGATTAAAATAATCAATATCCTGTCCTACACATCCAACATCAAGTACATTTTTTGCAGTACATAGTTCTAATACCTTGACCTTTTTTGAGCTTACTCCGGCCTTTTTAATCTTGTTTAATATCTCAGGACTTATCATTGCATGAACTAAATTCAAATTTGGAAATTATATCTAAGCCTGTTAATATTTCGGGCTTCTCAGCTGTTATACTACCGAGTAGATTGTTGTAAAAATCTGTTATCCCCGGCACATCAGATTCATTGAAATAACTATTGTGCCAGAGTAATGTAAATACCCCATTAAATTTCTTAATTTCTTTAAGAATTGTCGATACTGCTTCCGTAGCTTCTTCAGTAGAAAGTTTTCTGTAATAAAACAAAGTTGAGTCCATTACATTTAATGGAATTTCCCAGTATGACAGTATAAGGTTATTTTCAAAATCAAAAAGTTTAAACGGGTGACAATAAGAATTACGGAATCCTTCATGATCGGCAAAACCAAGTGTCGAATCATATGATATTCCTGCAATATTGTGGTTTATTGCTGTCAACGGATGTTGCCACATAAGTCGGTGTTGTCTGATTCCTGTTTTTTTAAGTTTTGTAGCTTTCAAAAAATCTGTAACAATTTTTGAAAGAGTTTCAAGGGAAGTATGTGATCGTACAGTTCCATGCAATCCAATTTCATTACCCTCTTTTTTCAACATTTCTATTAGCTTACCGATTTTTTTGTCGTCAATATTGTAATAGGAGTCAACATGTTTTTGATCTTTTGGCAGGAAAAAATATGTTGAGCAGATTTCCAGTTCTTTCTCTTTTTTTGTTAATTCCTCAAAATTCCAGAAAGGATCTTTATTATCAAATATATTTATAATATGGAAAGCAATCCTGAAGATTTCCTTAATAATATCAATATTCTTTTTCCTATCCTTCTTCTGGCGGAAGAGAATCTTAATAGTGTACAGTAAAGAATTGATATTAAAGTATTTGATCCGATCAACATCGTGTGTGAGGAAGAATGTAAATATGCCGGACTGTTCTCTTTTTTTAAATTCCAGATTGTGTGTTAAACAAAATTCTTCAATTCCTTCGATTATCTCAGCAAAGTAGTAATTTACTACAGGTTTATTATTTATTTTAAGTTTTGACTGGATTGATGAAGTTGATAAAAATCGTCCAAATGAATCAAGTTCCTGATTATTGCATTCCTGGTATCCCGAAAGCAAGTAGAAAACTGATTTAAAAAGATCATGATTGAAAATGATATTTCCATTCTGAAAATAGAAAAATTGTTTTTCAGATGAATTTGGGAATAATACTGGAATGCCATTTATATAGACTATTTCATTCAATCTCAACTCTTTTTCACTAAGAATAAAAATGATCTTACCGGGATGTTCAGAAATTTCAACTGGAGACTTAATGAAAACAAGCGATTCTCTAATACCGCTATTCAGGGTAATATGATTATTAAGGTGGAACAGGACATATTCAATCTGCTCAAAATTTAAAAATCCCTTCATTGCCAGATTCTATTTATATTGAGTTTCAGTAATCATGCATAAAAATTCACTGATTTTCAAGCGACTTGGTGTTAATTATTCATGACTACCGATAGTCATATTTTTTAAAATAAAAACATAGTGCCATTTTTTTATACCCTGGCTAATTGATGCTTCTACTTAAAGATAAATGATTTATATAATAAAAAAATTCTTCTTTGACTATTTCCGAATGATATTCTTTCATAACAGCTGCATAGCCATTTTTCCCCATCTCTTTTCTAAGTGATTCGTCTTTAAGAAGTTTTATTATTGAATCCTCAAATTCAGTTATGTTTTTGAAGACTACTCCACAATTGTGTTTTTCAATTAAATTTTGTTGGGGGGCACAATTTGAGACAACCAGCGGTTTTGCTCCTAACATATATTCAAATATTTTATTAGCAATACCAGATTCATGTTGAGGGTTCTTATGAAATGGGGCAAGACAAATATCACAAATATCCAGATAATCAGGTAATTCATTTGAGTCGATCCAGGGAATATAGTGCACACGGTTCTTAAGGATTTCTATTGACAGCATTTTTGAAAATCGTAATTTGTCTTTTTTATCGACGGGTCCAATAAGAAGGAAATTAACAGGATAATCCTTTGTCACCAGATTAATGAATACTTCAAAAGTATCAAACACCCCTCTTCTTTCTGCAATAACTCCATAATAAAAGAGAATCGGGTAGTTATTTTTAAATGGATTTTCAACTTGTTTTTTAATTTGTTGTCCAAGCTGTGACAAATCCGGAACGTTAGGAAGTACTAAGAAAGGTTTTTCAGATAGTTTAGAATATCTGCTCTTTAGCAGATCTCTGTAGTCATTGCTAAGAACAATAATACCGTCTGCATAATCCAGATACTTTTCTTCCTTCCTCTGCCATTTATCAGGCTTCGCTATTAGATTCCTGAAGAACCCTTTAGTCCAGTTATAGGTTGTTACAGTAAAAGGATAATTTTCATGAAGATCAAGAATTAATGGAATATCCTTGTCTGATTTTTGTCTTCCCGAATGAGCTGCCTGTGCCATATATAAATCATGAACATACAGGACATCTATCTTGTTGCTGGCAATAAATTTCTTAATCTTATAGGCCCACATCCATTCATATAATGGTATTGTATTCAGAATAAAAAATAGAATATCTCTTAATTTTCCAGGTATATAAATTCTTTTTATGCTGATTTGGCTGATAGGGATCTTATATGTCTTTTTAAATCCAAAGCATAACACAAAGATTTCAAGATTTTGTTCCCTTAGGATCCGTATTTCCCTAAGAACTCGTATATCATTATTCAGTTCATTATCAATGATAACTCCTATCTTCATAGTTTTATTACTCTAAACTATTTCTCAAGTACTGAAACAACCTTTTTGGCCAATTCTCTTCTGGTGAAGTCTTTTATAGAGGCCTTCTCAAAAACACTATTGTCGGTGAATAAGGCTGTTAAATTATTAAAAATTCCTTTAGAATCTGAATAATGAAATGTTTTTCCATGTCCTGATTCTTTCAGTAAACCAGCAGCATCACCAGCTCCGGGTCCCAAACAGATAACAGGTGTTCCTGTTGCCAAATATTCGAATAATTTACCTGTTATAATGCTTTTATTGTTTTGATAAAAAGGGATTATTAGCAAGAGGACCGAGGAATTTAACATATATTTAATAGCCTCTTTATGCGCAGTATATGGAATAAATTCAACTGATGAATATTCAATTGACGACAAAATCAATTCCTTTGCTTTTGAAGCTATTGTTCCAACAAAGCGAATATTGAATTCCCTTCCTTCTTGTTGTAACTTTCTAAGAGCATCTACCAATCCATCAACAGGATAGTGGTCTGAAAGAGTTCCAATATAAGTTATTGTAAATTTCGATGGTTTAGTTGATTTAATCATGTTAAAATCATCCTCGTCGTAACCATTTGTTATAACAACTGTCTTGGCTGCCACTCCTTTTACTTTTGAATCAAATGAATCTTTCAATGAGTTTCCAACTGTAATAATCTGGTCAGATTTTTCAAGGACATTTTTTTCGAAAGAGGAATCAATAGCTCTTGAAATGAAAGTAGGATAGAATTGATCGTAATAATATATATCTGTCCAGGGGTCGCGAAGATCTGCGATCCATTTTATTCCGGGATACCTCTTCTTAATTTTTAACCCGATCAACTGAGTGGAATGTGGGGGGCTTGTTGTTATTACGTGCTTAATTCCTTTAGTTTGTATTATTTCGCATGCCTTCTTAAAAGCAAATTTATTCCAACCTTTTCTGGGATCGGGGAGAAAAAAGTTGCCCCTGATAAATCGTAGAAACTTTCCTTTAAGTGTATTATTTACACTATTTGCAAAGCCTGCAGATGGGATTTTGGATCGGTCTCTGTTATAAATACTAAAATAATCGGTTGCAGGAGTTTTGTAGACTTCAACTGTTGCCGGGAGGTCTTTTTCAAGTGAATAATCTGTGACAGGGTATGCAGCAAATTCAGGATCAACAGTAAGTATTATTGGTTCCCAACCAAACTCAGGAAGGTATTTAGCAAATTTGAGCCATCTTTGTACTCCGGCGCCCCCGCTTGGGGGCCAGTAATAAGTGATTATGAGAACCTTATTCATTTTAAAGCTTCTTAAGTAAGCTTTGCAGTGATACTTTTTCTTTTATGATTTCCCTTAACAGCTCAATGCTTATTCTTTCCTGTTCCATAGAATCACGGTATCTGATGGTAACACTTTGATCTACGAGGGTCTGGTGATCAACAGTTATACAGTAGGGAGTACCTATAGCATCCTGCCTTCTGTATCGTCTTCCGATGGAGTCTTTTTCGTCATATTGGCAATTGAAATCAAATTTCAGGTCATTAACAATTTTTTCAGCAATTTCAGGAAGACCATCTTTTTTAATGAGAGGCATAACAGCCAGTTTTATAGGAGCGAGGAAGGAAGGCAATCTGAGTACCACACGGGTATCGGAGCTGCCATCTTCTTTTTTTAGTTCTTCTTCAGTGTAAGCAGCTGAGATTACCTGAAGAAACATCCGGTCAACACCTATAGATGTTTCGATTACGAACGGAATGAAAGATTCCCCTTTTTCCGGGTCGAAATACTGCATTTTTTTACCACTATATTCCTGGTGTTGTTTCAGATCATAGTCTGTTCTGGAATGAATTCCTTCAACCTCTTTAAAACCGAAAGGAAAATTGTATTCTATATCGGTGGCGGCATTAGCATAATGTGCAAGTTTGATGTGGTCGTGAAAACGGTAATTTTCACTACCGAACCCAAGTGCCTGATGCCATTTCATTCGTATCTCTTTCCAAACTTTAAACCAGTCGAGTTCACTTCCGGGCTGTACGAAAAATTGCATTTCCATCTGTTCAAATTCCCTCATTCTGAAGATAAACTGCCTGGCAACTATTTCATTGCGGAATGCTTTTCCTATCTGTGCAATCCCAAAGGGCACCTTCATTCTTCCTGTCTTCTGAACATTAAGAAAGTTTACAAAGATTCCCTGAGCCGTTTCGGGGCGGAGGTAAATTTTATTTGCTCCATCAGAGGTAGATCCCATCTCGGTAGCAAACATCAGATTAAACTTTCTTACGTCTGTCCAGTTACGGCTGCCGGATACCGGGCATACTATTTCACTATCAATGATTATCTGTTTAAGCTCAGTAAGGTCTGTTTCATTAAGAGCTTTGGCAAACCGGGCATTGAGTGTATCGATCTTAGCCTGGTTGGCAAGCACCCGTGGATTAGTCTCTCTGAATTTTTGTTCGTCGAATGCTTCACCAAATCTTACGCGTGCTTTTGTTACCTCTTTGGTTATTTTGTCTTCGATCTTTGCAAGGTGATCCTCAATCAGAACATCGGCCCTGTATCTCTTTTTCGAATCTTTATTATCAATAAGCGGATCATTAAAAGCGTCAACGTGTCCTGAGGCTTTCCATATAGTTGGGTGCATGAATATTGCTGAATCGAGACCCACAATATTATTGTTCAGCAGAACCATACTATCCCACCAATATTTTTTAATATTGTTTTTCAGTTCAACACCATACTGTCCATAATCGTATACTGCACTTAACCCATCATATATCTCACTCGAAGGAAAGACATATCCATATTCCTTACAATGAGCAACTAACTTCTTAAAAACATCTTCCTGAGCCATAATTACTTTTATTTTACTTTAGCGGAAGGCAAAAGTAATTCAAAATCTTCTGATTTACAATTTGTTCCACTCCAACTCCAGTGAAGGTTATGCCCCCTGCCTCCCATGAAGGGGGGTTAATACTCATTCGTGTAGTGAATTAGGCCCCTTAGGGTCCCGATAGCTAGCGGGCTGGGGGCAAAAAACAGGGGAAAGATGAAATGCAAAACCTAAAATCTATTTGTATCTTTACAACTCGTTTTGGATTTACAACTAATGAAAAAGAGAACTGATTTTTTGGTAATAGGCTCAGGAATAGCAGGGTTAACCTTTGCTCTTAAAGCAGCCAGATTTGGTAAGGTATCTATTGTTACCAAGGGAAACCTTGAGGATTCCAATACCTGGTATGCCCAGGGTGGTATTGCTGCTGTATTTAGTGAACCGGATAATTTTGAAAAGCATATCAGGGATACATTAATTGCGGGCGATGGTTTTTGTAACGAGGAGGTGGTTAGAATGGTAGTGCAGGAAGCTCCTGACCGGATAAAAGACCTGATCAACCTTGGAGTTTCATTTGACAGGAAGGAAGATGGGACGTACGATCTTGCAAAAGAAGGTGGCCATACTGAACACAGGATTCTTCATAATAAGGACAGAACAGGTGAGGTGATCCAGAAAACATTGGTGGAACAGATAAAGAAAGACCCTAATATAGAAATATTTGAGCAATACTTTGCTATTGAGATACTTACACAGCATCATCTTGGGAAGGTCTTAAAACGGAATACTCCTGATATCAATTGTTTCGGTGCATATGTTGCAGATCTTGTAAACCAGAAAGTCATAACGTTCCTGTCAAAAGTTACAATCATTGCCACAGGAGGTATGGGTAATGTCTATATGACAACAACTAATCCGGAAATAGCCACTGGAGATGGCGTCGCAATGGTATACAGAGCCAAAGGCACAATAGAAAACATGGAGTTTGTTCAGTTTCATCCGACATCTTTGTACGATCCTGATAGAAAACCATCTTTTCTTATTACTGAAGCTCTTCGTGGATATGGAGCAATTCTGAAGAATATTGCCGGGGAGAGATTCATGAACAGATACGACAGTCGCGGATCGCTGGCACCCAGAGATATTGTTGCAAGGGCTATCGACAATGAGATGAAAATATGGGGCGACGATCATGTCTGGCTTGATTGTACTCATCTGAATTCGGAGGGATTAAAGGACCATTTTCCAAATGTTTATGAACATTGTAAGGCACGTGGAATTGATATCACAAAAGACATGATCCCTGTTGTTCCTGCTGCACACTATTCGTGTGGTGGTATTAAAGTTGATATTGATGGTCATAGCAATATAAACAGGCTTTATGCAGTGGGAGAAGTGTCATCAACCGGGCTGCATGGAGCAAACAGGCTGGCCTCCAACTCACTGATTGAAGCAGCTGTGTACGCTCACAGAGCAGCGACTCACTCATGCACTCGTCTCAAAGATCTGACATACGAGGAAAAAATACCCGACTGGGATTATAAAGGCACAACTCACCTCGAGGAGATGATTCTTATTACTCAGAATTATAAGGAAGTACAGATGATAATGAGTAATTATGTCGGTATAGTACGTTCCGACCTTCGTCTTGAGAGAGCACTTCTGCGTCTGGAAATAATATACAAAGAAAATGAGAGTCTTTATAAGCGATCACTTATTTCTAAAAAGATCTGCGAATTGAGGAATCTTATAAATGTCAGTTACCTTATCATAAAAATGGCTAAGACCAGGCAGGTGAGCATTGGTCTTCATTACTCAATAGACCATCCGAAAAGGGCCGGTTCGGAATTCTGATTTATCTTTCAAATATGAACCACCTTGAATCAACATTTACCGGCAGGAACAGCTTCTGGACATATATTGTAATGTTTGCGGTTATTCTTATTGTAGCTAACTCCATCGGTGCTGCTCCATTACTTATTGCAGTATTAACCAAATCTGTTTCAGACCCTGAAGTGATTACCCTTCTTTCAGCTAATCCCAATGATTTCAGTGTGCTGGGGCTCAATACAAATGTAATGCTTATAATGATGATATTCCCATTTATAGCTGGACTGGCTGCTTTTGTTTTGCTTGTTAAACCTTTAAACAAACGGACACTAAAACAGACAATAAATGGCAAAGGAATAGTAAGATGGAACAGGTTTTTTATCTCAGGGTTGATCTGGTTGATACTTTCTTCAATATATTTATTCCTCTATCTTAAACTCGATCCTTCCAACTTCACAATAAATAATAAGACTACCTCTATTATTTTCCTGTCAGTATTATCTCTGTTGTTAATACCATTTCAGGCAACGTTCGAAGAGGTGCTCTTCAGAGGATACCTGATGCAGGGATTTGCAGCAATGATCAGGAACAGGTGGTTCCCTCTGGTTATGAGTTCATTGTTTTTCGGTCTTATGCATGCTTTTAATCCTGAAGTAAAAGAATTCGGATTTCTTACAATGATGCCTCAATATATTCTATTTGGATTGATTTTTGGTGTGATTACAATTCTTGATGATGGAATTGAAGCTGCAATGGGAGCACATACTGCCAATAACGTCTTCCTCTGTATCATGGTCACCAGCAAATCATCAGCTTTGCAAACACCTGCACTTTTTGAGCAGCAAAGTGTTTATCCCTGGACTGAATTTGCAGGGCTGATTTTTACAGGGATCATCTTTATATTTCTGTTGTCAAAAATCTTCAGATGGAAGAGTTTCTTAGTACTTTTTGAAAAAATCACGGTTTAAGAGCAAGTTTATTATTTTTCAATTGTCTAATAGAAAAATATATTAAATAGAATATATCATTTATTGGAAATTTGGAACCAAAGGGTAATTATTTAATTGAGTCTGAACTAATTGAAGGTTTAAGATCCGGAGATCAGGAAGCTTTTCGATTTCTTGTTGAGAACTATCAGGATAAGGTTATCAGAACAGGCAAGGGTTTTGTGCATTCGGATGATGATGCGGAAGATATTGCCCAGGAGGTTTTTATAGAGGTATATCAATCAATAAGTAAATTCAGGGGAGATGCGGAATTATCAACATGGATCTATCGTATAGCAGTAAATAAGTCGCTCAATTTTATAAGATCTGCTTCAAGACGTAAAATACTTTCGTTTTTTGAGTTCCCTGATTCTGGTAAAACATCATTAGCTAATAGCCTTGCTGCATCCCCTGATTTCAATCCTGATGATGACCTGAGGAGATCTGAGCAGGCAGAAGCAGTAAAAAAAGCTATTGACACTCTTCCTTCCAACCAAAAAACAGCTTTTGTCTTAAGCAAATATGATGATCTTTCGTACCAGGAAATAGCAGCAGTGATGAGCTCTTCGGTGTCATCTGTAGAGTCACTTATTTTCAGAGCAAAGCAGAATCTTCAGAAAAAACTTTATACATTTTATAAAAAAAATATCGCGTAAACCACAAGTTAATCTGTTATGAATTGTCTAAACCAAAAAGAAATAAAAATGAAATGCAATTGTCTGAATAGCGACCTTATCTTATACGCTGAAGGATCATTACCACCGGAAAGAAGTGATGATCTGGAATTTCATATTGCAGAGTGTTCAGAATGCATGGAGTTTCTCCAATTTCTTAAAAAATTAATGACTGTTGTTGAGAAAGATAAAGAGATAGGTCAGAATGCATTTTTATATACAAGGATCATGGCAAAAATGGGTGCTGATGAAAAGCAAACGAGGTTTGAGTTAAAAAGGCTCATCCCGGCATTTGCATTTTCAACTATCCTGATGGCCGGTATTTTTGGTGGGATTAATCTTGGTAAACTATATTCGGGGAGTATCTCAGGTTATTCTAATGATTTACAGGAAGAGATCAGTTACATCGATGATATTAAACAGGAATCAATAGAGGCATTTTTTCTAACCTCAAATGATGAAGAAGATGAATAAGACAAGGTTGTTAATCTGGATTATAATAGTTCTGATTGCTGTTAATCTGGCAACAATTATTTCCGGTATTATATATTCTTCAAAGAGGCGAAATGCAGAACCCGCAAGAACAGAAGTTCCATTTAATCAGAGAGTGGATTTTTTTAATAATCAACTTGGACTTACACTTGAACAAAACGATTATTTTATGGAGTTCAACAGGGAATTTAACCAGGAGGCCAGAGTGCTTACTAACAAAATGAATTCATTAAGGTACGGGATGCTCAAAGAGATGGCTGCATCAAATCCCGATGAGTTAAAGCTGGATGAGATCTGCATAGATATTGGAAAACTGCACAGTCAGCTAAAGAGTGCAACAGTAGATTATTATCTCAAAATGAAGAGTATTTGCGATACACAGCAACAGGAGTTATTAAATCGACTTTTTGAAAGCCTGCTTGATCCTGATGGGATAATATATGGCAGAGGTCGTGGTGGATTAGGAAGAGGCAGGCAATTCAATCAGATGGGGCCGGGGCCGGGCTGGGGAGTAAATTGGGAATGAATTTGACTATAATATAAAATGATTATTAATACAAAAAACAAAGTATCATGAAAAACAATTTAAAAGTTACAGCATTAGCTGCATTACTGGTTTTTGCAGTTACATCAGCTACAAATGCACAGTACAGGAGAGTTAATAACCGGATGTCTTATCCGGGGCAATGTCTGGATATTCCTGGTCTGACAGATGCGCAGATAAAGGAAATTGCAACTCTTAACGATGCACATCAAAAAACTATAGACAAAATGAGGACAGATTTTTGGGCTGCGGCGGATTTTATGAGCGCAAATGAAATTAAAGCAAATATGACCCTGGAGCAAAATAACCACCTCAAAAAGATCAGTGCTCTTTTAAATGAGGAACAACTGAAGTATTTCAATGAAAATATCGTTGTTGGCCCGATAGGAAGAGGAAGGGCAGTTAACAGAGTCGGACGTGGTGGAAGAGGATACGGATACGGATATGGATATGGATATGGATATGGTGCTGGCGCTCCTGGATTAGGAAGAAACAGGGCCGCCAGGGTACCTGTTGGACGAGGACGTGGTGCAGGTTTTGGTCGTTGGTAATATAATTATAATAAATTCAGGGATATAATATATAGAGACAGGTCTCAGACCTGCCTCTATATATTATTACCTGTTTCTACATATTATAAACTGATGTAGTATCATCAGATCGGAAATCACCCCATCTATGCCTTATATCAGTGATAATATTTTTGATATGCTCAACTTCAACTGATGTTAGGAGTTTCAGACGTGTTTCCTTGAAATGAGGTAGTCCCTTAAAATAATTTGACAGATGCCGTCTCATCTCATAAATTGCTCTTTTACCCTCTTTAAATTCAAGTGACTTATCAAGATGAAGAAGGGCAAGGTCGGCTTTTTCATCTATGGAAGGTTCAGGTAAAAGGTCTCCGGTTGTCAGGTAGTGCCTGATATCTCTGAAAATCCATGGTCTGCCAACGGTTGCACGTCCTATCATAAGTCCGTCAACACCATACCTGTTAAACATCTCCTTAGCTTTTACAGGTCCATCAATATCTCCATTGCCTATAACCGGTATTTTCATCCGCTGGTTATTTTTTACTTCACCAATTAGTGTCCAGTCAGCGTTACCTTTATAAAACTGGGCCCTTGTTCTTCCGTGGATAGTAATGGACTGAATGCCAGCATCTTGAAGTCGTTCAGCAGTCTCAACAATATTTTTACTTTCATCATCCCAACCAAGGCGTGTCTTAACTGTCACAGGAAGATTTACTGCCTTGACAATAGCTTCAGTAATCTCGATCATCAATGGTACATTGCGGAGCATTCCTGCTCCGGCACCCCTATTAGCAATTTTTCTGACAGGACAACCAAAATTGATATCTATCAATTCGGGTTTTGCTTCTTCTGCTATTACAGCTGCTTCAACCATTACCTCTGTCAGATGGCCATATAGCTGAATACCAATAGGCCTCTCAAAATCATAAATATCAAGCTTCCTGACACTCTTCTGCCCCTCCCTTATTAGTCCGTCAGAGGAGATGAATTCAGTGTACATAAAATCTGCTCCGTACATCTTGCAAACCATCCTGAAGGAAGGGTCAGTAATGTCCTCCATCGGGGCGAGGAACAGAGGATAGTCTCCTAATGATATATTGCCAATTGTCAAGATGTGTATAATTTTACTTTTTGAAAAAACTTAAACCTTAATTATTATCTTAGGGATCTTGAGGAACCCTTAGGAGTAAAGCATAAAATTGATTCATGAATAATTCAACTGAGTGCAAAATTAGTAAAATGGGCGAAAACAAGCACTATTTCTCAATATATGGGAAACCACCTATTTATCAGTTACTTGTGTCAATGCTGATAATTTTTGGAGTGGGTATAATTCTGTTATTAGTTTTTCTTTTAGCTGGCACTCAGGTTTTCGACTTAAAATTAGATATAGTCGAAAATTTATCTTCTTCAGTCAGCCGCGAAAATATTGGTTTTCTGAAGTACCTTATGATTTCTCAGGACATTTCATTATTTATTGTTCCATCAATAATTATAATGTCTCTTATGAAGTCTGGTCAACAGACGATGCTGACAGGTATGAAATTGCCAGGGGCAAAAGATATCATTCTTGTGGTGGTCCTTGCTTTTTGTATATTCCCTATAACAAGTTTTACAGGACAACTTAATGCAGGACTAGATCTTCCGGAGTGGTTTTCCGGAGTGGAGCGATGGATGATAGAAAAGGAAGATAATGCAACAGACTTAATCAATTTGCTTATTATTTCTAACACTTTTTGGGTAATGATATTGAATCTGATTATGATTGCTGTCATACCTGCAATAGGAGAGGAATTTATTTTCAGAGGTGTATTTCAGAAAATATTTTATAAACTCTTCAAATCAGGTCACCTGGCAATATGGGTTACGGCATTTATTTTCAGTGCAATCCATTTCCAGTTTTATGGTTTTATTCCAAGATTTACACTAGGACTGGTTTTTGGATATCTTTTTTTATGGAGCGGTACATTATGGCTGCCGGTGATTTCTCATTTTGTGAATAATGCAGTTCCTGTGATAGGATCGTACATACAAGGTTGGGATAAGCTTAATACGCCAATGGATGTTAGCTTATCGAAACAGTTGATAGGACTGCCTCTTCCAATTATAATTGGTATTGGGATACTCTTTTATTTCAGACACTCTTTCAGGAAAAAGTCAGAAACAGATTCGGATCAGTCTCTAATTTCAGATTTCTGATTCAGATACTGTTTGTCTTAAATCATATTACGAAAATTGTTTTTTCAGTTCGTTTTTCCTGTAAAAATATACGAGGCCATATTCTTCATTCATCTCTTTTTTTTGATCATCAGGAAGTCCACTATGTGTTTTTTCAACTTCATTCCATAATTGAAGAATAATTTCGTCCGCCTCCTTACGCAGATTATTGTTTATTTCTATATAGCTATAGGTTCTTTTTGCAAGTGTATTATGATAGGTCCAGGCTTCAATGTAGTTTTCAAACCTGACTTTTACAACAGCAATTGTCGGATTGGTAATGGGACTACCTCCTTTTCTGATCCTGAATTCTTCTCCTTCAATAATTCTTCTTCCCCAACTCATTAGCTCGTTTTCAGTATTAAGAGATGGAACTGTTGGTTCATTTGTTGCCAGTCCGTAATAAGCACGGATCTCTGCAGGTAATTCACCGCGGAATATTGCCATGTTCATTACTCTTACGAAATGTGTCAGATAGATGCGGGCTTTCTTTAATATCTCATTATAAGCCTTACTCTTTTTATTCTGAGATGTTAATGCCTGGCGATACAACTGAATGTTTTGCTCAAACTGGGGGAGGAATTTTCTTAGTCTTACTATAGTTTTTGAGGAGAATGCCAGTTTATGAGGTGGTAACTCTTTCCCCTTTTCAAGAGCTATCCTCATTGCCTTTGTGCGGGCTGTGTCAGTATTGGGTAATCTTCTGTAGGGCATAGCAGTTCGAAAATGTTTATAAGTTGTTAATAACTGATGCGAATATAATATTTATTTGTTAATAACCAATAGCATTCGCATTTTAATATTATTGATTAATAAAATGTTTGAATTTCTATGTTTGAGCTTTACTTTGTTAATAACATTTATGTTTGATTTTTAATATTGGTATCAGGAATTATACAAATGAGCTCATTGATTTTGACTTCGTCGAGCTCCGCTTTGCTCCGGTTCTTCGTTTACCCCGGCCCCATGGGGGAGCGAAGAACCGAACATCGTTTGCTGTGGAGCCTTCGATATCCCGCAAAGCAGTCTGTAATTTTAGCAATTATTAACTCTCTGTTGGAATATAGCCTATTGTATAGTAATTTAGTAGAATAGTTTTAGTCATTAAAATAATCAATCATGTTTAAGAGAGAAGTATATATCAAAAGGAGAGAGCAACTTCATAAACAAATTAAATCGGGTTTGGCTCTCTTCATCGGGAATATTGAATCTTCAATGAATTATCCTGATAATACATATCATTTCAGGCAGGATAGTGACTTTCTCTATTTCTTTGGACTTGATATTCCTGGATTTACAGGAGTGATGGACTTTGAATCAGGAAAGGATATGATATTTGGCAACGATTTTGACATGGATGATATCATCTGGATGGGTCCACAACCAACAGTGAAGGAACTTGCTTTTAAGAGCGGTGTAAAAGATACAGCTCCCATTTCGGGCCTTGAGGCAACTATCAGGGAAGCTATTTCTAAAAAGAGAAAGATACATTTCCTGCCACCTTACAGGGGTGAAACGAAGATGACTCTTGGTTCATTGCTGAAAGAAAACCCATGCCAGATGAAAACACTTGCATCTGTTGAGCTTATCAAGGCAGTAATAATGATGAGATCAGTTAAAGAGAAGGTAGAGATTGATGAGATTGAAAAAGCTGTGGATATTGCATACGATATGCATGTAACTGCAATGAAGATGTGCAGGCCGGGAGTCAGGGAGCAGGATGTTTTCGGCACAATGGAAGGGATAGCCCTGGCAAAAGGTGGTGGTACTTCATTCCCGATAATACTAAGTATTAATGGCCAGACACTCCATAACCATGCACATGGAAATATTCTTGAAAAAGGCAGGATGATGGTGGCAGATGCAGGAGCTGAAACTAATCTTCATTATTCTTCTGATATTACCAGAACAACTCCGGTAGGAGGAAAATTTAATCAGAAGCAAAAGGAGATATATGAAATTGTTCTGAAAGCGAATACCGAAGCAATAAATAGAACCGGCCCGGGCATTTCTAATCGTGACCTGCATTTTATAGCATGTAAAATCATAGCATCGGGTATGAAGGAATTAGGTCTGATGAAAGGTGATGTTGATGAGGCAGTAGCAGCTGGGGCTCATGCTCTGTTCATGCCTCATGGCCTTGGTCATATGATGGGACTCGATGTTCATGATATGGAGGCGCTTGGAGAAAATTTTATAGGATATAATGATGAGGTTAAACGGAGCGATCAGTTTGGACTGACATTTCTGAGATTTGCTCTGCCTTATAAACCCGGACATGTCTTTACTGTGGAGCCGGGCTGTTATTTTATCCCTGAACTGATAGAACAATGGAAATCAGAAGGGAAATTCATCGATTTTATCAACTACAGCAAAATTAAAGATTATATGTCAATTGGCGGAATTCGTATTGAAGATGATGTTCTTATAACAGATAAGGGTCATAAGGTTCTCGGTAAGCCAATTCCTAAAACAGTAAAAGAGGTTGAGGCTATTTGTTCATAATTATCTGCCAAATTTTTATTCACTGAGAAGAACGCATCCAACCCATCATAATCAATATTATTTATAGGATTGAAGCCTGCTTATCAATAGGCTTTGTAGAATTCCCTGTTCAGACGGGCAATATTTGTTAGTTTTATCTCTTTCGGACATTCTGCTTCACAGGAACCGGTATTAGAGCAATTACCAAAGCCGACCTCATCCATTGTTTGTACCATAGCCCTCACTCTTTCTTTTGCCTCAATCTGTCCCTGGGGCAAAAGTGCAAACTGCGAAATTTTAGCTGATACAAACAGCATTGCAGAGGCATTTTTGCAGGCAGCCACGCAAGCGCCACACCCGATACAAATAGCCGAATTAAATGCTTCATCTGACTCTTTTTTGGGAATAAGAATTGAATTGGCATCAGGTGCTGATCCGGTATCTATAGAAATAAATCCACCTGCAATCTGTATCTTGTCAAAAGCGCTTCTGTTAACGATAAGATCCTTGATTACCGGGAAAGGTTTTGCTCTCCATGGTTCAACCCACACGGTGTCTCCATCTTTAAAATATCTCATTGAGAGATGGCAGGTGGTTATTGCCGGAACCGGTCCATGAGGATGTCCATTAATATACATTCCACACGATCCGCAAATCCCTTCACGGCAGTCATGATCAAATGCCACCGGATCTTTATCCTCTTCAATAAGTTTTTTGTTGAGGGCATCCAGCATCTCAAGAAATGACATCTCAGGAGATACATTATCCATTATATAGGTTGCAAAGCTACCTTTCGTTTTTGCATTTTTCTGACGCCATATCTTAAGTGTAAGCCTCATATTCTGGTTATTTTGTTATCTTGTTAAACTGTCAAATCTATTTCACGAATCCTCTTTGTGCCATTACGCCTTTACGCCGTTGCGCCGTTATACCATTATTTATAACTTCTCACCTTCATCTCCACCTCTTCAAACTTCAGTTCTTCCTTATTCAGGATATGAGGTTTGTCTTCTCCTGTATATTCCCAGGCAGCCACATAAGTAAAGTCTTTATCGTTGCGTTGTGCCTCACCATCGGGTGATTGGAACTCTTCCCTGAAATGAGCTCCGCATGACTCTCTCCTGTTAAGAGCATCTTTTACAAGTAGTTCAGTTAGTTCAAAGTAGTCAGCAACTCTTCCTGCTTTCTCAAGTTCCATATTAAGCTCATTGATTGTTCCGGGAACATTCAGGTCTTTCCAGAATTCTTCTTTGAGTTCACCTATCTGTACAAGCGCTTTCTTAAGACCTTCTTCATTTCTTCTCATCCCACAATAGTCCCACATTATCTTACCCAAACGTTTATGAAAAGATGCTGCGGTATGTTTTCCTTTTATGGATAAAAGTTTATTAAGTCTTTCGATCACTGCTTTTTCTGTTTTTTCAAATTCAGGTTTGTCAGTCGAGATTTTTGGAACACGAATCTCATCGGCCAGGTAATTATTTATAGTGTTTGGCAGAATAAAGTATCCGTCACCGGATGCCTGCATCAGGGAACTTGCTCCCAAACGGTTTGCCCCATGATCAGAGAAATTGGATTCACCTATTGCGTATAGTCCGGGTATTGTAGTCATCAGTTCATAATCGACCCATAATCCGCCCATTGTATAGTGGCCGGCAGGGTATATACGCATCGGTTCCTCATATGGATTAGTACCGGTAATGGTCTTATACATCTCAAAAAGGTTACCATATTTATTCTCAATTACTTTCTTGCCCTGTTTTTTAATTGCATCTCTGAAGTCAAGATTAACGGCAAGTCCGGATTTACCAACACCAAAACCAGCATCGCAACGTTCCTTGGCAGCCCTTGAAGCAACATCACGGGGTACCAGGTTCCCGAAAGTAGGATAACGGCGCTCAAGATAATAATCTCTCTCTTCTTCAGGGATATCATTTGCTGCTCTTTTATCGTCTTTGGTTTTTGGTACCCATATACGGCCATCGTTTCTAAGCGACTCCGACATAAGGGTCAGTTTTGACTGGAATTCATTCAACTGGGGAACACAGGTAGGATGAATCTGTACAAAACTCGGATTGGCAAAGAAAGCTCCTTTTTTATGTGCTTTCCATGCTGCTGATGCGTTTGAATTAACAGCAAGTGTTGACATATAGTATATAGTACCATAACCTCCTGTGGCAAGTACAACAGCATGTGCACCATGTCTTTCAATTTCACCTGTGAGGAGGTTGCGTGTAATGATTCCTCGTGCTTTGCCATCAATTAAAACAAGATCAAGCATTTCACGGCGGGGATACATTGTTACAGTACCTTTTTTAATCTGCCTGTTTAGTGAGGAATAGACGCCAAGCAGACACTGTTGACCTGACTGTCCACTGGAATAAAAAGTTCTTGACACTTGTACTCCACCGAATGACCGGGTATTGAGGGCTCCTCCATAATCGCGTGCAAAGGGGACTCCAATAGCCGTGTAATGGTCAATAACTTCATTGCTTACTTCAGCTGCTCTGTAAACATTTCCTTCGCGGGCCCTGAAGTCACCACCCTTGATCATATCATAAAACAGACGATAAACGCTATCGCCGTCGTTCTTATAGTTTTTGGCTGCATTTATTCCGCCCTGGGCAGCAACAGAGTGTGCCCTGCGTGGTGAATCCTGGTAGCAAAAGTTTTTTACATTATATCCCAGTTCCCCTAGTGCTGAGGCAGCACTTGCTCCTGACAATCCTGTCCCAATAACAATAATTTCAAGCTTTTTCTTGTTTGCCGGATTAACCAGTTTAACAGAAGCTTTATATTTAGTCCACTTTTCTGCCAACGGACCATCTGGTATCTTAGAAATTAGTTTTCCCATGATTGTATATTTTTTCTTTTCAGATCTACCTGAAAAGCCATAAAGAAATCGATATGAAAGCAAAACCGGCAGGCAGTACGATTGCATAAATCAGTGAAACTGCCTTAACTGCCGGTGTCCATAATTTGTGATTCAATCCAAGTGTCTGGAAAGCTGAATTAATTGCATGAAAAAGATGAAGTCCAAGAAGTGTAAAACAAACAAGGTATATATAATTATATGCCGGGACCTTAAAAAGGTTATGAGCCAGAGTATAAAAATCTTCCGGATTTCCCTCTACCAAACCAATTCTGATAAAGTAAAAATTGAAGAAATGTAGGACAAGAAAGATTAAAACAGAGGCTCCCGTCCAGATCATGAATCTTGAGAAAAATGATGTTTTCGACTTATTGCCACTGACATAACCGATCGGACGGGCCAGCCAGTTCTTGATCTGAAGGTAAATACCATAGCTAATATGAATAAGTATTGCCCCAATCAGAACAATTTCCACTATTTTAACTAATGGAAAAGTAGCCATAAAGTGAGCGGCTTTGTTAAAAGGGTCAGGGTCACTCCTGAGAAGCATCAGATTGATGATAAGATGTATAGGTAAAAAAGTGAGTAAGAACAGACCGGCTAAAGCCATCACAAATTTCTTGGAAATTGAGGAAAACAAAACTTTACTCATTGGTTATGAAATGTTTATAGTTTATCTTTTTGCCAGGAAAAGGAAGTTTATCAAAATTAGTTTTATTAAATAAGATTTACAATGAAATTTGTGATGTTAATTATCACATTTAGATCATGTATGTTTTTATTTGCCTTTTGATCTGAACATTTTTTACCTTTATAAATTATTATGAGTATCTGCAATCATGAACAATAAATTGATTTTCATACGATTTGTGATTTATAATGCATGATTGCTGGTAGTCAATTAAAATAATAGCATAAAAATATGTTTTTTTTATTTAAAAGTAGTAGAATTTATTACTCTGACTCAGGTAAGGGTACAACTATTGTCTTGTTGCACGGCTACCTTGAATCATCTGAAGTCTGGAATGGTTTTGAAGAGAAATTGGCGACAAAATTCAGGGTCATTTCAATGGATCTGCCTGGTCACGGACTTTCAGATGTTTATGAAGAGACACATACAATGGAGTTTATGGCAACTGTTGTTAAAGAACTTCTGGAGAGCCTCAGTATAAAAAAAGTCTTTCTTGCCGGTCACTCTCTGGGTGGATATGTAGCTCTTGCATTTCTTGAGCTATTTCCGGATTACCTATTGGGTTACTCTCTTATTCATTCACATCCATTTCCCGATCCTCCCGAGGCTATTGAGAATAGAGTCAGGGAAATTGCGATTGTTAAAGCAGGTAAAAAAGATTTGATGTATCCCGATAATGTGACCAGGATGTTTGCGCCTTCAAATCTTGAAAAATTTTCTGAAGCTCTCAACCGCTTAAAAGAGATTGCCTCCAGGTTATCCGGAGATGGTATTATTGCAGTGTTGAACGGGATGATGATAAGGCCTTCAAGACTTTCATTGATGGAAGAGGGGAGTGTCCCCTGTCTATGGATCTTAGGTGCGATGGATAATTATATTCCGTGTGATTTTATTCTGACAAAAGTGAATCTGCCGTTAAATGCCACTGTTATTGTTCTTAAAAACTCAGGACATATCGGGTTTATTGAAGAAGAAGAAAAATCTGTGAAGGAGATCACTGACTTTGTAAGTAAGTTGAAATGTTGAAAGCCGCACACCGCATGCCGTACACCCCAACCCATCTACTTTTTCAAATAATCAATCGCATACTTAAGTGTGGTATCGATATTCTCCCATATAGGGTAGAACCCTTTGTTATCAAGGATGTTACGGGCAATATAGGCCTCAAGCTGAATATGGATAATGTCTCCTGAAGTTTTTAAACCTTCAGGATCCTTCTTTATACCGTTAGCTTCTGCATATTTTACAAACTGATCGAGGAGCGTCTGTTTGTCAAGAAATTTTTTCATCTCATCCGATTCGGTATATTTCTTTAATACCTCCCTGTTATTTTCAGTATACTTCAGTGCAAATCTATAAATATATGATCTGACCTTAATAAAATAAGATGATACTCCTGAAGTATCTACCGGTACAAACTTATCAGGCATTATACCTCCTCCGCCATAAACTACTTTTCCACCGGGAGTGATAAATCGAAGTGAATCAGAAAAATGGATGCTGTCTGGAACTTCAAATTCGCCTCTGCTATATCTGTTGTTCAGATCATCGAAATACTCTTCAAATCCGTTATTATACGGTTTTTGTATTGATCTTCCTGTTGGTGTATAATATCGGGCAATGGTAAGCCGCATCCCGGAGCCATCTGAAAATGGGATTGGTTCCTGCACTAATCCTTTACCAAACGATCGCCGTCCAATAATTGTTCCACGGTCATTGTCTTGAAGAGCTCCTGCCAGTATCTCACTTGCGGAAGCACTCCATTCATCGATCAATACTATTAGATCCCCGGTCTCAAACTCACCTTTGCCAGTAGCTCTGGCTTCACTGCGTGGTTGCGCCCGGCCTTTTGTATAAACAATTAACTCTCCTTCTTTCAGAAATTGATTTGCTATTTGTATGGCAGCTTCCATTACACCACCCGAGTTGGCTCTCAGATCAAGTATCAGGCTGGTCATCCCCTTACCTTTAAGCTCCCTTAACCCTGTCATGAACTCGTCATATGTAGTCATGGCAAAATTGTTTATCCTTATATATCCGGTATGATCATTTACCATATAATCAACAGCAACACTATAAATAGGAATTTTATCACGGGTTATTTCGAATGGAATAAGCTCTTTTTCTCCACGGCGAAGTATTTTAATTTTAACAACAGTTCCTCTCGGACCCTTAAGCATCCCCATTACATTCTGATCGCCAATGTTTCTGCCTGCAACCAGTGAATCATTTACATATAAAATTTTATCTCCTGGCAGCAAACCCAGTTTTTCAGAGGGTCCGCCAGGAATAGTACTTATAACTAATATGGTATCAGTAAGCATGCTGAATGAGATACCAATCCCTTCAAAATTCCCCTGCAATGGTTCATTAGCACGTACAAGATCGTTAGCTGGTATATATACAGTATGTGGATCAAGCTTTTTAAGAATAGCTGGTATAGCGGTTTCAACAAGATCATTACGGTTTACTGAATCTACATAGCTTGATTCAATGATATTCAGAATTGTGGTCAGCTTATCATTTCTGGATCTGATATTTGAATGTTGCAGGGAGCCGTTTTGCCTGGGAAGAAATTTTCCGATTAAAACGCCGGAGGCAAGTGTTATTGCAAAGATAAGAGGCAGTAAAACGTTCTTTTTTGAGTTATTGTAGTTCATAAATATTTTTTTCGGGGTCAATATATACCAATTCTATTCCGGCACGTTTCAGAAGTTCGAGCCCCTCGGATTTGTGGTAGCGATTGCAATACACAACTCTTCTAATGCCGGCTTGTATTATCAGTTTAGAGCACTCCATGCAGGGAGAAGTTGTTACATAAAGTGTAGAGTCTTCGCTTGAATTATTCGATTTGGCCACCTTTGTAATGGCATTAGCTTCCGCATGAAGAACATATGGTTTGGTAACATTATTCTCATCTTCACATACATTCTCAAAGCCTGAAGGAGTTCCATTATAGCCATCGGAAATAATCATCTTTCCTTTAACAATCAATGCACCTACCTGCTTTCTGATGCAGTATGAATTCTGTGCCCAGATAAGGGCCATTTCAAGATAGCGCTTGTCAAATGCATGCTGCTTTTCACCATATGGTTTCAGATCCTCTTTACCTGTCATTATAGCCTTATACTTTTTCGTTTTATATAAGGGCACAAAGATAACTATTAAACTGGAAATATTTTAAATTCATACTCCTGTTACAATCCATTAAAGCCTCTATAGCCTCTATAGCATTCTTCATTATTAGAGGTAGTTGGTTAATAACATTTTAATTTATCTATGGTTTAATATAGATACATAACCTAATTTTGCAAACAATAATTAATATGGTATGAAATTTGATCAATAAGAATTTATATTTCTTTAATAAAACCTTTGAAAACATATCGTATATGAAGAATATTTTATTAGTTATTAGTTTTTTAGTAATTTTTACAGGTATATCAGGTCAGGAGAAATTTGCCGATAAGAGAGATGGGAATGTTTACAGGACTATTACAGTTTCAGGGGTTACGTGGATGGCTGAAAACCTTAAGTTTAAATCAAAAAGCGGTGCATTTCATTTTGAAAACGATACCAATAATAGTTCGGGTTATGGTGTATTATATGAATGGAAAAGTGCTATGAAAGCCTGTCCAACAGGTTGGCATCTTCCATCTGGTAATGATTTCCGCACTCTTTCAAATCATTATGAACAGAAAGAAATATGGGGAAAAATAGCATCTGAACCTTCATCTTTTTGGATACAGTTTGGGGGCATGCAGGATTATGAAGGGACTTTTTCAGAGATGGACGAGAGCGGTTATTATTGGACATCTACAGAATATGGGAAGAACAATGCAGAATATTTCAGCTATCTGATAATAGATGGTATGCCGGTTATTGATATCTCGAGAAAAGAAGATATTGCAGATATTCACGGGACTGAAAAGTCAAATAAATATTCTGTTCGCTGCGTTGAAGACTAAGGAATACCTGCCTGAAAACTTTTCATAAATAACTCTCAATATCTGGTTATGAGAGAAAAATTCTGGGCACTGGTTACCCAAAATGTAAATCACTTGAGCTTCTCACAAGAGATGTGGTCAATAGAAATAGAATTGACGCCATCATCACAAAAGTTGAGGATGTCATGGAAATAATGAAATATAATATTATGAATACGCCGGCTCTGGTAATTGACGGGAAAGTAGTTGTAAAAGGGCGAGTGCCTTCAGTTGATGAAATTAAGCAATTATTAATTGGTTGAAATTGTTCGTATGGATTGGAAGAAGTTATTTTAAGGTTTCTCTAAATATGGTAAATTATGATAACAAAATCATTAGGATTTATTGGAGGCGGAAGGGTAACAAAAATCTTTCTGCAAGCTTTTAGAAATAGAAGTGCTGAATTTAGATCCATATCTGTTTACGACACAAACCCTGAGGTATTAACAGCCCTGAAGAATCAGTTTCCTGCTATTTTTACTTTTGATTCTGTTTCATTGGTAGCTAAACAAGATATTGTTTTTATTGCCCTGCATCCACCTGTGATAATGGATACACTTGAGAAGATACAAGATGATGTTTCTCCTGTGACAATAATCATTTCACTTGCCCCAAAGATCAACATAGAAAAGATCGAAGCAAAACTTAACAGGGTGACAATGATAGTTCGCGTTATCCCCAATGCAACATCATTTATTAATGAAGGTTATAATCCAGTTTGTTTTAATAAAGAATTTCCGGCACCGGAGAAACAACTTTTACAAAATATGCTTGGATTGTTAGGTCATACATTTGAAGTGACTGAAAATAAGCTTGAAGGTTATGCAATAATGTCTGCTATGCTACCAACCTATTTTTGGTTCCAGTGGAAAGAACTTCAGTCGATAGGTATTCAGATGGGTCTGGATGAAGAAGAATGCAGAGATTCTATTTATAAAACCCTTATTGCTTCATTGAATTTAATGTATGAGTCAGGATTATCTGTTAGTGAAGTGATGGATCTGATTCCGGTTAAGCCAATAGCAGAACATGAAGATCAGATAAAAGCTTGCCTGAAAGGCAAATTGCTGCCTCTGTTTGAAAAGATAAAACCATAAATTAGAATGGCATGAAGATCTTAATATTATGTACCGGCAACAGCTGCCGCAGCCAGATGGCTCAGGGATTTCTACAATCGTTTGACAAGCGGCTACATCTCTTTTCGGCCGGAACGGAACCGGCGGTCAGGATTAATTCAACTGCAGTTAAGGTAATGAAAGAAGCAGGTGTTGACATCAGTCAGCATACACCAAAGAATGTCAGCCAGTATCTGAATAAAGAATGGGACTACGTTATTACAGTGTGCGACGATGCAAATGAAAAATGCCCTCTCTTCTCCGGAAAGGTGAGACATCGATTGCATCTCGGTTTTGAGGATCCTTCGCATGTACAAGGATCTTATATTGAGATAATGAATGCCTTCTATGACGTAAGAAATGAGATCAGGGACGAGTTTTATAAATTATATGAATCGGAATTAAGGAAAAAATTATGAGATCCGACGAACTTAAATTTATTTTTTGCTCCCTGTTCTATGCATTAATACTGCAGTCTCATCAACAGTAATAATATTAAATTATTCATAAGAAAATGAGTGAGATTCAGACACTATCCGATGTTAATTTTAAATCGATTCTCAACTTCAGGGATCTGGGTGGCAAAGTACCTGAAGGGGATAAAAAAATTAAAAAAGGGATTATTTTCAGGTCAGCTAATCTGGATAAGATTAGTAAAAAAGATATTGAGAAGCTTCATCTCCTGAATATCAGAACTATAATTGATCTAAGGGCCCCGGTTGAACGTAAAGATAAAAATGGATATACAGAGCACATTGACAGGTTATCACTTCCGCTCGATTTTGAACAGGCTACCAGGTCGAAACTTAAACCCTTGTTGTATAAAAAAGATTCAGAAACATTGATTGACGAAATAACAAACTCTTTGTATCTCGAAATCCTTGATGCTGCACTGCCAGCATTTAAAGAGGTTCTGGAAGTGCTTCTCTCTCCTGAGCGTCATTCGGTCCTTATTCACTGTCAGGCTGGCAAAGACAGAACCGGGGTAATTTGTGCTCTGATATATCTTGTCTTAGGTGTTGAAAAACAATATATTATTGAAGATTATCTGAAATCAAATGATGCGATTATCCCATACTTTAAAAAGAAACTGCTGATAAGAAAGATCCTGTTTTTCGGTTTTTTCCCTTCCAGGGCAATCTTACATGCAATAACTGTCAGACAGCGAAATATTGAATCAGTTTTAGACAGGATTGATGATCATTATGGTGGTATTGAGGCTTATCTTGAAATGTCGGGGTTTGACACTTCACGGTCGAAAGAATTGAGAGAGAAACTGATTGTTAAATAACTATTGTATATTATAATTTTTATTTTGAAACAAATAATAATTAGTCATTATGAACAACTTAAAAAAAGGGGATACTAAAATTGGGTTCTCAATGAGGGAAAGATTCAGGAGCTTCAAAGATGCATTTGCAGGTTTAGTAATATTGATAAAGTTTGAACATAATACAAGAATTCATCTGACCATTCTTATTGCTGTTATTTTTGCCGGTTTTATATTAAGGATTACAACAACCGACTGGATTGCAGTAGTTTTGACATCAGGCATGGTGTTTGCCAGTGAATGCTTCAACTCTTCTGTTGAGTATTTATCTGATGTAGTTTCACCGGGGCAAAATGAAAGTATTAAAAGGGCAAAAGATGTTGCTGCTGCGGGAGTTCTGATCTCTGCAATTATCTCTGTAATTATAGGGGTTATAGTTTTTCTTCCTAAATTGTATAAGCTTTTTGCCACTTAATTTTTATCGCGAACAGTTCAGAAGATCCCAAAGTTTTCTATTTTTGAATAATATCATCAAAAACGAAACATGCTGACTATGTTACTGCTTCTGGCACTTTTTGGTATTGCAATGGCTCATCTTGAAGGGGTAGTTGTTGTTTACCTCAGGAAAGCTCTGGGGATGCTTGATTCAGAATCAAATAAAGAGTCCTTGGAAAAATTTCCGGTACTTTATCTGAGAATTGAAATATCAAGAGAAGTAGCTACCATAATAATGCTTGTTTTAATAGCTTATCTTGCCGGCGAGACATGGATCGAAAAGGGAGTCTTTTTCCTCTGGACTTTTGCTTTCTGGGACCTGTTTTACTATTTATCTCTTTACATACTTATAAAATGGCCACCAAAGCTAACTACCATTGATGTACTATTTCTTATTCCAAAACCATGGATTGCTCCGGTATGGTTCCCGATAGGAGTATCTTCTCTTACTATTATTATAATTATCATCCTGTTTTTATCAGGGGGTTTATAAACATTATGGAATAATTTGTCTTTACAGATTGTCTGTTTTCTATACCATTTCTATATTTTTCACTTATAATTTTAATAATGAAGAGATCAGTTGTGTCTTTAATTTGTTTTATTTTATTTTTCTCCGGATTAAACCTCATGGGTCAAAACGAAATTTCGGAGTATAAAATAGTTGATAAGATCAAGTTGCCTGGAGAGGGATTCTGGGATTATCTTTCTGTGGATGAGGCAGGAGCCAGGTTATTCCTTTCACATGGTACAATAGATGACACCCCTGGGGTGCATGGAATTGCATTGGCTCCGGACCTTAACAAAGCATTTATCAGTGTCGGTTCAAATGCTTCTGTAAAAGTTATTAATTTTAGCACTCTTGCTTCAATAGCTGATATTAAAATAACCGGGGAGGGCCCTGATGCTATAATGTACGATAAGTTTTCCGGGAAACCGGAATTTCCTGTTTCAGATGGGAAAGGAAAAGTATTTGTGAATATTGAGGATAAAAGTCTGATCTCAGTTATTGATGTCAATTCAATGAAAGTTGAAAAATCATGGCCAATAGCTCCGGGAGAAGAAGCAAGTGGACTCGCTCTTGATAATGAAACTCATCGCTTGTTTTCAGTGTGCAGCAATAAGCTTATGGTTATCATTGATGCACTCGATGAGCACATTGTCTCTACTTTACCAATAGGAGATGGATGTGATGGTGTTAAGTTTGATCCAGGGATGAAAAGAGCCTTCAGCTCCAACGGCGAAGGAACAATGACAGTGGTACAGGAGATAGATAAAGATAATTACCAGGTTATTGCAAATGTTACTACTGCTCCGGGAGCAAGGACATTGGCTTTGGATACTAACACACATCATATTTATATGCCTACAGCAGAAATGAATCCTTCACCTGAGCCAACAGCTGATAATCCAAGACCACGTCGGAGCATTAAACCAGGTTCGTTTTTTGTGATGGATATCGTTCAGGTGAAAAATTAGGGGGGCTTATTAAAATATAATCAGGACAAAATCCAATATGACAAAAATCAAAATGGAGATGCCAAAGCATCTCTTTTTTATTGTCATTTTGTCATTTACAAGAATATTTACATTATCTCTTCTATTGATGGTTTTTATTGGTATGGGGATGATGCTGCAAACTGCAGCCAGCAATACAATTCTACAAACAATAACTGATGATGATAAACGGGGAAGGGTCATGAGTTTTTATACAATGTCAATAATTGGGACTGCCCCGTTTGGAAGTCTGCTTGCAGGAGGAATGGCAAAATTGACAGGTACACCTTTAGCTCTATTAATTGGTGGGATAGCAACTATTCTTGGCGCTGTCGTATTTTTCCGGAAATTACCTCGATTGAAAACTGTAGTAAGACCAATTTATATTAAAATGGGAATTATCCCTGAAGTAGCCTCGGGGATCCAGGCAGCTTCAGAACCCTGTGCAGGAACAGGATTGTCAGGCAATAATGATAGTGTCAGGTAATTGAGTTACCCTTTTACTTATGTATCCTGCAACCAAAATCATTGAATTGGAGTCATAATCATCAGGCTGGCCATAGTTAGCTTTATTGTAATAAATGTTGTTGAGGTTGTATTTCTACAACCTCAGTGCTGAAAAGGTTGTAATGGATGGAATTATTAATCTCTAAAAATAGTAACATATGAAAGCTTATGGATATTTACTTTTTATTGCAGTTGCTTTATTATCAGGGTGTGAGAAAGACAAGGATCCCGATCCTGACACCAACCCTACTGATATGATAATCGATCATCGTTGTACCAATCTTGAAACTCTACCTTCTGAGTGGATAACTACAGCCAAACAGAACCTTCATATTGCATACGGTCATACTTCACATGGCAGCCAGCTTACTGACGGGATGACTGGCCTTGTAAGTTTCAAAGGATCAGATTACAGCTGGAACAATGGTGGCACAAGTGGTGCTCTTGACCTTCATGACTATGCAATGGCTGGAGATCTTGGAGCTCCTGACAGAACCTCATGGGCTGCAAGTACCAGAACTTACCTGGCAGCCAATACCGATGTAAATGTTATAATATGGTCATGGTGCGGAGAGGTCTCCAATGCCACCGAAGCTGATATCCAAACATATCTTGACTTGATGGAGGGACTCGAAAATGATTTCACTTAAATGCAAATCAGAAAGCCTATGCTGCCTGGTGGCTATGGGCAAGGCTTGCAGGATGGGATGTTGATTAATGTAAATTATTCAGTGATCTCAAAAACCACACTTGTAAGAGGAGTCGCTGTGCCAACATTCAAACCAATCTTCATTAGATAATCACCTGTATAACTCTTGCCGTCTCCAGAAGGACCGAAGCGTCTGTCCTGCGATTGAGCATTTATTTCCTTTATAGTATATGTTTTAGCCGGATCAAGACCTTGCAAGCGTACCCTGTTGAATGTTTCACCATATCTTGAGTTAAGGGTATATCCAAAAAGGACAGATTTGCTCTTTGTATTATCCACATACATCAGCACAGCCCTGTTCCCTTCATAGGGAGATAAAAGCCTGTAGAGATCACCATGCCATATAACATCACTTAGTCTTTTGTAATTGACAATAGCATCCTGACTGAATTTTAACTCTTTTTCAGAGAGCTCATTAACAGGTATGTCGTAGCCCATCTTACCCATCATGGCTACATCTGTCTTGAATTTCAGGGATTGTTTTCCCCAGGAAGTAATATGGTTACAAACAGAAATTGCCGGGAAAAAATATGAGTATCCCCACTGTATATATATCCTTTCAAGAGGATCGGTATTATCGCTCGCCCAGAAATCAGTGAAGTACCTGAGTGCCCCATAGTCAACCCTGCCACCTCCTCCTGAACAGAGCATAATTGGAAGCTTTGAGTACTTTTGCCGAAGCCTGTCAAGGATATTATATAGGTTATTTACATAATCAACATAGAGATGCGATTGTTTATCTTTAAGGTAAACTGAATATGCGTTTGTCATCATCCTGTTGCAATCCCACTTAATAAATGCAATCCCGGGATTTTTTGTAAGCATATCATCAACAGTGTTATAGACAAACTCCCTGACTTTTGGATTTGTAAGATCGAGGACCAGCTGATTTCTGAAATAGTGTTCGGGTCTGTTTGGAAGTTTCAGTATCCAATCTGGATGGTTTTCGTACAATTCACTTTTTGGATTAACCATTTCAGGTTCAATCCAGATGCCGAATTTAATGCCTCTTTTATCAGCTTCTTTAACAAGATAGCCAAGGCCATCAGGTAATTTTGCTTTGTTTTCCTGCCAGTCACCAAGACCTGCACGATCGTCATTCCTTGGATATTTATTTGCAAACCAACCGTCATCCAATAGAAAAAGATCGAGCCCCATTTTTTTAGTGTCATCGAGCAATCCTGTCAATTTAGGTTCATCAAAATTAAAATAGGTTGTTTCCCAATTATTAAGAAGAGTAAGTCTTGGCCCATTGCCATCAGGTATACCATAATTTGTAGCCCAATGGTGAAGGTTCCTGCTTGCCTGACCTTTCCCCTGGTTTGAGAAAGTAAAAATAAATGAGGGAGTTATAAATGGCTTCCCGGGCTGAATTGTGTATTCTGAGGCAAAGGGGTTGATACCTGATATAACCCTTAAGGAGTTTTTTTCATCAACTTCAAAAGTGAATTGAAAATTTCCTGACCATCCCAGAGTGCCTGCGATAAGTTCCCCATTAGTCTCGTCAGATTTATTGTTAAGAGATAGAAAGAATACAGGGGTCTGGTACATATGAGCCCTGGTTCCCAGTTTGGTATCGAGGATCTTTATACCACTTGTCAGTTCATTCTCCTGCATTCTCATCTCTTCTGCCCAATCGCCATGAAATTGTGTCAGCCAATATTTTTCGGCATCAAAATGAAGCATTGATGAAGCATAATTATAGATCGTAAGCGGATTTTTCTCCTTATGAACAATTTCAACCCATTGCTCTATTACATCTTCAGCTATAAATGCCTTAATATGAAGGGTTACCTCAACCGGATATTCTGGATCTTTAAGGATAATATTCGTAATTGAAATGTTTGGATCGGGCTTTTCTGTACTGTGATTTAAATACTTCAGCTCAAGTGAAGGATTTCCATCATTGTGAGTCATGCGGATTGCTGGTTCAAAAAGATTATCAGTGCCGAATGTAGCGTATGCCATGTGACCTGCATACCTCACATTTGAAAGGATATCAACGTTGTCTAATCTGGTTCCAAGATACGATTGATAGAGCCTGCCATCCCTGCCGCTCACTTTATATACAAGATCGGTGCTTAATGTTCTGACAGCAATAAGTTTATCTGGTCCCTGGTTGGATTGTGACTGACCTTTTATAGCAGGGTAAATCACACTTAGGAAGATGAAATAAAGAACTATCTTTTTCATAGTTTAATGTGGTTAAATGGTTCAGTTTATAAAATGTATTTTATACACTTCTAAGGTAAGAAAATTTAGTTTAAAATAATCTGTTTGTATTAAGAATCTGAAACTGAACATGGAATTTCTGAATAGTAGTTTGAGCATTTATTAATTTTTTTAGCCATAATCCGACAAAAACATATAAGGTTAAAAGTAATTCTTATAAATTTGGAACAATTATTTAATATGACTATCGGCAATGAGTAATAAAATAATATAATTTTAAATATAGTATCCTTATTATGCTAAATTACAAATACTTACATTCTGTTTCAAAACGACCCCCTTTCCCGTCCCGCCTAAGCGGGAGGCTTTGTTTTGTGCT
>DATKUO010000228.1:0-4544 GCA_035530515.1 Bacteroidales bacterium
TGATACACGTAAATACGATTGGATTTATTACAATGATTACCTTATTATAAATGAAGTTTTCAATTTACTGGAGCGTAATATAAGTCCTATTCCCTGCCAGATAGGAACAAGTTGCATAGCTCATAAGCGAAGTCTAAATGCTGTATGGGGTGATCACTATGGCCATGACTGGGCATTTATCAAGGATAATTTATTTAAGAAACGAGCCGGGGTGAAGATACCGACACCACAATATTACGTGTGCCATTGTCCCGGTGGTTATGATTTTTAATTATGAGAATAGCTGTTTACACTTTTATCTCAGGCGAGTATGATACGCTGAAACCTTTCAATGAGGATTACAGTAAGGAGGCTGATTTTTACTTTTTTACCGATCATCCTCAGACAGTAGAATCAGGAAAATATCAGACAGTCATAGTACCTGTAAATAAAGATCATGAACGATATACAGCAAGGCATTATAAAGCATTGTCACACGTCCTGTTCCCTAAATATGATTATTCTATATGGATGGATGGATCAGTTTCCTTACAGGCAAGCCCCAGAGAATTAGTTGAGAAATATCTCAAAGATAAAGACATTGCAGCTTTCATTTATCCTGATGAAGATTGTATTTATATACATGCAGATAAATGCATGGCAGCAGGAAGGTTTTCTGTTTCAAGTGTTATACCACAAATGGAATATTACAGATCAGAGGGATTTCCTGATCATACAGGGTTATGTGAGTTACGAGTTGTACTAAGGAAAAATACCGGGAAGGTAAGTTTATTCAATCAGTTATGGCTTGATATATATAAAAAATGGCTAACTTGTGATCAGCTTTGTTTTAATTATTGCCTTTGGAAGCTTGGCATAAAATACAATATGATCGAATGGGGAAGTCCGGAATTTAAAACCGGATTGCATGAACAATATAAACCACACAGATATGATTACAGCATTGACGGTCAATTACAACACACCGAGACTATTGGAAAGTCTGTTGAGTTCATTCCGGAAATTCTACGACATCCCATTTATGGTCGTAGATGGATCGGATCGTGAAAACTACAAGCGGTTATCCAAATTTGATTCTCGGTACAATGTGTCTATTCATCATTTCAATTACAATATACATCATGGCCCTGGTATGGCTTACGGTATCAAGACGATAACGACAGATCAAATCCTGCTGATTGATTCGGATGTGAGGGTTCTTAGAGGCGGTTTTATCGAAGACCTTCAATCAAAGCTCTTACTTAAAAGTTACGGTATTGGCAGCGTAAGCCAGGTTAATGAACGAGGCGTCAGTATTGTAAGCAAAGGTATTAAATATCTTCATCCGGCACTGGCATTGATTAACAGGAATATAGCTTTACAATTTCCGCTACCGACAAAGCACGGCGCACCGATGTTCGAACCTATGGAGATGATAAGGGATAAGAAAAAACAATATCTCTTACAAAATGAACCGTGGATCGAAGATGATTTAGTACATAGTTATGTTGATCGTATAAATACAATTAACCGTCACTTTATTGTTCATGAATGGAGTGGCACAGTAAGTCGCACAGGAGGGATACATTTATGATAACAGTAGTAATGTTGTATTGGAACAGGCATAAACAATTAATGAAAACGCTGGAATCGCTTACTTATTCCAAGTGTAAAAAATTCAATGTTGTGATAGTGGATAATAATAGTCCGGCACCAATAGACCTGCCTTCATTGCCGTATGAAGTGCAGATAATCAGGCTGACAGATCAACCGTATGCAAAGTGTTTTATCTCTGCTCATAACTACGGATTCTATTATACCCTGAAAGAGATATGCCCTGACCGTATCATAATTCAGCATTCGGAGATATATCATAAAGGTGATGTTATCTCGTACGCCAATAAAGTTAATGATGGAACATATATATCATTTGCATGTTATTCAATAGGTGCAGGCGGGGAGCCGGAAACGGTAACGATAGAAAACAGGTCGATGAAATTTGACGGTGACAATGCCTGGTATAATCATCCTGTTTATAGACCACGGCAGACACATTTTTGTTCTGCCATAACAGCTAATAATCTTCGTAAGCTGAATGGTTTTGATGAACGCTTTTGTGATGGTATATGGTATGACGATGATTATTTTATCCTTCAGCTGCAAAGACTTGGATTAAAGATTGAGCTTACAACCGATCCTTTTGTATTCCATCAGAATCACGAAATTGCATGGGGTGACTCCGCTCCTATCTATCGCAACCAGAAACTATATACTAAGCTGAAGAACGGGACAAGCTACGAAGCATTACACACGTTAAGCCCTGATTTTGTATGAAAATTGAAGCCTACATATTAGCACATAATGAAGAATTGTTAATGCCTTATATTGTAAGACATTATTCACAGTTTGCCGATGTCATAATATTAGAGAATAATTCTACTGACAGGACTATTGAGATAGCACACAATATGGGTGCAACAGTCTGGAAGTATGAAATTCCCGATACGATGGACACGCAATTACAAACGGAAATAAAAAACGTATGCTGGCATGGATCGAAAGCTGATTGGATAATAATCGTTGATGCTGATGAATTTGTTTATCATCCCGATATTATAAATGTACTTGAAAATACTAAAGCCACTGTTATCGAACCCAAAATGTTTAATATGTTCTCAGACAAATTTCCGACAACAGAAGGACAGATTTATGATGAGGTGACAATGGGGACAGAATATAGACCGCCTCCATTCAATTATACTCCCGATCATTTAGAGATAGTTATAAATAATCAAGTAAATTTATTCAATGCACATGAGATTGAAGATATTCATTTTACTCTTGCCTGCCATTATGCCTATCCTAAAGGTAATGTAATTCTTGATAAAGATTCAGGGATTAAAACATTACACATGAAATACTTATCAATCAAATATGTTTTAGAACGCCAGCAAAGATATTTATTAAGAAGGTCTAAAAACAATAATTTTTCAGGTGCAGGACTTCACTATAAATGGAGTAAAAAAAATACCATAAAATATATTAACGAGATGAAAGCCACTGCAATAAAGATCGTATGAAGATAACAGAATGCCCGATAACCGCAAGCACCGACAGAGTGGAATATCTTAATTTAGGTATTGTTCCTCTTGTTAATAACTTGTGTAAAACACGGGATGAATCCCTGGCATGTAAAAAATATCCGCTTGCCATTCAGTTCTTTCCTGAGAGCCGTCTTACATCGCTTACAGAGGTTATAAATAAAGACAACCTGTTCCTTAACTATCTTTATCGTTCAGGAGTGAATAAGCCATACCTGGATCACTGTGCAAGGATGTATGAATATTTATCCCGGCAAATTACATTTAATAATAAGGATTTAGTTGTTGATATTGGGGGCAATGATGGGAGCCTGTTGATAGAGTTCCGTAAAGAGAACCGTAACCTGCATTATATAAACATAGATTGCAGTAAGAGTTTTATAGAAACAAACCAACAGACCGGTATTGAATACCTGAATGAGTATTTCTGTGATAACACCCAACTGGAATATAAGGCAAAGCTTATAACTTCGACTAATGTGTTTCAGCATACGGCTCCGATGCGATCCTTCGTACAGGGCGTAGAGCGTAACCTTGCACATGATGGTGTATGGTGCCTGGAATTTCCTTATATCCTAACTACGCTGGCAGATGATAATTACGACCAGGTATATCATGAGCATGTATATTATTACTGTCTTAAAAATATAGTCGATCTACTGGATCAGGAAGGGATGAAGGTTATTAATGTTTCTTACCACGATATGCATGCCGGAACGCTTCGGGTACTTAGTGTTAAGCAGTCATCACAGCGGCAGGCAGATAGTACTATACTTTCGTTTCTTAACTTAGAAAGAACTCTTACTGAAGAGTATTGTCTGAAATGGGGACGAAGGACGCAGGAGAAGATAAAAGATTATAAAGAGTTTATCTGTGATCTTGTTTATAAAGGCAAAACGATAGCTTGTTTTGGGGCAGCAGCCAAAGGATGCGTCTTTCTTAATAGCTGTGGTATTGATGACTCGATGATAAAATTCATCGTTGATGATACACCGTTTAAGCAGGGTAAGTTTGTTCCTGGCACCGGGATAAAGGTTGTAAGCCGTGAGTCGTTAAAGAAACATCATATTGATTATTTGCTTATTTTAGCTCATAACTTTAAAGATTATATTATTAAATCACTTAAAGATGAATACTCAGGCAAATTTATAGTAATGTTCCCTGATATAAAAATATTATGAAAAAAATTATCTTTTATCACGCCTATCTTTATGGATCAAATTACCGAACGATAATGCTGGATCAATTTCGATGTATCCTTACCTCTAAGCTCTTTCAGGAGTGTGATAAGCTTTATATTGGTATCGCTAAAGATGAACATCCCGGCGATGGTGTGGAATGGATAACGGCGTTCTGGTCGTTTCCGTCGAGTAAGGTAAAGAAACAGCTACACGAGAAAGTTGAAATTGTTGTTTATAAAGAAAATAACGAGATCATTCCTACACTTAAACTATTAAGAGAGTA
>DATKUO010000229.1:0-4376 GCA_035530515.1 Bacteroidales bacterium
GGTAATGTAAACTATATGATAATGTAAAGCTGGATCATAAGACCTTTACAAATAGCACCATTATTCCAATTTTACTTTACATTATTTATTTGTCTCGCAATAGTACTATTGTCGGATAACTAAATAATTAAAGTAATGGAAAATCAAAAACAAACAATTGACAATCTGATGAATGCGATGTTCGACTACATGAGAGACATCCATCGCAGTGAAGGAACTATTTTTCGGTATCGTCGCAGATGGCAGAAAGTAAAAGACTTTATGCTGGACAATAAAATCAAATACTATGATACCGCTATGGAAAAGGCCTATCTAACCTCTGTGCTTGGCGATTTTGACTACAATCAACTCAATCGGAAAGAAAAGGAACTGGTAAATGTAATAGAAGTCCTCTCTGAGTTTCAAAAAACAGGTCGTATATTTTTAGGGCCCAGAAAACATCGCCCAAAGGTGTTCAATGGGGATACAGGACGTATCATTACAGATTTTATTGCCTACAGGGAAGACACATTAAAACTATCAAAGAAAACGATCCAATCTTACGTCATTTACTTATATCCGTTCTATTGCCACCTGAACAGGATAGGAGTAAACCGCTTAAGCGGTATTAAAGCCTCTGATATACTGTCCTATATTGAACAGATGGATCCATATGCGTCAGCTAAAAAGCATGTTTCTTTGAACATTCTCAAAATTTTCTTCAGGTATTTATGCGAACATCACATTTTATCCGCTGATTACTCCCGTATTATATCCAAAGATAATTACAAGAACCAGCCCAAGCTGCCATCTACATTTACCGACGAAGAAATAGATGCCCTGTTAAAGGCAGTTGACAGAGGAAGCCCCAAAGGTAAACGTGACTATGCTATTTTATTATTGGCCACAAAACTTGGACTCAGAGCATCTGATATATGTGAACTCAGATTTGAAAATATCGTTTGGGAACGCAATGTCATCATGTTCAATCAGTATAAGACCGGGGAAATGTTAGAACTTCCACTTTTACCTGAGATCGGTAATGCTATCATCGATTACCTAAGGCACGGTCGTCCGGTTTCACAGGACAGCAATTGCTTCATTCATATGCGGGCACCGTATGAAAGGATACATAGCTCTGATTTGGGAAATCTGGTTCGCAAATATATTACCCTGGCAGGAATAAACTACTCAAACAGGAAACACGGACCCCATGCCCTCAGACATTGCTTTGCAAGTGCACTTTTGAGAGCGAAGGTTCCATTACCTGTAATATCGAAAGCCCTGGGCCACAAAAACATGGCATCAAGCATGTTCTATTTACGAATTGACATAAACTCATTGAGGAAATGTGCTTTGGAAGTATCATTGGTTCCTTCATCATTTTACGAACAGGAAGGAGGGTATTCCCATGAATAGAATCTATTATAGCGTTTTTGGCCCCTACATTGTGCAATTCATAGAACTTAAAAACAGTCTCGGTTATAAATATAAGGATGCTGGTTATGCCCTTTCTTCGTTTGATCATCTGGCCTTGGAAAAGAATGTATTTGAAATAGAAGTGACAAAAGAACTTACCGATGAATACTGCAAAAGAAGACCAAACGAATCAGGCAAAACCAGATATAACAGGATTCAAATTCTTTCACAATTTGCCAGGGTTTTATGTGATCTTGGTTTCAGATCATACATCCCAAAACTTCCACAATTTAAAAGTACTTATACGCCATACATCTTTTCAAGGGATGAGATGCATGCAATTTTCAGGGTCTGCGATGAGCTGGCTCCTTCACCTCGTAATCGCAATTCGACAGTGTTCGCCATACCGGTTTTGATAAGACTCCTGTATGGTACTGGAATAAGAATCAGTGAAGCCATGTATTTAGCATGCAATGATATCGATTTTCATGAAAAATACCTGATACTGCGAAACACCAAAAACGGGAAGGACAGGATGGTTCCTATATCAGACTCTTTAGCAAACGTATGTGAGATGTACTTGATGTACAGGAACCTATTCCCCACGATAAGAGAAGAGAACAGGTTCTTTATAAAACCAGACGGTTCACCAATGAGCATGTACAACGCATATAAATGGTTTAGAAGAATCATTTACACCGCAAATATCTCTCATGGTGGAAGAGGTCATGGACCCCGTCTGCACGATCTGAGACATACGTTCAGTGTACATTCGCTGGCCTCCATGTCTGAGTCAGAATTGGATATGTATTACTCTTTACCTCTTTTGTCCACTTATTTAGGACACCAGTCTCTTGAGGCCACTAACAGCTATGTTCGGTTAACTGCGGAAATGTATCCGGATCTCATCAAAAAGGCTTCCAATATATGTTCCAGTGTGTTCCCGGTAATCAATACAAATACAGGAAGTGATGAAACCGACTGATTTTTCCAGGAATCTGACGAACTTCCTTTCCAAGTATCTTCCAGGAGAACGAGGCATGAGTGGCCATACAATTTCGTCATATAAATTCACCTTCGTGCTGTTTATTTCTTTCATGGAGCAACAAAAAAGGTTAAATGTCAGCAAAATAGAACTTAAGGATATTACCAAAGAAAGCGTGGTTGAGTTCCTGGACTGGCTGCAATCAAAAAGAAAATGTAGTAATGCAACGCGCAATGTCCGACTTGCCGCGCTCCATTCTTTCTTCCGCTTCCTTCAATATCAACATCCTGAGAATATCAGCGAATGGCAAAGGATACTCTCGATAAGAACAAAAAAAGTAAAAACGGAGGCCATTAATTATCTTACTATTGATGGTATTAAACTTTTACTAGAACAGCCGGACACATCAACCCATAAAGGCAGGCGGGATCTTGCAATGTTAGCCCTGATGTACGATTGTGCGGCCCGAGTACAAGAAATTAGTGATCTTAAACCTTCTTCCATTCGTTTGAATAAGCCCTTTACAATAAAGATAGTCGGTAAAGGCAATAAGGCCAGAATTGTACCTCTAATGGAAGAAGAAATAGTGCATGTCAAAGGATATATGATTGAAAATAACCTTCTTGAAGCCCGCTATGGAATGAATCCCTTATTCTACAATAGTCGTAAAGAGAACCTGACACGTGCCGGAATCAATAGTATTTTGAAAAAATACGTCAACATGGCAAGAATTAAAAAACCCTGTCTTATTACTGATAAAATCAGTTGTCATTCTTTGAGGCACTCAAAAGCGATGCATCTTCTTCAAGCTGGTGTAAACATGGTGTACATAAGAGACTTTTTAGGGCATGAATCAGTTCAGACCACTGAAATTTACGCACGGGCTGATTCAAAACAAAAAAGGGAGGCAATAGAGAAAGCATATGTTAATATTATCAAAAAAGAAACACCTGCATGGATTGAGAACAATAATTTACTGGAGTGGCTGAAAAACTTCAAATAGAGAAGAAATATAATGTAAAGTGATTTGGTGGGTAATCCCAGATTTATTAAGCTATATGGATGATCGTAAGACCAAGCTTTACATTATCATATAGTTTACATTACCAATGTAATGTAAAATTTTACATTAAACAGGAAAATCATTTATTGCTGCCGGTCTTTGTTATGACGCCCTGAAAATCGGATATAAAGCCTACTTCCGGACTATGGAGCAAATCAATGAGATACTGATAATGAAAGATATCACCAGATCGGCACTTATCGAGTACAATAAACTTCTAAAGGCTCATCTGATGGTCATTGATGACATTATGATGTTTGCTCTGGATAAAAAACAGGCAGTTCAGCTATTTAATTTTATCAATCACCTCCATGAAAGAGCTTCCTTTATTGTGACTACCAATAAAAGTCCTCAGGAATGGGTTAAAATGCTAGATGATGAAGTGATTGCTACTGCTTTACTGGATAGGATCCTGTATCGTTGTGAGGTGGTCAGGTTATCTGGAAAAAGTTACCGGTTACAGAACCGGAAAACAATTTTTAATGTGATTTAGTTCTTTAAAATTTTGTAAGTTTAAATCGGGAAAAGGAACATTCCTATTTTCTGTTTTTGTGCATTCGTATTTTCCATTTTTCTGCATTGTTACTTTCTGCTTACAATTTCCCTTCGATCAAGATCTTTGATATTCATTTAAGCCTCAGATCAAACAAATACTGTTTCATTGTGATACCAGTATAATACATTTTGCCCCTGTTATCTTTATAGTTAAGAATCCAGGTCCCATCATCATAGATTTTTAGGGATGCCTCAGTAATTTTGTCCTCAATATCATTAAAGGAAAATTCCAATAAAGAATATCCATCTTGTTTCCCAAGATCGTTGATAGATTGGACCTGATAATCAAGTACCCAATCTTTGCCTTTACGTCTGGTATGGATTACCAGGGACTCTTTATCCAGAAGAATATTCCCTTTCATTTTTAAAAAGTCA
>DATKUO010000230.1:0-5073 GCA_035530515.1 Bacteroidales bacterium
GGAATTTGGCACTTTGTTGTTATCGGTGCAATTCTATAAAGGGAAACTTTTTTACTCCCTCGGAGATGGTAGAAATTGGACAAAAATATATATCCAAGAGGTGGGAAGATGGCGACAAACACTAAGCGATATTTTAGAGGAAAATCCAGACCGAAAATATTTCCTATCCCCCCGACAAACCGGCTGGATACAAAGGCTTTTTCGGTCTGCTGTACGGCTCGTGGATATGGGTCACAAAGGAATGGCACTTATGTTATTACAAGACCGCATGGATTCAATAAAGGCGGAATAAAAAATATTCTCTGTCTACGCTCATCATACGGTTGGCTTAATGAATTGGTATTACAAGAAGACGGGATAATAAGACAATTAACACCTATTGAATGGGAACGCTTACAAGGATTTCCCGAAATTAACGAAAGGATATTATTTGAAATATGCTTAGACCAAGCAAAGATAAATGCGAGTGCGGAAGAGAAAAATCACAGGTCGCAAAAACCTGTTGGGAATGCAGAAAAAGACAGCGCACAAGAAAATGTGTTATTTGTGGGACAGAGTTTAAGTATAAGCAATCTACCAACAAACAAACATGCTCAACCGGATGTGCGTATATACTGCGAGGAAAACTTAGCAGAAATACACAGTCAAGGAAAATTATTATTGCATGTAAGTTGTGTGGAAAACAAAAACGTGTATCACCAGCTTATGCAAGTAGAGAATATTGCTCTCCTGATTGTTTCTATAAAGCAAATAGCGGAGAGAATAATCCATTCTGGAAAGGCGGCATTACATCAGAAAGAGCATTGTTTGACACATCAAAAGAATGGAAACAGGCTCGTAAGGATGTATGGAAAAGAGATAATGCAACTTGCTCAGTTTGCGGAGAAAGATTTAATCACACTCAAAAAACATTTGAAGTCCACCATGTTAAACCATTTGAACACAGAGAAACCAGAACAGAAATTGACAATCTTGTTCTTGTCTGTAATAAATGCCATAATTGGATACATTCCAAAGCAAATACTGAATACACCTATATTGCGTGTTGAGTTTATTATAAAACATGGATGGACTAAATACGGTATGTTCGATGGAGAGGTAAAAGAAATATCCGACACACAGAGATACAAGATGATAGGTAACGCCGTGAGTGTACCTGTTGTACAGGCGATAGGCACGAGAATCAAAGAATGGATAAGGTTTTTATAATGCAATTCCGGCCTAAACAAATAATTGCAGCCCTGCGTGAAAGGGAAAAGTATTGTCCGCACTGTATATTTAAGGACATGAAATGTTTCGAGGAGAAGCAGGCATATATCGATCATTTTGTGAAGGATCAGGATACCTGCAAATATTTCACGCACGTAAACAGCCCGGTAGAGTGGAAGAACCATCAGAAAAAGAGGATGAACGATGCTTGAGTTTCCAGAGGTAAATATGTTTGAAAGGAGCGCAAAATGAGTTACCAAACATCTTACAAGTTGACTGACAGAGAAAAAGATAAGATATGGCTACTACATACTCAGGGCGTTAAACGAAGGTACATAGCAGAGCGTTTCAGCGTTAGCCGTCAAACAATCTCACACTTTATATTTAAACGGAAAAACCAGCAGAAAGAAATTGATAATAACAGTTGACAATTTTCGCTTTTATCACTATCTTAGTTAAAGCGTAGACTGCGAAGGATGTTCAATATGACAATTATAATGGCTGTTTATCGGTTTAAAGTCCTTCGCAGGGTTTACGCTCCGGTATTCAGCCATTTTTTTATGTCAGGAGCTGGTGAGTAATGGATAACGGGACGGGGATACAAGGGGGAGTGTCACCTCAGGCGGAGAACGGACATATCGACATTGCAAATGAAATAGCAGAGGCTTTAATGAGAACAAATCTATCTTCATATCAATCACGAATATTATGGGCTATATGGCGTAAAACATACGGCTGGCACAAAAAAGAAGATTGGATAAGCAATAAGCAATTTGTTGAATTAACAGGACTTAGAAAACAACACGTAAATAGAACACTAAAAGAATTAAAGGAAAGAAATATAGTAACCAATTCAGGTTACAAAATAGCTTTTAATAAGACATACACGCAATGGAGGGAGTTACCTAAACAGGTTACAGTAACCTCTACTGGTAACAAAGTAACCAATTCAGGTTATAAAGTAACCTGTACAGGGGCACACAAAAGAAACTTAACAAAAGAAACTATTACAAAAGAAAATATATATACCCCTTTGTATGAACATTGGAACTCTCTTAAAATTATCATTCACAAAAAACTCACAGAGAAGCAAAAGACAAAAATAAGAGCAGCAATCAAGGATTACACAAAAGAAGAAATAATTAAGGCTATGGATAATTACGCATATGTTGTAAACTCATCAGGCCATTATTTTTCTCATAAATGGCCAATGGAGGATTTTCTACAAAGAGGATTGTCAAAGTTTGTAGACGAGGCAACTCCATTAACTAACTTTACAGATATGAACGGCATGACAAAAGCAGATTTAAGAATAGGTTTAAAAATACTTGGAGAGGAAGACGAATGAGCGAATACGAGCGAAAGGTTCTCTGTGAAATGATGTTACCGGGTAGTGCATTAGCATACAGTTGTGGTAAGCTCAATGCTGTAATGTTTGATAAGCCTAAGTATCGTTTGATATTTTCGGCCATGAGAGAACTATACAAACAGGGAACGCCCATAAACAGTATGACCGTGATGAAACAACTTGGGCAGCAAGATCACATAAACGAATTGTATGTCATGGGTATTCAGGGAGAAACCGATACAGACGCAATGAATGACCTCACCTGTGACGCTATTATCGAAGCATATCAAAGACGTACAATGAAATTAATCATGCAGTCCATGATAAGCAAAGCAGATAACAAGGATGATAACCCGGCAAACATTATCAACAAAACTATTACAGCACTTGAAAATCTAAGCAGCGAAGAAAACAAACGAGAATTTGTATCTTTACAAGACATGCTTTTTCCGGCATTAGAAAACATTCACAAACGCAATGATTCTAAAATGATAATCGGCATACCAACAGGCTTACCCAAACTTGATAAATATACGAATGGCTGGCAGTCCGGCGACACATACATAATCGGCGCCCCGAAGAAAGCCGGGAAAAGTATACTCGGAATAAAGTTTGCTATGGAAGCGGCATGCAAAGGATTCCCAGTGGGAATATTCAGTTTTGAAATGTCTGCAATGGCGATAACAGAGAGATTTGTTGCGAGCATGGCAAAAGTGGATGTTCAGGCGGTACATTGGAAGAAACTAACAGATAAAAACAATACCGATTTATCAAATGCCTGTGACACGCTTTATAAATACAATCAGATAATATTTGACGATAATAGCGCATCTAACATTGATAATCTGCTTATAAAGGCCAAACGGATGAAATCCCTATATGGCGTAAAATTAATCATTGTGGATTATTTACAACTTATGCCAAGCATGGGAAATGAAGGACGGCAGCGAGAAATAGAAAAAATAAGCCATGAACTCAAAGGGCTGGCAAAGCGTTTAAACATACCAATAATTATTATTTCTCAGTTATCAAGACCCGCAAAGGGCAGAGAAGATGCAGCACCGAAAATGACAGACCTGAGAGATTCGGGGATGCTGGAAGCCGATGCAACCGTTGTAATGCTGGTTTATAATCCATCACAAGAAAGGAAAGAGGAGCTTGTGAAGGTTCCAAACTTCATTGAATGGGATAATGTAAGGGAACTGATAATTGACGCTAATAGGAACGGCCCAACTGGTGGAATACCGATATATTTTAAAGGTGAATTTTCTCACATGGGGGAACTGGAATGAGCGAGCCAAAACACATAAAAGAGATCCTGCCGGAAGCGATGAAAAGTATCGTTGAGAGTTTTGATGAATGGAAAGCAAGCCAGCCTTCCGAGAATGTGAAAAAGGTCGAATGGCCTGACATCCGCAAAACGCTGAAAGAAACCGGAGCGGTGACAATTATCATGGGAACGGAGTTGTTTTATGAAGGTAAACCCGACCGGTCACAATAACGAGTGAGGTGGAGAATGAAAAATATGAAAGTTGATTTATTTGCCGCTCCTGATTTATATGAGGCATGTCTAGTAGCGAAGGAATATTTTGAAATATTAAAAAGGGAATACGGAAAAGAGCACGACTGTCTGAAATTACTCCGTGCTGCGATAGAAAAAGCCACAATAACGAGAGAGGTAGAGAATGAATGTTAAAGAAATAATCTTAGACCTCATTGAGCGTGATGGTATAAACGCAGAACTTAAAGCCGCTCTGCGCGAGTATTTGGAAGATGATGGCTATGAGGGATTAGCAGGTGATAACTGCGGCTGTGAGTTAAATGATCTTATGGCATGCGGTGGGGATGGTCTGGATTGCGAACCCGGATATAAAGTGCCATGTACAGAAGAATGTGAATATCACGATCAAGGTTGTGAATGGCATATAACAACGGTTAAACCAGAAAGCGAGGCGACCGATGGCTGATTCTCCAACACAGAGAACTATGAGATACCTCAGAGGTCAGGGCAATATCTGTGCTGTAGTGGAAAAATGGAATGCCTATGCTGGGCCCCATGGAGTAAGGCAAGACCTTTTTGGAATCGTTGACATTCTCTGCTTAGACCCGGCACGTGGGTTTGTCGGAATACAGGCATGTAGTCAATCAAGCGCATCACATCTTCGGAAAATGAGAGAAGAACATACCACTGAATGTATTGATTGGTTACAAACACCGGGGGGGATACTCGAAGTATGGTGCTGGCGTAAACTAAAAGTCAAAATGGGTGGTAAGGCGATGCGGTGGTCGCCCCGGATAACACCAATAACACTTGATATATTAGGAGAAATCACTTGACTTATACTATGTATTTAACTCATTCAAAATAACGGAGCTAACCCTTGACGAATTTGAGGCTGACAATGAAAGCTGGTAGAAATGAGTAGTATCCAAGAATTACATAATAATGCTATGAGTTTTGCTGAAATGGCTTTTATTGCAAAACTTAAAAATGATAAGGTAGAAGCAAATAAATT
>DATKUO010000231.1:0-74613 GCA_035530515.1 Bacteroidales bacterium
GCTGCAGTTGCAGCTGTTATTATCTTACTTGCATGTATTTCTCTTTTAATAGGAAAAGGAATTTTGGGTTTTAATCATGCCGTGAATTTTTTCCAGGCCGCAAACAGCTTCCTGTTGCTGGCCATAGCTATGTTTATCGTAGCCAAAAAATGCGAATGTAAAAACGATAAATAAGTTGCCCTAAGTAATTAGGGATGAGGGGAATTTAGTTTTATTAAGTAGTTCTGTGTATAACTCAAAATAATTGATTCTGTTTGTTATGCACACAAAGTATGAAAATATAACAGAAGAGATTTTGGAACTCGCCGGAGTGAAAATCAATGGCAGTAATCCCTGGGATATTCGTATTCACAATGATGAATTTTATATCTGCTTTTCATGCTGTATAATTTCACAACGTCGTTTGTAAACTGCCAAGTCAATTGTCTTAGAACCTGTAATCAGCCTTATGTTTTTTTTAACAATCCTGTTAAGTTCATCCTCTGTCTGACAATTTCTTATTTGCTGCATTATTTCGTAATGTAAATCAGAAACAAAAGTCTGACTGTAAATCCTGTGTTTTGATGTGTTCATGTCTGTTTTACGTCTGTTTACCCTTTGTTGAGAATAGGCAACAAAACCTATTTTATTTCACTTGGCAAACTCGCTGTTTTATTATGTTTTTACGTTGTATAATTTCACTACGTTGTTTATAGACTTCTTTTCCAAACAAACAATGTACCTTTGAGATTAAGATATGTATTTTAATTATAGTTAACCAGTAAAATCGCCACTGAATTATAACATCGATCGCTAATATAAAAGTGCTGTGTTATGTGAAAGTTTTAATTACTTAGCAGCTTATGTTTTTTCTGCTGTAGCGCTTTTAACCGTTAGTACTAAATCCACCAATATAATCAATAATGCAAAAGAACCAAGAATGGCCGGGATAATATATATTTTTTCATATACCAAACCGCCAAACCAGTATCCAAAAACCGGAGAACCTAACCAGGCACCAATCCATCCAAAGATTACTTTTGAAACAAATGAAACAATACCTGGCCTTATATAGAATTTAAGCACATAATGCAGTACTGCTGAGACCACAATACTGATTACCAATAAAATTAAAAAACTAATAAAATTCATTCCAATCATAGTGATTACCTCCCTTTTAAGTTTAATGTTAAATTATAACACAGCACTATTTTCAAAATCTTATTTCTCGTCATCTCGAATTACTCAGTCAACTTTTCCAATATCAAATAGGAAATTTCAATCCGTTGGAATGAAAGTTTAGTAAATTTAATTGCTGATTTAAACTAAAAAACGTAACAACACGGCTAAGCTTTATCATTCAAACCCTACCACAAAGATACATATTTGTCGCCAGGTACAGAACAATTAAGACTTCTATTGCTATCGGCCTTTGCTATGACACTGAAAAAAGGTTATAAAGCCTGCTTCCGGACAATGGAACAAATCAATGAAACATTGAAAGATAATGAAAGATATCACCAGGGCAGCTATGACAGCAATTAATTATTCTACTGCATGAAAGTATATATGTTGTTTAAGATACGTCCTTAAGTCCAATCCCCTTTGGGCTATGTAGGAATCCCATAAGGAAGCAAGTATTTCAACTTAATAGTTGCTGCATATTATAGCAATTAAAGCACTACACTTCTTATTAACTGCTCTAAACTGCATACAAATTGAAAACTATAATGCATCCCTTATTTTTTATTTGAAGTTCATTTGTATTATTGATGACCGAGTGCCTTTTGCACTGTTACCATTTTTCACGTGTGAAGGAGGGATATGGCTTAGCCGTCCTTAATCCCAAAAGAGAAGTGGTAAGCAGCCCCTTTCGAAACAAGACAGACTGGGTAGCTAATGAGGATCATGGAGTGGTGATTGTAGGTTGTCTAAGCCCCCTTTCAAGTAGGGATATAAAGTCCTGTCATAACCAGCCAACTCAGCAAGCTTTTCTTGGGTAAGACCCACTTCGTTTCTCAGCCTTGCTAAAACAGTCCCAAACACCTTAATAACCATAATGCAGACTTTTGTCTTGCTCGGATTACCGGGAATATTCCTTATGTATATTAGCTCGCGCAGGGAGGATGGATTTTTGATAAACAAATTTGGAGATGAATATAAAGAGTATATGAATCAGGTCCCTGCAATGAATATTTTAACCGGAATATTGCGGAAAATGAGATCTGGGTCGTCACTTCCAAAATAAATACTTTCTTTATCCATGGGAAGATTTAATTCCACCAATATTTTATAGATATAAAAGGTTTAATTAAAGAAAACAATGAGTTACAAATATCCAGGCAATTTCGCACGTTTTTATGACCTGATCTATCACCGGTTGAGAGATGGCGTCGATAATGATTTCTTTATTCATGAGATAAACATGATAAAAGGCAGAATACTGGAAGTCGGCGCTGGGACAGGCAAGTTGTTTACTAATGCATTGAACCATGGTGCAGACATTTATGGTATAGACATCAGTCCGTCAATGATCGGCATCTTACATGAAAAGCTTCATCCCGATCACCATAAGAGGATAAGCATACAAAACATTATTGATTTTGAATTCGGTTTTAAATTTGACCTGATAATTGCACCTTTCCATATGTTCATGCATCTGCTGGAAAAGAAGGATCAGATAAGAGCTTTAAATAATATATATGATCATCTAAATCCGGAAGGGAGATTCATTTTTGATGTATTTGTACCTGATTTAAATCTGTTGATAAATGGTATTGATAATCAGACAGACTTCGATGGTGAATATGAACCGGGCAAAACAAAAACTGGACGTAAAACTTTCCCAGGACCGGATTATTATCCGTGACTGGAAACCTGAATAGCAATTTTTGTAAGCTGAATAAGTTTCATTTTGACCGGTAATTCCATGCACCTGTGGAGCATCTCATAATCCATTGGATTATTAGTAGATATCTCATGTATGTACATTGTTAAAAATGGTTAAATAAGCAGGAATGAATATAGACAGGTATCATTTTAGTTATCTTGCGAAAGAAATTAAGCAAGAAAAGACATGAAAGTACTCATTAATTTTTCATTGATTATTTTATTATTTGCCGGATGCGGCAACAGTGAAGAACAACTGATAAAAAGAGCTGACAAGATACATTCATCAATTCTTACAATAGATTCACATTGTGACACACCGATGGATTTTTCGGATCCCACTTTTGATATGGGAGTAAGGCACGATGAGGGATGTGTTGACTTTCCGAGGATGGTTGAGGGAGGACTTCATGCGGAATTCTTTGCAATATTTACCGGGCAAGGCCCAGGGAACGACTCATCTTACAATAAAGTTCATAAAAAGGCCCTGGATATTTTTTATGCAATACATAAGAATGTAGAAAAAAATTCTGAAATGGCAGAAATGGCATTTACTGTTAATGATGCCTACAGGATAAAGAAAAAAGGGAAAATAGCTGCCTTCATAGGTGTTGAAAACGGCTATCCGATTGGCCTCGATATTTCAAGGATAAAACAATACTATGACCTGGGTGCCAGGTATATAACTCTTTCACATACAAAAAATAACGATATTTGTGATTCCTCCACTGATCCAGCCGGTCCGGAAAGTAATGGTCTTTCTTCTTTTGGAATAGAGGTCGTTAAGGAGATGAATCGAATTGGCATGATGGTAGATATCTCGCATATTTCTGATAAATCTTTCTATGATGTTCTTGAAGTTACTACGGCACCTGTTATAGCATCTCATTCTTCATGCAGGTCATTATGTGGAAGTCCCAGAAACCTTAATGATGACATGCTCCTTGCACTTAAAGAAAATGGAGGAGTAATACAGATTTGTATTCTCAGTAATTATTTGAAAGCTCCTGAACCTAATCCGGAAATGGAAGAAAAGTTAAAAGAACTTCAGGATAAATACGGCAATTATAATGATCTTCCGGAAGAGACAAAGAAGCTCATGCGTATTGAATACCGGGAGATCCGTAATAGATATGAGAAACTTGCTACTGTGAAAGATGTTGTTGATCATATCGACCATGTTGTACAGGTTATTGGTATTGACTATGTTGGTATTGGAACTGACTTTGACGGAGGGGGTGGAGTGGAGGGTTGCAAAACTGCTGCAGAGATGAAAAACATAACAATCGAACTATTAAGACGTGAATACTCAAAAGCAGATATTACAAGGATATGGGGTGGCAATGTTATGAGAGTATTAAGCAAGGTTGAGAGCGTTGCAGGTAGTTCAGCCACCAAAGCCCAGACCCCTGGTACCTGGCACCGAGCACCAGGTACCAGGCACACCCCATAACATATATTCAGTTCTTAACTCTTAAGAATTTAAGTGTATTTACCATCCAGTTGGGTAGTGATTTATTGGGATCTCTTTTGCGGAGATCAAGATACCAGCCAAACTTTTTCAGGATAGGTATTTTGTGTGTTTCAACAAATTCGATCAGTGTGCCATCAGGATCTTCTATATAAGAAAAGTGACCGGCTGCTTCACCCATGTCAAAACTATTACCTTCGTGGCTCTTTTTACTGTCAACGGTAAATGGGAATTCTTTGCTTTCACAGAAACTCCTTAGTTGGTCCATCCCTCTCATATCGTAACAGAGGTGGATAAACCCCGGATCGCCCCAGAAACGGTTTTCATATATCTTTTTACCTGGCTTCCCGGTAGTGCTGATAAGTTCTATAACACTTTGTCCCAAAACCTTACTAAAGGGTCCGGAAAATGGTTGTGATCTTCTTAGAAGTACCCTCCGGCATACATTCTCTCCACCAGGCAGATTTGAGAGGTCAGCAAAAATAGCTGTTTTATCATAAACCACTTCATCATAACCAAGTATGTCAGAATAAACAATCCTTGATTTTTCAATATCGGAAACACCAATTATAGCTCCATATGATCCTCCTGTAGGTTTTTTCTCATTTCTTAACCAATCGGTTGCTTCCACAAGCTGAAAAACATTTCCATAAGGATCATTCATGAAAAAAGTCATTTTCCCTGATGGGTCTTCAGATACCATTGACGGAACGGAAATTCTATTCTTTTGATATGATGATAAAGTATCCTGAATGTTCTTTACTTTCATTTTGCAGGCAATTATACCAAGGTCTCCAATCCTGATCTTTTCTTTAATCTTCTCAGGTTCTCTCCCTTTATATTGCCAAATCTCAAAACCGCCGCCGCTCTGAAGGTTTAGTGCCAAGACAGCATGTCTGCTTCTTGGTTCTCCTCCGGTATATGGCAGCATTAATTTAGCTTCCGCCTCATCTTCAAAAATACGACAGTCCATTCCAAACTGTTTGATATACCAATTCCATGCTTCTGCAACATTCATAACGCCAATACCCATCTGTTGGATGCCGCTGATTATATATCCTTTCATTTTATAATTATTTAAGTTATTTATTAGTTAAAAAAGTGCCTGAATGAAATCCTTTCAGGTCTTGCAAGTCAGTTAATTCTCTAAACCATTACGATTATACAACTTTTCAACCTTTAAAGCTGAGCACAGCCGAAGCTCAACACTTAAATACTGAATACTCAAGGCACTCTGGTCACTTTAAGTACTCTTAATCTTATCTGCTATTCTGAAAAAAAGCCATGGACAGTATCTTCTTATATATAGAAAGATTAATTCACTACTACCTACAAGAATTTCCCGTTTGTTATTCATAATTCCATTAATAATTATTTTTGCAGCTTTCTCAGGTAAAATGCCTTTTGCCAGTCCGTCGTCCATTTTACCGTTCTCCTTTCCTTCAGCATTCAGAGCATGATAAGATATAGAAGTTCGTACTCTTCCAGGTATAATAACTGATGCTCTGACATTAAATTTTTTATTTTCCAGGTATAGTGTTTCATAGAACCCATGTAAAGCCTGTTTCGATGCTGAGTATGCTGATCTAAGGGGAAAGCCAAAACGCCCGGATATACTGCTTGTTGCAAGAATATGTCCCGATTTTTGACGGATCATGTATGGTAGTACTGCTTTGGTAAAAGCAATAGTTCCGAAATAATTTATTTCAAAAATTTTTCTGTCAAGCCATAAAGGAGTTTCATCAATTCTTGCCCTTTGACTTATTCCTCCAATATTGAGTAAAAAGTCGATTCTTCCTATCTTATTGATCTGTTGATCAACAATATCATTAATTTTTGAAGTGTCGCTGAGATCAAATGGAACGCAATAAACCATCTCTGATTTTTCAGCACATCCGGTTTTTACTCTTTCCAACCCGACTAAATCATTTGAAGACGCCACCACAGTTGCTCCTCTACGAACAAACTCATAAACCAGGGCTTCTCCTATACCTGAGGATGCTCCGGTTATCCATACTACTTTATCTATAAAAAATCTCTTTTTTTTCATTCTATAAGCCTGCGACGAGGTTAATAAGTTCATTGTGATTCTTTCGGAGAAGGTCGAATTTTTTATTCTTATGCCTGATGTATCTTCTTATCCGGAATCCTCCTGATATTCTGATGAATTGGAGAAAGTAATTCCATGCATAGAGGCCAGAAAGCGGGAGGGTAAGAAAAATTAATAAGCCAAGCCACAAGGAAGAAAAGATGAAAAGGGAAAGGATTAAAAATACCGGCAAGAAGATTAATGCCAGTATAAGCGAAATCGCATACTTTATTGATGAATGAAACTGTGGGTCACGTATTTTACGTATCTGGAGGTTGGGAATCTCCAGAAAGGTCAGATTAAAAATATTCCCGTATATAAAAAGCGGGAATGTGAAGATAATTCCAATAATCCCGGCAATCAGCCATCCTAACGGGTGTTTTCTTTTTTCAAGCAGTCTATAGTCGGTATTCAACTCTTTAGCTCCCTGCTTCACCTGTAGACTTAGAGTGCATATTCTATTGTATAGAGAAGGGTTTGAAGATTTCAGAATATTCAGTTTATTAATTAAAGTTCTGTCTCTGAAAAGCTTAGGGGACTTAATCTCATCACTGTATTTACCATTTATCATGCTTCTGAGTTCATCGATGGCTTCATAATCCTCTTCCGATTCAATGTGCACCATATTACCTTTCATCTCACTGAAAAGCTTGTCTCTCAGCTTGTTAAGGGCTTTTTCCGGACTCTCTTTATACAATTCAAAAAATTCAGATACCTCGATAGGTTTGCCGTAAACAACTGTCAGTACCTGTCGATACCTGCTGTAGTTTGAGAATTCAATACCAACGGGAATAATCTTAATCATAAGATTAAAATCTGTAGCCTCATCAGATTGAAATGCAATCCGGCAGATCCCTTTTTTTAATTGTCGAAGTCTTCTAAATCCTGCATGATCACCTTCCGGTAATATTATTAGTCCATTCTTCTGTTTAAGTATATCAATTGTCTTAATGAATATTTCATCATTACCTTTAAGGCTGCTGAATCCATCCCTTATCCGGTAAACTGGTAAGATTTTAAGAAAATAGAGGATAGCTGCAATTGTTTTTCTTTTAAAAATATCGGCTCTTGCAAGAAAAATTGGTTGTCCCTTATGAGTGAATAGGACTGCAAGTGCATCCATCAGGGCATTTTGGTGGTTTGGAGCAAAAATAAGATGATGGTCAGGATTGATATTTTCACGACCAAATACAATGACTTTTCTATAAAAGACGTTATTATGCCAAAAACCTGCTACAGATTTCAATAGCGCATATCTGGCAGAATACTTCTCAATATTTTCCTTCCCCATTTAATAATAAATATGCACTTGAGTCAAATCAGTTATAAACAGATAGTTTGTAAGTTTGAGTGCAAGTTAAAAAAAAATGGAGTTTTACTTTTTAAATATGAAATACTTTAATTGAATTTTTTGAAATATTACGTCTTTATACCACCATTTTAGAGGTCGTTGAAGTCATCTTTAAGCTTATCTATTACCCTTCTGTCTCTTTTTGTAGGTCTGCCGGAACCTTTTTCTCTGAAAATTATTTCTACTGATTGCCGGACTTCCAGTTTAGCTTTCTCCTCATCAGGAGTAATATCTTCAATATACTTCTCAACGAGTTTTGCGGACAGACGATTTCCAATAGGTTCAAGTATCCTGTATGTATAGATGACAGGAGGCTTTTTAACCTGTATGATTTCGTCTTTTGAAATTAACCTTGATGGTTTTACCGGGATATTGTTAATGATAATTTTGCCCTTACTGCAAGCGTTAGAGGCAATACTTCTCGTTTTATAAATCCTTACCGACCAGAGGAATTTATCAATCCGTATGGATATATTTTCAGCCATTACAGGATTATTTTGAAGAATTTTTTCCCGTATCCGGTTCTTTTATGGAAGCAGGAGCCTTTCCTACTTTATTAAAAGCTGTCATTGTCAGTTCAAGACCTGCAAAAGCAAATGATTTTATCATTTCTATCACAATGGAAGTTCTTTCCTCCATGTATTTTTTTTCTTCTGGTCCCCAGGCGCTAAGAACAAAATCACTTTGTGCTCCTTTCCGGAAACTGTTACCAATACCGATTCTGATTCTGGGATACTCAGTTGTAGAAAGAATGCTGCTGATATGAGCAAGTCCGTTGTGACCTCCATCGCTTCCTTTCGGTTTCATTTTTATACTACCAAGAGGGAGGGCAATGTCATCGACTATTATAAGCATATTTTCGATGGGGATTTTTTCTTTTTTAAGCCAGTAATTCACCGCATTGCCACTGAGGTTCATGTATGTGGAAGGCTTAACCAATTTAAGCTGGCGTCCCTTGTATCTGATTTCGCAGACTGCTCCATAGCGTTTGTCTGCAAAAGAAATATTGGATGCAGTAGCCAGAGCATCCAGTACTGTAAATCCAATATTATGCCGGGTATCTTTATACCCTTCACCGATATTTCCCAATCCAACTATCAGATATTTCATTAAGTCTGATTGTTGTTAAAACAATGTATTACTCTTCTGCAGGAGCTTCAGGAGTTGTTTCAACCTGTTCTTCCACAACCTCTTCTTCTTCAACTTGTGCAACACGTGATGTGGCTATTGCCAGCACCATTGATCTTTTCGAATCAAGTAATTCTATCTTAGGATATGATAAATCACCAACTTTGAATGATTCGTGAATTTTTAATTTAGTGATATTAATAGGAAGAAATTCAGGAAGATCATCAGCTAATCCTTTTACTTTCAGTCTCCTTTTTTTAATAACTAATTTCCCCCCAGCTAAAATACCAACACTATCGCCTGAAATTTTGATAGGAATGCTGATTGTCACTGGTTTATTCTCAATAATTTCAATAAAATCTGCATGTAAGATTTTATCACTTACGGGATGAAACTGCATCTCTTTCAGTACAGCTTTATACTCCTTATCTTCAATGCTCAGTTTTACCAGGTGAGCTGTAGTTGTATACACAAGGGTTTTAAAACTATTCTCATGAACAAGGAAATGAATATTTTTTTCTTTTCCATATATAACACATGGTACGTTCCCTGATTTTCTGACTTGTTTAGAGTTTTTTTTACCTAATTCTGTTCTGAACGATCCTTTAATCTCTATTGTCTTCATTTGTCTGAAAGTTATTGTGCTACTAAAAGTTATCATGCTGATAACTTCCCATCACACGTATGACATTAAAAAAATTGGCCTGCAAATATAGGACAAAGGAATCAGAATACAAAACTAGTACTTATCGACTGATTTGTATTGACAGCCTGGATAGTTGTAGCAAATATTTCTGCTATCGAAAGCACTTTAATCTTTTTAGAATTATTTACAAACGGCACAGAGTCGCTAACTACAAGTTCTTCAATAGCTGAATCGTTGATCCTCTCTATTGCATTTCCTGAAAGAATTGGATGGGTAGCGAAAGCCCTTATGCTTGTAGCTCCTCTATCTTTCATCATATTAGCTGCCAGGACAAGAGTACCTGCGGTATCAACCATATCATCTATTATAACAACATTTCTTCCATCCACATCACCAATTATCGACATCTCTTCTATCACATTTGGTTTTTTACGCAGCTTATAGCACAATACTATTTCTGATTGAAGATGCCTTGAATAGGCATTGGCTCTTTTTGATCCTCCCATGTCGGGGGCAGAAACGGTAAGGTTTGAAAGCTTCAGTTTTTCAATATATGGTGCAAATATTGCGGAACCGAAAAGATGGTCAACGGGGACATTAAAGAAACCCTGGATCTGATCAGCATGAAGATCCATGGTAATTACCCTGTCAACTCCGGCAGTGCTTAACAGATCGGCTGACAACTTGGACCCGATCGAAACCCTTGGCCGGTCTTTTCTGTCTTGTCTGGCAAAACCATAATATGGAATAACAGCAATTACTTTGTATGCGGAGGCTCTCTTGGCAGCATCAATCATAAGAAGTAACTCAAAAATATTATCAGCCGGGGGGTTTGTTGATTGAACAATAAAAACCATGCATCCTCTGACAGACTCATTAAAACAGGGTTGGAATTCACCATCGCTGAATTCTGTTACGGAACTTTTACCTAGTTCAATTCCAAGTTTATCTGCAATCTTCTTAGCCAGATATTGAGAAGATCTACAGGAAAAGAGTTTCATTGGTGCATTTCCAAACATTTTCCTAATTATTTAGCAGTTTAATAAATTGATCAAGTTTGATTACAAAATTAAAAATTCCGCTCGATATCAGGTAGTATTTCAAAAAATGTTCAAAGATTCTTCAATAAAGTTAAGAATTTCCTCTCTGCCATTACCATTTTCGGCTGATGATATAAAAGTTACAGGCAGAGATTCCCACTTTTCCAGCATTCCAGAATTATACTGATTTATTGAATTATCAAGCGCAGCTTTTGTCAACTTATCACTCTTAGTAAAAACTCTTGCAAAGGGTATTTGATTCATCCCCAGAAACTCCATAAATTTAAGATCAGATAGCTGCGGTTTATGTCTTGAGTCGAGCAGTACAAAGAGACAAACCAAATTTTCCCTTTTCAGGATATATTTTTCAACTGCTTTAACCCATTTTTCCCTCAGTTTTATGGGGACTTTCGCATATCCATAGCCAGGAAGATCAACAAGATACCATTTTTCATTAATGGAGAAATGATTAATTGTTCGGGTTTTGCCTGGCTGAACTGATGTTTTTGCAAGCTTCGACCACCCTGTAAGCATATTTATAAGAGATGATTTCCCAACATTCGATCTTCCAATAAATCCAAATTCAGGTTTTGTTGGCGATGGACACTCTTTTAAGGTTGGACTGCTTTTAATAAATGTGGCTGAATGGATTAACATATTTACCCCTTAATTAAGGTCTTTGTAGGGTAAATCGATCTTCTTATATAACAGATAACTGTTCCCGTAATTAGTTAGTATCTTTGCTATTACACCAACAGATCCTGTTTTTGAAGATCCTGTTTTCTTGAGATTAAGATTGCCAATTCCTTTAATAGTATTAATTTTTATACAATGAGCAGTATCAAAAACGCCATTTGAAAAATCACCGCGGTAATAGGTGACCTTAGTGGACTTATCTGACAGTGCCAGCGAGACTCTGTATACCCCTTTCGACTGGTAATCATCGCGAATACTAACAACCAGTTCAGGGTAATCGCCAACAAGTTTTCCTTCCTGAGTAAACTCTTCAAGATAAGGGGTACGTAATCCTTTTATATAACTTAATTTGGCTTTTATGCGTCCGTTTCTGTAATACTGCTTTTGAGTACCATCAATAGTATCATTCTTATATGGTGTTGAACGAAAGAGTTGTCCGGCCGGGTAATACCACTTTGATGAATCCTCCCTAAAGCCGTTCTCGTACCAGTAAGTCATACGCAACCGGCCATCCTGGTAAAATGATTTCATCAATCCTTGTCTCACGCCGTTCTTGAATGTGATTTCCTTGATCAAATTCTGACCGCTCATATATTGCTTAATTCCGGTATAACCAGTATCAGGAACTGATATTGTACCATTAATTGATTGCGAGTCATTTTTTACAGTTCCTTTTCCGGTGCAACCGGAAATTAATAGTAGAAAAGAGATCAGACTTAAGAATCCGTAAAATGTTTTCATGATAATAATATTGTAAATTGTTAATGCTTATTTTCTTAATCAATATAAACCTCAAGCAGTTGAGATTCCATTTCAGGTTCAAGAATAACCTCTTTTATCATCGCAGGAAGAAGAACAGTCTCGCCTTTTGAGACTTTTTCGGTATTCCCATCCCAACGGATCAGAAATTCACCTTCTATACAAATGTACACAACAAATGAATCATAAGCATAATATTCTTTATTTATTGGTACATTGAACCTTATAATATTAGTGGTAAAAAATTCACAGCTAACCAGATTTACAGTTTTATTAAGTTCCGGAACCTTTCTGATTTTATTTTCTCCTGTTGCAGTAAAGTCGATAGCATCAATTGCCAGTTCTGTATGCAACTCCCTTTTTTCTTTACCGGTACTCTGTCTGTTCCAGTCGAATATCCTGTAAGTAATATCAGAAGTTTGTTGTATTTCAACCAGAACTGTACCTGCTCCTATTGCATGCACTCTTCCGGCAGGAGTAAAAAAGGTATCTCCTGGTTCCAGGCTTTCAATATTAAGCAGATCAGTCAGTTTCCCATCTATAAGTGCCTCCTGGTACATCTCTCTGGTAACACCTTCTCTGAAACCTGTATATATTTTAGTCTCTTTTTCACTTTCAAGGATGTACCACATTTCGGTCTTCCCATAAGCCTGATGTCGCTCTTTTGCAAGTGCATTATCAGGATGGACCTGGATCGAAAGGTCTTCCCTGGCTTCAATGATCTTAATCAATAATGGAAACTCATTTCCAAACTTTTCAAAAACTGTATCACCGGTAATATCACCCATATATACCTCAATAAGCTCCTCAATATTGTTTCCGGCAAGGAATCCATTGCTGATTATGGACTGGTTTTCTGAAATTGCTGATAATTCCCAGCTCTCTCCAATAAGAGCTGAGCCGGCTGGTTTTTTATTATAACGGGTACAAAGGGCATTACCGCCCCATACTTTCTCTTTTAAAGCAGGTTCAAATTTTAACGGGTATAAATCAGACATTTTTTGATTTTAATTAAACTCTGGCTCACTCCAAACTTTAGCTCACTTTAGTCACTTCTTAAATACAATTTATTATTTTTGATAATTAATCTAAATGCAAAAATAGACATTTATGCTGATAGTAGGAATAGCAGGAGGTACTGGTTCAGGAAAAACGACGGTAGTAAGAAAAGTCATTGAAGTATTTCCTAATGATGAGGTTATTGTTATACCCCAGGATTCCTATTACCGGGATAACAGTAATATCTCCCTCGAAGAGAGGCAGAAAATTAATTTTGATCATCCTGATTCAGTTGAGTTCGGATTGCTTATCGATCATCTGAAACAACTAAAAAAGGGAAACGCGGTTGAAATGCCAATCTATTCCTATCTTACTTGTCTCAGGGCAAAAGAGACAATTCGCATTAAACCGGCAAGAGTTGTACTTGTTGAAGGGATTCTTATTCTGACCGATTTGGGATTGCGTAATATGCTTGATATAAAGGTTTTTGTTGATGCTGATGCAGACGATCGGCTCGGACGTGTTATACAGAGAGATATCATTGAACGCGGACGTTCAGTCCTCAAAGTGCTTGAAAGATACAACGATACAGTTAAACCTTCCCATCTGCAGTTTATTGAACCATCAAAGAGGTATGCTGATATTATTATTCCGGGGGGCGGAGAGAACCAGGTGGAAATTGAGGTTTTGATTTCAATAATTGAAAAGCATTTATTAATAAGTAAATCATAACATTATGCTTGATAACATAAGAGTAGAAGATGTTCTGTTCCTCGATATTGAAACAGTACCTGGTGTTTCATCCTTTGAACTGCTGGAGACTCCAATGCAGGCTCTTTGGGAAAAAAAATCAAAACAATTCAGATCTGCTGATCAGACTGCCGGAGAGGCATATGAGAGATCTGGAATATATTCTGAATTCGGAAAAATCATCTGTATATCTGTTGGCCTGATTAAAGGAAAGAATCCCTTAAGTCTCAGATTGAAATCATTTTACGGAGAGGATGAGAAATTACTGATTTCCGACTTTTCGTCAATGCTTACAAAATTCTCAAAAACCAACAGAGAGTCTCTCTTATGCGCACATAACGGTAAAGAATTTGACTTTCCTTATATTGCACGGAGGATGATAATAAATGGACTTATTATTCCTGAAATCCTCGATAATGCAGGGAAAAAACCATGGGAAATTAAATTGTTGGATACTATGGACCTCTGGAAATTCGGGGATTATAAAAATTATACATCGCTTGATCTGCTGACTTCAATACTTGGTATTCCAACCCCCAAAGATGATATTGATGGCAGCATGGTTGCAGGAATCTATTATAACGATAAAGATCTGGATCGCATTGTCCGTTATTGCGAGAAAGATGTGCTGGCAATTGCACAGGTATTACTGCGGTTCATGAACCTCCCTGGAATTATTGATGATAATATAGAATCTGTTACCTTCTTATGATTAACTACCCCTTAATAGCTCTAAAATATTTCTTATTACCTCGTCAGGTCTTTCGGCATGGATCCAGTGACCGGCATTTGCAACATTAACTAACTCTGCTGCAGGAAAGACCTTTAGAATATCATTAAAATCGCTGGCAGGCAGATAATCAGAATTTTCCCCTCTTAAGAATACTACAGGGAATCCTGTTATTTGTTGGTTTAAATTAGCAGGGCGGTCAATACCTTCCATGATTTTTTCAAGATTTTTGAGGAGAGCTGATGCATTTATTTTCCAGGTAAAATTGTTACCGGCTCCCCTTTGGAGGTTTTTAAGAATAAACCCCCTGATTTTTTCAGAATGGATATTTTCTTTTAAAATGGATTCTACCTCTTTACGTGTTCTAATCTTGGACAGATCAACAGAAAGAATAGCTGTAAGGATGGTAAGGTGCTGATTATATGCAGAATGCTTTAGATTTTCATTAATGAAAGGAGAGATGTCTGCAATCATAAGTCCGTATAGCATTTCAGGCCATTTAAGGGCAAAAGAGATAGCACTTTTTCCTCCCATACTATGACCCGCCAGGAAAAATTTATTAAGTTTTAGATCAACTGCAGTTTCAAAAAGATCATCTCTCATCGAATCATAATCATGGGTATCGCTATGGAGAGACTGACCGTGATTTCTCTGATCAGGCAGATAGACGGTGAAGGTGTCACCTAAAATTTTTGCTATAGTTGTCCAGTTATCGGATGATCCGTATAAGCCATGAAGTATTATTAGAGGAGGCCCGTTACCATATTTTCTGTAAAACAATTTCATCAGACCGGTTGTCAGGCTAATTGCTGCTTGTACATTTGTATAGCATTCTCAAGTCCCAGATAAAGAGCATCTGAAATAAGAGCATGTCCGATCGAAACTTCTTCAAGCCATGGAATACCCTGATGAAAATATCTTAGATTATCGAGGTTCAGATCGTGACCTGCATTTAAACCCAGACCTGTATCGCGGGCCGCTTCTGCAGCTCTGATGAACGGTTTAATTGCCCCTATAGCATTCCTGCTAAAATCAGTGGCATAAGGCTCAGTGTAAAGCTCAACCCTGTCTGTTCCGGTTAATGCTGCATTTTCAATATTAGAAGGATTAGTGTCAACAAACAGTGATGTTCTGATACCTTCTCTTTTGAAGGCAGATACAACATCAGTCAGAAATGTTCTGTTTTTGAAGGTATCCCAACCCGCATTTGAAGTTATAGCGTCATGTGGATCGGGTACAAGAGTTACCTGATCAGGCTTTACTGAAAGAACCATAGTTATAAAGCTATCAGAAGGATACCCCTCAATATTGAATTCTGTAGTAATTATTGGTCTGATCTCCAGAACATCATTATATCTGATATGCCTCTCGTCGGGTCGGGGGTGAACTGTTATCCCGTCTGCACCAAAAAGCTGGCAGTTAATAGCTGCTGTTAATACATTTGGCATATTACCACCCCGGGCATTTCTTAAAGTTGCTATTTTATTGATATTAACGCTTAACTTTGTCATATTATTAGATGTATGAATTGTCAGTATCGATAATGTGTTGCAAAATTACAACAACTGACATTTTTTTTACTATTTTAGTTGAAAATAAAAAGGACTAATGATTGCTAAAGACTTAATATCAGAAGTTATTCCTTCCCTGAAGACATCTGACCTGGGACAGACTGCATTGAACTGGATGGAGATTTTCAGGATATCGCATTTACCGATTGTCAATAATCAGGATTTTCTTGGTCTTATTTCTGATGTCGATATTTATGATATGAATCAGCCTGAAGAACCGATTGGTAATCACGCTCTTACATTGTTAAAGCCTTATGTGACCGTTCAGCAGCATATTTTTGAAATTATTGGGATCGCTTCGAGACTAAAGCTTTCAGTTGTTCCTGTCCTCGATTCAAATAACCAATATAAAGGAGTAATTACAACTAGCGATCTGATAAAGCACATAGCAGGAATATCTTCTATGGATCAACCTGGAGGTATTATAGTCCTTGAATTGATAGAAAGAGATTATTCTCTGTCACAGATTGCCCAGATTGTGGAAAGCAATAATGTTAAAGTCCTTAGTATGTATATTACTTCACCTCCCGAATCAACAAGACTTGAAGTAACCCTTAAAGTAAACACAGGCGATCTGGTGTCAGTAATAAGAACTTTCGAACGTTATAATTATGAGGTTAAAACATGGGTCACTACCGACGACTCTATGGACAGCTTCTATTCCGAAAGATTTGATCTCCTCATGAAATATCTTAATATCTGACGAGGAAATGATAGAAAGAGTTGCCATATTCACCAAGGATAATAAACCTAAGACCAGGGAAGGCGTTAACAGGCTGGTAAATGAGTTTTGCAGGAGAGGTATCAATATACAGATATATCAAAAGTCGGGAGATGTGATTCATTGTCAGAATGGAGAATTAATCGAACAATTCAGTGATCTATCAGCAATTTCAGGATTACCCGACCTGGTTCTAAGTGTAGGGGGCGATGGTACATTCCTGGAGACTGTACTTAAAGTTAAAGATTTGAGTATTCCGATTGCAGGAGTAAATACTGGCCGGATGGGGTTCCTTGCAAATATTTCGGATGATGAGATCGGCAATTCAATAGATATGCTCTGTCAGGGTGAATATGATATAATCGAAAGATCCCTTTTGGAGATATCGAAACCGGCCAGGATATTTGAAGGAAATTCTTCATCGGCGCTTAACGAGATAACAATTCAAAAGGCAGATCTTAGTATGATAACTATCAATGTTTATGTTGATGATACTTACCTCAATACATACTGGTCCGATGGACTTATCGTCTCTACTGCTACTGGCTCAACAGCATATAACCTCAGTGTAGGTGGTCCGATATTATCGCCTGATGATGAGAGCATTATAATTTCACCAATCGCACCACATAATCTTACTATCCGACCTATTATTTTATCGGGTCAGAGCAAGCTTAGAATGGTTATTGAAGGAAGAAGTAATGAGTATCTTGCAACATGCGACTTTAGATCCACAAAATTAGCTTTTAGCCAGGAGATACATATTGTGCAAGCTCCTGTTAAGCTTAAAACAGTAATGCTAAAAGGGACTGACTTTTACAGTACCATCAGAAATAAGCTGATGTGGGGTGCTGACAGAAGAAATTGAAATATTTATTATATTTGTATCAGTAATAAAATTGAAATTTTATGAAACGGTCCGGTTTAATTTTTTTTCTTTTTTGTTTTTTCTTTTCACTTGCTGAAAACGAATCTCAAGCTCAGTTATGGAGAATGAAAAGATATGAAGCAGTTGCAGGACTGGGACCTGCACTATTCTTTGGAGATGTTGGAGGATTTTCTAAGACTAAAAATATTCTTGGGTTACGGGATATGAGTTTTTTGCAGACCAGGTTTGACTTGAATTTAAATTTTAAATACCGGATTACCCAGGACATTAACATCCGACTCAGTCTTTCTTACGGATTTCTTCATGCAACAGATAAAAGAGGGTCAAATGAGGCAAGAGGCTATGAAGCGTCTACCTCAATATTTGAACCTGCCCTGATAGGAGAATATTATTTTATTAAAAACAAGGCGGAGAACAGCTATTTGTTTTCCTCAGGGGAAGGTAACGGTTTTCAATGGTTATTCAAATCACTTGATTTCTATGTGTTTACAGGGATAGGGGGACTTAATTATTCTGTCAAAGGGAATGATGCCCTGGTTAATACAGGAATTGAATCTGGTGGTTTTACTGCTGTTATTCCGGTTGGCGTGGGGAGTACACTTATTTATTCACCCGATTTTAATTTTGGCGTTGAATTTGGTGGCAGATATTCATTTTCTGATAACCTTGATGGTTACACTTCACAATATTCCAGCTCAAATGACGTTTATTATTTTTTCAATTTCACTGTTACTTACAAATTGAAGACCGGGGCAAATGGTTTGCCTTCCTTCAGATGATAAAGAGCTGGATCAGTCTTAATGAAAAGAATACATTGGTTGTTATTATCTCTCTGCCTGTCTCTGTCCTTATCAGGTCAGCGAAATTCTGACTATGGATTATTTGTCGGAACATCTTCATATATGGGCGATATCAATCCTGGCAGACTTTTATACTCACCACTTCCGGCAGCCGGAATTTTTTACAGGTATAATTTTCATCCCCGACAGGCTTTAAAGAGCAGCATATTTTTTGGTGGCTTAAGAGCAAATGATCTGGATTTTAATAACGATTTTCAAACAACAAGAGCTGCGTCATTTTCAGGATCTGTTGGTGAATGGGCGCTACAGTTTGAATTCAATTTCTTCCCATATACCACTCAGGGTAAACGGTGGGATTATACTCCCTATTTAGCAGCTGGGGTTGGAATATCTTTTGTTAACACAAATACGTATACATATGTACCTGTTATACCCTTTACGTTTGGGTTTAAGGTTAATATCTATAAAAATGTTGGTTTGGAAGCTGAATATGGCTTTCGTAAAACTTTTTATGATAACTTTGACGGCTTAAAAGATTTAGTTGCCCCATCCGACTTTGCATGGCTACATAACAATGACTGGTATTCATTTGCGGGATTAGCAGTTACCTGGAAGATATATAGCAGATTAGTTGGATGTCCGGCTTACAGCGATGTGGATGCAAAAAGAAAACACTAGGTTATGCCCTTAAGAAAACAGATAGATATCGGGAAGCTGCCTTCTCATGTGGCTATAATTATGGATGGAAACGGTAGGTGGGCACAACAAAGAGGACTCGATAGAATATTTGGCCACCAGCAAGGAGTAACCGCTGTCAGAGAAGTTATTGAGGCTGCTGCAGAATTAGGGATTAAGAATCTTTCCCTTTATGCATTTTCAACTGAAAACTGGGACAGACCAAATGAAGAGGTATCTGCCTTAATGGAGATCATGGTTCAATCCCTTAATAATGAGACAGATACGCTCATTAAAAACAATATAAAGCTATCAGCAATCGGGGACGTTGAGAGACTTGCATACGATGTAAAGGAAAGATTGGATGAAACTATAAATCTCACCTCAGTGAATACCGGACTTAATCTTATTATTGCCATCAGTTATAGTTCCCGGTGGGAAATTACTGAAGCTGCACGGAGGTTATCAATTGATGTAAGCAATGGAAAGTTGAAAACAGATTTAATAAAAGAAGTTGTTTTTGAAAAGTATCTTACAACTTATGGGATCCCTGACCCTGAACTAATGATCCGAACCAGTGGTGAGAAGAGAATAAGTAATTTTCTTTTGTGGCAGCTTGCTTACACTGAACTATACTTTGTCGAAAAACTTTGGCCTGATTTTGGTAAGGAGGATTTTTATAATGCTATAATTGACTTCCAGAAAAGAGAAAGAAGATTTGGAAAAACAAGTGAACAAGTATTGGGAAAATGATGAAATAATGGTGATTAGAAGAATTAAAAAGACTTTTGTAGCAATATTTTTGACTCTGATGAGTCTTTTAACAAATGCACAGGAAAAACAGGAAATTGTTAATTTCATGTCTCCCGAAAATTATGTTATTGGAGGAGTAACTGTAACAGGTGTCAGGTTTCTAGATATAAATGCACTTATTGGAATTTCAGGTTTGAGATTAGGACAAGAGGTGACCATTCCTGGTGATGCTATTACAACCGCCGTGCAGAAATTATGGATGCAGGGGCTTTTTTCCGATGTGAGAGTTTCTATTACAAATGTTGTTTTTGATACTGCCTATCTTGATATATATCTCCAGGAGAGACCAAGGATATCATCAGTTAAGTATAATGGATTAAAGAAATCTGAGACACAGGATCTGGTTGAAAAGATAAATTTGCCGGTCGGATCACAGGTTACTGACTATTTGCTGAATAATGCTGAGAAAGTTATAAAGGATCATTTTGTTGAAAAGGGTTTCTTTAATACACAGGTGGATTTTATTCAGAAAGATGATCCTGATCAGCCTAATAATGTTATTCTTAGTATAAATGTCGACAAAAAGGAAAAAGTTAAAATAGCGGATATCACCTTTGAAGGGAATGAATTTTTCGACACCAAAAAACTTCGAAGGCAAATGAAGGGGACCAAGAAAAAGAATTTTAACTTTTTAAGATCATCAAAATATGTTGGTGATAAGTTTGAAGAGGATAAGGATAAATTACATATTTTTTACAATGATAACGGGTTTAAGGATTTTACTATTCTTACTGATTCCCTTTATCCGGTTTCAGAGAACCGTGTTGCTTTATTAATCAGGATTGAAGAAGGTAAACAATATTTTCTCAGAAATGTCGATTGGGTAGGAAATAGTGTCTATAGAAAAGAAGATCTTGAAAAGGTTTTTAATATCAATAAAGGTACAGTCTATAATCAATCACTGATATCTGACAGACTTAATGGATCTGCTGGTGCCCAGGATGCTGTAAGTTCCATGTACCAGGATTTTGGTTATCTGTTTTCACGGCTTACACCTGTCGAAGCTAATATAGACAATGATTCTATTGATCTTGAAATCAGAATATTTGAAGGGGATCAGGCCTATCTTAATAATGTTTTTATTGCTGGTAATACAAGAACAAATGAGCATGTTGCACGTCGTGAATTGTATACTATGCCGGGAGACCTTTTTAGTAAAGATAAGATAATGAGATCTATTCGTCAGTTAGGAGTACTTGGCCATTTTGACCCGGAAAAGATAAATCCTACTCCGCTGCCAGATATTACAAACGGAACGGTTGATCTGCTCTATAAGCTTGAAGAAAAAGCAAACGACCAGTTCGAAGTCTCAGGAGGATGGGGAGCAGGTATGTTGGTTGGTACAATTGGTGTACGGTTCAATAATTTTGCAATGCGTAACTTCTTCGATCTGAAACAGTGGAGACCTTATCCATCGGGCGATGGCCAATCATTAAGTATAAGGGCCCAGTCAAATGGCAAGATCTATTCATCATTTAATGTCTCTTTTGTTGAACCATGGCTTGGAGGTAAAAACCCTAATACCTTTTCAGTCTCTATGTACAGGTCAATTATGAGACAGGAAGGAGGGCATTCAATGATAATAGACGGCGCGACAATTGGTCTCGGTAAGCGACTTTCATGGCCCGATGATTATTTCTCATTGTATGGAGAATTAAGTTATCAGAGATATAATCTTGACAATTTTACTCAATTCCCTTTTCTGTTTGATGATGGTGTCTCAAATCTAATTAGTTTTAGCACAAAACTTACCAGGTTTTCTACAAGTCCTAACCTGATTTATCCGAGAAAAGGTTCCTCTTTTACTCTTTCTGTTCAGGCTACTCCGCCATATTCGTCCATTAGCGGAAAAGATATGTCAACTGCCTCAGACCCAGTTAAATACAAATATATTGAATTTCATAAATGGACATTCAAGGCAGATTATTATTTCCCCATCACAAGGGATGATAAAATGGTGCTTAATACCCGGTTTGCATTCGGGTACCTTGGACACTATAATAAGGACATCGGGCCATCTCCTTTTGAGAACTATTCCGTTGGTGGTGATGGGATGACAGGGTACAGCTTTTACGGTCGTGATGTTATAGCTTTAAGAGGCTATTCATCTGGTTCTGGAGGTGTTGGTTCTCTGACAGCATATGACCCGGTAAAAAATGCACCCTCAGGTAATGTTTATTCAAAAATTACTTTTGAATTAAGATATCCCATATCTCTTAATCCCCAGGCTACAATATATGCTCTTACATTTCTTGAATCAGGAAGAGCCTGGTATCAGCTTAAAGAATATAATCCTTTCAAAATGAATCGTTCTGCAGGTATCGGACTAAGAGCTAATCTTCCTATGTTTGGATTATTAGGTATTGATTGGGGCTATGGGTTCGACCCGGTTCCTGATCCTATAAGATTTCCTAACGCAAATAAATCACAATTCCATTTTGTTATTGGTCAACAGTTCTAATTAAGTTAAATATTAAATAAAAAAGTTATGAAGAAAATAGGTGTTTTAACAGGGTTATTGATTCTGACTTCAGTTATTGCTGTAGCTCAGAAATACGCATTTGTTGATTCTGAATATATCAGGAAAAACATTCCAGCATTCACTACTGCACAAGATCAACTCGACAAAATCTCAGAGCAATGGGAAAAAGAGGTAGCTGACGGTTATGCTATTGTTGAGCAGATGTATAAGTCTTATCAGAATGAAGCAGTACTTCTTTCTCAGGATATGAAAACTAAAAGAGAAGAGGCAATCATAGCAAAGGAGAAAGAGATGAAAGATCTTCAAAATAAATATTTTGGAATGGAGGGTGATCTTTTCAAAAAAAGGGAAGAGTTGGTAAAACCTATTCAGGACGAGATTCTGAAAGCAATAAAAGAGATTGCTGTAGATGGAAGTTATGCAGTTATTTTTGATACAGCGGCAGGGGGTAACATCCTTTTTGCCAACCCCAAATTTGACATCAGTGATGAGGTTCTTGAAAAATTAGGTTATAATAATTAATTAATTACTTTTGCAATAATTCTTAAAAAATAATTACTGAAATGAAAAGATTTATAGGAATAGTGTCTTTAACGATTCTCATTGCATTGGTGGGACAGAGCGCAATAGCTCAAAATTTTAAATTTGGACATGTTAACAGTGAGGAACTAATTCAAGCGCTGCCATCGTTCGACTCAGCTAATGTCAAACTCGAGAAATATCGGACAGAACTTATTAATGCTCTTGAATTAATGACTGTTGAACTTAATAATAAGAACGACGCATATAATAAGGAAAGTAAGAACCTTTCTGAATTAGTTAAACAAAACAAAGAACAGGAACTGGTAGATATGAATAGAAGAATTCAGACTTTTCAGAACGATGCACAGCAAAAATTACAGGATAAGCAGGCAGAACTTCTTCAACCTGTCTATGCGAAAGTTGACAAAGCCATAAAAGATGTTGGTAAAGAAAACGGTTTTGTTTATATTTTTGATATTGCAAGGGGTTCACTTCTTTATTTTGACGAGACAAAAAGCACTAATGTAATGGCTCTTGCTAAAGCAAAACTTGGTTTAAAATAGCTAAAATATCTTTAACCGATGACCATCCTTTAGCTGGATGGTCATTTTTTTAATATAGTTGCAAAGTGAAAGAACAACCAATCGGAGTATTTGATTCAGGTGTTGGAGGACTCACTGTTGCTCATGCTATTAAGCAGATATTGCCAGGCGAAAGCCTAATCTATTTTGGGGATACAGCTCACCTGCCATATGGCGATAAATCGGCCGAATTAATAAGATATTATTCCCGCCGAATTACGGAATTCCTTCTGGAACATAATTCAAAAATCATTCTTGTAGCTTGTAACTCAGCATCTGCTTCTGCTTTCGACTATCTTAAAAAGGAGTTTGAAGGAAAAACAATCCTTCTGGATGTTATAGATCCTGTGGTGGATTATCTTAGAACAAGGAATTTCAGTAAAATTGGAGTCATTGGTACAAAAAGAACAATAACCTCAGGCACATATGAGAAGAAGATTAAAGAAAAATCTCCTTCAACTTCAGTAGTCTCACTGGCAACTCCATTGCTGGTTCCCATGATTGAGGAGGGATTTATTTTCGATGATATTAGTAATGCAATAATCCGTTCTTACCTCTCAAATGAATCGCTTTCCGGGATTGAAGCCTTAATACTGGGCTGTACCCATTATCCTATTATTAAGAGCCAGATAAGTAAAATATTTAATTTCAATATCGAAGTAGTCGATTCAGCAAGAATAGTATCATTGATCCTGAGAGATGCCCTGGGAAAAAACAATCTTTTAAATGATTCAGGAAAGGTAACTGACCAGTTTTTTATTTCCGACTATACAACCTATTTTGAAAAAATAGCAAAAATGTTCTTCGAGGGCGAGATTAATCTTAAAAAAGCCGATATCTGGAGTTGAGAATTTGACATTACTCAAAACATGATCAATATCATAACGCAATATTTTCTTTTAAACGATTTTTCAATTTTTATTAAGTTAATTTTGTGCAACAGAAAATCTTAGTAATACAAGTATTTATACAATACTGTAAATAATCTAATATATCATGCATAAAAATTCAGATGTCATTGAAAGAGAAGAAGTGGTTATCCGGTTCTCTGGTGATTCCGGTGATGGGATGCAGCTGACAGGTACGCTATTTTCCGACACTGCCGCTTTATTCGGTAATGATTTATCAACATTTCCTGACTATCCTGCAGAAATTCGGGCGCCGCTTGGAACAGTAGGAGGGGTCTCCGGATTTCAGGTTCATGTAGGTCATTCTGAAATAAATTCTCCTGGAGATCTTGCCGATGTTCTGGTTACAATGAATCCGGCTGCCCTTAAAGCTAATGCCAAATTGATCAAACAAGGCGGAACAATTATATTTGATAAGGATAATTTTACAGAAAAAAATATAGAAAAAGCCGGTTATGAAAAGGACCCTTTTCAGGAGGAAAATCTTGGTCATCACAATATTATAGCTGCACCAATATCTTCAATGGTTAAAGAGGCTCTTAAAGATTTTGGACTTGATCCCAAATCGGTATTAAGGACAAAAAACATGTTTGCACTGGGTATGGTTTACTGGCTTTTCAACCGAAAACTAAAATATACTGAGAAATACTTTGAAAAGAAATTCCGGAATAAACCGGGCATAGCCGAAGCCAATAAAATTGCCCTACGTACCGGATTCTATTATGCTGATACAATTCAAGCTTTACATTCTGTTTATAAAATTCTTCCTGCCGATATAGCAAAAGGCAAGTACAGGAATATTTGTGGAAATTCTGCAGCAGCATGGGGCTTCATTGCAGCTGCAGAAAAGGCCGGATTGAAACTATTTATTGGTTCATATCCAATTACTCCTGCAACGGGCATTCTTGAGGAGATGGCTGCCCGAAAAGACCTTGGTGTAATTAGCTTCCAGGCAGAAGATGAGATAGCTGGAATATGTACTGCCCTCGGTGCAAGCTTTGCAGGTAACCTGGCGATTACATCTACATCAGGTCCGGGAATGGCGCTCAAATCAGAAGCTATCGGACTTGCAGTAATGGCTGAACTGCCGGTGGTTATTGTGAACGTTCAGAGAGGAGGACCATCAACCGGTTTGCCTACAAAAACTGAACAATCCGATTTAATGCAGGCTCTTTATGGTCGCAATGGTGAATGTCCTGTGGTTGTAATTGCAGCCAGTACACCATCTGATTGTTTCCATTTTGCTTTTGAAGCAGCACGAATTGCATTAGAACATATGACCCCGGTATTACTCCTTTCTGACAGCTATCTGGCTAATGGAACCGAACCCTGGCGAATACCTGATATGGATGATCTTCCAAAAATCAATCCGCCATTTGCTGATAAAGGGGAGATTCCCTTTTTGCCATATAAACGTGATAATGAAAAACTTGCAAGATCATGGGCAGTTCCCGGGACACCTGGTCTTGAACACAGGATCGGAGGTCTTGAGAAAACTGTTAAGGGATCTGTTTCCTATATACCGGAAAACCATGAACTAATGGTCAAACTCAGAGCAGAAAAGGTTAACAGGGTTGCGAATGAAATTCCTGATATTGTTGCTCAGGGAGCTGAATCTGGTGATATTCTGGTAGTTGGTTGGGGCGGGAAGTATGGATATCTTATAACTGCAGTACGTGAATTGCAGGCAGTAGGGCATAAAGTCAGCCTTGTTAATTTCAATTATATCAACCCGTTACCGAAAAATGTTAAGGACGTATTTAGCAAATTTAAAAAGATTCTTGTTTGTGAATTGAACATGGGGCAGTTTGCTGATTATCTGCGAATGAAACATCAGGAGTTTACCTATGATCAGATTAATAAAGTTCAGGGTCTTCCCTTTACGATAAAAGAGATTAAAGACAAATGTTTTAAAATGCTGGAGGAGTTATAAGATGGCTGAAACAATTGTAAGTAATTATACTTTTAAAGATTTTAAAAGTGATCAGGAAGTTAGATGGTGCCCAGGCTGTGGCGACCATGCAGTGCTAAGTTCAGTTCAGAAAGCTCTGGCTGAATTGGGTATATCTAAAGAGAAATTCGTTTTTATTTCAGGAATAGGCTGCTCGTCCAGGTTTCCTTATTATATGGATACATATGGATTCCATAGTATTCACGGGCGTGCTTCTGCAATTGCTTCCGGAGTAAAGACCACTAATCCCGAATTATCTGTCTGGCAGATCACTGGTGATGGAGATGCCCTTGCAATAGGAGGCAACCATTTTATACATGCAATACGAAGAAATATCGATATTAATATGATCTTGTTTAACAATGAGATCTATGGACTCACTAAAGGACAGTATTCTCCTACATCAGCAAAAGGACTGGTAACAAAAACTTCACCTTTTGGAACAGTAGAGGAACCTTTTTCTGTTGGGGAGCTCGTTATAGGTGCTAAAGGTAAATTTTTTGCCCGTACCATCGATACAAATATTCCCCTCTCAACTAAGATATATATTGAAGCTGCAAAACATAAAGGAACCTCTGTTATTGAAGTACTTCAGAATTGCGTTATTTTCAATGATGGAATCCATAGCAACATTACAGATAAAGAGGTTAGAGATGACAGGACAATCATTCTTAAACATGGCTTGCCAATGATTTTCGGAAAAGGGAATGATAAGGGTCTTATCCTGGAAAGGTTGAAACTTAAAGTGGTTAAGTTAGGAGAAAACGGAATTACAGAAAAGAACCTGCTGGTTCATGATGCCTATGAGCCGAATCCTGGGATCCATTATATGCTTGCCAATATGAGTTATCCGGAATGCCCTGTAGCCCTGGGAGTTATACGGTCTGTGGCCGGTACTACTTATGAAACATCTGTAAAGGAACAAATTGAGGCAGTACAGAAAAAAACCAAAATCAAGTGTATGAATGATCTACTGCATAGTGGATCAACCTGGGAAGTGAAATAGACCCCTTTTAATCCCATGAACTTACCCCCTTAATCCCCATCTCTTCTCTGCAAAGAGGGGAAATATGTTAATATTCAATTCATTACTCCCCGTGTCTGAGGATTAGAGAGTGAGTTGTAGGATGAGTTCATGTCTAACCACGAAACAGAAGCGGTGAGATGGCTTTTTCATTTGAAGGTCATTATCTGAAACTATTTTAGTAATTTTAAAAATTGATTCAACCGAAGTTAAGTTGATGGATGAATTGCAAAATAATAATCCTGAATACAACCGTTTACTGCATAATCAGCAGGAGAGGCTGAAAGAGCTGGCATGTATAAATCAAACCACCTCTATCCTTAAAGAGGGGAAGCCGATTGAAGAGTCACTTCAGCAGATTGCCCTTCTATTACCTGCAGCCTGGCAGTATCCTGAATACACTGTAGCCAGGATCAAATTCATGGATAAAGAGTTTGAGTCGATAGATTTTCGTGTGACAAACTGGAGAATGGTTCAGGATTTTACTACATTAGATGGAGAGGTTGGCTCAATAGAGATATTTTACACAACTGAATTCAACACTGAAAATGAGGGTCCATTTCTGAAAGAGGAGAGGGATCTGATTCAGAATATTGGAAGCCTCATGACCGGTTATATTAATAGCTATAAAGCAAGGGATATTATCGGGCTGGCCCATGAAGGAAAAGACGACGATGACGATATTAAATTAGTCTCCAGCCGGAAACTGCTACAGAAGTTTCTGGATCGTCATAATGCAGAAAGGGATGTTTTTCATGATCTGATGCCATTTAAAGTTAAAGAGATACTTCTGGTTGCTAACCTTTACGATGCCTATTCTATCGAAGGGGAGGGCCGTTTTTCAGATCATATACTAGGTGAATATTATCAAATGAGCCTTACATCAATTCCCAGGGTTACAGGAGTTTCAGGTGAGGAAGAGGCTTTTACCCGGCTAAAGGCGAGGCACTACGATATGATCATTATTATGGTCGGTGTGGATAAAGTGATTCCGATGATACTCTGTAAAAAAATTAAGGACAAATATCCATACATACCAACATACCTTCTCATTAATAGTCCTGGTGATGTTGCCTTCGTGAAAAGTCAGAAAGCTCTGGGTATCCCTTTCGATAACTATTTTGTATGGACTGGTGAATCGAAGGTGTTTTTTGCAATGGTTAACCTTCTCGAAGACAAAGTCAATGTTGAAAATGACACAAAAAAAGGACTCACAAGGGTTATCCTGATTATTGAGGATTCGGCAACATACTATTCAAGCTATCTGCCGATGCTCTACACACTTGTGATGGAACAGACTAAAAATCTTATCGAAGACGTTTCAACTGATGAATTATATAAAGTGCTAAAACTCAGGGCAAGGCCTAAAATACTTCTTGCCTCAAACTATGAAGATTCAGTAACTATCTATAATAAATACAAGGACAGCCTGTTATGCGTTATATCTGATATGCGTTTTCCAAAAAATGGCGTTTTGCACGATACAGCAGGATTCGAACTGATCCAACATGTAAAGCAGGACTTTCCAAATCTTCCAACAGTACTCCAATCATCTGATCCTGAAAATGTCAAATATGCACATATACTGAAGTCAAGTTTTATAAATAAAAACTCTGAAAGTCTCCTTCAGGATCTTAAGTCATTCATCAATTATTACCTTGGATTTGGTCACTTTGTATACAGGGACAACAGTGGCCGTCAGATAGCTGTAGCAAAATCGATGAAGGAGTTTGAAGCATACTTACAGACAGTACCTGAGGACTCTCTTGTCTATCACTCAATGAAAAACCATTTCTCCCTATGGCTCATGGCTAGAGGAGAAGTCTTAATTGCCAAGATGATTAACCCTGTTAAGGTTTCAGACTTTGAGAGTCTCAAAGATCTGAGGGAGTTCATTATCGACATTATCCGCAAGAGACGAAGGGAAATGAACAAGGGGAAAGTGGTAAATTTTGAAGAATCTGTAGTAATTGATGAGAGTAATGTTGTAAGTCTTTCAGGTGGGTCTCTAGGAGGAAAAGGCCGTGGTTTGGCCTTCGTAAATACACTTATCTATAGTTTTGAACTTGGTCGTCTATTACCTGGCATTAGAATCAAAACCCCAATAACTGCTATTATCGGAACAGATGAATTTGATATGTTTATGGAGAGGAATCATCTGTGGGACAAGGTGAAAGAGGAGAAAGAGTTTGATGTTCTTCAGAAATTATTTCTTAAAGGAAGTCTTAGCTATACACTTGAAAAAGAATTAAGGATCTTTATCAGACTAATTGAAAAGCCCCTGGCTGTGCGATCGTCAAGTTTATTCGAAGACTCAATGAGTCAGCCATTTTCTGGTATTTTCGGAACATATTTTCTTCCGAATAATAATCCTGATCCTGAAATAAGGCTTAAGCAGTTATTTGAAGCTATTAAGCTTGTGTTCTCTTCAATTTATTCAAGAAATGCGCGTACCTATTTCGATGCCATTAACTATAAGGTAGAACAGGAGAAGATGGCTATTGTGATTCAATCGGTCGTTGGTAACAGGTACGGGAATGCATTTTATCCACATATTAGCGGTACTGCTCAGTCATTCAATTTTTATCCGGTTGCCCATATGACACCTCAGGATGGGTTTGCAGTAATGGCAGTTGGGCTGGGACAATATGTAGTTGAAGGAGAAACAGCATTCAGGTTTTCACCTGCTTACCCTTCTCTTGATATAGTCTCATATAAAGACCTTTATAAAAATTCTCAGGTCCGGTTTTATGCTGTTGACATGGCCAAGAAAAACCTTAATCTGCTTGAGGGAGAAAATGCCGGACTTATAACACTCGATATCAGTGAAGCAGAAAAGCATGGCACCCTGAATCATTCTGCCTCGGTATTGAACATTGATAATGATGCTATAACTCCGGGTCTTGATGCTTTAGGTCCTCGGGTAATTAATTTTGCCGATATTTTAAAATATGATTATATTCCGCTGGCATCTACTCTTAAGGCCGTACTAGATGTTGTTAATGAAGCTTTTGGCACACCGATTGAAATTGAGTTTGCTGTTGATCTCGAAAAAGATAAAGAGGGGAATGCCTCCTTTTATCTTCTTCAGATAAAACCCCTTGTCGGAAGTGAAGCAGGATATTCAATTGATCCTGAAACTATATACAATGATGATCTGCTACTTGTAACACAAAAAAGTATGGGGAATGGAGTTATTAATGATATTACTGATCTCATTTATGTGGAACCGGAGAAGTTTAACAACATGCATACAAATGAGATGGCAAATGAAATTGATAAAATGAATGAAAAAATGCTCAGCGAAAACCGAAAATATGTTCTTATTGGGTCAGGGAGATGGGGAACCAAAGACAGATTTCTCGGGATACCTGTCGCATGGCCTCAGATCTCCAATGCAAAAGTGATTGTTGAGGTCAGCTTACCCGACTTTCAACTTGATGCATCACTCGGATCTCATTTTTTTCATAATGTCACCTCAATGAATGTAGGTTATTTTTCAATTAATCAGGGGTCAAATGATGGGACAATTAATTGGGAAATATTTAAAAAACAAGAAGTTATAGAAAAAGGAAGGTTTTTCAGGCATGTCAGGTTTGACAAACCACTTCTGATACGAATGGATGGTAAAAAGAGGATGGCTGTAATCTCAATGAATCATTAAAAAAGCTGAATTTATGACCATTATTGATGGATTACTGGATATACAGAAATACGATTTCACTGATACTTCTTTCAATCTCCTTATGCAGAAACGGATATATAGGGTGCTTGTAATATGCAGTAATTATGATAACTACATGTTGGAAGAAGATGGAAGAATTGACGAGCAGATATTTAATGAATATGCATCTCTTAATCTGCGATATCCCCCGACATTCGCTCAGACTGATAATGCAGAAGATGCTTTTAATATATTACAAGAGGGCAATATTGATCTTGTTATCTCAATGTTGAGCCTTAAGGGTACAGATGTTTTTGCTCTTGCTAAAAAGATTAAGTCACAATATGAAAATATCCCAATCGTAGTGCTCACATATTTTTCAAGGGAAGTATCTCTCCGGCTTGCAGGAGAGGATCTGAGCGCTATTGATTATGTGTTCTGCTGGCTGGGAGATGCATCACTTATCCTTGCAATCATCAAACTGATAGAGGATAAGATGAATGCTGATTATGATATTGAAAATATTGGTGTTCAGGCAATAATACTTGTTGAGAACTCTATTAGATATATCTCTTCCTATCTCCCAAATATTTACAGAATAATTCTTAATCAGTCTCTCGATTTTCAGCGCGAAGCGCTTAATGAGCATCAGAGAATGCTTAAAATGAGGGGCCGGCCCAAGATACTCCTGGCAAATAATTACAACGATGCTATCGACCTGTACAAAAAGTACAAATACAATGTACTTGGGGTGATTTCAGATATTAGTTATAAGAGGAATAATGTTACCGACGAAAATGCTGGTATTGAGTTATGTAAGGAGGTTATGGCTGACGATGACAAAGTTCCCTTCCTGATACAATCCTCCAGTTTAACACACAAGAAAATTGCAGAAGATCTTGGAGCCGGTTTTATTATTAAGTATTCAAAATCATTATCTCTTGAATTAAGGAACTTCATTATTCAGAATCTTGGCTTTGGTCCATTTGTCTTCAGGAATCCTGATACCCTGGAACCTATAGCTAATGCTACCGATCTCCAGAGTCTTCAACAGAAAATACTCACAATTCCCGAAAATACACTTGAGTACCATGCTACCCGTAACCATTTTTCTAAATGGTTAAATGCGAGAGCCCTTTTCCCGGTAGCCCAGATGTTTAAATACATCAGGAAAGAGGATTTTGATACGATGGATGAGATGCGCCGGTTCCTTTATGTTGCTATATCAAGCTTCAGACTTGGAATAGGCAGGGGAGTAATTGCAAAATTCGATAAAACAAGCTTCGATGAATATCAGACATTCTCTCGGATTGGAGAAGGTTCTATCGGAGGAAAAGCCAGGGGACTTGCATTTATCAACATGATAATTAAAAACAATAAACTGTTTGATAAGTTTCCTGATGTGTTGATTTCTATCCCGCGAACTGTTGTTTTGTGCACTGACATTTTCGATGAGTTTATGGATCAGAATAACCTTTATTCCATTGCATTATCAGACCTGTCAGACAATGAGATACTTAACCGATTTGTCAATGCTGAACTTCCGGGACATGTTTATCAGGATTTTTATGCATTTTTGGCTGTCTCAAGAAATTTTCCTATTGCTGTACGGTCTTCAAGTAAATTGGAAGATTCACATTATCAGCCTTTTGCAGGAGTTTATTCAACCTATATGATACCCAGACTTTCAGATAATAAACTGATGGTAAAAATGTTATCTGATGCGATAAAAGAGGTTTATGCATCAGTTTATTACAGGGCAAGCAAAGCATACATGACAGCTACGACCAATGTTATTGATGAGGAGAAAATGGGTATCGTTCTTCAGGAGGTATGTGGCAACAGGCATGGAGAGATTTATTATCCGACTATATCGGGAGTCGCAAGATCAATAAATTACTACCCGATAGGTTCCGAAAAAACTGAAGATGGTATTGTGAATATAGCCTTTGGACTTGGGAAACTTATTGTTGAGGGAGGATTATCTCTGAGGTTTTCACCAAAATATCCAAAAAAAATACTCCAGCTATCATCACCGGAAGCAGCATTAAGAGATACTCAAAAAGAATTTTATGCGCTTGACCTGAATATCAACAGCTTTATCCCATCAACTGATGATGGGGTTAACATTCAGAAAATTGATATTAAGGATATGAACAATAATAGTGCTATGAAATACATAGCTTCAACCTATGACAGAAACAACAATATGCTCCGCGATGGAATAATTCATTCAGGTAAAAGAGTAATAACCTTCTCAAATATACTGCAACACAAGACATTTCCCCTGGCCGACATTCTTAGTACCCTTCTTGAAACTTGTCAGAAAGAGATGAATAATCCTATTGAAATTGAATTTGCTGTCAATCTTGAGACACCTGTGAGTACTCCAAAGGTCTTCAGTTTTCTACAGATTAGACCAATCGTTCATACAGAGGAAACACATACTATTAATATTGATCATATTAAAAAGGAAGAGACAATTATTTACTCGGAATCAGCCCTCGGTAATGGTGTTTTTAAGGGGATTCACGATCTTGTTTATGTAAAACCCGAATCATTTGATGCAGCTAATAACAAAAATGTAGCGATTGAGATTGAGAAAATAAATACCTTATTTATAAAAGAGGGTACAGGATATGTTCTTATTGGTCCGGGAAGATGGGGGTCAACAGATCCATGGCTGGGTATACCTGTTAAGTGGCAACAGATTTCAGCAGCCAGGATCATTATTGAATCAGGTTTAAAAAACTACAGGATAGATCCCAGTCAGGGAACCCATTTCTTCCAGAACCTCACTTCATTCAGGGTCGGATATTTTACTATTAATCCATACATTAATGAGGGTTACTATGATGTTGATTTTCTTAATCAACTTGAGGTAATATTTGAAGATAGCTTTATCAGGCACGTCAGGTTTAAAGAGCCTCTTGAGATTATGATTGACGGGAAAAAGCATAGAGGAGTAATACTGAAACCTTAGAGTTCAACGGCATAATGGCTTATTGGCTCAACGGTGTAAAGGCGATATGGGGAATTGTATAGTTAAATAATTAATAGTATGATTATCAGAGAATTGCAGCTTCGGTTACAACATCTTTATTAATTTTTTTGATCAACCCCTGCAAAACATTTCCAGGACCAACCTCAATAAATGATGTTGCACCATCAGAGATCATATTAAGGACGCTTTGTGTCCATCGTACGGGTGATGTCAGCTGTGATACAAGGTTTAATTTTATGACCTCAGGATCGGAAGATGGCATTGCGCTAACATTCTGATAAACAGAACAAATGGGCTTATTAAAAATTGTTATTTTGATAGCTTCTTCAAGTTCCGTTTGAGCCGGTTGCATAAGCGGCGAATGGAAAGCTCCGCCTACAGACAGCTTAATGGCTCTTTTGGCTCCTTTCTCTTTAAGGGCTTCGATAGCTATGTCAATTCCTTCATTCGAACCGGAAATGACTATTTGTCCTGGACTGTTATAATTAGCCGGAACCACAACTTCCTTAATGGAAGTACAAATGTCTTCCACGATTTTATCTTCAAGACCAAGAATTGCTGCCATTGTTGATGGAATTTTCTCACAAGCTTTCTGCATAGCTATGGCTCTCTTTGAAACAAGAATAAGTCCGTCTTCAAAAGAGAGTGTTTTATTGGCAACAAGAGCTGAGAATTCACCAAGGGAATGTCCGGCAACCATATCTGGTTTGAAAGAATTTCCAATAACAGCAGCAAGAATTGTTGAATGAAGGAATATTGCTGGCTGAGTGACTCTTGTCTGTTTCAGATCTTCATCGGTACCTGTAAACATCAGATCGGTGATATTGAATCCGAGTATGGCATTAGCTTTTTCGAACATCTCTTTTGCGATTGGTGATCTATCGAAAAGATCTTTTCCCATACCTGTGAACTGTGCTCCCTGACCAGGGAATACATATGCTTTCATAGTTAATTTTAATATTTAATGCACAGTATTTTGCAGGGCAAAAATAGAGAAATTTTCTAGTGCAGTTTTGTTCCAATAAGATGAATAAACTCTTCACGTGTATTAAGCTGTTCCAGGAATATGCCTGTAAAGGCTGAAGTAGTTGTTACAGAATTCTGTTTCTGAATACCTCTTATCTGCATACACATATGCTGAGCTTCAATAACTACTGCAACGCCAAGAGGGTGCAGTGTATCCTGGATACAATTCCTGATCTGAGTAGTGAGTCTCTCCTGAACCTGTAGCCTTCTTGAGAATGTCTCCACAACCCGTGCGATCTTACTCAGACCAGTTATATACCCATCTGGAATATAGGCAACATGAGCTTTCCCGAAAAAAGGTAACATATGGTGCTCGCACATTGAATAGATATCAATATCTTTCACAATTACCATCTGCCTGTATTCCTCTTTGAACATAGCTGATTTAAGGATCTGCTCAGCATTCATCTTATAACCATTTGTGAGGTAGTTCAAAGATTTAGCAACCCTCAGGGGTGTTCTCTTAAGTCCTTCTCTGTCAGGATCTTCACCAATAAGTTCGAGGACTCTGTGATAAATGGAGGATAGCTCTTCAATATTTTCAGCATTCCATGTCTCGATTTTATTATAACCATCGGCAAAATTACCTGATCCGTCGTTAATTTTTTCAATTGTTTTAGCCATAGTATTCTATTGAATTATTTTCAGTTTCCTGCACTTTAATGCAATGGAGGCTGGCTCCTTCCTTTTCAATTGAAGGTTTCAGTTCATCCCATATTGAAACAGCCAGATTTTCAGTTGTGGCAATTTTCCCTTTCATGAAGCTGACCTCAAGATTGATATTTTTATGATCAATCTTATTAATTATTTTTTCGAGAACTATCTGTTTCAGGATATTGATATTCATGACAAACCCATTCTCATCTGACAGTTCTCCTTTAACAGTAACCCATAAAATATAATTATGCCCGTGCCAGTTTGGATTTGAGCACTTTCCGAATATTTTGTAGTTAACTTCATCGGACCAGTCCTCCCTGAACATCCTGTGTGCAGCACAGAATCTTTCTCTTCGTGTAAGGTAAATCATACTTCCATGCATTAATATTACAATATTAACCAATAATTTTGATCTTTCTAATTCATAAAAACAATATATTTACCCGCTCTTTTAATAAAAGTGCCCTGGATTTTAATTATGTCATTTAGAATATTATACGTTACTGCTACCTCTTTTGAAGCCGATTCAATAAAAAAAATCAGAGGTATGATGACTGTTCCGGGAGGTTATCGGTTTGGAGATTTTGAAATAAACCTTCTGGTTTCAGGTGTTGGTTCCTTCGCAACATCATGGGCTATGAAACAATGGATCTCGATAAATGAAAAGCCTGATCTTGTTATTAATGTTGGTATAGCAGGAAGCTATAATGATGAGATTATGATTGGTGATGTTGTGATGCCATTGTCTGACTGCTTTGCCGATTCTGGAATAGAAGATGGTGCGGATTTTCTAACTCTGCCGGAAGCCGGCTTGACCAGTGCCAATGAGTTTCCATTTATTGGCGGTCTCCTTTTTGCTGATAACCAGTATAGTGGTCAGATGAAGACCATCCTAAATCCTGTCAGGGCTATTACTGTGAATACTACTACCGGCTCTGAAATAACAAGAGATAAATTGTTAAAAAAATTTAATCCTGATATTGAGACGATGGAAGGAGCAACTTTTTTCTATATTTGTGTCATGGAAAAATTACCTTTTCTGGCTGTTAGAGCAATCTCAAACAGGGTTGAGCTCCGAAATAAAAGCAATTGGAATATTCCTCTTGCTCTTAAAAACTTGTCAGAAAAGCTTAATGAAGTTATTTTAACACTGGAGTGAATAGATGAAATTAACATTGGGTTTTTCGCCATGCCCGAACGATACTTTTATTTTCGATGCGATGGTTCATGGCAGAATTGATACAGAAGGGCTGGAGTTTGACTATTTTCTTGCCGATGTTGAAGAACTGAATAGGAAGGCCATAGCTTCTGAAGTTGACATCACAAAAATTAGCTATCATGCTTATGCCTATGTCTCGCAAAACTACCTTATCCTTGATTCTGGAAGTGCCCTCGGATATCATAATGGTCCGTTGCTTATAAGCAAACATAAGATCCGACCATCTGACCTCGCTAATGCAAAAATTGCAATACCGGGCAAATATACCACTGCTAACCTCTTGTTCAGTATTGCCTGGCCTGAAGCAACAAACAAAACAGAATATCTCTTTTCAGATATTGAAGAGGCCCTGCTAAATGAAGAGGTTGATGCCGGACTTATAATCCATGAAACTAGATTTACTTATTTTAAGAAGGGGCTTCATAAGATTGCAGACATGGGAGAATACTGGGAGAAGCTTACCGGTTTACCTATCCCTTTGGGCAGTATCGTTATAAACAGAAAGGTGCCTGAGGATATTGCCTTGAAAGTCAACCGTATATTGCGAAGAAGCCTGGAGCATGCATATAAAGATTCATTCGCTTCTTATGACTTTGTTGCTGGTAATGCAAAAGAGATGGAGAGTACGGTTATGAACAATCATATCAAACTTTTTGTGAATGAGTACACCCTTAATCTTGGCAATAAAGGAAGAGAAGCAATTAATACTCTTTTCAGAATTGCTGATGAGAAAGGGGTCATTCCTTCTTTGCCTGAAAGGATATTTTTTACCTGATATAGGTGGAATTCAGCTGTAAAAATGCTAAATTTGAACATAGGTTGAGAATCATTGTTTTATTCTTAGAAGTATTAATTCAAAATTGATAAATTATGGCATTTGAACTACCCAAACTTCCGTATAAGCTGAACGCATTAGTGCCGTATATAAGTGAGGAAACCCTTGATTATCACTATGGTAAACATCATCAGGCTTATGTTAATAATCTGAATGGACTTATTTCCGGAACCGAATTTGAAAAAGCTGATCTTGTAACAATTATTAAGAAAGCTGAAGGAGGTATTTATAATAATGCTGCACAGGTCTGGAATCATACATTTTATTTTGAGTCATTTTCACAGAATGGGAGAAAATTACCTGCCGGTGTTATTGCTGATGCGATTAATGGATCGTTTGGCTCTTTTGATACATTCAAGGAGCAATTTAATAAGGCTGCCGCCTCACTCTTTGGAGCCGGCTGGGCCTGGCTTGTGAAAAATGAAGATGGATCATTGCAAATTGTTCAGGAATCAAATGCGGGAAACCCATTACGGAAAGGACTTAAGCCACTCATTACATGCGATGTATGGGAGCATGCATACTATATAGATTATAGGAATAAACGCCCCGATTATATTAAATCATTCTGGGAAGTTCTTGACTGGGATCTTATTTCCAAGAGGTACTAATAGTATTTAATATAAAAGGAATCATATTAAGATTCCTTTTTTTTTAACTTTATACTGAAAATCCCAAACTCCAAAATCATGGAACTGAAAGACTTGATATATAAAACACGCTCATACCGCCGTTTCGATGGATCACACAATATCGATTTAAAAACTCTCGAAAAATTTGTAGACCTTGCAAGACTCTCAGCCTCAGGGGCAAACAGACAACCACTGAAATATCTTATTTACAATACACCAAATGATTGTGAAAGGATCTTTCCATCGCTTGCCTGGGCCGGGTATCTGGTTGATTGGAACGGGCCTGAAAAGGGAGAAAGACCATCAGGATATATTATCATTCTGGGAGATAAGTCAATAACAGAAATATTCGGAGTAGATCACGGTATTGCAGCCCAGAGTATAATGCTTGGAGCAACAGAGGAAGGTCTTGGAGGTTGTATGATCGCATCTTTAATGCTTGATAAGCTTCGCAATGACCTAAGAATACCTGATAAATTTGAAATTCTTTTGGTTCTTGCTTTAGGGAAACCTGTTGAGAAGATTATTATCGACGATATTAAAAATGGTGATGTAAAGTACTGGAGGGATAGTCAACATAATCACCATGTTCCTAAAAGAAAATTAGATGAATTAATAGTTAATCTATAATATTATAGTCTAAAATGAGATGCATTTCTCTGATAATACTCACAATTAGTATTTTTATTCATCCCGGTTTTAGCCAGGATAAGGAAAATGCCGGAATAAGAATCCTTTTCAAGGGTTTTGTGATGGATGCATCCACTCTATCCCCAATTGCAAATTCACAAATATTAATCAACAGAGCTTTTTCTGCTGTCAGTGATAATCAAGGTACCTTTGCTTTTTATGTTAACTTAAATGATACGGTTCACTTCAAAAGTCTTGGGTATAAATCAACTGTGATGTATGTTAGTGACACTCTTACGGGTAATGAGTTTATTGCAGGAATTTACATGAATAGTGATACGCTGTTGATAGGAGAGGTTATTATTGTGCCCAGGTTCACAAATCTTAAATCTGAAATAATGAATGCGAAGAGTAAGACTCCTGCTATAATGGAAAATGCCAGGTATAATGTAGCAGTATCAGCTTACCAGGGACGTAACAGTCAGGGAAGACTTGGTGATCCGGCCAATAACTACGCTATCTTAATCCAGCAACAAAAAGTTAATGCTTACGAGAGAGGCGGTATTCCTTCAGATAAAATTCTTGGTTTAAGTCCTTTCATGTTAATACCTGCAGCTTATCTTCTTATTCATGGATTTCCTGAAAAACCAACCCCAATGAAACAGCAGCTTACAGATCAGGAGGTGGACCAGATACATAAGAAATACCTCGAAATACTTAAACAGAAAAAAGAAGACTGAAGATAAAAGACAAAAGATATAAGACAAAAGATAAAAGTAAAAAGATAAAAGTGAATTTGAGTAACGATTTCCCTTTAGCAAAACACCCGAATCTTAAGATAAGTTCTTATCCTTTTGTCTTTAAACTTTTGTCTTTTATCTTATCCTATCCTTTGTAAAATAACGCCTTAATGATATGAGTTGCCATTTTCGGGTTCTCTTTCAACCGGCGGGTTGAATATCCAAACCATTGTTTGCCAAACGGCACATAGATTCTCATAGAATGTCCTTTATTTACAATGCTGTCTCGGAGCTTTGGAGTAACACCATAAAGCATCTGAAATTCGTACATATTTTTGGGAACGCTATATTTTTCAATAAGCTGATATGCACCCTCAACAAGAGGTTTATCGTGTGTAGCGATACCTGCATATATTTTATTTCTGAACATAAACTCCAGATTTTCAAGATAATGTTGGTTAATCTCCTCATATTTTTTGAAAGCAATTGTTTCAGGTTCAACATAAATTCCTTTACAGAGTCTGTAATTCAAAGGATTACTGTTACTATTCAGGTCCATCAGCTCCTCAATATCTTTTAAGGTTCTTCTCAGATATGACTGTAAAACTAGTCCTACATTTACAGGAAATTCAGCCTTAAGCTTTCGGAATAGTTCAATCTCATCATCGGTACATGGGGAGTCCTCCATATCTATTCTTACGAATCCATTATATGAGGCAGCTTTTGCAATTATCTCACGAATGTGATTATAACAGATAACTTTATCAATTAACAAACCAAAACTAGTAGGTTTTAATGAGAAATTTCCATCTATATGATGGCTATTGTAGGAAATATCTATTAGATCAAGGTATTCATTCTTATTTATCTCAGCTTCGTCGAGGGTTTTAATAAATTCCCCAAGAACATCAAGGGTTACCTTTATATTTCTGTTATTCAAATCTTTAGACGCACGTATAGCATCTTCAATTGTTTCTCCTGATATATAAGGTCTCGAAAATATCCAGATAAATTTTTTCGGAAACCAGGGCAATATTGCTGCGATGAATTTGTTGAACATAATATGAGATTATAGCTAAAAAAGACAAATTTCAATTTTTTCTTATTTAAAGTGCTAATAAAACTGATCTCAATACATTTTTTAATGACCTTTGTCATTTAAATGCAAGAAAAACAGTTAAGATTATTTGTTTGAATATTTTTTTCAGATAATGCAACCATTGTTTCCAATGAGATGTCTTAAAAATGTCCTCAGTTTATGATGAGTGACCAACAAATAATAGAGGGGTGCGCTAAACATGACAGGAAGGCGCAACAGGTGCTTTACGATAAGTATTCGCGTTTTTTGCTTGGTATTTGCCTTCGCTATGCCAGCGACAAAGCTGAAGCAGAGGATATTTTACAAGAAAGTTTTTTGAAAATATTTTTTAATATTAAAAATTTTTCCGGAACAGGTTCTTTCATAGGTTGGTTAAGAAAGGTAGCAGTTAATACTTCCATAACTCATTATCATAAAAATCTCAAATATAGATATCATGTTGATATTGAGGATTATGTGTCGGCAGAGACTGGGGTAAGCAGTTTTGAGGAAGACTTTTTTACTTCCGAAGAGCTCTACAGGGTACTTAATGAACTGCCAACAGGTTACAGGATGGTGTTTAACCTTTATGCTGTTGAAGGTTATAAACATAAAGAGATTGCTGAAATACTTGGGATCGATACAAATACATCGAAGTCGCAATATAGCAGGGCAAAAGCTGTGATAAGAGACAAACTCGAAGTTCTGGGTAAATTAAAAAGTAACTATACTGAAAATGGTTGATAATAGATTAACAGATCAATAATAAATTGAAGGCGAAAAAGCAAGATATGAGTATAAGAGAGTTATTCAGGCAGAAGCTTGGAAACGTTGAGATTATTCCTTCTGCTTCAGTTCATACTAAACTGATGCATAAAGTAGCAATACGGGAGTTTCTGCGTTTTAACGCTGTCAGGTTTAACATCTATTATCTTGGAGGGATACTGGCTGCCGGGATTTCTGCAGCATTAATTCTTTCTGCAGGTAGTGATTCATCTCAACAAACCAGTAACAACCTTTCTGGTGAAAAGAGCAAAACTGACAGTATTGAATATTTTAATATCCCTGTTGAGCTAGCTGTGATTCAGAAACCAGACACATTCAAAGAAACTGCCAATGAATTAAATAAAATTAATAAAATTGTTAAACCATCCAGTGATTTAAAAAATGAACCTGTTCAAAGAAATGTAGAGAGGGAGAATCCTATTGTTGCAGCTACCCAGGTAAATGACTCATTTTCTAAAAAGGATCTGTTTCCTGAAGCATCTCCAGATATGAGTAAGCTCCAGCAAGGGTTCAAAGGAGAGGAGGTCTTGATTGAACCATCTGTCTCAGAAGGCTGTTCTCCTCTGAAAGTACATTTTTATATTAAATCAGATTCTTACGATTCATGCAAGTGGACATTTGGAGATGGAGGTTATTCAAATGAAAAGAATCCGGAATGGATATTTGATGTTGATGGCGATTATAAAGTTGTTCTTCATCTGTTTGGATCAGATGGTTCACAGGTAAATTCATCGGCAACTATAACAGTACATCCCAAACCAATGGCCAATTTTGAAATTTATCCCGAGAAGGCTATCCTTCCTGAGGATGAAATACATTTTTATAATTATTCCACAAGCGCTGTAAATTTTAATTGGGACTTTGGAGATGGCGGTTCTTCGGTCCTTTTTGAACCAAGGCACAAATATGCAAAATATGGTAATTATAATATCCGGCTTATAGTATCCTCAGATTATGGTTGTTCTGATTCTATAATTGTTTCAAATGCGTTTTCAGGTTCAGAATACTTTATAGATTTTCCAAATGCATTTATCCCAAACATGCAAGGCCCTACCGGTGGTTATTTTTCGTCTAAGAGTGATGAGTCTGCCCAGGTCTTTCATGCCGTTTCTTCTGGTGTCACCAATTTTCATTTGAAAGTTTTTAGCAAACTCGGTATACTGATTTTCGAAAGCAGTGATATCAATTTAGGGTGGGATGGTTATTTTAATGGTCAGCTATGCGAACCCGGAGTATATATTTGGAAGGTACGTGGTAATTTCAGGAATAAGGAACCATTTATCAAAATGGGAGACGTTACACTTCTCAGAAACTGATATAAGGAAGCCAACCCAATCTAGATACTTCTTTTTTTCGATCTCAAATATTTCCTGCCATTCGTCTAAAAAGGTATTAGTGTTGGTTCAAATATTGGCAGTCGGCACTGCTTTTAGAGATGAATTTCATCAAATAGTAATGAATTTTAAATTCAATTCACTATTTTCGTCAATGTTAAATCTAATGGGATCGATCTTGATGAAGCGGATTATATATTTATTCATGCTGTTATTCATCATTGTTACAGATAGTATAGGTCAGGATCCTACTTTCTCTCAGTTTTATGCTAATTCACTTTATCTATCACCATCTTTTGCAGGAGCAACTGAAGAATACCGTTTTTCATTAAATTATAGAAACCAATGGCCTGCTGTACCTGGTGTATTTCATACATATAGTATCTCTTTCGATATGGCCATGCCTAACTATAATTCAGGTGTTGGCGTTTTGGCTACTTACGATGTTGCAGGGTCGGGAAATCTTAGCACAACCAATATTGGGCTGCTCTATTCCTATGATTTTCAAATTAATGACCAGTGGCATGTCAGGCCAGGTGTTAATTTCAAATTCTATTACCTCGGGTTGGATATTTATAAACTTGTTTTTAATAGTCAAATTACCGGGAGTGGTACTTCACCATCTGTTACACCCCCGCCCTTTGATAATGTAGCTGACGTTGATTTCGCAACATCAGCTCTTGTTTATAATGAGAATATATGGGCCGGGTTTACACTTGATCATCTTCTTAAACCAAGTTCATCTTTTTATGGTAATGACGCAACTGTACCTGTAAAATTTAATTTATATGGAGGTGTTCAGCTATTAAAAAAGACAAGGTTACGACAAAAGCTTCAGGAGGTACTATCAGTTGCTATGAACTTTCAGAAACAGGGTAAGTTTTACCAGTCTGATATCGGCCTCTATTACTACAAAGATCCTTTAATATTCGGATTATGGTACAGGGGGATACCTTTAATCACTTCTCAAGCTGGTGATGCAATAATTGGTCTGGTAGGGATTAAGACTAACCAGATTCATATTGGATATAGCTACGATTTTACAATTTCGAACCTTATCAGCTCAACATCAGGAGCCCATGAGATATCGCTGATTTATGAATTTAATAGCTTATCAATCGGGCAACAGCGTAAACGGTATAAAGCAATTCCTTGTCCTGAATTCTAAAACTTTGTTTTAAGGGCTCAACGCCTTTACGTCATGCACCTTCATATCTTTCAGAACGGTCTTAAAATTATCTTTTTAAAGTAGTCTCATTTATTAATTTGTTTATATTTGCGCCTGACTAATGTTTAACAAATATTCTATTTGCGATGAAGAAACTTTCTGTAGTACTGTATGTTGTTCTGTTTTTAGCTATTATAGGTCTCTATTTCCTACACTTTACCGGAAATAAAAAAAATGTAACAAGTGAAGCACCAGGTGTTGTTGCCGAATCCACCAGCCAGGGAATTGCATATTTAAACATTGATACGGTTATCTTTAATTTTGATATGTTTTTTGACCGGAGAGAAGACTTGATGTCGAAGCAGAAAAGCGCTGAGGCAGAACTTAATTCCAAAGGAACTCAATATGAGAAAGGGGCAAGAGATTATCAGGATAAAGTTAATAAGGGACTGGTAACCAGAGCCACAGCAGCTCAGATGGAACAGGCGCTTAGGCAGCAGCAGCAGGATCTGGTTTCTCTTCGCGATAAACTTCAATCAGATCTCATGGAAGAGGAGCAGGTGATGAACCGTCAGATACTTGAATACATTACCAAATTTCTTGAAGACAACAGGTCTGATTATAACTTCAAGTACATTTTCGGAAAAAGTTTTGGAAGTGTTATTTTGTATAGTGATACTTCACTGGATATAACACAAACAGTCCTTGATGCTTTGAATAACAAGTATAAGGCAGAAAAGAAAAAGTAACTAATGGGTTTCGCCTCATCTTACCTTGAAACCAGGGTATTATTACCTGAAATAATTAATGAGGCACCTGATGAGGAGACAGCTATAATTGTTGTTGTACCTGCTTATAATGAGCCAGGTATATGTAAATTACTTGACTCCCTGGCATTATGCAGCGAACCGGCATGCAAAGTTGAGGTGATTATTGTTGTTAATGCTCCTGCAGATGCTACTGAAGAAAGTATAAACAATAATAAGATTACAATAAATAATATTGAAAGCTGGAAGAAGACAAACAGTAACTGTTTCTTCCGGCTTTTTGCTTTTACGGCAGTCCATGCCCCTCTTGCTGAATGGGGAGTAGGACTAGCAAGAAAGAGTGGGATGGATGAAGCTGTGCGGCGCTTTAACAGAATTGATAAACATGATGGAGTCATCCTTAACCTTGATGCTGATTGCCTTGTTAAAGAGAATTATTTTATTTCTCTTTTTGAAGAGTTATTTTTACAAAAAGACCGTGCAGCTTGTTCCATCTATTTTGAGCACCCACTATCAGGAGGTGATTTTCGGGAAGATATATATCGATATATTACTCTATATGAGTTACACCTCCGTTATTACTATCAGGGGCTTGCTTATTCGGGTTTCCCATATGTTTTTCATACAGTAGGATCAGCCATAGCAGTAAAAGCACTTACATATGTTAAAGCCGGAGGCATGAACAGACGGAAGGCAGGAGAAGATTTTTATTTTATTCAGAAACTGGTTCCCACCGGAGGTTATTTTACCCTTAACTCCACTACAATATATCCATCGCCCAGAGCTTCAGCCAGGGTGCCTTTCGGTACAGGCGCTTCAATTGGGAAACTGATGGAAGGAGGATTTTTAACACTTCAGACATATAATATACTGGCTTTTAAGGAGCTACAGTCTTTCTTTGCACTGATAGAACAGTTTTATCATTGTAATACGGATGAATTACAAGAGTGTTATAAATCAATACCTCTAAGCCTGAGCTCTTTTATTGACAAAATAGAGTGGATTGATAAAATGACGGAGATAAAGAATAATACCTCAGGTTTATCTTCGTATAAAAAACGGTTTTTCGGATGGTTTAATATGTTCAGAATAGTTAAATATCTGAATTGGGTTCATTTAGAAATTTTTGAGAAGAAACCTGTTGATGCCTCTGCTTCAGAATTGCTTAAAAATATCGGAATTACTTTTGAATCAAAAGACCCTAAAGAGCTGCTTCTATTTTACAGGGCGATGGAAAAAAGCAGTTAATTATTTTTTCTGGTGATCTCGCGGTCTTCCTGAGGAGTAAGGATGATGTAGAGATCCTCATCTGGTTTCTTCATGCGGTACTGCTCCCTTGCAAATTTTTCAAGGTTATGGTTGCTTGTCTTCAATTCATGAAGCTTCTGCTTGTCATATCCGATACGTTTAGTGTAATACTCTTTGTCTGTTCTGAGTTTGTGTAACTCTTTTATCTCCTTGTACCTGGCAATAAGATTATTCGAATCAAAAAGCATAATCCAGATAAAAAAAATAAGAACAGTCAGAAGATATTTATTTCTGAAAGCCGGAGGGATTTTGTCAATTAGTTTAAGCCTGATCATAGTGGTACAAATCTACCAATTTTTTTTAACCCCCGCTCATAAGGTATAACATCTGAACATCGTCACCGTTATGAATAATAGTCGAATCGTACTTCTCCTTCAATATTAGATCCCCGTTAATCTTTATTATTCTCAGTTTAAAAGAAAACTTTTTAATAGTTAGCATTTCACTGACACTGATTGTATCGCGGTCGAATACTTCTTTCCTGTTATTTAATGATATTTCCATAGTATAAATAATGTATTGATCACCTCATTTTCATAAGGATATCAATTACTGCATTTGCCTGCATATTTGCGACCATTCCGACACGAGGGGCCATAGGCGGCATATTATCAGAGACTTCAGATGATTCATCACCGCAAACATACAACGTATTATCAATTTTTCTGCATCTGATAGCATCACTTTTTCCCCAACCAGCCATTCCCGAACCAATTACTAAAGGTATGCCAGTCATCTTTATCTGAACAGTTTCAATCAGCATCTCCTTCATATCAGACTCATCGAAAGCTTCTACAATAACATCGCACTTTGAAAAAATTTCCGGGATATTAATACGATCCAGTTTTTTCTGATGAATAATAACAAAGACATCAGGATTGATTCGGGAAATATTCTCTTTTAATGCTACAGTTTTCACCATTCCTATCTGGTCAGAGAAATAGTATTGCCTGTTAAGATTGGCCTCTTCAATAATATCAAAATCGGATAATACAAGAGTTCCAACTCCACTTCTTGCAAGGGCCACAGCACAATTAGAACCGAGACCTCCTGCACCTGCTATCCCCACTCTGAATTTACCCAGATGAGTTTTTATCTCAGAAAATATCATTATTTAACTTTTTTCAGCTATAAAGATACTTACAAATCTATATTATGCAACCCTGAGTTATATGTAAAGTTATTAAAAGCAGTCTGTTGCACCGACTTGCATACCAAAGTATATTGATTATTATCATGTTATAATTCATCTTAATTTTATACCTTTGACTTCTTCAAAAAGCTGAAAGTCCTAACATAAATATTTCCGGATAATGAACAATTTCCCGTTAAAAGAACAACATAAGCTTATAAAAAAATGGGATTATCAATGGACTCCATTAGATAAAGGTTATACTGACAAGATTCTTTATATAAATGTGGGTACAGCGGAAATAAAAGAGAAGGAAGTTCCTTTAGTAATGAAAGAGAAATTTATTGGTGGAAAGGGTTATGGGCTCAGGCTTCTCTGGGACGCAACAAATCCGGATACTAAATGGGATGACCCTGAAAATGAGATAGTCATATCTTCAGGACCGATTGGAGGTATAACCCAATATTCTGGATCCGGAAAGTCATTGGTGGTTAGTTTGTCCCCTCAGACAGGTTCAGTAATGGATAGTAATGTGGGTGGGTTTTTTGGTCCTTTCCTGAAATTTTCAGGATTTGATGCTCTCGAAATACAGGGTAAATCAGATAAAGATGTTATTGTTTTTATTGATGGAATAAACCATAAAATTGAGATATTTGAAGCCCCGGAGGAAGCTACTGACAGTCATCTGCTTGCAGAACAGATGACAGAATTATTTGCGGATAATGATAGTGAAAAAAAGTCCATTGGTGTTGTTTCAGCAGGTATAGCAGCTGATCATTCACTTATTGGAATGCTTAATTTCAGCTTTTATGATCCTAAACGAAAAAAAGTGCGTCTGAAACAAGCAGGAAGAGGAGGTATAGGTACTGTATTTCGCAATAAAAAAATTAAAGCACTGGTATGTAAAATACCCGGAGTGAAAGGCAATCTTAATAATGTTGTTGATCTCAATGCTATAATGGAGAGAGGCAGAAAATTCAACAGAGAGATGCGGGAACTCGACGATGAGCAATGCCAGATGAAGCAGACCGGGACAGCGCACCTTATGGAGATAATGAATGATCATGACCTTCTTCCTGTGATGAACTATAAATACGGGAGTCACTCCGAGGCTTTTAAAATAGACTCATCAGTGTGGAAAAAACATTTTACCCAGAATGTTCCGGATGGTTGCTGGATTGGCTGCAACATGTCGTGTACCAAAGGAGTAGATGATTTTGTAATTAAGACAGGTCCATATAAGGGGCAAAAGGTAATTGTCGATGGACCTGAATATGAAAATGCTGCTGGTCTTGGTTCTAATTGTGGAATATTTGATTCGGAATATATTATTGAAACTAATTTCTATTGTGATACATATGGAATATGCACTATAACATGGAGTACCTCCACTGCTTTTATAATGGAGTGTTACCAGAATGGTATTCTTAATAAGGAAAGAACCGGAGGCCTTGAGCTTAATTTTGGCAATTCTGAAGCTGCGCTCGAGATGTTGCATCAGCTAGCCAGAGGTGAAGGCTTTGGGAAAGTAGCAGGAACAGGAGTCCGCAAAATGAAAGAGCTTTTTATTAAAAACGGATGGGGCGAAGCAGAATTTCTAAACGATATTGGAATGGAAAATAAAGGACTCGAATATTCTCAATATATGTCGAAAGAATCTCTTGCACAGCAAGGTGGTTTTGCACTCACAAACAAGGGGCCGCAACATGATGAAGCATGGCTTATCTTTATGGATATGGTTAATAACCAGATACCGACATTTGAGAATAAGGCTGAAGCTCTTCATTATTTTCCTATGTTCCGTACATGGTTCGGGCTTGTCGGTTTATGCAAACTTCCATGGAACGATGTTGAACCGGAGAACAATGCTGAGACAGACGAACCTGCCAAAGTACCGGAGCATGTTGATAATTATGTGACTATATATAAGGCAGTTACTGGTCGTGAATTTGATAAGAAAAGATTGGTAGAGGATTCCGAACGGGTATATAATTTTCAGAGAGTATTTAACCTGAGACGTGGTTTTGGAACCCGTATTCACGACAGACAACCATACCGGGCGGCTGGTCCTGTCACAATAGAGGAATATGAATCACGTTCAGAGCGCTATGACAAACAGCTAAAGGAAAAACTGGGATTCGATACAGCAGGTAAGTCAACAGATGAAAAAATGAAAGTTCTCAGGAAATACCGCGAGGATCAGTATGAGTCGCTGATAGATGCTGTTTATAAGCGGCGAGGCTGGAATAATAATGGTGTTCCTACACTTGGATTTCTTAAAAAAATCGGAATGGATTTTCCAGAAGTAATTGAGGTGGTCAAAAGCTATCAGTAATTATCCGATCAAGCTAATATATCATCTCTTAGATTTTTAATAAACCCGGGATGCAAAAGATTTTGTTTGTTCCAATATTTATTATTTTGCTATCTGCAGGATGCAATAATTTCAATTCCGGGAAACCAAAGGAGATAATAATATTTCATGCCGGTAGCCTGTCAGTGCCTTTCAAGCAACTTAAAGATGAATATGAGAAGAGACATCCTGATATTAAAATTTTACTCGAATCAGCTGGTAGTCTGGTATGTGCAAGGAAAATAACTGAGCTTAAAAAGCCATGCGATATTATTGCTTCTGCCGATTATTTTGTGATTAATAAGCTTATTATACCAGATTATGCAAGCTGGGGCATAAGGTTTGCTACTAATGAGATCGTAATAGCATTCCATGAAAAATCAAGATACTCTGCAGAAATAAATGCTGAAAACTGGATTGATATTCTTGCTAAGAACGATGTTATCTATGCACGTTCTGATCCCGATTCCGATCCTTGCGGATATAGATCAGTATTGACATTAATGCTGGCTGAAAAGTACTATAATATAACTGGATTAACTGAGAAAATGGTCATGAAAAACAAGGATTACATCAGACCGAAGGAGGTTGACCTGATTGCTCTGATTGAATCGAGCACTATTGATTATATGTTTCAGTATAAATCTGTTGCAATCCAGCATGGTTTAAGCTATATTGAGCTTCCATCTGAAATCAACCTGTCAGATTCATCTAAGGAAGATATTTATGAATCGGTATCTATTGATGTAACCGGAGACAAGCCCGGTACGAGGATGAAAGTAACAGGTGAGTATATTAATTATAGTATGACGGTACTTGACAAAGCTCCACGGAAGGATGAAGCAATTGATTTCATGTGTTATGTTCTGAGTGAAGAAGGTTTGAATATTTTCAGGATGAATGGTCAGAATCCTATTATTCCCTTTTCATCCGAAAATTTTGATAAAATTCCTTCAAAACTTTTGCAGTATCTGCCTGACTTTAAAGTGAATTAGTTTTACTATGAACAAATACGGACCTTTTAACTGGATTTTCCTGGTTTTATCATCACTGGTTCTGCTATTTCTTGTGGCTCCGCTACTTGGTTTATTTATACAAACAGGTGTTGGAGAGTTTTTGGAAACAGCAAATGATAAAGAGGTACAGGCGAGTATCTGGCTTACAATATGGGTGTCATTCGCAGCTACTTTTTTCTTTGCGATTGCTGCGGTCCCGTTTGCATGGTTACTGGCCCGGAAATCTTTTCCACTTAAAAGTGTTGTTCAGGGTTTAATTGATTTGCCGGTAGTTCTTCCTCATACTGCAGCTGGTATTGCTCTATTGGGATTTATTTCAAGAGATGGACTCCTTGGGAAAGCAGCTGATACAGTAGGGCTTAACCTGGTGAACAATCCTGCAGGAATTGCTCTCGCAATGGCATTCGTAAGTTTACCTTTTCTAATAAACTCAGCCCGCGATGGTTTCGCAGCTGTTCCGGAACGACTTGAAAAAGCTGCTCTTAATCTTGGCGCAAGCAGAGCGAGAGTATTCTTTACAGTATCGCTTCCCCTGGCATGGAGAAGCATAGTTACAGGATTTGTGATGATGTTTGCCCGGGGTATGAGCGAATTTGGAGCTGTTGTTATAATAGCATATCATCCTATGATTGCACCTGTTCTAATATACGACAGATTCAGCTCATTTGGATTATCATATGCCAGGCCGGCTGCAGTATTGTTCATTATAGTCGCCCTTGCAGTATTTACAATATTAAGGCTTCTCTCGGAGAGAAGGAAAACAATTGTTGGTAAAAGTGAATATGCTGATTCTTAAGAATGTATCAAAGAAGTTGGGTGAATTCCATATGAATGATATTGACCTTAAAATATCTGAGGGGACTTACTATGTTCTACTTGGAAGGTCTGGTTCCGGGAAGACACAACTGCTGGAGCTAATTGCTGGTCTTACCAGGCCGGATTCAGGTGAGATATGGTTGGATGGTGAAAATATAACGGAGAAAAAGATACAGGGCAGGAGGATAGGACTAGTCTTTCAGGACTATGCTATTTTCCCTAATATGACTGTTTTTGGAAACATTGCCTACTCAATAAGTACTGGGAAAATTGACAAAAGTATTATTAGAGAGAGAGTAAGAAAAGTAGCCGGAGAGCTCAATATCTCACATTTGCTGGATAGAGATACTCATCATCTTTCAGGTGGAGAATTACAGAGAGTGGCACTAGCGCGTACTTTAATCACCTCTCCGCGGTTACTCCTTCTTGATGAACCGATGGCTTCTATTGATGCCAGTCTTAAAGATGATATCAAAAGGTTGCTTCGTAGCCTTAACAAGCAGGGGCTTACAATAATTCATGTTACCCACGATTATAGGGAAGCAGTAAGCCTGGCATCCAGAGTGGGTGTGATACATAATGGAAGAATAATTCAGGAGGGTAAACCAGATGATGTATTCAGAAAGCCGGTTAACAAGTTTGTGGCAAGATACTCCGGCATCAGGAATTTCTTCAGAGTTGAATTCAAAAAGGATAATGGGGAATGGAAAGCCCTGTGTAAAGATAAACTGGTATTTAACCTTTCTGAAAACTCTTATCCTGAGGAAGGGCTTTTAATTTTACGGAGTGATGATATTAAAATATCTTTAAAGATGCTTTCATCTCTCTCATGCAATTGTTTTAAGGGAATTGTAAGGGAGATTTTGCCATCTGAATATGGAATGGAAATTACAGTTGATGCAGGCGAAATATTTTATGTCGATATATCAGCTGATACCTATAAACAGCAACCTGTATGTGAGTTATCGGAGGTATGGATATCTTTTCTTCCTGAAGCAGGTATTGCACTGCAAGGAAGTAATTGAAGATATGAATTGAAGCCCCTCTGCCGCTTCGCGGCATCTCCCCTAAAGGGGAGCAAATACTTTGGTGTTTAGGTGGATTTCATTTATATTCAGAGTATTAACCCCCCTTTAGGGGGGCAGGGGGGCAAAAAATCTGGGGAGAAATTAAAGGCAGGGGGGCAAAAAGGAGGAAGAGCAATTAGGGGGATGTATTAAGGGATCAAGGCTAGTTAATTAAAAAGACAATGGAACTTAATTCAGAAGTAAAATGGAGATGATAACATTTGAGAAAGCTTGGGAGATTGTAATGAACTCAGTTTTCAGAACTGAATTAGAAACTATCTCATTTACAGATTCCCTCGGCCGGGTTCTTGCAACTGATATTAAAAGTGATATGGATATGCCTCCTTTTAATAAAGCAACTGTGGATGGATTTGCATGCCGTAAAGAGGATATGAATGCAGAACTTGAAATAATTGAAACAATTGCCGCAGGGGTGTACCCGGAGAAAGCAGTTTCAGAAAAACAGTGTTCAAGGATAATGACGGGAGCAGCTCTGCCTGTTGGTGCAGAGATGGTCTTTATGGTTGAGGATTCTTTTATGCTATCATCGGGGAAAGTAAAATTTACCGGGTCGTTTTATAAGGAAAACATCGCAATAAAAGGAGAGGATATAAAGAGCGGCGATCCTGTCCTTAAATCCGGGACGATGATCAGGCCACAGGAGATAGCGGTTATGGCAACTGTTGGTTGTACTTCTGTTACAGTAAGCAAAATGCCAATTGTAGGTGTCATAAGTTCCGGCGATGAGCTGGTTGAGCCTACTGAAAAACCCGGTATTGCTCAGATCAGGAATACCAATGCTTACCAACTTATGGCCCAGGTACAACGGTCGTGTGCCAGAGGAAGATATTGGGGGATTGCAAGGGATGATGAGGAAGCAACATATGATATTGTTAAAAATGCAATATCTGAGAGCGACATAGTACTAATTACCGGAGGGGTGTCAATGGGCGATTTTGATTTTGTTCCATCTGTACTTGAAAGAGCAGGTGTAAAAATACTCTTTTCCAGGGTAAATGTACAGCCAGGTAAACCAACAACTTTTGGTCTACATCCTGATGCACTTGTATTTGGACTGCCCGGTAACCCGGTTTCTTCTTTTGTCCAGTTCGAACTCTTAGTAAGACCGCTGATCTGTAAAATGATGAACTACAAATGGGAGCCTCTGATTATTAACCTTCCAATGAAGGAAGCTTTTACAAGGAAATCTGCCGACCGCCAATCATGGATTCCGGTTGTTATTACAAATGACGGGTTGGTGTCTCCAATTGAATATCATGGGTCAGCCCATATATCAGCTCTGACATTGGCTAAAGGTATTATAGCTATGCAAGCTGGGAAAAAATCTATTGAGAAAGGAGAGGTGGTAGGTGTACGACAGGTTTAACCGAAAGATAAACTATTTGCGTATTTCAATTACCGACAGGTGTAATTTGAGATGTACTTATTGTATGCCGGAAGATGGTATTCAACTTCTTCAGCATAAAGATATACTGACATTCGATGAGATAAGAGATTTTACCAGTGTTGCAGTTGCAAATGGTGTAACCAAAGTGAGAATCACAGGAGGAGAACCACTTGTAAGAAAAGGGATTACAACTCTGGTTAGAATGATATCTGATATTAAGGGGATTAAAGATCTCTCTATGACGACAAATGGGGTGCTCCTGAATCAGTATGCTTACGAGCTCCGGGCAGCAGGATTACATAGAGTAAATATCAGCCTCGATACAATTGATCCTGAAAAATTCAGAAATATTACACGGACAGGCAATGTAAATGATGTATTTGCAGGTATTAAGGCTGCAAAAAAGGCCGGACTTCTTCCTGTTAAGGTAAATTGTGTGATACAAAAATCTAAAGAAGAGGAAGAGGCAAGGGCTATGACAGATTATTGCAAAGACAATAGCCTGGGAATAAGATATATAAAACAGATGGATCTTGTTAAAGGTCATTTTTCGTTGGTAGAAGGCGGAATTGGAGGAGACTGTTCATTGTGTAACAGGCTAAGGCTTACTGCAAACGGGAAACTCAAACCCTGTCTTTTTGATAATATTGAATTTGATATACGGGAAGTAGGTTTCGAAAAAGCCTTTAAGCTGGCAATAGAATTAAAACCGGAATGCGGATCAATAAATGAGACGGGTTCATTTTATAATATAGGAGGTTAACCAAATATGACTAAACTAACACATACTGACAAAAAGGGTAAAGCTGTTATGGTTGATGTTGGTGATAAAGAGCTTCAGCTCAGGATTGCCAAAGCCAGTGGACATATAACCCTTTCAGCAGAAACAATTCATATCATTAATGAGAATTTACTTAAGAAGGGAGATGTGTTAACTGTGGCTCAGCTTGCAGGGATTATTGGTGCTAAACAAACATCCTTGCTTATCCCTTTATGCCATAATATCGTTCTTGATAATGTACGTGTTGATGTGTCTGTCGATGACACTGGTGTGAGGGTCGATAGCGAAGTGCGATGTACAGGTAAAACAGGTGTTGAAATGGAAGCATTAGCAGCAGTCAGCATCGCTCTTCTAACTGTTTATGATATGTGTAAGGCAGTCGATAAGAATATGTTTATTGATAATATACATCTCACTGAAAAGATAAAGAAATGAACCTTCCAGACACACTTAAAATACTTATTATCACGCTCAGCGACAGAGCTCATAAAGGGGAGTATGAAGATCTCAGCGGACCAAGAATATCAGAAATTATATCTAAATATCTTTCATCCCTTAACTGGGAATATAGTGTTAATTTTACACTTATTCCCGACGATGCTGATATTCTCAGGGAGGTACTAACAAGCGCCGGGAGTATTAATAATATTATTATAACCACAGGTGGTACCGGTATCGGTCCCAGAGATATTACAGTTGAAACAGTTGCTCCTCTACTTGCAAAAGAGATTCCGGGAATAATGGAATTCATCCGAATCAAATATGGTACAGAAAAACCTAATGCACTGTTAAGCAGGGGGGTAGCAGGAATTATTGGTAAATCGCTCATTTATACTCTTCCCGGATCTTTAAGAGCTGTAGATGAGTATATGACCGAGATTCTGAAAACTCTGGAGCATACTATATATATGCAGTATGGGATTGATGCTCACAAGTGAGTGATAAGTTGGAAGACCGAAGTCGGAAGTCCGAAGTTAGTTGGTTCCCCTCCTAGGAGGGGTTCTACCCTTTATACACATTTTCAGATTAATAAGTAGTATTTGTCACTTTTTACTCTTAAACTATAATGGACCAGTTAATAAGCTCAAGATTTATATGTTATGTTTTCTTTTAATTCGCTTATGCCACGAATGTGGCATAATATGAATAACCCCCGGTGCAACCGGGGGTAGAAGACTAACCCTCTGATATTAAGCCCTGAAGGGGCTTAATATTGTTGGTTTAATGCAAGAGTTTTTCTATCATAGGCCTCTCTCGCTGTATTATTAACATAATAATTTAGAACATGTCAAGTTATCGGCAACACTTGTATCACCTTGTTTTCAGGACAAAGGACAGCATGCCCACTATAAAACAGGATCATGCTAATGAAATCTATGCATACATTTCAGGGATTATAAGACACAAAGACAGTCACCTGTATCGCATAAATGGTGTTGAAAATCACCTTCATATTCTCACTGATATGCATCCTTCAATTGCACCAGCAGATTTTATAAGAGATATCAAGGTATCATCCTCATTATGGATTAAAAACAGCGGTTTTTTTTCTGCATTTAAAGGATGGTCAGTTGGTTATGGATCCTTTACATGCTCATACAAGGATATGGACAGACTAATAAATTATATTAAAAATCAACAGGAACATCACAGAAAAATAACATTTGAAGAAGAGTTAAGGATGCTGTTACTGGAGTCTGGGATAAAGTTGGATGAAAGGTTTTTTCCTTAATATTGATATTCAGCTCCTTCAGAGCTGATAATCGTTTGTGTTAGCTTCCCCCGGCTTCACCGGGGGTTATTCATATATGGCTCTTTCAGAGCCGATATAAACAATGTTCTGTAAAATTTTATAGTCATTTTTCATGATGTTGCAGCATGTGAATAAACTGAATCTCTATAATGACAAAATGTGTATAAAGAGTAGTGGAGGGGTTTGGGGTGGGTTATTAAAGGTGGAAGTCACAAATTAATTATTTTTCTTCCCATACGTGTTCTTGCCTTTATGCAAAATTGCAAGTGGTTTTTGGATATGTGTAAAATATACTTTACATCTGGACTAACAATATGTAAAATACGATTAATAAATATTCCGGCCTTTTTGGCTTAGGTGATTAAGCAGCTATTGCTTCTGTCCACATCTTAAAACCCCATATAAATTGCTTTTTGGAGAAATAGAGGTCATTTTCCAACATGTATTATAATCTCCTTGCCAGGGATACACCATTAAATTTGAAATATCACAATGAGTATATGAATGAGATACTTAAAACTTTGAAATATCCCATTTATATGCAGTTTGAGATTGATGCGCATAAAAGGCATTAGCTTTAACCTCTGTATATTACGCTGACTTCGACAGAGCTAAATACTCTTGTGAAGTTGAGTTTTGTCAAATTAATTTGGGATAGGTTATTTATAAAAATAATTTACCTTTGATTATATGAAACAGCTTTTATGAAAGATTTTGTTTTGTATAGTGATGAAAAACTGATGAAGGAAATCAAGGCAGATAACATGTTTGCTTTTGATGCACTATATGAAAAGTATTGTAAAAGAGTATATAAATTTGGTTATTCTATTCTTAAATCCAGTGAAGAGGCAGAAAACCTTATGCAGGATGTTTTTCTTAATTTATGGGAAAATCGTCACAAAGTAGAGAAAGACTCCTCGGTTAAATCATATGTATTCACTATAACCTATAACTCGGCTATTTCTATAATACGGAAGAAAGCCAGGGAATCTGATTTTATTGAATATTTGAAGTCTGTTCAGGAAATAAACGTTGATCCTGTCGATATGGTACTTGAATATAATGAGCTGACAAATAAGCTTGATGAAATAATAAATGCATTACCTAAACGTCAGAAAGAGGTTTACCTGCTGCACAAAGTTGAAGCTCTGAAATATAATGAAATCGCTGAACGGTTAAATATTTCTGTAAATACAATTGAAAACCATATGTGTCGGGCACTTAAAACTATCCGTGAAAAACTGGGCAATTACTCTCTGATTGCCATACTCTTCGTGTTTCTTTTTGTTTGATCGTTTGATCGTTCGATCGTTCGATGGTTCGATGGTTCGATAGTTCAAATGTTACTGATTACTGATTACCGCTTACTCCTTACTTTTCCTCACCCCTTCACCTCTTCACCCATTCAACCTTTCATTCTTTCTGCCGTTGCGCCGTTATGCCATTGTACCGTTGAGCCGTTTATTCACCCCTTCACCTCCTCAGGGTTTGATCCTTCGGAAAAAATCCTGTTCAAAAGGATTAATCCAGATAAATTGTAAAGGAATTTCTGGATAAGCTGCTGTAAATAGCTTGTATTTATTGACTTTAACCTGGGTTTTATCGTATTTTGCTTCAATAGCTTTTGGCTCGGCAATATCTGAAAGCACAAAATCAACTTCATTTCCGTCACTCATACGCCAATAATGAATCGCATCTGAGCCATATTTATCAGCAAGAATTCTAAAAACAGTGTTTTCCAATAGTTCCCCTTTGTCGGTACGTACAGACAGTGGTTGGAAATTGTTTAACAGGCAGTTTCTTAATCCGGTATCCAACAAAAATACTTTAGGCATTTTAATTAGTTCTTTTCTCAGATTTTTGTAAAACGGTTTTGTAAGTGCGATGTAAAAACACTTCTGCATTATAGAGAGATAATTATCCACAGTTTCATTCTTGATCCGCAAAGTAGATGAAAGTTCGTTGACATTGACCAGGCCGCCTGTCTGACCGGCCAGAACCCTGAAAAGGTTGTAAAAAGCTGTTTCATTATTTACCCCCGACTCTAAAATATCCCTTTTAACAAAAGAGTCTCTGATCTCCTTCAAGCGGTCAATTTTTTCCTGCTTGTTTGGTTCTGTAATGATCGCCGGGTAGCCTCCATATATCATATACGATTCCCATTCAATACGAAGGTAATCTATCAGAGTGCTTTTAAAATCGCGGTTTTTAATAAGATGTTCTTTCTCTTCCTTAAGATAAGACTTGCCTCCTAATTCAAGGTACTCATCAAACGAACAGGTGAATAACTGAAATAGTTTTTTTCTGCCTGCAAGTGAATCCCTGAATTGATGATCAATGTAAAAGGCACTGCTTCCTGATGCAACTACCTTGATTTGCTCTGAATGTTCATCATATAAAAGTTTCAAAAAATTGGAAGGATCTTCCAGATATTGGATTTCATCCACCAGCACCACTGTTTTTTTATTCGGTTCCGGCATGAATTTCAATATATTTAAGGGATTTTCATTTAATTCTGCAAGTATTGTTTTGTTTTCAAGATTTAGAAAAACAACTGGCATTTCCATTTGTTTACAATGAACCTCTAACTGCTTCAGTAAGGTTGATTTTCCGGTTTGCCTTGCCCCGGTTATTATAGAATACTCTTTTTTTAAAAGATGTGCCTGTAGATCTTCGAATAGCTTTCTGCGTATCATTTTATTCAGATTTACAGCAAATTTAATATTTATTTCGGAAATATAGTCTATATATAGGGTAAAATATCAGATATTATTACCTATCTATAGTATAAAATACCTGGAAAATCAAATTTTACATTGATTGTTTTATGGTTCAACAGTTTGAACGTTGAAACGTTTGATGGTTTATTGGTTCTATTATACGAATGTTTGATCGATCGATTGTTCGATGGTTCGAATGTTAGTTACTGATTACTGATTACCGCTTACTCCTTACTTTCCTCACCTCTTCACCCCTTCATCCCTTCATTTTTTCTGCCGTTGTGCCGTTTATTTCTCCTTACTTAATTTTTTTTTCACTTATAAGTAGTGGTATTTCTCCGTTATTGCGTCTTACTGTTAAAAGCTTAATTCAATAATTAAATTACAGATATTGGTTTTTCTTAGGTTAGGGTTTGGTTAGTTAGTTAGGATGGGTAATGAAGCGCTTCCGGTTAATTATCGGAAGTGCTCGTTATTCAAAAAATTAAGTGAGAATATATATGAATAAAGAATTATTAGAAAAGTATTGTAAAAATGCTTGCACTGAGGAAGAATTAAGTTCTGTTTTAGTATGGTTAGAAGAATCTGCAAGAACATCTGAGGGAAAATCCCTTTTATTTAGCCTTTGGGACGAACTGGCAGATGACGACAGTGATGATACAACAAATTTTGATCTATTGCTTGGAAAGATACATCATGAAATTAATCTGACCCAATCAAGAAAACTTTTACAGAAGGCGGATCAGAATCTTATTAAATACAAAAGAAGAGAAAAATTTGTAAAAATCTTTACAAGGGCAGCAGCAATACTCTTATTCCCTGTACTTGGTTTCGGATTATATATGTCTGCCAGATATCATTCAGCAAGAGATAGCCAGATCTCAGTTAATCAGGCATATAATGAAGTCTTTTCTTCTGTGGATGCAATCACCAAAGTTACACTGCCTGATGGTTCAAAAGTGTGGCTTAATCATAGCAGCTCACTAAAGTATCCGGCAATGTTCCAGGGTGATAGTCGCGGTGTTGAACTTAAGGGTGAAGGATATTTTGCAGTGGCTCATAATTCTAAAATGCCTTTTATTGTAAAAGCAGGAGAAATTGAGGTTAAAGCACTCGGAACAACATTTAATATTATGGCTTATCCTGATGATGACAGAATTGAGACTTCACTTATCGATGGACAGGTTGAACTGCAACGGACGGAAATAAACGGGAAAGAAATTACTCTGTTAACAATGAAACCAACTGATCTGGCAATTTTTCAAAAGAGTAGTAATAAAATCAGTACCTGTTCTATTGATGATGACAGGTATTTTTCATGGAAGGACGGTAAACTTGTGTTCAATGCCGAACCACTGAGCGTTGTTGTAAAAAAACTAAGCAGATGGTTTAATGTTGAAATTCAGATAAAGGACCCCAGCCTGAATGAACTTACCTATACCGGTACATTTGTTGATGAAACACTTCCCCAGGTGATGGAGCTTGTGTCCCTGATGTCACCGGTCAGTTATACAATTTCAGACCGGGAAAAGATAAGTTCGGGGACTTTTTCTAAAAGGAAAGTTGTTCTGGGCTACAGGCGAAATTAAAAAAGCAAAATAACGATCAAACGAATAATGATCAAACGAACAATGATCAAACGAACAACGATCAAACGAACAACGATCAAACGAACAACTAATAACCAAAATGCCTATGAAACACAACTAATTATGAAAAAAAGCGGGACTATGCTAGAACATAATCCCGCAAGACTAAGTACTTGATTTCTCTAAAAAAACTTTAGTAAACTTAATCCATTCAAATCTATGAAAAAATTTCGAGATTATTGTGAAAGGAATTTTTTTAAATTCATTTCACTAAAAACAATCAGAGTCATGAAACTAACCCTATTTTTATCACTGTTCGCAGTTATTCAACTCTGGGCAACCGAAACCTACTCACAACTGACACACCTTACTCTTAAACTTGATGATGTTACAATCTGCGATGCGTTAAAAGAGATTGAAAATCAGAGCGAGTTCTTTTTCCTCTACAGTCCTAAACTAATAGATGTTGAGCGAAAAGTGAATATTGATGCAGAGAATGAAACCATCAAAGACATTTTAACAGGTATCTTTGATAAGAATGTGAAATTTGCTGCTTATGACCGGCAGATTATTCTCACACCATCAGACCAACCCGGAATACTATCAGTTTTACTTCAGGAAAACAAAATTTCAGGTATTGTTACAGACAAGGATGGTGCACCTCTAGCCGGAGTTAACGTTGTTGTTACCGGAACAACTCTGGGAGTAATAACAAATATTGCTGGTAAATACAACATTGATGTCCCACCTGGGTCAAAAACGCTGAAATTCACATTTATCGGGATGGAACCCCAGAAAATCAGTATCGGGGCATTAACCCAAATAAATGTAACTATGGCTGAGTCGGCTGTTGGTCTGGAAGAAGTCGTTGTGGTTGGATACGGGACACAGAAAAAAGTAAACCTGACAGGTTCCGTATCCTCGATAAAATTCGATGAAGGCATTACTAACCGTCCTCTTACCGATGCATCTCAAGTCCTTAGTGGAACAGTAACCGGAGTTTGGGTCAGCCAGAATTCAGGTAAACCCGGAGGGGATGGTTCTCAAATACGTATAAGGGGATGGGGTACCATGAATAATTCTAACCCTTTAGTAATTATAGACGGAGTTGAAGGGTCTTTTCATCAATTAAATGCCAATGATATTGAAAGTATATCTGTTTTAAAAGATGCGGCCAGTTCAGCTATTTATGGATCAAAGGCAGCGAACGGAGTTATTCTGATTACAACTAAAATGGGGAAGTACAATGAAAAAATGCTAATCAATTATTCTAGTTATGGAGGTATTCAATCATTAGGGAGAAGGTATGATCTCATTGACAATAGTACAGAATATATGAATTTATGGAATCAGGCATTGGATAATGTCGGATCAAGCCATAAATTTCCAGATTATCTGATATCAGATTTTAAAAATGGTACCGACCCATTTAAGTATCCTAATTCCAATTTTTATGATTATATATTTAGAAACTCAGCTATTCAGGAACAGAATATATCTATCAGAGGAGGTTCGGCACAAAGTTCTGTTTTTCTCTCATTTAATTATTTGAATCAGGAAGGCATAGTGCTACGTACAAACTCGCAAAGATATGGTATAACAGCCAACCTGGAATCTAATGTTAAAAAGTGGTTAAAAGTTGGTGGAAGGATTAATTACATCAGAACTGTCTCAAAAGAACCTTATTCTATGGATCGGGTCTTGCTAATGCTATCCAGCGTAGCGCCATTTACAGCTCCATATACACGAGATGGTCGTTTTGGTTCAGTACAGGCAATAGATAACAATGGAAATCTTTTATTTGATAATAGAAATCCATTGATTGATGATGCCAATGGCAGGACTATAACTGAGAAAAATTCTCTAAGAGCGAATGCTTATGCCGAGATTAAATTTGCTGATAATCTGATCTTTAAAACTACATTAGCAACTACTGGTAACTGGCAATTAATTGACAAATACAATCAAAGTATTTATGGCTATACCGACTCAGGTATTGAGACAATGAATGGAAATTATAATCAGGGAGGATTGGAGATGAACAGGGGTAATACTTCTTCATTAGACAATAACCTGATTGCCACAATTAATTACCACAAAGTATTTGGTGACATCCACAATTTTTCAACTGTTCTCGGTATGCAAATGGAAAATACAGTAATAAAAACACTCTATGCCCGAAGAACTTTACCTCCCAAAGAAGGTTTAACCCAGGTAGATGCAGGAACTTCAGGAATCCAGGGTTCTGGTAATATGTTTGCAATAAATATGTTATCATATTTTGGACGTCTGAATTATTCTTTGTTGGATAAATACTTATTTGAAGCAGACTTCAGGGCCGACGGTTCTTCACGTTTTGAAAAGACTAACAGATGGGGTATTTTCCCCGGATTTTCTGTCGGCTGGAGACTCAATGATGAAGATTTTATTAAAAATTTGAATATTTTTTCAAATTTAAAACTGCGGGGTTCATGGGGGCAGCTTGGAAATCAAAATATCTCGGGCTATTGGCCATATCTAACAGTTATATCTCAAGACAACACTTTGAGCTATAGTTATGGAGGCACTTTTGCTCCTGGATCAGCTGTCACTTCATTAGTTGACGAAAATATCACCTGGGAAACAACCTCTACACTTGATTTTGGCCTTGATATTGGGTTATTTAATGACAAGGTAACGGTAGAAACGGATTATTTCAATAAAAATACAAGTGGTATAATTGTACAACTGCCAATTCCTTTAATTATGGGAGGAATTATTGCTCCTTATCAGAACGTTGGTGAAATGACAAACAAAGGATTCGAAATAAATGTTAACTATGACAATCAGGTACAAAAAAGAGAACAATTCAGATACAGCATAGGGGTTAACCTGACTTATGTAGATAACGAGGTTACAAAATTTGAAGGAGGAAAATCACCTGATCAATTGTATTTAATAAGAGAGGGATATTCTTATAAATGCTTATATCACTATAAAGTAATTGGAATTTTTCAGACTGATGACGAAGCAGCGCAATATATGTATTCAAACGGTTACCAGCCAAAGGCTGGAGAACTGAAATTTGAAGATGTAAATCAAGATGGGAAACTGGGATTTGAAGATAAACAGGGTTTGGGAAACACTATTCCTAAATTTACCTTTGGAATCACACCAGGCTTTCAATACAAAGGGTTTGATTTGAATATACTATTTCAAGGGATAGCCGGAGTTCACGCATATACTGCAAATGATTTTACAAACCTTACTATTGCTTCAACAATTACAAAGCGCTGGCGAAATGCATGGACACCCGAAAACACCAACACAGATATCCCAATGATAAGATTCGATGTATGGGACAATCAAGCTTCATCTTTTTGGGTGACTGAATGCAGTTATGTTAAATTAAAGAATATGCGATTAGGATATTCTTTCCCAGATATTTTTTCTTCCCGTCTGGGTTTAGAAAAAATTTATGTCTATGCAAATGCTCAAAATCTCTTTTCAATTGTGAGCAAAAATTATGATGGATATGATCCTGAAAGAGATACATTTTATTTAGGTGCCAACTTATATCCTGTTCCAAGAATAATATCGTTCGGTGTAAATCTTAATTTCTAATATTATGAAACTCAGAAAAATAATATATTATAGCCTGGCAATTATTTTAGTACTAACTATTAATAGTTGTGAAGATCAATTCTTAAATGTCCTACCTCAAGACAAAATTACATCGGCAATTTTTCCGCAAAACGAAAGCGATATAAAACTATTGTTAAATGGAGTGTATGGTCAATTGCGCGAAAAAAACATTTGGAAGGAAGGATTCTATGGTTTCGGTGTTCTTGATGGGGCTACTCCTAATGCTTATAATTTTGGAAATACTGCAATTGATCTTATCGGTAGAGGTGCCCTTAATTCAGGAAAAGGGCAGACTCTTAGAAATATCTGGAGAATATCTTTTAGTATAATTTATCGTGCAAACTATCTACTTGAAGCTATCGATAACTTAGATTTAAGTGATGATATAAAATCTGTCTATATAGGTGAAGCTCATTTCCTCAGAGGTCTGGCTTATGCAAAATTAGTCGAATGTTATGGAGGTGTTCCAATTATCTTATCTTCAATCAGTGTGGATGAGGCTATGAATATAGCCCGTTCTTCATCAGAAGAAACATGGAACCAGGTTATTACTGATTATGACATTGCAATAGCTAACCTTCAAGTAAATGCACCGTCGGTTGGAAGAGCAACCAAAGGAAGTGCACTGGGTATGGAAATGAGGGCATATTTATACCAAAAGAAATATGATAAAGTATTGGAGGTTGCTAACCAAATCGATGTCTTAGGTAAATATTCATTATTCCCAAGCTACCATGGCCTGTTTACATTAGCTAATGAAAATAACCAGGAAGTTCTTTTTGATATTCAATATATGTCAGGAGAAAATTCTCAGGGAAATAGTCATGATCAAGAGTGCGGAACAGGCACAGGGAGCTGGATAAGGGGAAGCCGTTATGTGCCAACACAGGATTTGGTGGATGCATATGAAAAGATTGATGGTTCACCAGGTAAATATAGTGAATCTAATATTGACCTTGATAATCCATACCAGGGCTGGGATCCTCGCTTGGAATTTACTGTTGTGGTACCCGGTTCATTCATTTTGGGCTTCCGTTTCCCAAATTATATCTACCCTGGAGGAGCTTTTAACCATCCGGGAAATAGACTAAAACAATTTAGCTGTAGGAAATATCGTATCGATCCAGAATCAGATTTACCACCTTCGGGCCAGTCATCATTAAATAATATAGTAATTCGATACGCAGATGTGATCTTGTCCAGAGCCGAAGCAATAATAGAAACAAATGGTAATATTGATGAAGCAATTGCTTTAATTAACAGAATTAGGACTGAACGTGATGATGTAAAACTTATGCCCCTACCAATGGGATTAACTCAGGATGAAGCACGTCAGAAGCTAAGACACGAAAGACGCATCGAATTTGCATTGGAAGGATTATACTGGGGCGATATTAAAAGATGGGATATTGGTAAGGATATTTACCCTATCGAAATAAGAGATCAGGTTGGAAGTTTGATAGAAACTAAATTTCCAAACGGATATCTTGAGTACTACAACTTATTGCCTATTCCTGACAGTGAACGTGCTTTAAACAGAAATCTGGATCAGAATCCAGGCTGGTAATAAAGATGCTGATCTACTTTAAGGGAGTAATAATTTCAGCAAAATTTGCTTTGTCTTTATAACAAATTTCCCCAAGATCCCTCTTGTAATATTGGTAGAGGGACTTGAGGAAAATTCAAACAAAACTTATGTCAGATTATCAACTATCTCTGACATCATTACCATAAATAACCACAAAAACTTAACAATATACGAGTGTTATAAACTACAATAATTTAAATAATATGAACGCGTATTCTATTGGATTAAAGTTAGGTACAACATTTATAAGCATAAGTTCTTTATCGATGTTTTCACAATTTGATGTGGCATCAGTACCAGATAAGCCTAACATTGTTTTTATTCTGGCCGATGATCTTGGTTATGCTGACTTGAGTTGCTACGGAGCCACTGAGATCAAAACTCCGAATCTGGACAGATTGGCAAAAGAAGGTGTACAATTTACAGATTTTTATGCTTCTGCAGGGGTTTCTACCCCGACCCGTGCCAGTTTAATGACCGGATGCTATCCCAAAAGGGTTGATTTGCATGTCGCAGTTCTTCCACCTAATACTCATAGTGGTCTGAATCCAAATGAAATAACAATTGCAGAACTGTTAAAAAAAGAAGGTTATGCCACTGGTTGTATTGGTAAATGGCACCTTGGGCTTCTACCTGAAGTTATGCCAAATTCGCAGGGATTTGACTACTATTACGGGATGCCTGCTTCTAATCATGGAAATTCTGACCTGTTTCGAAATGATACCCTGTTAAGAAAGAACAGTGAGGTTGATTATGATCAGATAACACAGGATTACACACAGCAAGCCATATCATTTATCAGGAAAAACAAAGGAAAACCGTTTTTTCTTTATATGGCACACAACGCGATTCATATTCCGTTATTTGCTTCAAAAAGCTTTCGCAGGCATGAAGGACAACTAGGGTTATATCGTGACATGACTGAAGAACTGGATTGGAGCTGTGGTGAAATTTTCAAAGAACTGAAAAATGATGGAATACTTGATAATACCATTGTAATATTTACTTCTGATAATGGACCTTCAGGAGTAGCAGCTACTCCATTACACGGAGGGAAAGGCAGTACATGGGAAGGAGGTTTCAGGGAGCCACTGATAATGTACTGGGCCAAGCACATTCCTGAAGGTAGCGTTTGTCATGAAATGGCTACCATGATGGACTTTCTTCCAACTTTAGCCAGAATTACCGGCGCCCAAGTCCCATCTGACCGAAAAATTGACGGGTATGATCTCCTTCCGCTAATTACAGATAAAAATGCAAAATCTCATTATGATTTTTTTTGTTATTACGGGCGCGATGGTAAGTTAGCTGCAATAAGAAAGGGTAACTGGAAACTTCATTTGCTTGAACCAAGTGAAAAATGGGTCGGAAAGCAGCCGGTAATTGAAGCATTACTCAATACTAAGCCCACAACACCCCTGCCATGGCTCTATAATCTTTCTTCAGATATTGGGGAAACTCAAAACGTGGCAGCTTCCAACCCGGAAATAGTAAGGCAATTGAAGGAACTGGCTTTATCTTTTGATTCAGTATTATCGACTGAAATTCGGCAGGCTTACATTAAAAAATGATATTGTTTCATGAATGTACCCCTGTCTTTTTTGCGCCTCGTCCAGCCGAGGAACTATTCGATGTTAAAAATGATCCTGAACAACTATTGAATGTGGCTTCAATGCCGGAATACCAGGAGAAATTAAAAAAGACGAGACAACAAATATAATATTTATGTAACCATAAACACATTAAGAATGAATCTAACTAAAAAAATTTCCGTAATAGTAGGTCTTTCCTGTTTAGGTACATGGTCATCAGGTGCAATTATAAATACAAACTATAATGAAAAGCTTAATATTATTTTCATTTTAGCTGATGATTTAGGCTGGGGGGATCTTTCTTGTCAGGGTGCAACCGATTTAAGGACACCCAATATTGATTATATTTTGAATAATGGCATTAGATTCACCAATTTCTATTCAAATAGTTGTGTTTGTTCGCCAAGCAGAGCATCCTTATTAACAGGCTGTTATCCTGATATGGTTGGAGTTCCTGGCTTGGTCAGAGATACTGAAAAGGATAACTGGGGTTACTTACTTCCAGGTGCTCAGTTGTTACCACAGTTATTAAAAAAAGCGGATTATCAAACTGCAATTATTGGAAAATGGAATTTGGGCTTAGAGTCTCCTAACTTACCTAACGATAAAGGATTCGACCAATTTTATGGATTTCTGGATGATATGATGGATGATTATTATACTCATCTTCGAAATGGGAAAAAATTCATGCGAATAAATCAACAAGTTGTTGATCCTAAGGGCCATGCAACAGAGGTATTTACCAACTGGGCACTCGAGTATTTACACAGTCAGGAAGGTAAGAAAGATCCCTTTTTCCTTTATTTAGCTTACAATGCACCACATGTACCTATTCAGCCTCCAAAGGATTGGCTCGATAAAGTAAATGCACGAGAGCCTGATATTAACGTAAAACGGGCTAATATCGTTGCATTGATTGAACACCTGGACTATAACATTGGTCTTATTCTTCATCAATTAGAAAGTAACAATATGTTAGACAATACACTAATAATTTTTACTTCAGATAACGGTGGTCAACTTAGCGCAGGTGCTAATAACGGACTATATAGAGGAGGCAAGCAGGAAATGTATGGCGGGATGAGCCGATGCTTATGACAATAACCTTCGGTAAAGGAAGAATTTTCCATACCACTTTGGGTCATGCAGATGAAGGAGGTGGTCCTTCAATGCAATGCGTAGGATTTATTACAACATTACAACGAGGAGCAGAATGGGCTGTTACCGGCGATGTAACTCAACCAGTGCCATGGGACTTTCCAAGCGCTGCAGGAGTTGTACTCCGTCCCGACTTCAAGGAGATGACCCTGGATAAGGCTATCGCAAATATCGGAAGTTATGATATAGCAAAAAGCACAAAATATTTCAGTTATGTGCAGAGCTATATCCGCAAACTGGCAGGTGATGAAAAGGGATTATTTAATTTGGAGAAGATGTTGAACAAGGTTCTCATCAGTAGTGAAACAACAGTAGATGCGAAAAAACTCATTCTCCGCGAATTAAGTTGGATGGGAACTGATTATTCGGTTCCTGCAATTAAAGATCTTACATCAAATGCTGAGTTAAAGGATGAAGCTGAATATGCACTCGCAAGGCTTCACCCCGCCAACTAATAATATTTCTTAAATGGGAAGAGCTTGATATTTCGATATGCTCAATACACCGCAGGCTCAGCGAAGCGGCATAAAAAATAAGAAAGGAGGAAAATATGAGGATCAACACCGGAGTGTATGGGAGAAATAAGGCTCCATAGCTCAAAAATCAGGTCAAAACGGGCAATATTGCCCCAAGGCAAATGGAGCAGAGCAACATCCCGGGTTACAAAATCTAGTGAGTTTGCGAATTAGATTTTGTTAATTGGGACGCAAAATCTATAAATATAAATATTTAAGTTACGGAGTTAAACTAATTTGGCCACACTTAATCAGCTTTTGCTCATATACCAGGTTTTTCCCGGTTTAAATATTTCAAATTAGAAAATTAATTATTATGAAATGGAGGAGCATTATTATGAAGAAGACTTGTACTCAGGAAACCCGTCGTCAATTCATTAAGACAACGGCCGCAGCGGCCGCGTTTACAATCGTGCCGCGGCATGTGCTTGGAGGGCCAGGATTTGTTGCGCCCGGTGAGAAGGTAAAAATGGCCGAAAGAGATGAAAACTTCATGGAAAAGAGGATTGGCTTTTTTGCCGCGCTCGATTTTGCTAAATGGGAGCCGGAAAAAGTAATAGGCGTTCTTTCTAATCTCGGGTATTCCGGGGTCAGCTGGACGCTATCTCACTTCAATCCAAGAACGAAAACAAAAAAGCAATTGCAACAATTAGTAGAAATTACCCACGGATCTGGAATGGAAATTTATGAAATAGTAGCTTCACAGGATTTGGTTAATTTTGATGAAACCGTAAGAAGAGACCGGCTGAATTTAGTAAAGGAATGCATCGAAATCTGTGGCGAACTTGGGATAGGACCTGTCACCCTCTTTACCGGCCCCGGTCCGTGGGATGCGAAAGCGCCGGTAATTGGAAAAACGATAAAAGAGGGTGATGCATGGGATTTTGTTTTTAGTGCTTTTGATGAAATTGTCCCTTTTGCAGAAAAACATAGGGTTGAACTGGCGGTTGAAGGAGTCTTCGGTATGCTTTGCCACGATTATTATACAATCCGTCCGCTGATAGAACACTATGATTCGGAATATTTGGGCGTGCTCCTGGACCCTTCGCACGGAATCCTTTACGGCAATCTGGATGTGGGCTGGATAGTAAAACAGTGGGGAAAGAAAATAAAACATGTGCATCTGAAAGATTTGGTCGGCGTCCGTGATAACTTTCTTTTTCCCATACTTGGTGAAGGTTTAGTGGATTGGTCTGCTTTTTTTAGCGCTTTGAAGGCAATTGGCTATCAAGGTTTTTGTTCCGTGGAGTTTGAATCTTTTACTTACTACCGGAATGTTCTGAAAAGCAATCCGGAGGAAGCGGCTCAAGTCTCCATGAATGCAGTAAAGAGACTGTTAAATTGGCAGAAAGATTAAATTAAAGACATCTCTAAAAACCCCAATGTTGATATATATACCTGAATGTTAATAACTTATACATGTAATTGTTGCTAAGGAATTATAAATTATGCTTTATAAAAAAGCAAACTATGAAAAACATAAACCCTCTCCGACTTTTTGACGATCATTTTTTATTGGAAACTCTCAGTAAACTTGGAGATCCTCTGCAAAAACTTAGTAAGTATATTGCCTGGAGTATATTTGAAGCTCCTTTAGATCAGACCTTTAGAGATGACACAAAAGATTTACTAAAAGGAGGAAGGCCTCCTTTTAGTAAGTTGTTATTGTTCAAAGCCCTCATCATACAAAGCTTGTATAATCTTTCTGATGATCAACTGGAATTTCAGATTGTTGACCGGGCAAGTTTTAAACGGTTTTTGGGATTGAAGAAAAGTGACAAGGTGCCTGACAGTAAAACATTTTGGTTATTCGGGGAGCAGCTTATAGAAAAAGGGGTAATCTTGGGCTTGTTCAAAATCTTCAATGAAACTCTTGATACAGCAGGAGTTTTATCAAATCAGGGAAAGATGGTAGATGCCAGCTTTGTAGAGGCTCCACGCCAACGAAATACCCGCGAAGAAAACAAGCATATTAAAGAGACAGGGACAGTGCCAGAGGAGTGGAAAGTGAAGCCCCATAAACTAGCACAGAAAAATATTGATGCCAGATGGACTAAGAAAAACAACAATACTTTTTACGGCTATAAGAACCATGTAAAAGCCGATACAAAGACTAAACTCATAGAAGGATTTATTGTTACGGATGTATCGGTACATGATTCGCAAGCTATGGAACAGTTGCTTACAGAGAAAGACGATGGACAACCGCTTTGTGCTGATAGTGCTTATACAGGAGAAGATCAGGAAACGGTTTACAAAAAGAAAAAAGTCATCAACAAAATAATTGAGAAAGGATACCTCAACAAACCCTTAACCGAAGAACAAATAGCCAACAACAAAGAGAAATCCAGGACACGTGTAAGGGTCGAACACGTGTTCGGCTTTGTAGAAAACAGCATGCATGGCTCCATTGTCCGTACTATTGGGATTGTAAGAGCTACAGCTAAAATCGGGATGATGAATCTCACTTACAATATTTGTCGCTGTACTCAGTTAAAAATAGTGGTTGTTATGGGATAGGTATGTCCAAACGTGAAAGAGATACTTTTGTATGTATCTGGTATTTAATTAGTTAAAAATTAGAGGGGGGGGGTAAAATTAGGTTTTAGAAAATCATCCTATATATTTGTTTTGAAAACGGCACCAAAAAAATAGTTTTTAGAGGTGCCCTTTAGTAATTTAAATTTTAAATACTTCTAATCTATAGACTTCGTAAGAAATTTTGCAACTACTTACATATCAACACGTTATATAACTGAACATTTTGTGTACTTAAAAACTGTAAATAATTGATTATGTGCAACATATAACACATTGTATTTCAAATATTTAAACACATATATCATCATCAATGAGTTATAAAACCACTAAATTGTTCATTTATAATTTTTAAATTTAACACAAATTAACGAAGTCTAAATCTATGAAAAACATGACATTAATTCTTGTAACATTACTAATTTAAAAATCTAAAAATGACGAAACCAATTTTTTTTTTAGCAACAATTCTTATCGTTCTGCTTTCAGCGAATGTAAGAAGTCAGAGTTCATCACCGTTTGGAATGCACCCTGCGCATGTGGTCAAGGAAGGTTATTCCCAACTCCCTTACGCTGATGCGCAAACGATGGGAGTCAAGTGGCATAGGCCATCCAAATACCTCTTTTGGAGTGAAGTTCAAAATAATCTGAATGATACCACCCTCGCTTTTGGACTATATGACACTTACTACGGTGGAGTTCCATCCGGAATAAATATTATGGCAAATATAGCTCCGGCAAGGAAAAAAGATACAAATCATACCCTTCCTAATTCATGGCTGCCGATTGATTCGGTGAAATATATAGCTTTTGTGAAAGCCGCTATTGAGCGGTACGATGGTGATGGTGTGAATGATATGCCCGGATTAACTAATCCTATACTATACTGGCAGGTTGGTAACGAGCCGAATGACAAAAGCGGAAGACAAGATTTTGCGAAATTTCAGAAGATGACCTATACAACAATAAAACAAGTTTGCTCACAATGCAAGGTGATTATAGGTGGGGCAGCCCAGCCAATACTGCCTGGACTCGGATTCATTACAAACAAAAACAATTACTTCACTTTGTTCGATTCCTTGTATAAACCTATACTGCAAGAGTTAAACGGAAGTGGATTTGATATTTTTGATTTCCACTGGTACGGAAAAGCGACTGGCGACTACAAATTAATGGAACCAGTTTATAAGCAACTAAAATTAATATTAAATACATTCAATTACGTGAATATTCCAATCTGGATTACAGAAATGGGTGCATACAGCGGTTTTAATGTAGGTGATACACCTCTCTACCCACCTCTCTACCAGACCGAGACACAGCAAGCAAGTGATTATTTAAAGCGTTTCGTTCTTTCGCTCTCATTGGGAGTTGAGAAAATATTCCCCGCTTTTGGCTTGATGGAGGGATTTAAAGGCGGTAACGGATACTTTGACCACACGGGTTTTATCTATAACGGAGGAGGGAGCAATGACCTCGGATTAGGTGTGAAGAAACTCTCCTACTACACCTACAAAAAAATGGTTGAAAAATTAGAAGGAAGCGACTGGGCTAATATTGTTATAGTTCAAGAGGACACTGTCAATAATGTTTTTATCTACAAATTCACAAAAAACGGCAACCCGATTTATGTTGCATGGTGGGATTACTTTAACCAACCCGGTTATATTGAGGGTGATAGTATTCTTGTTTCAATAAGTGGATTAACTTCCAATACTGCTCTGATAACTCAATCTGTTCCAATTAACACTTCAGGTATAAGTATTACAAATTACAATACAGCTTTTAACATGAATACTATAAATGTACAGAGTGGCAGTATAACATTTTACATCAAAGAAAAACCCGTCTATGTGGAAGAATTAAATACAACTTCAATTGATGAAACGAAAGATGATATTGCGGTTAAAGTTTATCCCAATCCATCCAACGGAAAATTTATTATTGAAATTGCAATGCTTGCAAAAGCTGTTGAACATATTAAAAAACAAGGGTATTTAGCAGGTATGGGAGCTCATTCGCTTGAAGTTGTTAAAGCCTGTGAGAAGGAGGGTTTACCTGTTGACTATTATGTAAAGACTTTTCATCATGACAATTACTGGTCGGCTCATCCTGAATCTGAGAGGGTTGAATTCAGTGTTGAAGAAGGGAGAAATCTGGATCACAATAAGATCCATGATAATATGTTCGACCTCTTCCCTGTCAGAACCACAGAATTTATGAAAGAGGTTAAAAAACCATTTATTGCTTATAAGGTTCTGGCAGGTGGAGCCATTCTACCAGAAGACGGATTTCGTTTTGCATTTGAGAACGGAGCAGATTTTATCTGCGTGGGAATGTTCGATTTTCAGATTGTAGACAATGTGAATACTGCCAATGAGATACTTGGAAATCTTAAAAAGCGGGAAAGAGAATGGTTTTCCTGAATTGCAGTTTAAAAATGTTGTTTTAATACCATCCCTAATTTGATATATGCAGAATATGCAGAATTTACAAAAAGAAGCAAAAAAAATTCGTCGCCTGGTCATCGAGACCATCGGCCACGCCGGCGCCGGACACACCGGCGGTTCCCTTTCTGTGGTGGAAATAATGACCATCCTTTATTTTCACGCCATGAAGGTAGACCCGCAAAATCCTTCCTGGCCGAGCCG
>DATKUO010000232.1:0-3341 GCA_035530515.1 Bacteroidales bacterium
TAATGATATCCTTAACATTTGGTACTTTTGACCTTTTTATATCGGTTTTTGCTATGCGTTGAATAAACATCAGTCTATTATATTCGCTCGGCGTAATAAAGGTTATGGCCGTTCCCTGTTTACCTGCTCTTCCTGTACGGCCGATCCTATTCACGTATGATTCGGGATCTTGCGGAAGGGCATAATTAATTACATGACTCAGATTGCTAACATCTATCCCACGTGCAGCCACATCAGTTGCCACCAGAACATTAATCCTCTTTTTCCTGAACTTATCCAGAGTCTTTTCTCTTTGTCCCTGTGAAATATCACCGTGAATGGCATCAGCATCATACCCTCTGTCAATAAGATGGCCGACAACACTATCAACATCATTCTTTGTCCTGCAGAAAACTAGCCCGTAGAAATCTTCTTCAATATCAATGATTCTGCACAATGCCTCAAATTTGTCAGCAGCTTTGACTTCATAATATATCTGTTCCGTAAGACTGGTGGTAAGCTGCTGTGTCTCGACAGTAATAAATTCATAATCTACCATGTATTTACTCGCGAGCGCCTTGATCCTTGATGGCATGGTAGCCGAAAACAGGAAGGTCCTTTTCTGGGGATTGGTATGCTTCATTATCTCTTCCATATCCTCAATGAACCCCATATTAAGCATTTCATCAGCCTCATCAAGGATCAGGTATTCGATATCCTTGAGATTGAGTGTCTTTCTGTTGATGTGGTCAATAACTCTTCCGGGTGTACCTACAACAATATGCACTCCTTTTTTAAGCCGCCTAAGCTGCTGATCGATTGATTGCCCTCCGTAGATAGGAATGACCTGGATACCGGAATCTCCCTTTAATGAACTAATCTCCTCGGAAACCTGTATAGCAAGTTCTCTTGTAGGAGTAATGATAAGAGCCTGTACACTTCTCTCACTGGGGTTTATCATTTCTATTAAAGGTAGTCCGAAGGCAGCTGTTTTGCCGGTACCTGTCTGCGCCTGTGCCATTATATTAGTATCGTTCCGCAACATTACGGGGATGGCTAAGGTTTGAATGCGAGATGGTTCTTCAAAACCCTTCTTATAAATAGCATCTAAGACCATTTTAGAAAGGCCGAGATGCTCAAATTTGATATTATCTGTCATAATTTTTCTCCTCAAGTTACTAAAATTTACTGTCAAGGGAACGTTCTTCTGACAACCCCCCTCACTGCTTATTGACTTACTTCAATTAATATAACTGGATTACTGTTTTCTTCTTATTGGTATACTACTCAAATTCTTCACAAACTACAAGAAAATTTTCAAAAAATTTTTTATCGTGCTCTTTCAATTCCGGTGTATTGGTTATACCTTTTGAAATCGCTCTGACCATTAATTTTTCAATCATTCCGGTAAATATATTTTTATATTGTCAGAAGAGTCGTTCCTCTGACACTTTCATCAATCAAAGGTATTTCTTAAAAAAATCAAGTTGATCGCTTACGCTTTTCTTAAAATTCTCTCCCAGATAGATATCGAAGTGGTCGATGGGATAGTGGATGACCTCCGCAAGTTTCCCCAATCGCTTCTCGGCTTTCTTAACAACGCTCATTGGAAGTGAAATATCATTGTCACATACCTGAAGCAGGACCGGGCAACGTACTCTGGCGGCGTATTTGACCGGCTCGTATTTATCCATCCGAATAATGATGCGAGCGCAGGCTTCATTGATGAAATCATCCGGCATAAGCTTGTTGAAAGTGTCCCAGGCATCTGAATCAGCCATCACGGCAATACTGCCTGGTTTTCCTACAAGAGGTATCTTGTGGGGCGAGAGACCGAGCCAGGATCTGACCAGATCACGCAGTCCATGACCAAACGCCATCCGGAGCATCTGCCAGATACCTAATTTTTTCACAACCTTCATACCTCCCGCATCCCCGTCCAGTAAAGGACATTGCGCGGACACACAGGCAATCTTGTTGTCCCTTGCCGCAGTCACGATGACGTGTCCACCACTTAAAGAGGTACCCCACAGAGCAATTCTTGCCGGATCAATCTCCTTAAGACTTCGTGCGTAGTCAATTGCGGCTGCATAATCTTCTTGTTGGTAAGGAATCCATATCAGTTGTCGAGGTTCACCCTCGCTTTCGCCAAAATGTCGGTAATCGAATGCGAGTACCGCAAAGCCGGCTTCCTGAAAACGAATGGCATAGGACTCCAAACCTGCATCCTTGGTTGCCCCAAGACCATGCCCCATAATGATACAGGGCACCGGAACAGTCAAATTCTCAGGCAGATAGAGCCATGCGCTTAATGACCTTCCTTTGACTTTAAAAATCACATCTTTTCTTGACCAAGATGGTTTTGTGTCCACTATCTTGGGTATTTGTTGGGCTTTTTCCAAGGGTTGCTTTGGAACCGAGAAGCCAGGGATAATGGCTACGATCAGCATAAAGGCAGCGTATGCTCCAATAATGATGCCAATAACTTTAAGAATAATCAATACTATTGTCATTTACCATTTTCTCCTTTTCATTTTTTACCTCTAACTTTAAGACGAGGGGACGTTTCGTTTGTCATATCTTAACCGCTCTCTCTACAATACTTCTTCCTATACCTAATCCCCTACTCAGATCTCTGATGCTCGTACCAGTCTCATGGTATATATCCTTAATTAACCTGGCTCTATCGTCCAAAGGCAATTTATGAAACTCATCTATACTTATTTTTTTCTTAAATAATTCTAATAATTCATCATCGGAATATTTGTTTATGTTTTTATAGTCCATATAATTTTCTTTGCTTATTTCCTTATGAAATTCAATAAAGCCTTTTTTACTGTTAAAATATGCTCTCATTATTTCTCCATCAATAAGGTAGTTATTTGAATCATACATTTTAAGATACTCGTTATAGCTAGACCAATTATATTTTGATTCTGTTTTTGCCATTCCTGCTTTTATCGGATTTTGATGGATATAGCGCAGTACTGCCATAAGATATCTCTCATCTTCAATGGGTTCACTTTCATATCTGTTTTGAAATAGATGTCCTACTCTATTATATTTCCGGTTAAACCATTGTACATAGCTTACCGTAATCCTTTTTATGCTTACTCCAATTTCTTCGCTTTCCTGAAGCAGTAAATGAACATGAGTGTTCATCAGACAGTAACCAATAACTTTAAATCTACCTTTTTCCCTTGCTCTATACATTGAATTTAAAAAATAATCTTTATCCTGGTCACTTTCGAAGATGTTACTTCTGTTAATTCCCCTAAGCATAATATGGTGATATCCTGTTTTGCTTTTTGACCTTGAGCTTCTTGGCATAAAACCACCCCTGTTCATTGTAAGAGATTTAA
>DATKUO010000233.1:0-2475 GCA_035530515.1 Bacteroidales bacterium
CAGAGGTTTTGCTCTTCTCTTTTCAGCATGTTCCAGTGTTTCCAGAACCAGAACACAGGCACCCTCACCCATCACAAATCCATCCCGATTCAGATCGAAAGGACGGCTGGCAATTTCAGGCTTTTCATTGAAGGTTGAAAGAACTCCCATACTCGCGTAAGCATCAAGAACCAAAGGGGTCATGGTGGATTCTGCTCCACCGGCCAGGATCACATCTGCCATGCCTCCCCTGAGCAGTCCAAGTGCAATTCCAATCGAATGTGTGCCGGTTGTACAAGCAGCAGAGACTCCCATGTTTGGCCCATGAATTCCAAGAACAATTGCTGCATTACAAACCGGCATATTGGGAATAACCCTGGGCACGGTTAAAGGATTAACCGAGCCAGGTCCCATTTTTAAAAACCGGATATGCTGATCTTCAAGGTGTGTAGTATCTCCTGCGGCCGATCCAATGACACATCCAATTCTGTCCCTGTCTTCATTATTCAAATCCAGACCGGCATCCCTCACTGCTTCAATTGCTGCACTGGAAGCCAGTTGAGATACCCTGGCCATTTTACGTGATTCTTTACGATCAAAATAATCCTCCGGGTTATATGATATTACCTCGGAACCGATCTGGCTTTTGTGGGCATGAGGATCGAAAGCCTGAATTCTTTTAATTCCCGATTTGCCTGTTATCAGTGAATTCCAGAAATCAACACGATTACAACCAATGGAGGTAAATACTCCAATACCGGTGACTACAACGGCTTTGTTTTTATCCATGACAGCTATGGGTTCTTAGTGAAATAAACTGAAGTTATGAGCTAAAGGTACAAAAGCTGGACAAACTGACCATATTTAACCGGAATTGGGTGCTCAAAATAAACCGGAATATACAATCTTATCTCAAAAATTTTTATAGACTCCGGTTTTAAATCTAACCACAACTCGCATCATAGCTAATATTCAATGGAATGCGATGTTTTATCTTATCCAATTTTACATCTTGTACCCTGGTTAGCAAAGAATTTATCTATTCTCATCTCTTTACCGGAAATCTCATTAACTCTTTTCAGAAATTCAGTAGCATTAAAGAATCCTTCTTTTGTTCTCTGACATACATAGCTGTCATAAAACTCTCTTTTCATAACTGGCTTGTCAACATTTTTCTATTCAACTGAAAATCAATAGCAATATATTTTTTGCCGGGTCAGTTTTTCATTTGCAGAAACTCTTCATGGATATTATATATACATTTTAATATTCGCATGATTCCCATGATTTATTACTTTATATACATAATATACATATACATATATAAAGGACAAATGGAACATATCGATCTTTATAAGGAAACAATCCTCCCCCAAAAAAGTAACTCACTCTAAAACGTCCAAAAAAGATGGCTAATCTCCCCTCGAAATAGAATGGTAAACAATCGGACGATTATTGGCAGTATTTCAATATTGCCTGAACAGAATTGCTGAGATCATAATTACCATTTTTCAAATATTCCTTAAATGGCTATTCTATGGCGTATATTTCTTATTTTAGGAAGATAAACGCCATAACATTTATGGAAATAACCAAAATCAATCACAGGGGACAAGATCGAATCATGCTGCAATTTTCTTACAATAAGGAGGTAGCAACCCTGATAAAACAAATTAAAGGCGCTACATGGAGCCAGACACGCAAAGCATGGCATATCCCTTTTACAATGGAAGCATATCTAAGGCTCACTAAGCTGTTTCCTGAGGTAGAGGGCTGTATTGAAGAGTTCACAGAACAAACTGCTCTGCCGGTAAATATTGAACTTCAGGCATTACCTGTAAAGGAAGACTTAACTCAATTACCTTTTATTCCCAAAAATGTAAATATTGAAGTTGTCGGGCGGAGAATTTATGTGCAGTTGCCGAAAAACGATGACGACACTCGATTTATTCTTTCGCTACGTTACAGCAGGTGGGACGGAAAAAACCGGCAATGGATGGTACCCGATTATCCGGGAAACCTCGATTTGATAAAAGATCGATTCAATGCAAGAGTTAATCGATTGATAATTCACGAAACCTCTCCTATAAGTGTACAGGGTGTACAACGTGAACTTAACCGCAATGAGATGTTGATTATACGGACAGTGACAGGACGCTTAAAATTAATATTCGGGTTCGACCAAGAAATAGCTACCCTGTTGAAGATCTTTGCCTTTCATCGCTGGGATGCAACAAATAAATGGTGGACAGTGCCTTATTCGGAGAAATATTTGTTAGAAATAAAAGAACTTGCCCATGCAAAAGGCATGAAAGTTACTTACGAGGAAGAACCTAAGGGAGATAAAGGAGTGCAAAGAGTTTCGCCTGAAGATGTTCCCAACTATCGTCGGTGTCCTGATGAAATGATTCAGAAACTCAGGGAATTGCGATACAGCAACTCAACCATAAAGACATATACCAATCTTTTTGAGGAATTTATAAACTACTTTTTCAG
>DATKUO010000234.1:0-2026 GCA_035530515.1 Bacteroidales bacterium
CAATACTCCTGATCTGCTCGATAGAGTTCTTTCGGGATTCCGCAAACATTACGATATTCCCTATTGGGTAGTTGATGGGTCGGATGAAGCGAATTTTAACCAGATAAAAGGATTTGCAGATAAATACCAGGTTAAGATCATCCATTTTGATTATAACATACATCATGGTCCGGGCATGGCTTATGGTTTTCAAAACATAGAAACGGATCAGGTATTACTGATTGATTCTGATCTTATTATTTACAATAAAGGATTTATCGAGGATTTTGTAAGCAAACTCCGTCCTGAGAGTTATGGTATCGGAGCAGTTTATATGGGAAACCGCAAGGACAATGACACGGAAGGAATTAATTATCTTCATCCTGCCTGTGCTTTGATAAATCGCAAGATAGCCCTACAGTATCCATTACCTACATTATATCAATCACCGATGATGGCTCCGATGCGTTTTATGCATGAACGTGGGATTCTGCTGATACAAGACGAACCCTGGGTGCATGATGATTTCTCTGGCCCACCAAATGAAAACGATCCCTGGTATAACGGGATACATTACATAAAGCATCACTGGGGAGGTACGCTTCATAGACTGGGAAGGGGGGGAATGTGACCTGGGTAATAGTTGACTGGGACTGCAAGACACACCTGCCAACTCTGCGGGCAATAATGGATTTATACTCTCCTGAGTTCATTCTTGAAATAGGTATAGGCATTCATTCAACTCCTGTATTACTTGAATATCCGGTAAAATACATAGGTATAGAGAATGACATGGAATGGGTAGATTTAATGAACAGTAAAGTCGAAGCAGAGATTATTTTTCATCCTTTGGATAGTTCTATTAATGCAGGCACTCCTTTAAGTTCATTGACAAAGGAACAGACAGATAAGATCAGTAATTATTACAAGAGTCTGAAGATACCGGCCATCCGTCCTAACTTGTTATTTGTCGATCAATGGACGTGTAACCGTGTGTTATCAATAAATGCTTTACGAGGGAAGTTTGATATTATAATATATCATGATTGTGAACCTGCCGGAATAATAGAATACTCATATGATAGGATTAACTCCAGAGGGTTTAATACATATATCTTAAAAAGCGCAAAGAGCTGGACAGGCATTATGATCAGGCAGAAAATCGACAAGGGATTCAATCTATTGAAGGATGCTATAAGTCCACATATAATAATTTTTATGAACAAATATCCTGAAAGCAATATGACATTATGAAAGCATTTGTAATAAATCTTGAAAGCAGACATGAGAGGATGGTTGATTTCCAAAAGAATATTTTCCCTTTCCCGGTAGAGCGATTCAATGCTATCCGTTCCGATCCCGGATGGGTGGGATGTGCCAATTCCCATCTTGCAATTATGCAACAGCAATACGAATTTCCATTTGTCATTTTTGAAGATGATTGTGTAATGGTGAGATCATGGAATGAAGTAGAAGAAGCGATGATGCAATTACCTCCGGATTGGGATGCTCTATGGTTGGGATGCTCTCAGATACAAACACTCGAAAGATACTCACAAAATCTTTGCAGGGCAAAAGGTTTTTATTGCCATCATGCTGTTATTTATAATTCACGCCCTATGATAGATTATTATTTGAATAATCATCCTCAATCTGGATTACCTATTGATGATTTTTCTGCCAGTACGGTATCTCATCATTTTAATTGTTTCCTTATCGACCCATTGGCAGCCTTACAGACAATAACATTTTCAGATATAGAGGGCAAGGTAAATGACTACACACCCTGGTTTAATAACATACAAAATTTACTAAACAATACAAGATAATGCCAGCAGATAAAGAATTATTTAAGAAATATCCTAACCCGATATTTATAGAAACGGGATCCCTTGTGGGCGATGGCATACAGCACGCCCTTGATGCAGGGTTTGAAATAGTTTTCTCAATAGAACTATCAAGGACTCTTTATAGTCTATGTGCCGATAGGTTTATAGATTACGATAATGTTCATCTTATATTAGGTGATTCGAGTAAGGAATTAAGC
>DATKUO010000235.1:0-34448 GCA_035530515.1 Bacteroidales bacterium
CCACAGCACCTTTAGGTGGTTTGATGCCCCCTCCTGCAAGACGACACCGGTGGGTCAACCTTACAACTGGTTTCCACCATCTTAATTACAGCATGCAGTGAGTTTTATTGCCGATTCACTGCTTCTCGGCACACTATGAAAAGTAAGCGATTTTGAAGCACAAATCTTTCAAGTTACAAAGATGCTGAAACGGGCTACAAGCCTTGATATTACTACGATCTCGCTTATTTTTTATATACATCCTAAGTTTGTTCTTCTTAATTTACATTACTATTAACTTAAGGACAAGTGCGCAGAATAAGATCAATTTATACATAGAGCCAGTAACTCGTCAACAATGATGATCCCTGCGCACTTGCTACTTAAAATTCGATCAGTTCATTAGGCCAATATAAGCCTGCTTTTAGGATGTTGAAATCAAGTAGCACAGTCCTTATAATACATTTCATCTATGAGTAAAGATAAAAATTATTGTGGAATCGATGTTTCAAAAGACAAACTGGATGCTTTTAATGAACAGGCCGGGCATATAGTTATTGAGAATGATCTTAAAGGCTTTAGGGAGTTGCTAAAATGGGCTCCATCAAAAGCCCATTTTGTGATGGAAGCAACGGGTGTATATCACAAAAAACTTGCTCATTTTATTCACAACCGGGCTTGCCAGGTGTCTGTAGTAAATCCTCTCATTATTAAGCGGTTTTCACAAATGCTTTTACGAAGCACAAAAACGGATAAGGCCGATGCCCAGATGATCTATAAATATGCAGTGCAGAATCCGCCTGCATTATGGCAACCAGCAGCAGCCTACATTGATGCATGTATGGACCTGAGTGGTTTGTTGAATCTTATGTTTAAACAACGTACAGCACTCAAAAACAAAGCTCATGCCTTAAAAACTAAAGACTATAGTGAGAAAGTGGTTTATAGGTGCATCAAGCAAAGCATCAACAATCTAAATCGACAAATAGAGCACATGGAAGAACAAATGGAAATGCACATTGAGGAAAATGCTCCGGAGCTATTTAAGCAGTTAAAAAGCATTCCAGGTATTGGAACAAAAACAGCAGCCTTTCTAATTGTGATTACTGATGGATTTAGAGATTTTGAAACTAGTAAACAGGTGAGTTCTTATCTGGGTATGGCACCTTCAATCACAAGCTCTGGATCTAGTATTAGAGGACAAAGTAGAATTACTAAAACAGGTAATAACAATATGAGAAATCTTTTATTCCTAAGTTCATTTACAGCTTGTAAATATAATCCGGCATGTAAACAATTATTTGATAGAATTACAGGAGCAGGAAAATCAAAAAAACTAGCCCTAATTGCTGTCGGGAACAAACTTATAAAACAAGCATTTGCATTGGCTAAGTCAGGTCAATGCTTCAACCCGGAATTTGTGAGTATAAGAAATTAATATATTAAAAAAGAAGGGATTTAGCTTGGATATTAGCTCAGTTCATTGTTATGCCCTGTGTTTAATTAATTTCTTCTCCCAGTTTTAATGCCATATCAATAAATGGTCCAACCGATTTTCCTAATATTGCCATTCCTGCTTCATGCACATCTTCAATTTTGTATCTTCCTTTTGCTGCCCCATTCAAAGCATAATCAAAATTATCAATTGTAACTACACACCAATGTTTTTGTCTGCACTCAATTATAACTTGTTCCGCATAAAATGGCCATTCACCATCAAAAGTTTCTTTAGTAATCAATCGACTTTTATAATCCTTATTTCTCTTTCGATTGTATTCGTCTTTTAAAGTTCTTTTATGAGGTTTATGGTCACGTTGTACGAATCTGGTTGTATTCTTCCTATAATCAATATTTCCTAATTCAGAATCCATTAACATTAAGAAGTCATAAACACTCGAAGAATATTGTTGAGCCAAAGCACCTAATTTTCCCAGAGTAAACTGCCTTGATAATGCACGTGTAAATCTTTCAAGTTTCTCAATTATTTTTTTGGTTATTAAATTTAAAACTTCATTTCGAGTTTCAAAATCCGTCAACTTTTCTAAAAGCACTTTATTCCCTAAGACATAGCTCGTTTCATATTCTTCCCATAACGCTTTTACATCAATTCCAGGGTCGACTTCTCCTGTTACAACATTCAGGTTATAATATCTTGCAAACTTCCCAAATTCTGAGAGCAGTCCAATTAGTTTTTCTAAATCTTCATCTGTTTCTAAATAGGTCAAGTCATCCGATAATGCTTGAGAGTTTTCTTGAAAGTAATTTTCAGTAATGTGTCTTTTCAGTTTTATCAAATCGTGTCCAAGCTTTTTTCTAAAAAGTAATGGTTCGGGGAAAGAGCCTACCTTTTCAATATGTCCGAGACATATATAACATTTCGTTAGTCTCTCAAAACCACTTGATATTAATTGGAATGGCAAGTAATAGAAATCATTAGCCATATCAAGGTTTTGATATTCTCCGAACCCTAATTTAATTAGTCTTATTGAGGTGTCAAGTTCTTCAATAAGTGATATTTTTCTAATTACTTCATCCTTCATTTTCCGCTCGGTTTACATTGGGCATAACGGGGCGCTAAACGAAGTTCCACACTGAGGGCGATTCCGTTAGAGCTTGCTCTAAGCGGAAGTTAAGCCCGCAAGGGTGGATCCAAATTGCTTTTAGCATGATGTTCTGGCATGTTTTGGCTCGAAGCCCAGTTAAAGCTGTTAATATTTATAAAGTTACAAAAGCAATTTGGTTTAGCGCGGCAACTGCTGTTATTTAGTCCTTTATGATTAATTCTCCATGATTATTAATAATTATCGGTAATACTCGCTTTAGATCTGAGAACTCATCGTCTGTTGGATTGATTGAAACATCAATAGTCTCGGAGTCTAACCTTAGTTTTACAGAATGTCTCGATAATGTTATTTTAAAATCTTCAATGTCGCCGCAAAGATTTTCGTCATTTGTTTCAAAATAAAGTTCATCACTATCAAAATCTTCTTCTGGAAAGAATCGTTGAAATAATAAATATTTGCCAATAGATTCTTCAATTTCTTTTAATGACATATTTTCTGTCGCAGCACCTAAATCTGGGATTTCAGAAAAAGTCACCTGGCAACCTAATTCCTCATCACTTATTGATATTTCCTTACAATCAAATTTCATAAAGTTTTCTATTCAATTCTCCTGTCGTGTCGTTTTTTACAGTTGTTGCCAACGCCGCGCTAAACGATGTTCCGCACTGAGGGCGATTCCGCTAGAGCTTGCTCTAAGCGGAAGTAAAGCCCACAAGGGCGGGATCAAATTGCGTTTAACAACTTGTTCTAGCACGTTTTGGCTCGAAGCCCAGTTAAAGCTGTTTATTTCCATAAAGTTACGAAAGCAATTTGGTTTAGCGCGGCAATGCCCTTTATAATTCATTTACTTTATACACTTTCAAATTATCAAGAAATTTATCTTGCTTTTTAATCTTTTGAATCGTATCAAAATAATGTTTCTCAGTAATCAAGATATCCACATACGGTATGGTTGCTCCAATCAAGATATCAAACACATCTGATAATTGTGGATTCCTATTGTCCGAATAAAACTTATAAAAAACCGAATATGACATGATCTTAAATGACTGAAGATTATTTAAACTGATATTCTTATCGGTCAGGTTATTTTTCAGAACAAAGTTCTTGTTATACATCAAAACTTGTTGAAATGTTGAAGTGGTAACAAAATATTGAATCTCTTTTTTAGAATATTTGTCAGTCTTTGGCTTAAAGTTATCTTTAAGACTCAACATCCCATCCAATATCCGTTGTTTGTCATTCTCCCACTTATCAAATGTGGTGGTCAGCTTTTTATGTGTGAGTAGTTTACGGACATCTCTCTCATTAGGTAATTGACCTTTAGGTCTCTTGACATCAAATGGTGATAATAATAAAATCTCTAGGTGTTTTGAATCTTGATAATTTTGCAGTTCCTCATCTCGAAGTTGCTCATAACCTTTAAGAAAAAAGGAGGGGATAATTGAAAACATTTTACAGAATCTATCCAGCAAATATTCATTCCTTGAAATCTCCAAGATTGTAAAAGGTGAGTATGAAATCAAGTTTTTATCAGGAGGAAATCTATCAAATAGATTTTTCAATTTAGAATCCTTCTCCTTTAATATATTACTAAGAGCGTTCGTGTCAAGCTGCAATATTTTGTAAGATTTACCTCCGATTGTTACCATGCCATAGGGTTTTGCCTAACGTAAGTGTATATGCATTGTTACATATATATTTAATATATCCCAGGGATTTGCTACATATATACTCCCAAAATAAAGGTATATATGTATAAATCTGCAACTGGTTAAAATCTCTGTTCCCATTTTTTGTTTATTAAAGTAACCCATCAATGGGAATTCGAAAATTATTTAAATTTGCCTGCGACACATGAGTGTACCTCTCAATTGTTTTTGAATTTTTATGTCCAAAGAATTCCTGTATGTATCGCAAATCGGTTCCCTGTTCCAGATGATGCGTTGCAAAACTATGCCGTAAAACATGGGGCGTTACACGTTTTCTAATACCTGCTCTGGCAGAAGCTTGTTTTACAACCTTAACAACACTCTCTGCACTATAAGATACACCCGGTTTTCCTTCAAATAACCATTCAATAGGCCGGTACTCTTTAAAATATATTTTCAATAATTCCAGGGAAGGATTTGCTAATTGTACATACCGGTCATTATTGCCTTTCCCTTTTCGAATCTTAACCAACATACGTTGTGAATCGATATCTTCCAGCTTCATATTTATTAATTCGCTCCTTCGCAATCCGCATGAGTAAAGCATTGCCAAAATGCATTTATGTTTAATATTTACAGTCAGGTGAAGCATCTGACCGATGGATGTCCCTGTGTAATTTTATTATTGGTTTTTCAAACACCTTGTGGATATTGCAAATGCTAATATAATAAATAATTATGAGTATCGGATAGTCTTATTAAGACATAATATACCATCTGAAAAAGATTTTTAAAGTACTTATCTTCACATACTTTCAACAAATTCCATTAAACACCTTTTCCTATTCCCCTAACTCCATAATCTTAACCATCAAGTTTCTGTAAATCTATGTATTACCACAGATGCCGGTCGTCCTGACCACAGATTTTTCTAATAAACATGATGGATTACCGTTTAATATCCTGGCAATTTTGTAAATTTGGATGATATGCAACTTTATTCTATTATACATCGAGCTTAGCCCGTCAGCTGGCGGAGAGCGTAGAACCTATTCCGACTTGTGGGGTAGAGGTCGGCGCAATATTAACAAACACATTATGAAAAAATTATCAAGAAGACAATTTTTGGGCAAAAGTGCAATAGGAATCGGATCGGCTGTTATTGCATCACAACTTCCCCTGAATCTTAGCGCTAATGTTTTTTCAAGAACAATTAAAATGCCACTTGGATTTCAGGTATGGACTGTTAAGGATATGCTTGTTAAAGATTTTCCGGGAACATTAAAAATAATGGCAGATCTGGGATATCAAAGCGTTGAAATGTGTTCTCCTCCGGGATATGAGTCCTCCGGCTTCGGTCCTCTTATGAAATTGAAACCAAAAGAGATGAAGAATATTATTCATGACGCTGGTCTGATCTGCAAAAGCTCACATTATGGAATGGATGAACTCCGAAACCATTTGGATGAACGAATAAAATTTGCTATAGAATCAGGTCAGACCCAAATGATCCTTTCCAGTTTTGGTCTTCCGAAAAATGCAACCATGAGTGACTGGCTCAGAGCCGCTGATGAACTGAATATGATGGGAGTAAAAACTAAAAAATCAGGTTTACAGATGGGCTACCATAATCATCACATGGAATTTGAAAAAATTAATGAGACCCTTATTTACGATGCTTTGATGAACCGGTTCGACCCTGAATACATAAAAATGCAATTTCAGGTTGCCGTTATCAGTATCGGATATAAAGCTTCAACTTATTTTACAAAATACCCGGGTAGATTTATTTCTGCGCATTTGGCTGATTGGTCTCCTGTTAAAAAGAAATCAGTACCCATTGGTCAGGGTATTGTTGATTGGAAGGAATTCTTTGCCACGATCAAAACTGGTGGAGTAAAAAACATCTTCGTAGAGATGGAAATGGAAACATTTAAAGAGAGTGCAACTTATATTCATAGCCTTTGACGATCAACAACTCCAAATATAGAAATCTATAAATACTATTATTAACGGTGACATTAAACCTATTTCAGAAAAATGGCAAACTCAAAAAAAATTAATCGCCGTGAATTCCTGGGATCAGCTGCAGCAGCTTCCCTGGCATTTACTATTGTACCCAGACAAGTGCTCGGAGGATCAGGCTATATTGCTCCAAGTGATAAAATAACTCTTGGATATATCGGCTGTGGTACCCAGGGCCTCAGGGAGATGGCTTCACTTGTTACAAATCCTGCTCTTCAGATTGTTGCAGTCTGTGATCCAAATAAGTTCACCACAGATTATGTTGACTGGTCGCAAAATGATGTACGCAACACTATCCGCAACACCCTGGGCGACAATAAATGGGGTGAAGGAATTAAAGGGATCCCGGGAGGAAGAGACATCGGTCAGGAGCTGGTTCAAAAGTACTATGGAAAATCAAAAGATTCAGGTACCTACAAAGGCTGTGCCTCATATGAGGATTTCAGGGAATTACTCGAAAAAGAGAATGACCTGAGTGCAATTAAAATCATGACCCCTGACCATCTGCATGCTACTGTAGCAATAGCCTCGATGAAAAAGGGTAAGCATGTGGTTACTCATAAACCAATTGCCAACAGGATACATGAGGCAAAGCTGACAATAGAAACTGCCAAAAAAACCGGTCTTAGCACACATCTGCTGGCATGGAGCAAAAAACCTGATAACGATATTATTAATAAATGGATCAAAGATGGCGCCATTGGCAAACTGAAAGAGATACATAACTGGTCGAACAGACCGATGTGGCCGCAATGGCAGGCCAATCCTACAGATAAACCACCTGTCCCAAAAGACTTTAACTGGGATCTATGGCTGGGGCCTGTTCCTGACCGTCCATATCATCCAAATTATACTCATGCTGTTTTCCGTGGCTGGTATGATTTCGGTGCAGGCAGCATTGCAGATATGGGACATTACAGTCTGTTTCCGCTGTTTCGGGCTCTAGGAATCAACACCCCGGCAATCAGTGCTGAAGCTTACGGCACAACCACCTGTGCACTTCAAGGGAATGTTGCAGTAGGTGTTAAGAATGATGTTGCCTTCCCATTATCTTGCATCATCAAGTTCAAATTTCCGGCACAAGATGACCTACCTGAGTTTGATTTGCTATGGTACGATGGCGGTATGAAGCCTCTTAATCCTGATGAGTTAAGTGCAAAAGGGAAATCTCTGGGCAGGGAAGGAATGATGTTTGTTGGTGATAAAGGTAAGATCATTGCAGAATTCAGAGGTGAAAAACCTGTTCTATATATCGAAAAAAATAAAGGCATATCACCTGATCCTGCTCCAGAACAAGCCAGGGAGGACAGTAACAATGTATGGATCGACTCCTTCAGAAACAACACTCAGTCGCCAGGTAGTTTTATCTATACAGGGCCAGTTACTGAGACAATACTTCTTGGGGCTGTTGCCTTACGTGCAGGCAAGAAAGTGGAGTACGATACTGCTAATATGAAGATTACCAATATCCCCGAAGCTGATAAGTACCTTGTGAGAGAATATCGCAAAGGATGGGAGCTTTATAAATATCTGTAAATCAACAGTTCCGCAAGACGGAATTTAGTGGTAAAAAATAAAAAAAAGGGCCTTATCCAAGCCCTTTTTTTTATCATGAAATTATTAGTTTTTAAAAATTTACTTTTTATCGTATACTGATGTGGTCTTCCTCTCATTATCCTGGAATACAGATGTTGAAAGTACTGAAAGTGTCTTTGCATCACTCATTGTCCATACTTCGGTAGATTTCATCTCCCTGGTCTCTCCGTTCCTCTCAAAAGTTCTTGTAATTGCAAAACTAAGCTCTTTTCCGTCAGCTGACCATTTTACGATAGTCTTAGCAGAACCCATATCTGAGGTATTAACACTTTCTTTGCCATCTAGTGTATACTTCTCTGTTGTTGTTATAGCTTCACCATCACGGTTATTTCTTACACGGTCAACTGTAAGATTATTTCCATCCTGCTTAACAGTCATTTGTGTAGCACTTCTGAAACCACGGCCTTCACCAAGATTGCTCTTTGATTCATTAAAAGCCCAGCTGCCTGAAAAATCAGATTTTGCTCCCTGTGCATTCAATTTTACAGGTAGAATAAAGAGTACCGCCATGAATGTTAAAGCCATTAACCGCATGAGAAAGCTGCTGGTACCATTTAGATTTTCAACATTACTTTTCATCCGTAAATAATTTGATTTTAAGAGGTCGGATAGCTTGTCCCGCATAAGCGGGAGAGCTCGCATGTTACTATTTTCATGCAAGTTTGCGTTTTTTAAAAAACATGCTCTGTTCATAGTAGATAAATTAAGGTTGGTTAAAATAAGTTTAGTAATTAATCAAAGGTAGACAATCCATATGATAAGAAATCTTAATTAATGTTAATTATAAGAGGCCAATTCTCTCTTTTTCCTGGGAACAGTCTATTTTGGAAATATCAGAAATATTACGATATGATGATTTCTTAATGAAATTTTTCTAACAATGCACTTCATTGCAATTAAATCTGTCAACAGACAATAAAATTCCAACCTTTACACCTTCTTCAACGCCTCAAGCACCCTGGCCGGTGTAAACGGCAGTCTGTACAATCTGGCCCCTGTAGCATCAAAAATTGCATTTGCGATAACAGCCCCGACAGCAATAATAGCAGGTTCACCTACACCCTGTGGAGGCTGATCTTTCCTGTCAAGGATTACTGTATCAATCTTTGGAAGCCAGGAGAAACGTGGAATCTGATAAGAATCAAAACCACGATCAATTATGTTGCCACCTTCAAAAACCAGCTCCTCAGTGAGAGCATATCCCAGTCCCATAGTAATACAACCTTCCATCTGGATAGTTGCACCTTGTGGGTTAACACATAATCCCATATACTGAGCGCAAGCTATACGAACAACCTCTACCTTACCGGTATTTTTATCGACCTTTACTTCAGCTATTTGAGCTACCCATGATCCTGCATCTGCTCCACAGGCTATACCAATGCCTCTCCCACTGGGAGTTTTACCTGCAACATATCCGAATTTATCAGCTACTGCTTTCAGGCATCCAATAATATTCTCATCCTTCAGGTTATTTAGGCGGAATTCAAGCGGATCAACTCCAGCTGCTGATGCCATAATATCAATCTGTGACTCTCTGGCGAAAGTATTTGTATTATTGTTAGGTGCTCTCCATGCCCCTGTACTGAATTGATGAACAGAGGGAGCTTCCCTATTCTGGCTATAACTTGTTGTTACGGCATTCTGAACATCATAGGTTGTCTCCGATCCTCTGGTACCGGAATAGTATATATGATAATCCCAAAGCTTTATCATTCCTGATTTGTCAATACCTGATTTGACCTTTATCACTCCTGCAGGATGGAAATGATCATAAAAAAACTCTTCATCGCGTGTCCATACAACCATAACGGGTTTGCCAGTCAGTTTTGCCAGTTTTGCCGCTTCAACACCCTGTTGTGATGGGCTCTTGCCTCCGAAACCGCCACCGACAAATGGAGTTATGACTCTTACCTTTTCTCGGGGGAAACCCAGTTCACCGACTATTGTGTCCTGAAGACCGAAAGGAGATTGTGTTCCTGCCCAAACGGTCATTTTATCGCCAACAAGCTGGGCCAGAGCAGTATGTGTTTCAATAGGGGCATGAGCTATATAAGGATCATAAAACTCCGATTCAAATATTTTTTCAGAAAGCTGATTTCCTTTTTCCAAATCACCACTTGACTTTATGACCCTGACAACTGAATCAGCTTTAAGCATCGATTCAAAAATTGTCTTATTATTAACCGGTAACTCGTTGAATGAGTATTCTGCTTTAATCTTCACAATTGCCTCATCTGCCCTATCGCGGTTTTCGTGAAGAACTGCTACAAAATCACCATCGCGGACCACTTCAACACCTTTAATCTTTTCAGCTTCAGAAACATCAACAGAGGTAAGCTTTGCTGAGTGTGATGGTGGACGCAAAATTCTGGCAAAAACCATCCCCGGTAATTTAAGGTCACCTGTAAACTTCGCCTCTCCAGTGACTTTGGCTTCTGCGTCACTATGCTTATATGATTTGGTTACATAATTGAATTCGGTATAATCTTCGACTGTTGGTTTTACATCTAAAAATCTTTCAATTCTCTGACCTTTAGCAAGTTGAGCATAAGTGACTGATTTCATTGAATCTTTAGTATCCGAAATGATACCGTTATTTGCTTCCAGTTGAGCAATAGGCACTCCCAGTTTTTCTGAGGCCAGTTCAAAAAGGACTCCTTTTGCTTCAGCAGCTGCGGCTCTCATATATGGACCAAATGCCCTGGTTGTCAAAGATCCCCATGTTCCTGCATCCCAGGGACAAAGATCGGTATCTCCCATAATCATTTTTATACTCTCTAATGGAACATTAAGCTCATCAGCCATCATCTGTGGCAATGATGTGATAATGCCCTGTCCCATTTCAATCTTGCCGGTGAAGCAGCTTACTGTTCCATCCTCAGCTATCCTCAGGAATGCATTATAGTCTTCTGGTAAAGATCTTCTCTGTTCGGCTGTTCCTGCAAACAGATCAAGTATACCCCATGGTTGAAACAATATAATTATTCCACCACCAAGAATCTTAAAGAAATCTCTTCTCTTCATTCCATTTCGTTCACTGGTTTTTGGTAACCTCTGAATATTGATCTCTTCATTTTTCATTATTACTTTCCTCCTTTCATTTCTTTTGAAGCTGTATGAACAGCCTCAACAATACGTACATGAGCTCCGCAACGACAAAGGTTATCTTCCATACCCTCCTTTATCTCCTGTTTGGATGGTGAAGGATTTTTCAGTAACAGACCTGTTGCATTCATAATCATTCCCGGAGTACAATATCCACATTGTAATGCATCATGTTCAACGAATGCTTTCTGAACAGGGTGTAGTTTGCCATTTCTTGCAAGACCTTCAATTGTAACAACCTTTTTATCAGCTATATCACCAACAGGCAACATACATGACCTTACAGGTTCATCGTCAATCAAAACAGTACATGATCCGCAGAATCCCATTCCGCAGCCATATTTTGTGCCAGTCAACCCAAAATGATTCCGTAATACCCATAAAAGAGTCTGGCTGGTATCAATCAGGACTTCTGTTTTTTTCCCATTTAACTGAAAACTAATTGTCTCTTCCATATTTACTTTATTTGATTAATTTCATTTTTATAATCATTGTATGTATCAAAATCCTTCAGTATACCTGAATCGTCTATGTCAACCTCAAGAACATCATCAGAAAAGTGATATGCTAATGATCGCAGACCTTTAACCGGGTCAAGTTTCTCTATTTCGTTTCTGTATTTTTTTCCGATAAGAAGAGGGTGTCCTCTCTTCTTTTTATAAACAGGAATCACAATCCCTTTACCAGATACTCTGTATGCCTCAATTACCATATTTGTAACTCTGGGAATAATCAAAGGCTGGTCTCCTTGAAAAACCATAACCGCCTCAATATCAGGAGGTAGATTTCTGAATCCACATTTCACTGAGGAGAGCATCCCTTCCTTATAATTTTCATTATAACAATATCTTATAAATGATTGTTCGACCAGCTCTATTAGTTTATCCTTGTCAGCCCCTAAAACAACAATTGTATAATCAATATCTGAGCTCGTTACATTTCTGATAACATTCTCTATCATGGTTATACCATTAAAGTCAAGGAGCATCTTCGGAAAGCCCATTCTCTTCGACTCTCCTGCTGCAAGGATTAAACCCCAAATCCCTCCCATTTTAACTGATAAGATAATTATCCTGATTACTACTCACTACTCACTACTCATTACTCACTTCAAACTATTCCTCACCAAAACAAGTTGTGCTGCTATGCTAACCGCAATCTCCTGAACTGTTTGTGATTTGATATCTATCCCAATAGGAGTATATATCTTATCCCACTCTTTTTCAGTAGCCCATCCTTTCTCAAGAAAATTCTTTCGCATAGTGGCAATTTTTTTTCTGCTACCTATCATACCAGTGTATGCCAGATCAGATCCAATGCATGGTTTCAGAGCTAAAGCATCGTCCTTATGACCATGTGTAACTATAACCACATATGTATTATCACTTTTCCTCAACTTACGCATTGCTTCGCCTATATCTTTTACTAATATATGATCGGCCTTCGGTATATTTTCAGCATTTGCATACTCAGGGCGGTCATCAATAAGTGTAACTTCAAAATCGAGCATAACCCCGAGAGGCACCAATGCTCTTCCAATATGACCTGCACCGGCAATTACCAGTTGAGCAGGAGGAAATATTGTCTCCAGAAAAAAGGTTGAGGAGGGCTCTTCTCCGGGGATTGAAAGTTCCATTTCCTTATATTCTGAGGATTTAGCTGAATAGATTAAACTCGTTATTACAGGTTCAATCTTTTCAAGGAAATGAAGCGGGATGGAAGGTTTATAAGTTTTACTCATCCAGTAACGGTTTATAAGAACCGTTTTTTCAGATAAGCAGGTAACCATTGTTATCAAAATACCCGGGATCTGATTTTCCATCGATTGTTTAACCTGTTCAAAGACCGAAATATAATTGTCAGGTCTGGCATCTATCAGAACAGATATCTGTCCACCGCATATATCTTCATCAGTATTAGAGATATCGTTATCAAGGTTGAACTGAAAATGTCCGGATTCTTTAGACTTAATGGCTTCCATGGCTAACTGCTGAACTTTCCCTTCAACAATTCCGCCACCAACAGTACCAAAGATGAGACCATCCTTTCCAAACAGAGCTGAACTGCCTGGTTTCTGAGGTGTAGAACCATGTGTCCTGGTAACAGTAGCCATAACCATAGCGGAATTATCTGGCTTTGGATCAAGAATGTGAAGGTATATATTTTTCATACTCCTAAAATATCCGTTTATGCAAAATAATTAATATAGTTGATACTCCTAAATTGGGCGGATCTACTACAACAAATATATTCAAATATTGAGATTAATCCTGATGCTCTTCAGATAGCAGAAGAGCTTGACAGACAATTTGCTTCAGGCAAAACCTGTTAGGGTTACCTTCTCTGGACGGGCATGGAGTGAACCGCTTCTGCTCAAGATTGCTTACAGCTTCGAACAGGGAACACTACATAGAAAAGCACAAAATACATTGTTTCAGACTGACCAACAATACGTTATAATAATATAGTTCCCTGATAAATTACTCTTGGGATAACTTACTATTTTTCTTCCTTTTCTTCCTTTTCTTTAGGTTCAACCTTTATCTTATCTGGCTCATCTTCAGTATTGGAAGCTTTTTTGAATTCTTTCATACCCTGACCAATACCTTTCATAAGTTCCGGAATTTTGCGTCCACCGAAAAGAAGTACCACAACAACCAAAATCAGAATAATCTCTGTAGCTCCAAAATTTCCCATCTTCTTAATTTTAAATTAATCGTTAAAGTTAAATATTGTATCAATCATTACCAAAAGAAAAGAGGGAATCCTGAAAGTTAAATATTGCTAAAATTGGCTGAATGAGGTGAATCTGGAACCTTATACCAATAACCCCCGACCATTTCATGAATTTGCTTCTTATAAAAAGGCTACAATAGCAAGATATGCCGTTATTAAACTAAATAGAACAACTCCTATTAAGCCCAGATTCAGCATTTTACCAGCCCTATATTCATTCATTAAAGATTTTCGGTTAATCAATATTAAACCAGATATCGCTACTGCAGGAAGAATAAGAGCCTGGAATGCCTGCGAAAACACCATCAGAAGAGGTGGAGTTGTATCAATAAGCTGCATCCCAAATCCGAAGAGGATTCCTATTAACCCCAGGATACGATACATAGGAGAATGAATATTCCTTTTTTTACCAGTGTAATCACTAATTAACCATGGAGCTATTAAAATTATTGGAAAAATTGTAGAAATACCGGCTCCGACAATTCCCAGAATAAGGATAAAAGCTGCGACCTTACCACCAATTGGTTCGAATAGACTTATCATTTCAACCGTATTGGTCAGATTCATTCCCATAATATGTAAAGTACCTGCAGATACTGCCATGATTATCAGACTTAGGAAAAACATCATTGATGCTGAAACTGCTGCGTCATTCTTTTCATTCTTCAGATTATTAATTGTCCAGCCTTTTTCAGCAACCACTGTACTCCGCATAATAAAAACTGCCGCAGAACATGTTGTTCCTGCCATAGCAGCAATTAGCCGGAAAGAACCAGGTTGGTCAGGGATGCTTGGAACCAAGCCACTTATTATTGTTGAAATACTTGGTTTAACCATAAAGAATACTGTTATAAAAGAGAGTGCCATCAGGATAACAAAAAAGGTAAGTATTTTCTCAAAAGTTTTATAATAACCTTTCCATAGCAATGCATACAATGCCACAACCAGAACAAATGTTATCCAGAATGTACTAAATCCGGGGCCTCCAGCTAAGAGCCGTGAACCCTCCTTCAAGAGATCAGCAACAATACCAAAAATACCCATAAGGGCAAGTATCTCACCTATAACTAATGCGATAATAATATAGATAGCTAGTACCTTTCCATATGTAAAATTGGTTTTGATGTTGAATAGGGCAGTTTTTCCTGTAACCAAAGTTGTTTTGCCGTATGCCACCATTAAAATATAGGTAAAAATGCATGACAGAACCAGGGCCCACGTTAATGCCATGCCGTGCTCTGCTCCCACTTTAGCCATTGTAGTAACACTGCCCGTACCTATGTTATACCCAATTAAAAACAAACCGGGGCCGATCGCACTTAATCCAATAACTATTTTCTTCAGTAACTTACTATCTTTCATATAATTAAAGATATTGCAACTTACTACTTCGAATATACAATTTTACCTGCGACAATTGTTTTCTGAATTACTATTTTCTCATTTTCAATAGTAAATAAGATCAAATCAGCCCGTTTCCCCTGGCTTATTTCACCAATGTCATTTAATCCAAACATTTTAGCAGGATTCGTACTTGCCATGTGAATCGCATCTTTCAAGCTGCATTGGGTAAACTGCATAATATTACCTACACATTTACTTATTGGAGAAGCTGCTCCGGCTAAAACATTTTCAGCCGGAAATTTTACGACATTAGATGTTAATAAAACGCTTCTTTCACCACGGATATACTCACCTGGGGGCAGTCCCGCTAAATCCAGAGCATCAGACACTAAAATAATATTACCCGCCCCTTTGACTTTGTAGAAAGTTTGCAATTCCTCTTTTGTAAGATGATATCCATCAGCAATAATAGTTGGAGTCAAACGGTCATCAGCCAGTTGTGGCCAGAGCGGATTATTATGACGATCAATCATGTTGGCACAACCGTTTCCAAGATGCGTACTCATGGAAGCGCCGGCATCAATAGCTTGCCTGATAATATCAGCTGAACCATTATGATGTCCCAATGAAACAATAACTCCATCTTCTGCACATTTACGGATAAATGGAATTGCTCCTTCCACTTCAGGGGCAACAGTAATCAATTTAATTCCTCCCCTGGCAGCTTTCTGATATATCATAAACTCCTGCCAATCAGGTTTTCTTATATATTTTTCAAGATGTGCCCCGCGAAAACCTTGTACTGGTGAGATGTAGGGCCCTTCAAGATGAAAACCAGGGATTGATAAACCGATCTCAGGATCATCCAGAGCCTGTGCCAAAATGGTAAAGTTTTTCTTTAAGGCGTTATGTTCGTTTGTTATCAATGTCGGGAAAAATGTGGTGACTCCTTCTTTCCATAGTTCCCTTGTTGCTTTACGAATATCATTTATTGTTAAATCCTTACCGGAAAAGTCAACACCCATGTACCCATTTATCTGAATATCTATTAGTCCTGGAGCTATATATACATCAGAAAGTCCATCTTCTGTCTCCTTATGTTCAATAACTGACAGTTTGCCATCTGTAATCTTTATAATTACAGGCGTATTATCAAGATAAAAACGTCCTGCTAATACTAATGTATCTATTTGACCAGCGTATATAATAAAAGATGAAACAAAATAAAATATTACAATTACTATTGTGTTTTTCATCTTATAATTATTCATGATAATCATTGTATAAGCATATCATATTTATAAACAATAATTTAAATAATAAATCTAATAATTTATATGTATCAACCTGAAATTTTTATAACGGAATAATCTCAGATACCGAATTATTATCAAGATAAAGATGAAAGTCAGGGTGCTGTTTCAGCATTGTTGCCGGTACTAAATTTGTAAAGTTATTTATGAGGGTATTCCTGACAGCAACAGCCTTAACCTTATGCGGTACACATGAGACAACTGTTTTACATTGCATTATCTGCCATGGAGTCATTGATATAGCTTTAACCGGCACCTCAGTTATTGATCTGAACCAACCCTCATCAACCTGTTGTTTCCTGCACTCATCATCAAGATTAACAATGATATAAGCCTCACGTGTGTCAAAATCAGCAGGAGGATCATTAAACGCAATATGCCCGTTCACCCCTATACCTATTAGTCCTATATCGACTGGTTTTTTTCTTATTTCAATCGTTAATGATTTAATTTTCAAAGATATATCATCTTCAACATCAACACTGTGAAATTTTCTGACATCAATATGGTTAATAAAACGTTCGTAGAGGTATTTCCTGAAACTTGCGGCATGATTAGCCGGAAGCCCTATATACTCATCGAGATGAAAAACTTCAACTCTCGTCCAATCTACTTTTTCATTCAATAACGATTGTAGAGTTTCAAATTGAGAGCTTCCTGTAGAGACAACCATTCTGGCTTCTCCATACTCTCCTATTGCTTCATTCAATTTTCGTGCTGTAAACTGTGCAGCATATAATCCAAGTTCTGATGCGCCCGGGCTAATATTGATTATCATTGGGGTGAAAATTTAAAATCACTACTCATATAAATATAGCAATTAATCAGATGTAAAATAAATGATGATGATTTTTCTTCAAATTCAGATACTTTAAGTACTTAATGCACTCTTGGCACTTAATATACTTTTATTTTTTTTTTACCTTGTTGCCAAATTTAAAAAATCAATGTCCAAAACTCCACTTTTACTCAGCAGCGCATTAATCCTATGTTTAAACACTACTCTATTAAGTCAGTCTGAAGGAATAAACCGCGAAAACTATCGGATTAATATTTCAGAAACTAACAGTACAATCATCGTAAATGGAATTATGGATGAAGCTGTCTGGCAGACGGCAGATGTTGCCAACGAATTTCGCCGTGTGTTGCCTACCGATACCGGCTTTGCCATTGCACAGACAGAAGTTAAGGTCACCTATACGGAATCAACCCTTTATGTCGGAATTATTTGTTTCGATCCTTCACCGGGTAAGCGTCCTGTAGAATCATTGCGGCGCGACTTCAATTTTATGAAGAACGACAACTTTATTGTTTTTATTGATACGTATAATGATCAGACTAATGGTTTTGCATTCGGTGTTTCTGCTGCCGGAGCCCAGTGGGATGGTGTTCAGGCAAATGGAGGACTAGTAAACCTTGACTGGGATATAAAATGGAAGTCGGCTGTTAAAAGTTACGATGACCGGTGGGTTGCAGAATTTGCAATCCCTTTTCGCAGCATGCGCTATCACGGAGGAGCTTCGGAATGGGGAATTAATTTCAGCCGACATGATCTTAAAACCAGCGAAAAATCAAGCTGGGCTCCAATGCCAAGGCAGTTTGCCACAGCCACACTGGCATTTACAGGATCGCTAGTCTGGGATAACCCGTTACCCTCATCAGGACCAAGATTCTCACTTATACCTTATATATCAGCAAAAACGACTCAGAATAAGGAGGCGGGAGAAGGATTAAACCCTTCTGCTAATGCCGGTATTGATGCAAAAGTTATTCTTTCAACTTCTATGAACCTTGACCTTACAATTAATCCCGATTATTCACAGGTTGAAGTTGACAGGCAGATGACTAACCTGGACCGGTTCGAATTGTTTTTTCCTGAGAAGAGGCAGTTTTATCTTGAGAACAGTGATCTGTTTGCAACGCTTGGGAGTAATAATCTCCGACCCTTTTTCTCACGACGTGTAGGACTCAACAGTCCGGTTCAGGCAGGTGCCAGACTGAGCGGCAAGATTGGTGAAAACTGGAGAATCGGACTAATGGACATACAGACTGGGGAAAAAGATGATATACATTCTGGTAATTTTACTGTTGCAGCTCTTCAACGTCAGGTATTCAGCCGTTCAAACTTTACTGCCTTCTTTGTCAATAAGCAGGTTACGAACCTGACTAATGACACATCCTTTACAGGTTACAGGTTTAACCGTGTTGCAGGACTTGAATATAACCTTGCAAGTACCGATAACCGATGGAGCGGTAAGGCATTTTACCATCAGTCATTTTATCCCGGAGCAGCAGGCAATGCTGCTGCCCTGGCTGCGAATATTGACTATTCAACTCAATACTTTACAGCTATCCTGAATCAATCGTGGGTAGGGGCTGATTATCTGGCAGAAGTAGGATATATAAGAAGAAACGGATATTATGAGCTTAATCCGACGTTTCGATATAAATTTTTCCCGGCCTCAAGCAGAATAGCTAACCATGGACCGACAATTAAACTAGACATGCTCTTTGATCCATCAATGGACTTAACTGACAGGGAAACACAACTAATTTATCAGATTGAATGGATGAATAGAAGTATTCTATCGGCCGATGCTAAAGAGACATATATAAAGCTACAGGCTCCGTTCGATCCAACCAATACCGGAGGTGAGCCTCTGGCAGCAGATGAAGAGTTCAACTGGAAAGAGATAGGTGCTTCTTTTACTTCTGATATTCGTAAATCCCTAAATTTCCTGATAAGTAGCAGGTATGGAGGGTTCTTTAATGGTACCCGATTGACAATGACTGGTGAATTAAACTATCGTGTTCAACCATACGGAAGCCTTGCAATAGTAACAACATATAACAACCTTACAATGCCTTCTCCATATAGCAGTGGCGAGTTTATCCTTATCGGACCAAGGCTCGATTTCACATTTACTGATAAGCTCTTTTTCACCAGCTTTGTACAGTATAATAACCAGATCGACAATATTAATCTGAACCTCCGTTTCCAATGGCGGTTTGCACCGGTATCTGATCTTTACATTGTCTATACTGAGAACTCCTTCCCTGCTAACTACAATATTAAAAACCGTGGTCTTGTATTAAAGCTATCGTACTGGTTTAATTGATTAAATAATAAATCCTTACACAGAGGGGTAGAGGAAAAACTGTCACTCAGTTTATGTCAGCGAACCATTATTTGATCATAAAATCCAGAAGGGGTTTGTCCCCAAGATAAGCAACAAGATTGTCATTTCTTTTAAGCTGCCCTACTCCTGACGGTGTTCCGGTGAATATCAGGTCGCCTGTTTTAAGTGTCATAAACTTTGATACATATTCAATGATCTCATTAAAACCGAAGATTATGTCAGATGTATTACTTTTCTGTACTACTTTATCATTGATCTCAAGTCTGAAATCAAGATTTCTCATATCCTTAACAGTGCTTACCGGAATGAATTTACCAAGGGGTGCAGCGCCATCGAAACATTTTGATATCTCCCATGGCAATCCGGCTTTTGCCTGTCTGCTCTGAAGATCCCGGGCAGTTATATCAATTCCAAGTGTGACCTCATCAAAATACCGTGGGGCAAATTTTGCAGAGATACCCTTTCCAAGTTTACTTATCTTAAGTACAACCTCTACTTCATAGTGGATATTATCAGAAAAACCGGGTAGAAAAAAAGGTTTATTGTTTTTCAGGATTGATGAATCGGGTTTAAGAAAAACCACAGGTACTTCTGGTTGTTGCCAACCCATCTCTAATGCATGCATCCTGTAATTGAGACCTATACAGATGATTTTCATCTTATCCCTGATTTTTTCCGAAAGATCTTAACTTTAGCTCTGTAAGCACTTTTTTTGTATACAGGGGAAAATCACCTTTCATCATCCATGAATAATATGCCGGATCGTCCTTAAAAATATGTTCAACCTGCTTCCCTTTGTACTTTCCAAAGTTAAAAACCTCCACCCCATCTTCATCAAGTATTATTCTTCCTGCAAAATCAACATTTGTATTAAAAGAGCTGTAATCAGCCAGTTTTTCAACATCATTCTCCAGATCTTCATATCTGTCGAGCTGAGATTTAAGAACTTCAAAAGTGGCAGCTGTATCGGCTTTGGAACTATGAGCATCCGTCAGCTCTTTTTTGCAATAGAACTTGTAGGCAGCGACTAAAGTACGTTGCTCCTTTTTATGGAAAATAACCTGCACGTCGACATATCTGCGTTTTCTGAAATTGAAATCAATATTAGTCCTCAGAAATTCTTCTGCAAGCACAGGAATATCGAATTTGATGGCATTATATCCGGCAAGGTCGCATCCCTCAAGAAAAGCAGCAAGATTTCTGGCAACTTCCCGAAAAACTGGCGCTTTCGCAACATCTTCATCTGTAATACCATGTATAGCAGTGGTTTTAGGAGGAATAGCCATCTCCGGGTTTACTCTCGTTGTCATCCACTCCTCATTACCTTTAGGGCTGATCTTCAGAACAGATAATTCAACAATACGATCAGTGGATACATTAATTCCTGTTGTTTCCAGATCAATAAAAGCTATAGAGCGTTTTAGTTTTAGATCCAATGGTTATGCATTTATCATCATTGGCATAAGAAGCATCAGCAGATCTTCCGATTCATTTTCCGATATTACCGGTAGGAAGAGACCAGCACGTGTAGGATCGGCAAGTTCAATCATCACATCCTGTGAAGCAATATTGGCTAGTATCTCAAGAAGAAAGACCGATTTGAATCCGATCTCAATCTCCTCTCCTTCATACTGGCACTTGATCCTTTCATAAGCAGATATAGAGAAATCAATATCCTGTGCAGAAACCATTATCTGGTTACCTTTTAATTGAAGTTTCACAAGATTACTTGCCTGATTTGAGAAGACAGATACTCTCTTGAGGGTATTATAAAACTCCACCCTGTCAATAGTGATCTTACGGGGGTTATTTTTTGGTATTACTGAATTATAATTCGGATAATTACCTTCAACCAGACGGCATACAACTTTGTAGTCACTCAGAATAAAGAAAGCATTTTTATCATCAAACTCAACAGTAACAGGGCCCTCTTCTCTTGGTAAAATATTTTTAAGAAGAGAAGCCGGTTTCTTAGGAAGGATAAAAGCAGCATTGTCATCAGCATGAGCATCAGTTCTTTGGTATCTTACCAGTTTATGAGCATCAGACGCTACAAAGGTTATTCTATCGGTTGAAGCCTCAATAAATATCCCTCCCATTACAGGACGAAGCTCATCATCAGCAGTCGCAAAAAGAGTTTTGCTAATACCTGCAAGCATTATTTCGGCATTTATCTCGAAAACAAATTTCTTTTCTTTTTTTATTGAAGGCAACGCAGGAAAGTCGATACCATTCTGACCTACAACATTGAATTTACCGTTTTCTGAGCTGATAACCACTGCCATTGTATCAATATTAATATCAAAGGTGAGGGGTTGTACAGAAAATTCTTTTAATGTGTCGAGTAAAATTCTTGCAGGGAGCGCTATTGTACCATCTCCTTCAGTATTCTCAAGCTTCATCCTGGTTATCAGAGTTGATTCAAGATCAGATGCAGTTATCTCAAGATCATTACCTGAAAGGTTAAATAGAAAATTATCAAGTATAGGAAGCGTATTTTTAGAACTGATTACCCTGCTAATGGCCTGCAGATGACCTAGAAGTTCTGAGCTGGATACTACAAATTTCATACTGGTATCGTTTTAAGTTGATTGATGTAATTTCAAATTTCTATATATATGTCAAAATGAATTAATTGAGCTATAATTTATGTACAATTCTCAATTACCAATATTACAAAAAAAAACTATTACCTCAAACAAAAAATTATTTCGGAAAGAAATATGACCTCTTCTTAATCAAAGGATCAATATCAAAATACCTCATTATAAAAAATTCTTCACTGTTCTGCGTCTTGCCCCATAATCTGTCACTGTCTTTTGCTCCGTTTTTACCTGTTATCCTTTCCCATAGAATAAGGTCTGTTTTTAAGCCTTCTGTTGTCACCACACTTATCCTGTAAAGAGGTTGCTCAGATTCAATATTACTCTTTTCCTTATCTCCTAACTCCAATGCCCACCTTTCAAATGGAACTCTGATAAAATATGAGAGATAACGTGTAACAAGAGTTGAATCCCATCCGGCAACTCCTCCTGTCGTTCCTGAAAGAGTATATTGATGATGCTTACCAACTATTAAGAACGAAGATGTTGTATCGGAAAGGTTTTCAAATTTTACAGAAAATATCTCTGAAGGGAGTAGACTAAATACCGTATAAGGTTGCCAGAATAGCTTGCTAAGTGTGAATCCGGAACCAATATCATCATCATAACCCGGCACATAGACAATAAAAGGTTTCGCACTCTCATTCTTCATCATAATATTGCCGTATATGTTGGACCTGGTTTTATACACCAGAAAAGTATTAAGAAGTCTCCTCTTTTCATAGACTTTTACCCTTACAGGAAGAATACCCTTTTCAGTAATCTCTTTATCAAATAATTCTGTTGAGACAGGTGATTTTATTTTAATCTCTTTCAATACCTTTTCCATAAAAAAGAGACTACTTTTTCTTGTCTCAAGTTTCCCGTTAATCAACCATTCATCTCCCTCCTTCTCCAGATACAAGTTTCTTTCCTTATCCGAAAGTTCAATCTTTGTGATCTCACTCTTTGGTTCTGAAGCAAACGAACTATTGTTCTTTCCAAAAGGTGATCTGACTTTAAGTATAACAAAAAGAGTCACAATGGTTGCAACCAACAATAAAACACCACCAATAGCTATTTTTCTCATTAATTATAGATTGTATAATTTCTTTTTCTGAAATAGCTATAAATTAATCCAGCTATAATAACTATTAGAACAGGGCCAAAAATATTAATAAGTTGCCACATAAGCTTTTCAGATTTTATCTTTGCAGTGTTTAGTAATCTTAATTTCAGCTCCCTCGATCTTAATTCCATGATCCCATTGTCATCAACAAGGTAATTAAGACAATTGATCAGAAAATCCTTGTTTCCAAATACCTGACCAGTATATTTATCCTTGCCCAATGGAATTGGTATCTCTTCCAGCCCTACCCTTCTTACTTCGTTTCTAATTATATCAGCATCGGCAATTACTATCATTTTTGTTTCCCTGCTTTCAGTCTTAACTTTAAAATTTTTATCCTCTGAGAAGTTGCTAATCATTCTGTTCTTAAAAGGAGATGTAAAAACACCTTCAAGCAAAACAGCTACAGGCAGATTTGATTTATTAAACTCTTTTTCGTCAGGAGGTTGTTCAGCTTCTTTTAGTCGTATAATCAAAGGAGGTGAAAGGGTACGGCTGAAATTTGAAGTGGATAAAAGAACCTTCTTACTTATAGCAGGATCGAGACCAACCGTATCGATATAATTTGTGAATTCACCCTTGACTCTGTTCAGGTTTCTAGTAATTGGGTGATTTGGTGATGGTATAAGCAAAGGGTAATAGTACCATGGAGCAGGAACAACCTGCTGGTTGGAGCTTCCACTCATAACTGTTAATCTGATAAGCATACATTCCAGATCCTGAACAATTGCCGGATTTACTCTTGCACCATATCTGAATAGCTGATCTTCAATATTTAATGGCCGGTAGAGTCCTACTGTTTCACCATAAGTCAGACTATCGGAGTTTACATCAACTTCATCAAAAAGCCATAGAACTTTCCCTCCATTCATAATATACTGATCAAGAACCAGTTTATCAGACTCGATGAATTCTTTTTCAGGACCGGCAATTACCACAGCAGCATAGTTATCGAGAATTCCTTGTTTACCTCCGATAATACCTCTGTCAATCGTAAAAAACTTAGCAAGATTCATAGTAATATCTGCTGTCTCAATCTCAGGTAATTCATCATGTCCCTCGATGAATGCGATCTTATAGATAGTATCGGAACTGACTGTGGCAATAGTCTGTATCATTTCATATTCAAGTCCTTCAACCGAATGAAGAATATTTTGTTCATAAGAGATAGCCTGATTATTATTCAGAAAATTAACCGGTATTTCTATCCCGTTATAATTGACTATCATACCAGGAAAGATTATCTTCTGTGAAGAACCACCTTCAGCATCGGCTGCCTGAATATTTATTGGGACTAACCCTTTATTGATAAGAGTTTGATATTGATTTTCTCTCTGTTTAGCATCCGCTCCTTCAGAAGGATTGATAAATTCATAATCGATTTTTCTTCCCGAAGCTATCCTGAACTCATCAAGCATCTCTCCTACCGATCTTTTCAGACGTTTCAGAGGGATAGGAATCTCGCCATCGAGGTAAACCTGAATAAAGATGTCATTTTTTATGTCAGAAAGAACATTCCGGGTTGGTTCAGACAATGTAAATCGTTTATCCTCCGTAAGGTCAATCCTTACTCTTATTAATGAACTTACTGAGGCAAATAAAATAATCGCTGCCACTGCTGTTAGAAATTGCAGCCAGCTCCTCAGTTTCATACCTCTGTTATTTGCTGTATCTGTCATGGCTTAACTCTTTTTCTTCCACTTACGCGATAACAGTACAAGCCTTGTTGCCTCATTGAAGATAGCAACAACCGCAAGGAAATATACAGCATCTCTTATATCAAGAACTCCTCTGCTTATAGATTTATAATGTTCATTGATCCCAAGTCTTATTACAAATTCATCCAGGTTTCTTAATCCGGGCAGATAGGCGATTGAATCAAATCCCATGAATAGAAAAAAACAGATAAGTACTGCAATAATAAATGCAATTACCTGATTATCTGTAACAGACGAGGCAAGTATCCCTGCAGAAGCATATACAGATGCCAGGAAAAAAAGTCCTATAAAGGCACCCCATGTTCCCCCTTTATCAAGGTTCCCTGGTGATTCTCCAAGCATGTAAACCGAAATATAATATATCAGACCGGGGAGCAGTGCAAGAATAACAAGAGCAACTGAAGCCAGGTATTTGCCATAGATAATTCCCCTTTCGGTTATGGGTCTTGAGTATATAAGTTCAATCGTACCAAGTCTTTTTTCCTCAGCAATCATCCTCATGGTTACAGCTGGTACCAGAAACATAAAAACCCAGGGAGAAAGGAAAAATAGTGTATCTAGTCCGGCATAACCACTATCAAACAGGTTCCACTCCCCCGGAAAAACCCACATGAACAGACTATTAATCAGGAGGAAAACAATTATCACAATATACCCTGTGAGGCTACTGAAGAAACCGCTTATCTCCTTTCTGAAAATTGCTAACATATATATAAAATTATACTATTTATAACCGGCTTCTGTTTCCCCATGAACTCACCCCCTTTCCTTCGCTCTTCTCAGGATGGCCACCCCTACAATCAGGCTCCTCCCTAAAATCAACCGAAGGGCTGATTTCTTAACGGTCGTCCCGCTCTCTACTTCGCAAAGAGAGGGAATACTTGTATCTCTTCTTACTGCCTGCTTCTTACTACCTACTTCTTACTACCTACTTCTTACTTTCCTTTGCCACTATTTTCAAATTTTAAGCTAATTGTCGGGGGGTAAGATTACAACATTTTTAATATCCGAAATAACAACTCCTGTATAATAAAAATCAATTATCTGTTTGTAATTAAACCCTTTATCAGCCATCACCATAGCTCCCTCCTGGCAAAGTCCGACACCATGACCATAACCTCTTCCAACTAATTTAATTGAATCGCCCTCCAGAACCACTGAAAAGAATGTTGATCTGAGATTCAATTCTGTTCTAATAGCCCTCAAAGGTATTGTAAATGAGCCTATTTTGTAATCTGTTAATCTGAATTTTTGCACGAAACTGAAGACCATTGGATCATCCGCCGTGCCTATGTACCCCGACCTCTTAACAAATTCAAGCCAGTCGTCCATACTAATTTTCTTTTCCCATTTAGCATTTCGGGAAGAGACGCAGAATGGATCGGCAACCCTTTTCAGGTATGGCTGACTGGTTAACCACACATCTTCTGAAGATGATGTCTCTCCTCCGCAGTTTGAATGAAACGCCGATATGATCAAAGTGCTATCTGGAGCAAGAAGAACCTGTCCATTAGTTTCTAACACCGCCATATTAATTATTGAATCGGAAGACAATCCATTAAATGCCTGACAATGGGTATTATCGCATACATCATATCTGTCAGCCTGATGTTTATCAAAATATTTATACATGTATGTACGGGCAATTACAGCCTGAGTCTTGAAATACTCTATATTTCTACCGATCCCTCCTTCAGTAATGACAACTCCGGAAATATATTTTTCAATATCACATAAATTTATAAGAACCAGTGCTCCCATGTCGGGAAAACACTGAAGATCACCGGAATAATATTGCCTTACAGGGTTATCAATATTAATCATGAGGGAGAAATTATCATCTCCTGTCTGTCCTGAGAATATAACAGAGTCGCAAATGAATCCTTTTGAACTTCTGGCTTTTACTGCCAGTTTCCCGTTAAACCTGTATATAACTACCGGTTCCCCGGTTTTTACAATAAGGGGCTCTCCATTGAAACAGTTTACTTCATATTGCCCGTGGGTGACTGAGAACACTGCAGATTCCGGAGACTGATTTGAAAACAGTCGTATCTTAACCTGAGCGGAAGTAACTGTACTAAAAACAGTTAAAAAGCAAATGATAAATATCTTCTGTATGCGCATATAAAGTTTATCGCCTAATACATAATACATTCTTAACTCAGCTCCCTCACCATTTCCTTTGCAATTCTCGCCGATGCACCTGCCGGTCCCAGCTTTTCTTTAAGAATCTCATAATCGGACAAGATTTTTTCACGCTTTATCCCACCGGGAAGAATAGCTTTCATTTCTTCCAGAAGAATATTCTCCTTAAGTTCATACTGAACCAGCTCTTTAATTACCTCCGAATCCATTATCAGATTTACTAAGGAGATATATTTTACTTTAACTACCATCCAGGCAATCAGCATTGATAAGAAGTCGCCTTTATAACAGACAACCTGAGGAGTGCTGTGGAGTGCTGCCTCAAGGGTTGCTGTACCGGAAGTAACAAGAGCCGCCTGTGCAACATAAAGTATCTCATAGGTTCTTTCCTTAATAAGGATTATTGGCTCATCACCTATTATATTACGATATAGTTCATCAGGGATATTCTTCACACCGGCAAGTACAAACTGGTATTCAGGGAAATGTCTTATCACCTTTATCATTTCAGGCAGGATAAGCTCAATTTCATGTCTTCGGCTTCCTGCAAGAAAGGCTATTACAGGCTTATCTTCAATTCCGAGGGATTTACAAATATCGCTCTTTACAGGAAAAGATGAGATTCTTTTTTCAGTTTCATCAACAAGCGGATTTCCACGATATTCAACAGTTATATTATGCTTCTTATAAAAGTCGACCTCAAAGGGGAATATGATATACATCCGGTCAACATATTTTTTTATCTTTTTAGCTCTTCCTTCATTCCATGCCCAAAGTTTGGGAGAGATGTAATAGAATACTTTGTATCCGGCATTTTTTGAAAATTCAGCTATACGAAGGTTGAATCCGGGATAATCAATAAGGATTACAACATCTGGGTTATACTCAGTTATATGCTTTTTACAAAGAGAGATATTTTTGGATATGGTTCCCAGGTTTTTAATAACCGTAATGAAGCCCATGAAGGCCATTTTCCTGTAATGAGCCAGCAGGGTTGCTCCTGCAGATTCCATCAGATCACCACCCCAACAGTAGATCTCGGCATTATTATCAGCTTCAAAAAGTCCCTTTATCAAATTCGAACCATGAAGGTCGCCGGATTGTTCTCCCGCAATTATGAAATACCTCATCTTAAAATAACTTTACTCCAAAAACAATTACAGCCCAGATAATTGTCATAGCGAGAACTCCACGAGATGCGCGGAGCATATCAAATCGATTAAATATTAAAAAAACAAAGATGTTCGAAAAAACACATATGGTGATAGAATGTGTGATGATATTTGCATCCAATATTCTGGCAAGATAAGAAGACAATGATATGTGACCATGGGAAAAGAGATAAATGATTAGTCCAACGATAAAAGGAAGAACCAGTCCCGAAATCAGACCGGTAATAACTTTATCAAATTTTTCAGGAAATGTCATTTTTAAAAACGCGCTTTAAGTTTATCAATATACCAATGTGCAGTCATATCAACACTGACGGGCACCAACGAAACATAATTGTTTGCGATAGCCCATTCATCGGTATCAACTGCTTCTGGTTCCTGATTCAAGAAAACCCCTGTCAGCCAGTAATATGTTTTACCCATTGGATCTTTCCTTTTTTCAAACTCTTCTTTCCAGTTTCCTTTAGCTTGCCTGCATATTTTTATCCCTTTAATTTCATCCTTTTTATTTGCAGGAATATTAACATTCAGACATATACCCGGAGGTAATGGTTCTATCCCAACCTTCTTCATCACCGTGCGGATATATTTTTTACAAACTGAAAAATCGGCAGCAGGCGAAAAATTATTAAGTGAAAACCCCACCGAACTGATCCCATAAAGACATCCTTCAATCGCAGCAGCCATTGTACCTGAATATAAAACACTTACTGAAGCATTGGATCCATGATTTACTCCAGAGACAACCCAGTCAGGAGTTCTTTCGAGCAACTGATTGATAGATAATTTAATACAATCGGTTGGAGTTCCGTTACAAGCATATATCCTGTGACTTTCATTCTCTTCCAGAAGTTTTACCCTTAATGGAGTCTTAACAGTCAGAGCCTGCGACATCCCTGACATACTTTCTACTGTAGAGATTAGAACAACCTTTCCAAACTCCTCCATAACATCAAGGAGTGTCTTTAATCCTGCAGCATATAAACCATCATCATTTGTTAAAAGAATCAGTTTATCATCTTTTTCAATTACCATAAATAACTTGTTTGAGTTACAAATATAGACAAAATCAAGACACTCAGGAGGAGATAAATGATAGACATATTTTAAAATTCCTTACTTTTACACTCTTACTTAAATTAATTTAAGGTACACTTAGAAATGAAGATCTCATATAACTGGATAAAAGATTATTTAAAAATTGAGCTCGAACCCATCAGGGTGGCAGAGATACTTACAGACATCGGGCTCGAGATAGAAGGAACGGAAGAGTGGGTCTCTGTTAAAGGAGGTCTTAAGGGAGTCGTAATAGGTGAAGTTCTCACTTGTATAAAGCATCCGGATGCCGATAAACTATCTGTAACTACTGTGGATATAGGTGGGCCAGAGCCTCTCCAAATAGTGTGCGGAGCACCGAATGTTGCAGCAGGCCAGAAAGTTCCGGTAGCAACTATAGGCACTATTGTCTTTAAAGGCGAGGATAGTCTGGAGATAAAAAAATCAAAAATACGGGGGGAATTATCAGAAGGTATGATATGTGCTGAGGATGAACTTGGACTGGGTAATTCTCACGACGGCATAATGATACTAAATAAGGATGCAATACCCGGAACAGCTGCCAGCCAACATTTTAAAATAGTCAGGGATTTTGTTTTTGAAATAGGTCTTACCCCCAACAGAATAGACAGCGGCTCACATTTCGGTGTCGCCAGGGATCTTGCGGCATATCTTAATCTGAATGAAGGTATTAATGAGAAACCTGTTCTCCCTTCAGTATCTGACTTTAAACCCGACAACTACGATAATCCATATGAAGTGATCGTAGAAAACAAAAATGATTGCCCACGTTATACAGGTATCACAATCAGTGGAATAACTGTTGGAGAGTCTCCTGAATGGCTAAAGAACAGACTAAGAGCAGTAGGACTTAACCCTATTAATAGTGTTGTTGATATAACCAATTTTGTTCAGCATGAGGTAGGTCAGCCATTACACGCCTTCGATGCTGATAAAATTGACGGAAAGAAAGTAATAATTAAGAACCTGCCTGAAAAAAGTAAGTTTGTGACTCTTGATGAAGCTGAAAGAAACCTCTCTTCACGAGATCTTATGATATGCAATACAAATGAGGGAATGTGTATTGCAGGAGTTTTTGGAGGGATAAAATCAGGTGTTACCGCATCAACGAAAAACATCTTTCTTGAGAGTGCATACTTTAATCCTGTTGCTATACGCAAAACGTCGAAAAGACATGGTCTGAAAACTGATGCCTCATTCAGATTTGAGAGAGGTGCTGACCCAAATATTGCTCCATGGGCATTGAAAAGAGCAATTATGATTATCAAAGAGATTGCAGGAGGAAAAATATCATCAGACATTGTTGATGTCTATCCGGAACCGATCAAAAATGTTCTGATTGAAGTAAACTTTAACAATATTAACAGGCTTATAGGTAAAAACATTGATCAGGCTGTAATAAAGAGAATACTTGGTCTGTTAGATATAGATATAAAAGCTGAAAACGGTACTAATCTGACACTTGAAATTCCTTCATACCGTATAGACGTTAAAAGGGAAGCCGATGTAATTGAAGAGATACTCAGGATTTATGGATACAACAATATAGAAATCAATAACCATGTTAATTCAACTCTCTCATATCCTGAAAAGCCAAATAAGGAGAAGATAATAAATATCATTTCTGATCTTCTTTCAGCTAATGGGTTCGCTGAGATAATGTGTAATTCCCTTAATCCTGCAGCATGGTATGAGCAGAGCAGCGATTTCGACAAAGAAAAGCTGGTAATGCTTGCTAATCCCCTGAGCTCAGATCTGAATACTATGCGGCAATCACTTCTTTATGGAGGGCTTAATTCAATAATATGGAATATAAACAGGCAAAATCTCGATCTCAAATTTTATGAGTTCGGCCATTGCTACTTCTATCATAAGACAGATAAGTCACATCCGAAGCCTGAAAATTATATTGAAAAAGCCTCTCTTGATCTTTTTGTTACAGGTAATACAGGACGGCAGAGCTGGAATAACAAAACCAATCCTACCGACTTCTTCAATATAAAATCTTTTGTTGAAATGATCCTTTCAAAATTGGGGGTTAAGCCGGAAAGTTTAGCAACTGGTGAAAGCGATAAAAGATATTTTGCCGAGTCTTTATCATATCTGCTTAATAACAAAATTGTTGCTGAAGCAGGACGCATCTCGCAAAACTATCTATCGAAATTTGATATAGGTCAGGATGTTTATTATGGTCATATTGAATGGGATTTTCTTTTAAAGATAATTAAGACTCATGCAATCTCATTCCGGGAACTTCCTAAATATCCTTCTGTGCGGCGCGATCTTGCATTACTTCTCGACAAGAAAATTAAGTTCGCACAGGTCAGGGATATAGCTTTCAGAACAGAGAAAAATATTCTTCATGATATTAATCTATTCGACGTATATGAGAATGATAGTATCGGGAAAAATAAAAAATCGTATGCTGTCAGTTTTGTTCTGCGCGATGATCTTAAAACAATGACTGATAAGAATATTGATAAGGTAATGAATAATCTCATTAAGGTTTTCGAAAAAGAACTTAATGCTCAGATAAGGTAATGAAGAACAGGGTTGAGCTGATAAAGGGAGATATAACTTCTCTGGATGTGGAAGCTATTGTCAATGCAGCTAACAAATCTCTTCTTGGTGGCGGCGGGGTTGACGGAGCCATTCATGATGCTGCAGGACCTGAACTTCTTACTGAATGTGAAAGTCTTAAGGGTTGTGAAACAGGCCAATCAATAATAACAAGAGGTTACCGCCTTAAAGCAAAGCATATTATTCATACTGTTGGTCCGGTCTGGTGTGGAGGCTGCCGCGATGAGCATAGCTTACTTGCATCATGTTACCAGACCACCCTTGCTCTTGCAAAAGAGAAAAAGATAAAGACACTGGCTTTCCCGGGTATATCAACCGGTGTCTATGGATTCCCGAAAGATCAGGCTGCTCTGGTAGCCATAAATGAAACCAAAAGATTCCTGAAAAAAAACAGGTACCCCGGAAAAGTGGTATTTGTAACATTCTGTGATGATAATTACGAAACCTACAGGAAACTTCTTGATGCATGATTTCATTTTTCACTTCAATTAAGGATTATTTCTCTCTTGTAAAATTCAGCCATACTGTATTTGCAATGCCTTTTGCCCTAATAGGTTTTTCACTTGCTGTGTTCAGGGAAGAGAATAACTTCAATATCAAATTGCTTCTTCTGATAATACTCTGCATGATATTCGCCCGTAACGCTGCAATGGGATTTAACAGGCTGGTCGACAATAGGTTTGATGCCCTTAACCCAAGAACAAAAAGCAGAGAGATACCTTCAGGGGTGATCGGTCTGAGAGCTGCAGCAACATTTGTAGTGATAAATGCTCTATTGTTTATTATAACCACGGTTTTTATTAACCGGCTGACTTTATTTCTTTCGCCTGTCGCACTACTGATCATCCTGGGATATAGTCTGACAAAAAGAATTACATCACTCTGCCATTTTATTCTCGGGTTGGGACTCAGTCTCGCACCTATTGGTGCATATATATCTGTTACAGGGACATTTAGCATAATACCTCTTATTTACTCATTAATTGTGTTAACCTGGGTAAGCGGTTTTGATATTATTTATGCTTTGCAGGATGATGAGTTTGACAGGTCAAATTTGCTCCACTCACTGCCATCAGCCACTGGAAGAAAGAAAGCACTTGTAATATCCATAATTGTGCATCTGTTAACATTTATTCTGGTTCTTGCTGCTGGTATTATGGGAAGTAATGGTTACCTCTTCTGGATTGGGGCGTCGATATTTACTTTATTATTAATCTATCAACACCGCATTGTCAAACATGATGATCTCAGTAGGGTAACAATGGCATTTGGAACTACAAATGGAATTGCAAGTATCCTTTTTGCTATTTTTATAATTCTTGATCTCGTTATATGAAATACATAGTATCCAATATGGTTGGGATTGGGGTAAACGAAGAACCGGAGCGAAGCCCGACGAAGTCAAAATCAATAAATTCGTATTTATGAATGCTGGTCGTTATAATTTGTATTATATTTCTGCCTAATTTTAAACACATTTTTTTGTTTCTTATAGCTTCGTAAAAAAATATTTTATGGGTGAATTAGTTATAAAAGAGGTGCTTACAAAAAAAGATCGTCGCGATTTTATTTATCTTCCTAAAAAAGTTCATAAAAATGAGCATGACTGGCTTCCTCCAATATATATGGATGAATGGGAATTATATGACAAAAAGAAAAACAAATCGTACCAGTATGCCGATGCAATCCTTCTTTTAGCATACAGAGAAAACAAACCTGTTGGAAGGATAATGGGGATCATCAATAATAGGTACAACACTCTTAACAATAAGCAAGACGGACGCTTCTGTTTTATGGAGTGCTTCAACGATAAGGAGGTGTTTCATGCTCTTATTTGCAAAGTTGAAAATTGGGCCAGACAGAATGGTATGATCAGGATGATTGGTCCGCTGGGTTTCTCAGATAAAGATCCTCAGGGTTTTCAAATTGAAGGTTTTGAATACCCACTATTCATGACATCTCCAAATAATTCACAATATATGCCTGATCTCATCGAAGCAGAAGGATATGCTAAGAAGATTGATCTAGTGAATTACCTCGGAAAATTACCTGAAAAATTACCGCCAATCTATGAAAAAGTGATGGAGCGGATTGACAATAACAAAGAATATAAGATTATTGAATTCCATTCTAAAAAAGAGTTAAAACCATATATCATTGATGTGTTAGAACTTATGAATGAAACCTTTGCAGAGATTTATGGTTTTGTTCCGCTTAATGATAAAGAGAAGACTGATTTTGCTGCCCGTTACCTGCCTATCCTCGATCCAAATTTCATTAAAGTTATTGAGACAGGTGGTAAATTTGTCGGTTTCGCTATTGGAATGCCAGATATCAGTAATGGCATCAGGGAAGCAAATGGTAAACTATTTCCTTTCGGGATTTTAAAAATTCTCAGAGACTCGAAAAGATCAAAAAAATTACTGATGATGCTTGGTGGTGTTAAGAAGGAGTACAGAGGAAAAGGCCTCGATGTACTAATGGGTGTTAAGATTCTTCAATCAGGCATAAATCATAAGATGGATACTGTAGATAGTCATCTTGTACTTGAAAACAACACCAGGATGAGAAGCGAATACGAGCGAATT
>DATKUO010000236.1:0-61510 GCA_035530515.1 Bacteroidales bacterium
AATACGCTCAAAATTACCTTGATGAGTTTTGCTACAAGGTGAATCGAAGAAATTTTGGTGAGCAACTATTTGATAGACTGTTAATAGCTTGTGTAACTACCAACTATAACAATATTATTACTCATAACCGATAGTCATATATAATTATAAATTGGATTTTAGGTTTAAATAAGATTTTTACTAAAATGAATATCACGTAAAAAATCTCTGACATATCGGGAATCATTGTAAAGCTGCCATTGTAGTAAAGATCATTGTGATTGAACAGCACACGCTCCTGGTTAATTGAACCATAGACCAATGCCCCTATAATGCCATTGCCCGATGGTAATCCCTCCCTCCATTGCGCCGAAGGGGTAATCATAGTCATACCACGTTTGTACGAAGGTTTATTGTCATCTGCTGAGTCTGTATATTGAGTATTCTTACAGCTTAGCGTCATTATAAGCAGGACAAACACCAAAAAGAAAATTCCATTTTTTTTCATGATCATAGATTTTTTATTTTTCAATTAGTCTAACAGAATTTCCCAATTACCTCCAAAATAAGCCTTATCAATTTTTTTAATCGCCTTGCTGTTATTAGTTCGTTTAGCATTGTCAACTAAATCCATGTAGATATAAAACTGCAGCCAGTAACCATAATTATATTTCTGGTTTTCTGATTTTGGGTTTTTCATAAATGCATACCACGAAGTGTTTAAGCCTTCTTTCTCTGCAAGCTTGAGTGCATTTTCTGCCTGATGCAAAATATTATCCGACATGGAAGTATGAAGTTGCCGGAAATCTTCATATTTCATTTTTGATGTATTAATAATTTCACATCTGTCATCAATATTTAAATCTTTCAGTAAAACAGTCTTATCGAAAATGGTATCGCCATCAATATCCATTTGAATTTTATCAAAAAAGCCATTGTTATCGGTATCTTCATATCTCATGGTACTTAAAGGTTTGTATTCTTTTTGAAGGCGATCAGAGGTAGGAGAATATGTATCGTAAAGACCACCCCATCCTTGAAAGGAATATGCCAACTGATCTATTCGCCAACAACCCCATTCGGCTCCAAAAAGGTGAATCCGACCATCGAACTTTGAGAGATACAAACTGGCTTTTCCGCTGTTGTCTAGATCCCATTCGCCACGATCACCAATTGCATCTGCTTGCGGATTATTATCAAGACCGCCATTTCTTTTACCAATTTTATACGGATTCAGTGAGTCATAAAATTCCACCCTTTCCCAGCGCTGACAATCATCGTCTTCGTCGTATACAAAATATATTTGGCCCCAATTGCCTTTGTTATAAATCAAATTTAATATAGAGTCACGGTCGGGATATATTAGTTCTGAAACTTTTCGCCAACGGGGATCAATGAAAAATGAATCGGCTTCAACAACTCTTGAATTATTAAATTTATGAACCTGATCCATATAATTGAAACCTTTGCCCGTAAAACGAAAAGACATATCGTAGTCAAATTCATTTCCGGGTGCATTATCATTATCCATATCGTATGTTAATGCTATTAAACTAACCTCGCCCGAACGATTTACATCTCTAGGTTTTGACTCTGCTCTTTTTTCTTTTTTAGTAGGATTATCAATAACCCTTATAGCCATCTCAGTTAAACCATCATTATCGCGATCAAAAAACAAAAAAGGATTTTCCCAATTTAAGCGTACATCATCCATGTAATAAGTGGAAGTATGTATTTTCAGGAAGGTGCTTTGTCCATTGTAATCTTCAAGAAAATTGGATGTACCCTCATGAAGCCAGGCACGTAATTCAAATGTATTCCAGTCGATATAATTAAAAACATTATCATTATCTGTATCAAGCACCCACATGTAATGACCATTCCCCATCGTTTTTGGATCCCCCGGTTTCGTATTTTCAACAAAAACCTGCATATCGGCTTTTCCATCGCCATCCGTATCTATCCAATCGATAGCCACATCGCCACTATCACCATACCTGCCGTCCTTGTTTACATCTATCATGATGCAATCACTATCGGTATCACCCTCTATATCACCTTCTTTTAAATCGTCATCATCATCAATCCATAGAATTGGCGTATTGTGAATCGTAATTGAACGAATAATATCAGGATCTCCGTCATTATCCAAATCGATATAGGTGGGTTTATAACCAATAGGAGGAGGGGGTAAACGATAGGATACCAATGGGGTATTATTGTTCCAATAGTTGTTTGTTAAATTTGAACTATCTGTCTGCTGTCCCATTAATGCAGATGTAACTAAAATAAAAAATGATAATAATATAAGCAGCTTATTCATAGTATATAAGATATTTAGTTATGCCTTTTTTCTTAATCTTCAACAGTAATCAATACTTTTTGGTACTCATGTTCAGTTATTATTGCAGTTGAACCTTATACAATATCTTGAGATGTTCATTTTCCCAACCCACCTGTAATTTCTTCCAGTTTATTAAAGAAGGCTATTTTTCGGGGAGAACTAATTCCCCAATTCACCGGAACAGACTGAAAACCATCGTCAAACCCTTCATCTTTCATGCGGTAATCGAAATATCCCCAGGAAGCATACGATTTTACTGCCTCAACAAAATTGTTGGATGGCTTGTCAAAATCAAAGTGATCGTCTTCGTTGAAGAGGATTGGCATAGGTTTATAGCCTTTAACCGCCCTGGTTTTACTAACCATTTCGGCAATCAAAGCCGGATCTTTAACCCCGTTACCATGAATCAGGATGAAGTCTGCAACTTCTACAACATTTTCCCTGGGAATCTGACCACCACTGTAGCTTGTTCCGACCAAAAAACGATAACCGTATTTCTTTTTCGATTTTATTCTTGAAATCAACTCATCAACACGGTCAGGTTTGAGAATATCATGGTCGTATTTGAGATTGCATTCGTTATTAACTTCAATGATTACGTTCCGGTATTTTTTTGCAAAAAGCCAATCGATTGCATGATCTACGGCATTAATAACCGCCGCCTCGTTTTCTAAATTCTGATCCTGATCGTTATAAAAAAGCCCCAGAATAACCACCATTCCTATTTCATTTGCCCGATTTAGAATTCGCTCCAACCGGGCCATGTATTCGGGACGTAATTCACCTTTTGGATCAAAGGCTGAGTTGATCCAGCCTTTGTTGCCATAACCCAGTGGGCTTCCACCCTGTAAATTAACCGTAAAAGCCAACAAGCCTTTGGCATACCATGAGTCTATCGCTTTAACGAATTCGTCTGTATTTCGGTTAGCGTCCCATTTTTGCGTATCAGGATATTTCCACCGACCTGCAGTTTCAGGATAAAGGTCATCAAATATACCCTGAACCATTCTTGAATTCATCAAAAGCCCTTCGATGGGATATCCTTGCCAGCTTCGTCCTTTGTAGGTTGGGATGCCATTGATCAGGAATTTTTCACCTTCAATACTGACGATAGTTTTATTTTTACTCTTTCTATTTCCACCCGAACTACCGGAAATGGAAACAAGGCATACAGAGAATATTACGGATAAAAAAAATATAATTTTCATTTCAAAAAAAATTTGAGATACATTTCATCCCCTAATTTTTTGATGTTGTTGTTTTAAACAATCAATTACGTTTCCAGATATAGCTATCAGCCAATAATTTTTGGTATTCTACTATAAGCTGTTTTTTCATTTCTTCAAAAAGAGCTGGATTCATTGATGCTGCATTTTCAAACTCACTTATATCTTTTTTCAGGTTGAACAAAACAAAATCAGTAAGTTTAGCCTTTTTTACCAACGCTTCATTTCCATCATAAATATTCTCCAACTTAGGCAGATATGTAGTATCATTTTTTAGATTGGCCATAATCTTCCAGTCACCATCCCTCATTGCAACAATATGGTCGTTGAGTGCATTGTAAAAGCTCCAGATCAATGGTTTGGTGCGCTTAAATTCCCCATCTTTTAAAAAAGATGTAAACGATTCTCCGTCGATAGGTCTTTTAGGCAATTCGGCACCGGCTATTTCGCAAAATGTCGGTAAAAAATCGAGTGACGAAATCGCTACGTCCGAAGTACCCTTAAAGGTAGATTTTCCCATCCAATAAATAATGCCCGGTACCCTGAACCCGGCTTCATTTGTCCATAGTTTCATTCCCTTCAATTTGCCGGGTGACCCATAGGACCTTTTGGCCCTTGCGTACCTGTTCAGTGTCTCCGGCCCATTATCTGAGCTGAATACAATAAGAGTATTGCCCTTTACATTTTCCCTTAAATAATCCAGAAAACGGCCAACAGCTTTATCCATATTTTCCACATTGGCAAAGTATTGAGCCTGATCTTCATTTTTAGAGAATGGAAGATATTTTTGCACCAAAGATTGAGGTGATGCTATCGGTTCATGGGGTTCATGGAAACATACCTGAAGGTAAAACGGATTGTCATTTCCCTTATTCTTAAGCCAATCCATGGCTTCATCCACAATAATCTGGCAACTAAAACCTTTTATTTCACCAACCTCTTTGCCGTCTCGAACAAAGTTATTGGGGTTTTCATGACTGGGAGCGGCATTGTTTTGTGTAGCAAACCAGTGGTCAAACCCAAAATGATCAGGCTGAGGTTGTTTCGGAGAATTAAACAAAGAGCTACAGTGCCATTTCCCCACCAGGCAGGTTGAATACCCTACCGATTTTAACCTGGCCGGAATAGTTTCTTCGTTTACCTGCAGGTGTACCAAATCCTTGTCATCATCCCTTTTTATATTGCCGCCAATAATAAAATCGTAAATACCTGCCCGGTTAGGACTTCTGCCTGTGAGTAAGCCTGCACGCGAAGGAGAGCATACTGGAGCTGCAGAATAAAAGTTGGTTAATTTGATTCCTTCTGAGGCAAGTTTATCCAGGTTTGGTGTTTGAATCACAGGATGGCCAAAAGAGGATAAGTCCCCATATCCTAAATCATCACAAAGTAGTACAACAATATTTGTTTTTTCCTTTTCTTTTCTACCAAAAAAAAGAATAGGTGAAATGATTAATAATATTATCTGTGAAATTTTTAAATGTTTCATAATCCCCCAATTATTATTTTTTAGTATAAATTTATTCTATTCAGCTTTTGCAATCTCAATATCCTTTTTTACCCATTCCGTTGTTTTTATCCAATCAACGTTTCCTACACGGTTTGTCCAAATCGGATTTATATTTTGCTGCATCGCTGTCTCGGAGTACAATTTCCAATATTTTAATGCCTCCTCCAGTTCGGCAACAGCTTTTTTCTGATTATTCTTGTCTTTTGTTTCGCGGTACATTGCCAGTTGTGTTGAGCCGGCTATTTTACAGGCATAATATTTTCCCAAAAATGCCATGGTTTTGATATCATTTAAGGTGACTGCCAGCTCTTTATCCTTGCCGGAATTCATCTCCTTTAAAAGCGATAATGCCTTATCGGAATAAGCATGAAGCATTTGCGAAACTTCGAGCGGATTTTTTAGCTCAGTAGAGCCCCCGGATTTAGTCATCTTTACATAGTCGGGGATGGATTGAAAACCCGATTTAAGATGTGGAGGTAAATTGATAAACCGGTTAACATCATGGAAACCTGTCTCGTTCTGGGCATAATTATTTCGGCTTTTACAACCTTCAATGTACCAATGGATATCGAGTGGCCCCCAATGAAAACCAGTAGTTGTTGGATAAATCATGGAAGCGCTCTGCCACGCCGTAAATAGTTTTTGACCGTCGACCTCAGGGAAATGGTAATGCAGGATGCCCGCGATCCTGTCATCCGACATGTCAGGATCATAACCTAATCTCCCCCACAACATCCAATGGAACCAGTGCTTATCCAATTCGATTTGTCTTGGCCCTTCAGGATCTTTCATGGTGAATTCCCGTCCCCATACCCACTGATCAGATCCATAATAGAAGCCTCGGGAAACCTCAATTGGAATATTTTGTATGAATTCGCGAACAAAATCAGGTGCACCCCAACGGAAATAGTAATTATCATCATTACGTAAGGTCCAGATTGTCTTCATCCCTTCAATATCTTTTACAAACTCCTCATGAAATGGTTGTGTGGTGGCGCTCATCACATGTGCCTGAGCGTATTTAAAACTGAAGAGAAACTCAATGTTTTTATTATCAATTAGCGGCTTGAATACTTTAACGATGTCTTTCGCCCCGGTTTGATGCTGGCGGTGAATGAAGGTAAATTTTCGATCAGGCATTTCAGCAGCGGCATCCATCATGCCCCTGGCATAAGTTTCAAAGGCCCATTCTTCTTTCTTTTCGCTAGAGTTTCCATACATATTTTCACCTGTTGTTAATCCAATTCCAGCCAAATCGGGGTAGCTAACAAACATTTGTTTCACACTTTTCCGGAAATAATCGCGCGTGTTGGGGTTGTCGATTTTATCTGTAATTCCATATTTTCCTTCAGCACCATGAACAAAAATATTCCAGGTAATTACATAAAAATCCACATTTCGGGTTTTGGCATATCGCATAACCTTTTTCCAGAATTCAATTTTCTCGTCAATGGAAATTTTGATTAAAGTATCGGGATTGGCTAATATTTCAGGAGAACAAAAACCCCATCCATTGGTATTATAATTTTCATCAAAATGGTGCGTTGACTTTTGTACATCGTTAAGCGCCACATCTTCGTAACCTGGTACTTTAACCATTGAGGGAAATGGATGCAAATTCCACAGGGAGATATAATTGAATCGATAACGGGCCAAGTCGTCTATGTATTCTTTCCAGAAATCGAAATTCCACATCTCGGCGATATTTTTCTGTGCAACATCCGAAACATCGGTGTAACTTGGAGTCCGAACATCGAGAGGAATGTTAAACTTGGTTCCCCGACGCTCCATGTAAGGATTTTGGGTAGTCTCCTTCACACCTGACAGACCATTTATTTTTATTTGTTCTGCCAGTTCCAGCCCTCCATACATCGCTCCTGCAGCGTCGGCACCGATTACCTGTATTTTGCCATTTTTTACTGACAACTGAAATCCTTCGGCTTTTAATCCGTCAGCATCTGGCGAGATCAGGATTACGATATCTGCAATTATTGAATCTGTCAATTTCACATCGATGCCTTGAGCATTCAAAGTAGTTGTCAGTTCATTTACTGCAAATTGAATCTGAGGAATATCGGGGTTCTCAAATATGCTGACAACTTTTTGGTTTGTTGAACATGCTGAAGCCAATAAAATCAAAATAATTAATCGTTGACAGATCTGGTTTTTAAAAAGGTTAAGAATCTTCATTGGTAATTGTATTAATTTCTGAGAAAATATGTTATTCCTTCACATAAACTTGAATATTACTATACTGTGCCGGATGTATTCAACTTATCAATTTTTCAAAACGAAGTATTTTCAATTGCTTTGATCCCAAAGTCGATACGGATCATCATAATACTTCATTTGTTCAAGCAATAAAGTTTCCATCTCTTTTAGTTTATCTGAATATTTTGGATTGCCAGCCAGGTTTGTTTCCATTTTCCCGGATTTATGATGCTCTTGTAAATATTCATTTGGATTTTTAGCAAGATTAAAGAGTTGAGTTTCCCTAATCGCACCATTCATAACGTCATACTTTATTAATTTCCAATCTCCCTTTTTTACACAACGCATGCCTGGTTTGGTTCCTCCGCAATAAACCCCGTACATCACATCCCGGACAGTATTCTTTTCACCTGTTAAAACTGGTTTAAAGCTTATTCCATCTACCGTACCGGGGATCTTAATTCCGGATAAGTCACATACTGTTGGCAGAATATCCAGGAGGTATATGTTTCCCTCAACCCGCTTGCCCGCCCTGATACCCGGACCTTTAACAATAAATGGTACCCGCCATGTATGTTCATACAAATTTTGTTTTCCCATTAAACCATGTCTTCCAATAGCTATTCCATGATCGGCAGTGTAAATAATATATGTATTTTCCAGCTCGCCCATTTCTTCTAATTTTTTCAAGACTTTTCCCAGTTGAATGTCAATATTTTCGACACAGGCATATTCGCGTCCCAGCTCATTACGTATTGTTTGTTCATCTCGTTTTTTCCAAACACCGCTCACACGCTCTTCATCTCTGAGTTTCGGATGGCCATGAAAAAACGGGTGTGCAGAAAGGTAATTATCCTGCAATGGCGGTTGTTTTGGATTTGCAGGGGGAAGGCTGCTTGAATCTGTCTGGTTCACTGCTCCATATTTTGCAAGAAGCTCTGGAGTACCGTCACGGGTATCATGCGGATGAGAAAAGCCGAAGTAGATAAAAAACGGTTCATTTTCATGCTTACTCTCCCTTTCATTCAGATAATTTAAGACCTGCTGAGCATGCCATGCACTGCCACTTTCTTCTGTTCCGCCTCTTTTGGTTGCATCATGTACCACTGTAAATTGTTTGTTCGCAGCAGCATAGGAATTACCAATCTTGCAAGTACGCATAGTTTTGTATCCGGCCCTGTTAAAAACAACTCCTATGGTCTGCTGTTCTAAATTATCAGGACAATTCGGATTTTGAAAGTCCTCACCTTGAGAAGGTATATGCCAAAGATAACGTCCAGTCATAATCATGTGACGCGATGGTGTGCTAACAGCGCCAACCATAGCTCCCATGTGACGGGCACTTTCGAATACCATTCCTTCCCTTGCAAGTTTATCTATGTTTGGTGTTACCAGAGTGGATTTCGGATCATAGATTTTTAAATCGAATGGAGATTGGTCATCTACCAATACAAACAAAAAGTTCGGCGGTTTTTGACCATTAACCCGATTTTGAGAGCAGCCTGAATTTAGAAGTAAAACCAGCGATGCTACTGTGAATGTTATTTTTTTCATCTTGTTTAATTTATTTTACAAAAACTTTAATGTTGCTGTATTGCGCAGAGCGTGTAAACATGTGCCTCAAACCAATCCGGCCTTCTGTAGGAGATTGTCCCTCTTTAAGCTCCCATGAGAAGAGTTTCTCAACACCTTCTCCTTTAACTTGAAAAAAGAGTTTTGAAATGGTTTTGATCACCGTTATTTTATAGGTCACACCCGGAAGAAATAATCCGGTCTTAAAAAAAGCAGGAGGGATTTCGGTCTCATCAAACGTTCTGTCCTTCGTAATCGGATATTTTCTAACCCTGATATAATCATTTGCAGGATCGTCATTAACCATGGGAAAAGCGGCATAACTAATATGAAGAGGGTTCATGTAATTGTAATAGATACTCATGGTGGGTATTTCCCTTAGTTCATCCCATTTCGAAATATCCTTATCGTAGGGGGCAGTATCAATACCGGCAGCCTGAATATACAGGATGTTTACATTTACAAGCTGGCTATCAGTTCTGGTATAATTGAATTCCATTTTTATATCGCCCTTAAACGATTCCTTTGTCCATAATACAGCATGGTGTGCATCATCTCTGTTAACCGGGCCGGCGATGAAATTCATACCCTTTTCGCTATTTTCAACCTTAGCGAGTTTACCATCCATAAACCAATTGTCCTGCCATTTTCCTGTGCAAGGATCAGACAATTGAAGGTTCCACGCTTTTGAAGCATTCAATTGGTCAAACTCTGTCTGATCTTTCTCCTGAGCTTGACAACTAAACGAAATCACAAGGAACGCCAACATGATAAATTTGATATAGTGTGCCATACGCTTTTCTTTTATCAGCAAAACAATTTTTTTAATTTAATTATCCAAAAAGTCAATCTGTTCCCAATCGAAACCAATTGAATCATTTTCCTGAATTTTACCCGGTGTACTTCGGCCATCACGGATATACTTCGATAATAAAGCCTTTAGTTCGATTACTTTATCCGTATTTTTTGCCTGTAAATTAGTGGTTTCACCAGGATCGTTCCGTATATCATACAATTGAATTTTAGGCAATGAATCTAAGGCTGCCGTATCGTTAGGCAAAGGATAGCTCCAACCTCCTGACCCTCCGCACATAATCAGTTTCCAATCCCCTTTCCGGATAGCAAAATTCCCGTTAATGGAATGATGTACCGTTGCTTCCCTGAATGAGCCTTGGAGTTCCTTATTTTCGAACAAGGGCATCAAACTGTAGCTGTCTTCACCTTCATTATCCAATAATTTATAACAAACGATGTCGGCACAGGTTGCCATAAAATCAGTAGTACATATTGTTTCGTCCGATACCAAACCCTTTTTAATTATCGGAGGCCATTTAGCAATGAGCGGAACCCGGTGGCCACCTTCAAAAATATCGGCTTTTGTGCCCCGATATATAGCGCTGGGGTTGTGACCCTTTGAAAGTAGCTGCTTAAAATCGGCTTTTGGCGAACAACCATTGTCGCTGGTAAAAATAATCAGCGTATTCTCTTCAATGCCTGATTTTTTTACCTGATCCAACAATTGTCCCACACAAGCGTCAACCATCATTACAAAATCAGGATATGGATTATCCAAACCGCTTTTCCCCTGAAAATCTTTGGTGGGCAAAATAGGCGTGTGGGGCGATGGCAATGCCAAATACAGAAAAAACGGTTGATCTCCATTTGCTTTCTCTCCAATATACTTTATTGCTCGCCGAACAAAATTAGGCGTAACATCCTCATGCACAAAATCGTCGGCGGTCAAGCCTCTTCGCCACACCTTTTGGCCTTTATTCTGGGTGTATTTTGTAGGGATCATGGTTGGCATTCCGTTTTCGACATAGACATAAGGCGCCATATCCAGAGAGCCGCAGTGCCCATAAGCATAATCAAATCCCAAATCGTTGGGGCCATTTGTAATTGGTTTCGAGAAATCAATCGTTGAGGAATCTTTCATGGCCCAATCCCATCCCAAATGCCATTTTCCGATATAAGCCGTTGTGTACCCCTGTTTCTGCAACATCGACGCTACAGTAATCCGAGTAGTTGGGATTAATGCTTTTGATTCGCCCATTAATACACCCTGTTTAAGATGGCTTCTCCAATTATACCTTCCGGTTAATATACTATACCGGGTTGGCGTGCTTACCGCTGATGAAGTATGTGCGTCGGTAAACCGAATTCCTTCGGACGCCAACTTGTCGATGTTTGATGTCTTAATTTTGCCGTTATTGTTGAAAACGGATACATCTCCATAACCCAAATCATCAGCCAATACATAAATAATATTTGGAAATTTCGGTTTTTGACTTTCTGTATTGCAACCAGAAAAAGAAAACAGAGCGCTATAAAGCATAACTCCATAGCCTGCAGTGATGTTTTTTTCAAATTTCATACGAAAATAATTTGTTTTTTTAAGGCCGGATGGAACTCGCATGTGAATATTCGCTTCGCGGATTTCCACTTCGTTACAATTCTTCCGTGTTTGTGTTTTTATTGAAAATGCTCTATTCATATCTTTATTTTTTAAGTTTCATTTGCACCTCCCTCAAATTGACCGGGTTCAATGAACCTGCGACAGGTTTAAATATTATCTTATATTCGCCCGGTTTTTAATATCAAATGTTTTCATAATGTTGGTGTTAAAATTATATACTTATGTTTTATGGTTTAATTATCTATTGTTCTGTTTTTTCCCATTAATTCAAGAATCTGAACATCTTTGACTTTCATAGGTATTCTTCCCCCTCATGAAAAAGTTCCCTTGAATTGGTTGCTTTTAATGGAGAGGATAACTGTAGCGCAGATAAAGCTCCTATACCAATTAAATATTTTCGTCTTTCCATCGTTGATTTTTTAAGATTTAAAAGAAAAATAGCACTAAAAATTAAATGAACGACACTAATTAATCTGTTCAATTAAGACCAAACTCCAGGGTGTAATGGTATGTTTATAGTTAAAGTTCCCTTTATCATCAGCTACAATAATCTCCGTTTTCAAACTATTTGCCACATCTTTCATTACTTTTATTTGCTCACGTGTCGGAGGTTCAGGCTTGCCCATTGCCTCCCAGTAATTATGAATATTCCCATGATCTTTATCTAATATCTCAATTTTGAAAATGGTTCCGGGCTTTAGTCCTGAAAGAGAAAGATCTATTGATCTGGATGTTCCAGCTTCAAGTTTTTTATTGCCTGAAGGAACAGCGCCAAGGTATTCGTCTGGATAATTATAAGCCAAAGCCACAACATGTCCATTGTCTGATTTTCGACTAACAAACAGGTAATCGTTCTTATACAGTTTTTCATCACCTATATTGGTTCAACATCCGGTAGGCATGATACGATGGCTTTACAAGTCCCTGGAAATTAATCATTCCAAATCCACCATGAAAAATACTTGAAGCACCACCTTTTTCTTCAAAAATATCGGTAAAAGTCCAATATGACAATGAATTTACCATTCCAATACAATCGAGATTGGTTTTTACAATAAAGGCGGCCGGTGGCAAAAAATCGTGCATGGCATTCCGGCTGCTTGGGCTTGTACTCCATTCGGTAAGGTGCAATTCAATATTAGGAAAAGCACTTTTAGCCACTGTCTTTTTCAGCCATTCCATATCAAGTTTTGTTGATTGGGCAAAACGAGTAAAGCCTCTACCTTTTCCTGTGTTGGGATCCAGGGCATAATCGGTTGGATAAGGGTGACAACTGACAAAATCGACCGGTAATTTCTCTTTTTCACAGTATTTCAGGAAATCTTCAATCCATACCCCATGCCATTCCAATTTATTAATATCTTCAACAGTGAAGGCTTTTTCAGTAGCTTTTTTATCGTCAATCTCACCATCAAAACGGCTATCGGGAACAAAATTACTGGTAGCCGGCCCTCCTATCTTAAGACGGTTATCGACCGATTTGACCGCCAATGCAGATTGCTTATACAATTCAAAATATTGTGATTTTGTACCGTCCCAAAACAATGGGTACAAGTTGGGTTCATTCCAAACTTCGAAGTACCAGTTTAAAACCTCGTCGATGCCATACCGGTCGACACAATGTTGTGTAAAAGCCTTTACCAGGTCGTGCCATTTTTGGGAATATCCCTCGCCGGGAGTAATGTTTGCCTTCCACCAAAATACGGTTTTTGAATCCTCTGCAGCCATATTTGTCGGAAGAAAGGCGAGTTCAACAAAGGGACGAACTTTTAAATCCAACATGCGATCAAAAAGGTCATCGATGTATTGCCAATTGTAAACAGTTTTGCCATTCTGTTCGAGAACCGGAAACATGTCTTCATGAAAAAGTCCATGGAAGCGTACATATTCAAAACCACAATTCTTCTGCACTTGTTTTAGTTGCTCAAGCCAACCTGCTCTCAAACCTTCGTTAGCCCGGCCAGCCCCTACGCATTTGCTCCAGTAGTGTTCGAACTTTTCGCCGTTGGAATTGATATTGATGGTGGTTTTTTGCTGGGCACCACTTTTGGCTGAGAACAGAAAAATTCCGCAGATTAGAAATGCGAATATTTTTAAAAGTTGGTTATGGTATTTCATCTTTTTATAATTTTAATTCACTGTAATTTATAAAATGTGGCACAAAAAAACTTCAAGTTATTCCATAATTCACGGAATGGGCTTAATTTTCCAGATAAAATTGTAAAGTTTTATTATTACTATCGTATTTCCCTTTTTCCTTTATATTATTCACAGTTAATGTTGTCTGATTTTTTGGTACATGAAGTTGTAACGTAACAAAAGGTTGTCCATCGAATTTCAGACTTGGATCTCCATTGAAATTTTCAACAAGGGCAGTATATTTCGATAAGGCATGTATCAATGCCATGGTATCGAAAGTATGCATATTATACCCTGCCAATACCCAGTCTTTCATTACAGGATCGATACCAAGCCGGACCAATCCTTTGGCAATCAGCATACGTTCTTCCTTACTCAGGTAATTATAGGCGCAATCGAATCCAATGGCAATTGCATAACCATTACTCGCACTGTTAATCGCACCCTTCCACGGCGGAGTCCTATCTAATAACTGCGCATTTTCCCAGGTTTCACCCTTGATGTTTTCCAATAATATCTTTTTAATGGCCTCAGCAAAACGATTTTCACCTGTCATCCGGTACGCCAAACCAAGTAACTGACAATCACCGGTAGTCAATCGGTTGTTTTCCGTTATTTGAACTGCCCTAAGATACTGCCTGTTCCATTCGGCACTTACGGCAGTATCTTTTTTAATATTTTCTTTAAGCCGCGCAATATTCTCATCAGTATGCAGCAAATAGTTCCTGTCCCGAGAAAATCCCGGAATAGCTATCAGGCTTACTAATAGAAGTAAGAATAGTTTATTCATAACCTTTATATTTAGTTTGTTAATATTTATTTAATGTATACTTATTAAATCATTAAATATGTCTTTTTTTCTCGTATTACTTTACCATTCATGAATTTCCATTCTTAAAACCATCTTCTATACTGATTCTTCAAATAATCCATTTCCTGAAAGAATTATACGAGCTCCTGTTGGAATTACCTTGGTCCTGCCTGATTAAGAGGAAAAGGTTTAAAGCCAATTTGGATTGCAGGACTATTCTCCGGCAGGCTGAAATCTCCATTGTCTGGATCTTTAAAGCCAGGATCTGCGATAATTGTATGTTGGTCGTTTCCAAGCCCAATCCACTCCTCCCAGCTCATTACGGGCTCGTCAGGTTCATAAATACGACTGGGAAAGCGATTCTGCGCTCCAATAACCTTACCAGCAGTCGACCAGACCAGATTGCTATCGGCATTGAAGGGCATTGGGGTCTCTACTTTGTATGCATAACCACCGGCATATATCGGAGAACCTTTACTGAGAATAATATTATTCCTCAGGATGAAGCTTGTATGAGATTCTGCCCGTGCAAGCATTATCGGGCCTGCATCTGCAAAAGCAAAGATGTTATTCCGGACGAGATTGTCTTTGCCATAATGCTGGTTAAAGCAGGCATGTCGGCAACGATAGGCAAGATTATTTTCGATCAGGATATTCCGGCTGCCCTCATCACAATATATAGCCCAGCCGCCATATTTTCCTGCAAAGATATCGTGAAAAATATTATTGCGGATGATAGTCCCGGTCTGGTCGCCCAGGGTATAGATCCCTCCCAGGTCGCTAAGCACCGATCCATCCCCGTTTGTGTACCCGCCAATGTGGTGTATGTGGTTGTACTCAAAGATATTGCCTGTGGCCAGTGCTGGACCATAACCCCAGGTCCAACCAGTTGAAATGGCGGAATAGTAAAAATCGAAGATTTCGTTATGATGAATTTGATTATCCGGGCTTTGTCCAATCCATATGCCAACGGCACAGTGGAAATAACGCCCACCATCGTAAATATGACAGTCTGCAATCTCATTATTACTGGTAGCATCATACGGATTTTCGAGCACCGATAATTCCTCCCGGGCATCATCGGTGCTGTTACCAGCCTGTGCATTATTGGTTCTGTTACCGCGAGGTCTTATTTTTGGTCCTATCATAAAACCACCGGCACCCAGGTCATGTATATCACAACGCAGTACCTTGTTATTTGAGCATCCCAGACCTATCTCTATACCATAGTTGCCAATGGCGGTAATTTCACATTCCTCGAAAAGACAATTCCTGGTATCCCTGAGAAGCACAGCACCCTCTATTCCGTTAATGTCGGCCTGTCCCAACCCGGATGGTCCTGAATCCCTTGATAATTTCCAGGTAGTATGGCTGAAGGTTAAACCCTTAAACTGTACATATTCAACCCATTGGCCATCTGCAGCATCGCCCACCATGCGTAATACATTATTCAGAAAAGGAATCACTGCAATCACATCGGATTCACCTTCAAGAGGGTAATAATAAAGCTTGTCTGTTTCGTGATCGAGGTACCACTCACCGGGGTTATCCAGCATTGCCCTGCCTCCCTCGAGATAATAGGCTTCGTTCGTTTCCACACGACGCATAGTCTTGCCGGCAAAGATGATTTCGTCGTTTTCCCTGTCAATCCGGTCAATTGGTAAATGGAACTCTAACCATTTGTAGAAAGCCACCACAACCCCATCACCAATGCCCTCAAAGTTATGCTCATCCTCCGGAAGGTAGGGAAGACTTTCCATCGACCCCTGGAGACCTTCCGTCATGCTCGTTATTACTGATTCATCGAACTTGATTCTTAAATAGCCACTGTTGGGAGTGCGTGCCTGAACCGCACGATGACCGTTCACCCATAATTGTTCAAAGGGGGTATATCCTTCAGGAAGACTTGAAAGGTCAGAGACCAGTACCTTATTCCCGTTGAGATCTGTCTCCGTCCAGACGAGAACCTCTTTGCCCCCGCTGATTATTGGTTTCTCATTTTTGTACGCCCGGTATGTAATTTTACATGCCTCTGTCCCGCAATCTTCAGTTTTCAGAATGAATGGTTCCAAAAGCTCATAGGTACCGCCACGCAGATAAACAGTTACCGGTAATTTCAACTCACCTTCCATCCTGAGTGTCCTTATGGCATCACGTGCTTTTTGCAAAGTGGCAAATGGTTTACTGACACTGGTCCCGCTCTGTGAATCACTTCCATCAGGAGAAACATAGAAAGCTTTTTCTGATGTACATGATGACATCGCTAGAACCAATATAATTATGCACAGATTCGTAATGTTTTTCATAGGTTTTTTGATTTTAATTAATTTATAAATATTTTATATTCTGAAATTCAAATTGTCTAATTCTCTCCTTTTATGTATGCTCAATGACCTGGAAGTTCCTTTATTGAAAGCGTTGCATTGTTCTTTCCATAATCCGTTATCTTTCCATAGCTGGTGATATTGTTATGTTCAGAAAGCTCGCCCAATATGACAGGATATTCAGTTTCATTAATAATGGTGTTGCCTTTTGCTTCGTAGCTTACCTTGTTCTTTTCATAATTTTCTTCATACCCCTCAGGTACATCGGGAAAATCGGTTGTTAATAATTCAAACCGCGAATAATAACCAACCACAATGGGTCTTAAGTTCGCATCTATGGGACTCTCCGTTTGGGTGAGTTTGAAAATATTGTTTGTCCCACGAATGGCTGCCATCACATGATTTCCAACAGCATGTGTTGAAGGGAGAAGCTCGATCTCAATGTTGCTTCGATGGGCCGCTTCAACTTTATAGAAATTATCGGCGGGATGGATGTAGATCAGAGGTCCATAAGCGGCGTTACCTCTGCAATTGATCACTTCGCCGTCACTGGGCATGGAATAGCCTTCTACAATACAATCAAGAACAGTGCAATTTCTGGCGATGGCTTTTCCGCTGGTCATATAAAGTTTTATACCGGACCGGCATTTCTTGATGGTGCAATTTTCAACTGTAACTTCGCCTTTGCCGGGATATGCCCTGATGCCGTCTTCTGTGAGGTTCAACATTTTGTCTCTGGGAATGGAAAGTCCCTCCAATACGTCAAACTGCACTTTGTAATCGAAACTCCTGGGCAAATCTCCATCATTCGTTTCGGAATACAGATCGTTGCTTGGTCTGACTCTTCCTTCAATCAGCGTGTTCTTGATCAGGATCTTGTCAAATCCTTCTCCCATATAAATGACATGCCCGAATGCCTGGTGCTGAAATTCGCAACCATCAATAGTTACGTTTTTGCCGTGAATCAATAATCCGCATCGTTTGTCCAGGCCCGCCGCATTCTTGCCCCCGATTCCGTAAATGTTTCCATAGCCATAGGGGAAAGAGCCTCTTGCGGTCAACTTCATGCCCTCAATTCGGATGTTATTCCCGGGTACGGTGAAAAGCGCCCCTCCTTTTTGACCCTTTGCCAGGTTCTCCCTGTCCTGGTTATAACTGCCAAAATCCGTGACCTCAGTCATTCCGTTCTTATATACATCTTCGAATTCACCGCCTTTGAAAGTGATACCATTACCTGTCAATCTGAAATAGGCTCCATTGGCTTCACCTACCGGGAATTTAATGTAGACTCCTGTCATCTCAATGATGTTGTTATTCCCCGAGCAAAGGAAATTTCTGGATTGCCCGGGCAGCTCGGTTATTGTGTAATTGCCAGGCTTCATGATGATGTGCTGGTTACTATCTTGCACTGCCAAACGCAATTCGGCCAGTGAGGACACATTTACGGTGGTTTGAGCGAAACCTGATAAACAGGTTAATCCCAGCAAAACCAATAGCGGCAATCCAACGATTAATGGATTAGATAAGGATAAAACCTTGAACTTTTTGATGATGATCATAACACCTCCTTGTTTGAATAAGATGAAATATACACTCCAATGTAACATGTACAGAGTAGTATTACTTTACTATTCTGCTGCAAAGACCCGCCATTCTTCAATGCTCGCAGGACCTTCTGGACTTTTTGTTACATACATCCTCACCTTTGTGGCCTGTACGGGATCAAAATTCTTCATAACACCATATCCAGTCGTAATTAAAGTAAAGCATTCCTTCCATCCATCCGGGGTCAATGCTTCCATACGAAGAGTTTGCTTCGGCTTGGGATAGCCGAAAGACTCTTCTATTCCAGTACCAATGATCCATGTGAATTCTTCCAGGTCCATTTCCAGGTAACTTTCACCATCGGCATCGGCAGTCCATGCACGCTGCGAGCTTCCGTCACCGGCATTCATTGCCGGACTTCCAGGTTTCTCACTGGAAGCAGTTATGATCTTTCCCTCGTAAAGAGGTGGAGGTGTCACAGGTTCCTCTTCAATTTTCAGAATAATCACCGAGGCTATCGGATCGGGGGCCTCTGCAGGCACATCAATCACAATCCTTTCTTGTTCTAAACTGAATGGAAGCATCTCTTCCGGATCCACCATAAGTGCCGCACTGACTACTTTACTGCTTATTGGCACATTCAATTTCCCATCTTCCGGCCATTCCCAGACATGAAGGTACAATAGATCATCCTTGCGGGTGGCAGCTCCCCAGGAAAGATAACCGAAGGGACCCTTTGTGGTACCATGAATGGATTCGCTATTTACTTTCATCCAGGCTGCAAAATCCGCCAATATCTCCATACATTGTTCAGGAAATTCACCATTAGCTTTAGGCCCTATATTGAGAAGATAATTACCTCCTTTTGAACAAACATCTGTCAATTGATGGATCAGTAGTTCCGAGGTTCTCCAGGGGTCATAGGGGTTCCAACCCCAGTGAAAGTTCATGGTCATACAAACTTCCCAGTACTCATCTTCAGGAGTTATCATCGGTACATACCCCTCTACAGATCTTGTATCCCCAGAGATGCCAAGCCTGTTGTTTGTGATGATGTTAGGCCTGATTTTCAGTGCCTCAACAAAAGGCGTGGTCCGCTCCCCACGCATTCCCCCGGGGGTGTCCCACCAGAGAATATCAATGGGATAACGTGTGAGAATTTCTTTGACCTGGGGAAGAGCAATTTCAGCCAGGTAGGTATCAAAATCCCCCCTGTGAGCCTCATCCCATCCTTCTTCACCGAAACCTTGTTTAGTACCTCCCGGATGAACCCAGTCCTGGGACTGGGAATAATAAAATCCCACTTTCACTCCTGCCTTTTTTCCCTCATCCACCAGGGGACCCAGAAGGTCCTTCCCGTAGGGTGAGGCATCCGCCACATCCCATTCAGTTACTTCCGAAGGGTACAGGGCGAAACCATCATGATGCTTGGAGGTGATAACTATATATCTCATCCCTGCATCCTTTGCCATCTTAACCCACGCTACCGGATCATATTCTACCGGATTAAACTGAGCGGCATATTCTTTGTATTCGGCAACTGGTATTTGGGCTTTGCTCATGATCCACTCACCGTGGGTGGTATCATCACCATACTTTCCGGCAGGTACAGCATACACTCCCCAGTGAATGAACAGTCCGAACTTTGCTTCTCGCCACCAGGCCATTTTTTCATCCTGATCCATTTTTGCTATCGGCTCATCCTTCTTCTTAATTGAAGTTGAACAAGATATGATTAGCATGAATGACATACTAATAAAGAGAAAAAGAGCAATGTTTTTTTTCATGATTTCTTTTTATATAGTTAAAGATATCACCAAAGCGGACTTACATCCTGTGGCCATTGATCGATATCCGTATATTCTTCATTTCCTTTTAGGAATTTGCTGTTCTCCATGGTCACACCACATTTATACAGTACCATGTCAGATTGTTCACTGTCAAATGTACTGTTGATAATATAAGCACCTCCTACCTTTCGCCACATGGCACCATAGGCATTATCAATAATTTCACATCGATTAATAATGACATTTTGAGGAGCGTATTTTGGATCTTCGGTATAATTGTACTTGTCGTAATAATGCTCACAAGGAAACCAGAAGGCTGCATTTCCACATCCCGAGATATTGTACTTGTGAAAAAAGAAGTAGCCTGCTTCTTCATGGTCGGCCTGGATGCCATTTCCTTTGCAATCTCTGATGGTGCATCGTTGGGCGATGACATACTCGAACGAGGTGTATTTATTGCCTTTGCCTTTTACAGGGAACGACATATCACAATCGGATTGCAGCAGGTACTTGTTGTAGAGGAAATAGACGTTGTGATACAAACCGCCGGCAGAGCCGTTGTACTGAATGTCGCATTTATCCATGATGATGTTGTCGGTGCGTTTGATGTGGATACCATGTTGTGACCAGTCAGCCACCGTGATATTTTGCAGCATGATACGTGTGTGCCGGCTTTCATTACGACCTGTCATCAATATTCCATTGGCATTACCCGTGCGTGTACCTCTGAGGGTCATGTCTTTGATAACCACATCGGTCACCTGGGGTTCAGCCCCGGCGCTGAAACAAGTGCCTTTCATTTCAGGGCCCTGCAACAGAACAGTCTGCGCTTTTCCTGCTCCAATTATGGTTACCTTGCTCTTCAGTGTAAGCGTACTTTTCAGAATATAGGTACCTTCCTTCAGGGCAACTACTCCTCCACCCGAAGCGTGCGCTTCGTCAATGGCCGACTGAATATCATCACCGGGATTTACGATGATCACCTTATCCAGAAATTGTTGTGGGTATTCCACATGCTTAAATTCATCCTTCCATTTTTCCTCTATGATGGAAAGTACTTCAGGCTCAATCTCAACTTTGGAATAAGAATAATCAACTTGTTTGGCAGGTTTAGATTCAAATAAAATGTATTTCGATGTCCAGGTTTGTTCTTTATTGGGTTCAATAGATAACTGAATAAAATGTTCGGGACAAAGTGTGGTGTTTTTTGCCCAAAACTGTGCTCTGGTAATGGGCTGGTCGATAGATACCAACACGCCGGCACCTGTTTTTGTATTTTCAATGGAAAATTTATTATGCAGAACGGATGGCTTAAATCCTTCCAACTCAACAAAAACACTTTCACCCTTTTCAAAATCTTTAAGGAATTCGATATCAAGACCGGCGACTTTCACGAGTCCTTTCGTGTCGTTTGTGGTTTTAACCCCAAAAGGATATTTGACTTTGAAAGAAGGTCCTGAAATTTGATTGTCGATCACAAAAAAGTTGTGATTGTACTGATCGATTTCAATCTTTTTTTCACCGGTATTTTGCAATCTGTGTTCGATATGAAAACCTTTTTCATTAAGTCTTACTGTTTTTTCATAAACGTAGCTATAGCCAAAATCACTTTTAATGGTATGTGTGAATGTTATCCAATCATCCCCTTTATCAATCTTCCATTTACCATGATCAAGTATCTTATAGGTTTCAATATGCTGGTCGTACTGCGGCTCATCACCTTTTTGGATGATTCCAACACCCAGGCGTATGAATTTACCTCCCGGAAGGGCTTCGTCATATCCCAAACCGCCGTCTTTTGAGGATTCAGCAGGGCCTACTACATCAGCTGCACGTAAGGGATCATGTGAATCATTCCAGGGGCCAAAGTATTCATGTCCTTTATATTGAACACTCCCAATCAAACCCGACCAATCAAACCGGGTAGCCCGGTATATTCCCTTTTTAGCATCAGGCAAATACAGCTTCATGCTTACCTCATTATTGGAAATTACAGTACTTGGGTATTTGGAAAAATCAGCCTTTTGTGCATTCACTTTATTTAAGGAGAAGCACATCAGGGAAATCACCGTTAGTACAATCCTGATTCTCATAATATTAATCTTTAAATTAGTTTTTAATGTTCAAATATTTGTAATGTTTTTCATAGGCACTTTTGAGTTTTTATTTTACTATTCCTTCAATTTCCACTTTTATCACTGTAGCATTTTTATCGGGTGCAATTGCAGGTAATTCGGCAATTAAGTTTTCACCAATTGATGTAATTTTAACTTTACCTCCACTGGCCAGAAGTGTTGATTTCAGGATTTTATTGGAAAATTTTGGTAGCGTCAGTTTCCCCTTAGCTGGCCATTCAAAAACAGAGAAATAAAGAATGGTATTCCCGTTTCGAACTTTCTGGGTGCAGCGTCCCCATGAAAATAAACCCAAAGGGCTGGCTTTTGTCCCGTAAATTGCCTCTCCATTTACCTTGATCCAATCCCCGATTTCGGACAGACGCTGAATGCTTTCTTCGGGAAAAGTTCCATCTGGTTTTGGCCCAATATTCAATAAATAATTCCCTCCTTTTGATGTTATATCGATCAAATTACGGATCAATGTTTCTGCTGATTTCCAATTGTTATCAGAATAACGAAATCCCCAGGTATCATTCATGGTCATACAAGTTTCCCAATTTTTTCCTTCCAATTCTTTTTGATCAGGAATTTTCTGTTCGGGAGTTTTTGTATCGCCGGGAAAGAAATCTTCTCTCATTAGTCTGTTATTGGTAATAATATTAGGTTGCAATTTCAATAATTCTTGCAATTTCCAAGCAGCCTCAATTGTCATAAAATCGGGAGTATCCCACCATAATACAGAAATTTCACCATAATTTAAAAGTATTTCACGAACCTGTGGCAAAGCTACTTCATCGATGTATTTATAAAAAGGAACAGTCTCTTGTGCCGAATCCCAATGTCCTTGATGAACTTCAGTATAATTATCAATTTTAGTTGAGTCGGGGTTAGGATAACCTTCACGCATTAATCTGCGAGCCACTGTTCCACCCGGGTTATTCCAGTCTTGCGCCTGTGAGTAATAAAAGCCCAACTTTATGCCTTCTTTTTTGCAAGCTTCGGCCAAAGGTTTCAGCAAATCTTTTCCATAAGGTGTTGCATCAACTACATTCCATTTACTGGCTTTCGATTCAAAAAGTGCGAACCCATCGTGGTGTTTGGCCGTAATCACGATGTATTTCATCCCTGCATCCTTGGCCATTTTCACCCAAGCGTCCGGGTGGTAGTTTACAGGATTGAATTGTTTTGCCATTTCCTGATATTCAGTTACAGGTATTTTACAGCGGTTCATAATCCATTCGGCACCCCCCCTGGCTTGTTCGTGTCCATTATAATTTCCACCATAAAGGGCATAAACCCCCCAGTGGATAAACATGCCGAATTTTGCATCATGCCACCATTCCAACCGTTTGTCAATTATATCGGGCGATTCATCAGACTTTAATTTAGCATCGGCGAATTTGTCGCCGGTATCAATAGTTCCATCGGTATTTACCTGTGCGAACATCCCGCCTGACATGAATAGGGAGAGACCAGCTATTAATATTGATTTTATAAGAAGATTTATTCGCTTCATTTTGATTTAGTTGGTTAGGCTTTGACTTCGTTAATTTGGTTAATTAGATTTCATTTTTTTCCCTCCGGCATACTCCAAAATCTGTCCGTCTGCCACCAATTTCGTCTTGATATCATTGTATGACAAATCATGGATATCGATATTTTTGTCAAGCGCCAATGCGGCTATGGTTCCGGCGCTTTGTCCAAGAATCATAAAAACAGGCTCCATCCTGATGGAGCCAAATGCGATATGTGAACTGGAAACAGCCGAAGGAACAATCAGATTTTTACATTCCTCTTTTTTCGGAAGTATGGTTCCCAAATGAATCTGGTAAGGTTGTTTCGGTTCTACGCCAAGATCACCCTCATTCTGAACATATCCTTCAGGAGTAATATATCTTTGGACGTTATGTGAATCCATCGTGTATGAGCCCATGCCAATTGGTTCTGTCACTTTGTTTTTACCAAGTATCTCATTCTCAGTCATCACAAATTCACCAATCATCCTTCGGGCTTCGCGAACATAAATCTGGTAAGGCCAATAGCCATTATCCTGAAACTCATCTTTGGCAAGTCCCCATTTATTAATACTCTCCCTTAACTGTTCCGGCACACTTTCATCATGTCCCCAGAAATATAGAAGGCCTTTATGGTAACTTATATGTTCCTCCAAAATTTCTCTTCTTTTTTCATAGGATGCTTCAGGGTACTCGTAGTTCATTCCAATATTATCAGAACTAAAAGGGCCTACATTGTTAACATCCCTTTTGTTATTGGGTATTTTACCACCTCCAAACATGGATGTCCGCCCAGCTATAAAAACCCTTCTTAGCAATTCATATTGCTCAGGATCATAATTTTCAGGTTTCTCAAAGGGCACTATATTACCTTCTGCATTGGTGGTGCATAATCTATAGTTGTAGGCTTGTACGCGCTTGTCACCAGAGCCTTGTTCTCCTTGCGGTTCTATTGAAATACGAGGAAGAACACCACTTGTAGAATCTCCTGTAATTATATATGGACTAATATTCAGATTACCAAAATTATGACTATGATGAAATACATTACAATGGACACCATTCCATTCTTCGTTGTACACACTATTTGCCTCACGGCCAACATGATATTTTACACCTGCCGCAGCCATCAGATCGCCTTCATAAGTCGCGTCAACAAATATCTGACCTATGAACTTTTCGCCGGATAACATGGTAATGGAAACGATTTTTCCGTCTTTCATCTCCACGCCGTTTTCGCGGTCTAGCCACTTATCACGAAAAACTTTAATCTTGTTTTCTCTGATAAATTCTTCAAAAATTTGTTCGGCAACATGCGGTTCAAAAGTCCACATGGTTTTTAAATCGCCATCAATAGCTTCAGTACCTTGGCCAACATTTCCAAATTCATTTTTTGGTTGCCATTTCCAGGCATCGTCTTTTTGATAATGATTATAAACGCGCTGATAAAATTCTCTTGATATTCCACCAATTACACTTTTATCACCAATGTCGGTAAAACCCAATCCGCTGGCCGACATTCCGCCCAAATGTTTTTCAGGACAAACAATGACTACGTTTTTATTCATGCGGGCCAATTGAACCGCAGTGGCAATTGCGGTGGAAGTACCACCATAAATTATTACATCTTCGCTAATTGATTTTCGTATATTCGAGTCTTTACATCCAAAATCAAAAATCAATAAGCATAAAGTAATTATTGCAATAAGTTTGATTTTTATATTCATAAAATATGTTTTTTATTATATACTAATTACCATAACATTACCAATATTGGTTCAGATTAAGGTGTAACGCCATTAGGCTTAACGGATTCCATACTCCAATTACCGCTTTTAAAGTAATAATAAATTCACGACCAACTTTCATCTATAGTTACTTTGGTGCAATAGCATTTGGCATTCCTGTAAGCTTCAGAACTATAACAGAAGAGATCGGATCAGGTGAGTCACCAGTAAGTTTCACAGAAATACCTTTCTCTCCGGTATTCGTGGTAAAATTTCGTTTTGGGTTAGTTAGCAGATAACATGATTCAACTTTGTTCTTTAATTGTACATCCAGTTGCCCGTTATTCACCCAATCAAATACATTCAGATAAAGGATTGCCTTACCATTTTGTGTCTTCATGGTTATTCGTCCCCACGGGGGTTCTGTGCAGGGGCCGGCCTGAGTTCCATAAATAGATTCACTGTTCAGATGCATCCATTGACCAATGGCCTTAAGACGTTCTACAGATACAGGCAGTAATGTTCCATCAGCCCTCGGACTTACATTAAGAAGATAATTTCCTCCTTTACTGGCAATGTCCACCAGATTTTGAACCAATTTTGAAGAAGTTTGAAAAACCGTGTCAACAAGTTTGTAACCCCAACTGGCACTGATAGGCTGGCAGATTTCCCAATAACGGTCTTCGGGCTTTAACTTAGGAATTCCCCGCTCAAAAGTTTTGTAGTCTCCAGGGTAGCTATTGCCCAACCGGTCATTGGTAATAATGCCGGGTTGAAGAATTCCAGTTATGCGATAAAGGCTATCGACGACTTCTTTTGACATTGCCCTTGGGGTATCCCACCAGAATATAGCAATGGGGCCATATTCGGTAAGGAGTTGATTAACCTCTGGAAGGGCCTTTTCGTAAACATACACATCGGTGCTGACACGCTGCATCTTCTTATCCCAGGTGTTTCCGATGCCTCCCGGATGACTCCAGTCCTGCGCCTGGGAATAATAGAAGCCAAATCGGATACCCTGTTTCTCGCACTCATCAGCAAGCTCTTTAAGGATGTCACGTTTAAATGGAGTTGCATTAACAATATTGAAGGGATTACTTTTTGAGTCGAACATCGAGAATCCATCATGATGTTTCGAGGTAATCACCATATACTTCATTCCGGCCTCCTTTGCCAATCCGACAAATGCTTTGGCATCGAAATTAACGGGATTAAACTGGTCAGAATATTTCATGTAATCACATAGTGGAATCTGACCTTTGTTCATGATCCATTCAGCACTGTTGGAAATCGTTTTCCCATTGTATTGTCCGGCAGGAACCGAATAAATACCCCAATGAATAAACATCCCGAAACGGGCTTCCTGCCACCATTCCATACGTTTTTCTTTCGTGAGCTTATCAGCTTTTGATTGATCTTGTGCGTATCCGGAATTGATTAGCAACACAAAAAATGCAACTACCAGTACTTTTGTTTTCATATTTATATTATTAAAATTAATTTGTATTATACCGTATTGTCTGTTATTCTTTTGAATCTGGTTTAAACTGGTTATCGACCGTCCCTTTTACAATAATTTTAACCACGCTTGCAATTGAATCAGGTGCAATAGACGGCAGTTCAATCCTTAATCCTTCATCAACAGATGAGGTTTTAACAGCCTTACCATTTGCCAGAAGCGTGGATTTAAGGATTTTATTTGTGAATTTCGGTAGTACCAGTTTCCCGTCAGCAGGCCAGTCAAATATTGAGAAATAAAGAGCTGTATTCCCGTTTTCCACCACCTTTTGGGTACACCGCCCCCAAGAAAATTTGTCGAATGGACTGAACTTGGTACCGTAAATTGCTTCTCCGTTTACTTTTAGCCATTTGCCCATCTCTTGTAATCTTTTTACAGACGGTTCTGGAATAATCCCCTCACCGGTTGGACCCACATTTAAAAGAAGATTTCCTCCTTTGCTTGCTATGTCAATTATACTATGGATTAATGAATCGGCCGATTTCCAATTTTCATCGTTCTTATGGTATCCCCAGGCTCCATTCAAGGTCATACAGGTTTCCCATGGTTGAGGTTCGCCGCCGGCTGGAATTTTTTGTTCCTGAACGGCGTAGTCGCCTAAACGGTTACCTATCCTCTGATTGACGATACAATTCGGATCAATATGATGGATCAGGGCCAAAAGTTCCTGGCTCTCGTCCAGTGTAATCAATTCAGGAGTATCGAACCAAATAATGGCGGGATGGTATTGGGTCAATAATTCGGTAATTTGAGGTTTCACCTTTCGTTCGAAATATTTCGAATAATCCTTTTTTGCTTCATCGGGGAAATCCCAGGTATTGCTTCGCTTACCTCCAATTGAGTTACAGTCGGGATCGTGCCAATCTCTGCCCAGCGAATAGTATACACCAAATTTCAAACCTTGTTTTGCGCAAGCCCCGGTAAGTTCTTTAATCGGATCCCGTTTCCATGGAGTTTGTTTGACAATGTTGTAATCGTTACCAGGGCTATTAAACATTTCAAAACCATCGTGATGTTTCGAGGTGATGACCATGTATTTCATGCCGGCGTCTTTTGCGATTTTCGCCCATTCATCCGCATTAAAATTAACAGGGTTAAATTGAGCGGCAATTTTCACATATTCCGAAATTGGTATTTCCAAAATGCGCATCATGTGCTCTGAACGACCATCTTTACCATTCCAGAAACAACCATCCTGTGCATAAACCCCCCAGTGGATGAACATGCCAAAACGGGCATCGCTCCACCACTCCAGCCGTTTCTCATCTGGAAGGGTTTTAACCTTTAGATTCTCTTGTGATTGACCTTTTAAAATTATCAATACAAGAAATACAATTATTAAGATTGTTCTTTTCATTTTATCTTTTTAATAACTGTAAATATAACATGACTTAAAGTAAAATCTACCACCTTCTGAATGAGAAATTCTTCCACATCGCATGGAGTCTTAATTTATATGTTGGAAAACACTGGGATCCGGAAGTTTGCCCTGTTCGAGTATTTTCAATCCATCCCATACTATAAAACTGTTCCTTCCTTTCCTAAGCTGCTGAAATGGCCCGGGAAGGGCTTTCCCGTTCTGAGGTACCTTATTCCTGAAGAAGTCATTGTCAACAAATTTATGGTTTTGAGATCCCACGGCAGCAGGATCAAAAGCAACATCGAGTATCAGTTCATGAGTATCAGGATTATAACTGATCTTCGTTTGCCTGGAAAGAATACTGTTACTATCATTAGCCAGTTCATGGCTCTTCCAGAAAGCTCTCCACTCAGCCAGGGTCAGGTGAGCCAGTCCCCTAGGAGAATTTATCTCTTCCTCCGACTGCCTGTGATTTCCGCACATTTTATCGGGTACTTCAACAAGATGGCTGCCAGCCATCTTGTTTTCGGGGGGTGCCATTTTTCCGAGATCCTTTTTTATCAGGCTCATGAATTCATCGTCTGTATAGGGACTGGGACGATCGGTGAGCTTACTGATGCAGAACAACCTGTCCTTTTCACCAGTAGCGTAGACATTATAATCCATTTTCTGAGGACCTCCCCTGTGGGATGGATAGTTGATATTATATATACTGGAATTATCTATAAACAAGTTATTGTAGAATGAATGATGATATGTCCGGGTTCTGGAATCGGTCTGCCTCAGAAAAACAGCCTGTCCATATTCAGGTTGTTTCTGACTAAAAGCCAAAATATTATGCATGAATGTAGCTCCAGAGGCGTCATGCATATAAACCTGGCTGGTGGCATTGCCAATTATTACATTGTTATCGATGAAGCACCTGTCAAAATCATAGTCAGACATCTCAAGAAAAATTCCGCTTCTGCCGTTAAACGCGAGCACATTCCTGGTTATCCTGGCATCAGGGAACATGGCATCAAACCAGATGCCGGCGGTGAGGTAATTATGAGCGATGTAATTCCCTTCAATAAGGCCATTTTTCATATCATGACATTTTATTCCAGCCTGTTCCCAACGTTTCATTCCCAGGAATCCAAGAGTATTATTATACATCACCACATTGCCCCTGATAATCAAATCGACCGAGGCACTTGACATGATCCCTGCACACCCGTTTTCAAGTATGTAATTATCTTCAATGATGTTGTCGTGGGGTATAAGGCCCTGTGCTCTGCCGTGCTGGTCAACATACCCGCAATCAATTGCAAATGTTTTGATACGTCGTATCACATTTTTTCGTATCACCCAATGGTGCCCGGCTTCAATTCCCATAGCCCCCTTCTGCGCCCAGCGGTCTTCCATCCAGAAATTGGTTGGATAATTGGTTCCGGCATATTCCATAATAAAACCTTCAACGGTGATATACCCAAGTCCCCGTACATAGGGTGCAAAAATCCTGCGTCGTGTGGTGATTTCAACAATATGAGAACCAGGATCCGATTCACCAAAATTTACATAGATACGCCCCGTTTCCTCTTCATAATGCCATGTGCCTGATTTGAGTTCATCCTTAAACGGAACCTCAATAAACAGCTCGTCATCAACAATTACCTGTCCGCAGCTATATACAAGGGTTGTATCCCCTTCCCATCCTCTCTCTTTTTCGTATTTTCCCTGCCTTTCATATGGCGTAGAGGCCAGTTCCGCCTTAAACGGATTATAACTATCAATGTATTCCGGACTTCTGTCCGTAAAAAGGTAGTCTTCAGGTACGGCATACCAGCTTCCATTTCCGGCTTTCTCCCATTCCGGCTCCCAAACTTCCGATCCTTTTATATATACATTTTTTCCGGGTTCACCCAGAAACAAAATTGGTTTGCCAAGTTGTCCGCTTCTGGGTGGAGCCACCCTTTCCCTGTATACTCCCTCCATGACGAACACCGTATCCCCGGGCATAGCCATTGCAGCACCCCGGTTAATAGTTCTGTACGGATGTTGTTTTGTACCCTGGAATTGATCATTGCCCGACACCGAAACATAATATGTTGTTGCCTGGATCTGTAAAGAAATAAGACCAATTACAATGGTCAGAAATAAAAATCTGTTTTTTGCAACCATGTCTTTTCGGATTAGATTATTTTTAGTGTTTATTAAATACTAATTTCTTCATTTGTAGTTTATTTATTTAAATCTGGTTCCACCAAACTAATTTTGGATTCCGTCGGGAAATCCTCAGGAACCTTATAGGTAACTTTGCCAGTGGCCAACCACTCAGTTGCCCGGATCAAAGTAGTTTGAAATCCGATGCATCTGAAGCTAACCGGATATATTTCTCCCTTCCAAAGATGCCCCATACTGGAATTATATACCCTTCCTTTTCCATAAGCTACAGTCCATTCAACAGGCCAGTTGATATTTGTTTCTTCATCCCTGGCATAGGATATGACGGTTAGGTTCTCAGCAGGCCCCCTGGCGTATTTATAAAGTTCCATGTCAGGTGTTTTCCATGCGTTTGGAAAACTGCTATTGATGGGATGCTTATTTAGAATATGTATTACTTCGTCATTCCTGGGGCCATGGTATGTAGCCATTCCCTCACCAGCAGGGACTTTCTCTATTTCACCATTCTCTTTGACTTGCAGGGCAATCCCATACTCTTTTGCTCTCCATCCTAATCCGATCATCAAATTGTATTCAGCCCAATCTGAAAATGCATTATTGGCTGAGTGAAATACATACAATCCCCCGCCTGATCGCACATATTTCTCCAATCTTTTTTCCACTTTCTTTGGCCAACTGATTTCCTTATTATTAATATTATTTGTATTCTGAATAACAACGTCAAAGTTTCTAAAGACAGGGTTCCATGAATTCCAGTCTTTATCTTCTGGTTCAGAGGGAGCAGTTGAAATAGAGACTCTGAACAATCCACTCTTTTCCAGAATTGTTTTAACAACATAAGAAGTTTGTTTCCAATCGTGATTATTAAAACCGTCAACTATTAAAACATCAATTTTGTCTGATTTTGGCTGACAAAAAGCTAAATCAGACAGAACAATAAGGATTATCCAACTAATGCTCATACGGATAATATATTTATTCATTTTAATTCCAAATTCTTTTCCCATAGCTTTTAAAATTCAATCATAAATGTTCGAATCTGATCATGCCCCATCTTAAAGCTGAATTGTTTTTCCTGAATTTTTATTTCACTTCGTGGCTCAATTGCATGTTCCAAATGGTTACATTCCGTTACCGAAACAGCATTATAAGGCAACTGAACTGAAACATCTTCATCTCTTCCTTCGGTTTCCACTATCCGCAATATGAGAGGATTTAGTTCATATGCATCTTGTTTGGTTTTCAGGCTTGAAATAATTATATGGTCGCTTTTTATATTAAAAAACGATTTTTCCAATGGAAATGAATGTTTCCCTTCATCCATTCTTGGGTCCATGTCTCTTGCTCCACGCACGACCGACATGGTTAAAATGCCTTCATTAATAGTAAATCCGTATTCCCCGGTGTTATCCAGATATATACACATCTCAATATCCTGGTTCATATAATCTGCGGTCCGGTTTGCAGAGAAGAACTGCCGGATAAGACTTTCTCCGGAAGAGAGGGTTTCATCAGGCTCTACCCACTGGCCACCAACAACACTCCACCTTTTGTTATTTATACTGTGTTTAACCTCTTCGAATAAAGCAGGAAAACGTTTTTGAATGGTTGAATAATATAAAAGATAACTTTGGGCAAAATGTAATTCAGGATACTTGTCTAATGTATTTAGCACGTCAGAAAAAGTTTTATAAATCTCCCGGGTTTCAATTTCGTTCCACCTCCATCGATACACCGGATCCATATGGGCATGGCCAATTACTTTTACTTTTTGGGTATCTGTTTTGTTGGAAACAGTTTGGCCATACCCATTTAAATTGAATAAATAAATGGCAATAAAAAGAAGTTTCAAATGTTTCATTTTATTGGTTTTTGTTGATTCTAATCCTTCGCCGGTTCAACTATAATCTTCACAACGGTTGCAATGGTATCCGCAGCCATCGTTGGGAGGAAAATAGTGACACCAGAATCATCAGCCTTAAATTTCAATTCTGTTGTCGGATCGGCTAAAAGGCTGGCAGATTTCACCTGAATGTTTTTATTCAAAGCCAGTATCCCATCTTTAGGCCAATCAAAAACATGGGCATAAACCACTCCCGGTTTACTGGTATATCTTCCCCAATCAGGCCGATCATAAGGACTGGCTTTCGCCCCGTAAATCGATTCGGCGTTGGCTTTTGTCCAAACACCCATTGCTTTCAGGCGTTCCACACTTTCAGGTGGAAATAAACCTTGTGAGTCAGGACCCACATTAAGCAGAAAATTTCCACCCTTCGAAACAATATCGATCAAATTGCGAATGAGCTCTTCACTGCTTTTCCAATTATGATCGGATGGCTTGTAACCCCACGAACCATTCATGGTCATGCACGATTCCCAATCGGAACTGATTCCGGTTGCCGGAATTTCCTGCTCAGGAGTGCCAAAATCGCCTGCAAAAACACCTTCTTTGTCAAGTCCGCTCATTCCTGTACGACCTTTATCAACACGATTATTTACAATCGTATTGGGTTGGATATCACGGATGAACTTATACAACTCTTTCCCCATTTCAGTTTTATAATCAGGGATCCAGTCGCCATCGAACCATACCACACCGATATCACCGTAATTTGTCAGTAATTCTTTGATTTGTGGCTTCAGGTAATTCTCAAAATATTTGGGAAACTCAGGATTAAATACAGTTGAATCTTTTTGCCCGGCATTGTAATTCGGGTATAAAGGCGCCTGTGCCTGAGGATGATGCCAATCTACGATTGAATAATAAAAACAGAATTTGATCCCCTGCTTTTTACAGGCTTCCGAAAGCTCTTTAACAATATCACGTTTAAAAGGAGTAAAATCCATAATGTCATAATCGGTTACTTTCGAATCCCACATACAAAAACCTTCATGGTGTTTCGAAGTCAAAACGATGTATTTCATACCTGCATCTTTGGCCATAGTCACCCATTCGTCGGCATTGAATTTTTCAGGATTAAACTGCGCGACAATTTTCTCATAATCAGGAATGGTAATATCCAATTTATCCATTACCCATTCTGCGCCACCTTTACAGGTGTCGCCTTTGTACTCACCACCAAGCATGGCATAAGATCCCCAATGGATAAACATTCCGAATCGGGCATCGCGCCACCATTCCATGCGTTCATCATCGGTAAGTTTCTTCGCGCTTGAACTATTTTTGGTTTGGCACGCGGTAAAAAGAAAAATAAGTGTTGATATGATCAGAGCTGTTTTTTTCATCTGTTTATTTTTTAATATTACTTCCGACATTTTTTTTAAACCAAAATTTTAATCATATAATGAAACGAATAACTGATTTTCAGCAGACAGGGAAAGCGCATGATAAATGTCATTTGTTTCAATAGCTAACCTTATCATTTTCAGTTTTTTATCATTCATTTTTTTTTATTCATTGCTTAATTTTTATCCTGAATTATAATCGTATTGATGGATGTGGGTTGCAACTGCACTAAAAGAACCGATTTCCCAATATTCACATTTACTGATTCTTCCGTCTCTTTTGGATTATTGACAAGTAATATTATTCTTCCATCTTTTAGTTTAAAAGCCAAATGGTTCTTACCTGCGGAAGATTTTAGAGCCGTCCATCCCAATTCATTAAATGCCCCGCCAATGCCATCAATTACTAACAAGGCGCTATCCGGATAAACAATTACATCGGGAGTTAACTCATTGGCCCTGCTTAATGGCAAGGGCTTCTTCTGCTCTACCCACCTTTTGGTTGGTGTGGTGTAGATCAATTTTGCTGTTTGCGCGTTGCTAACATTAAAAATAAAAAGCAAGCCAAAAAATGCACCAGACATAACTCCTCTGTTGATTATTCCTCTTCTCATATCTTTTTTATTTCATTTTAATAGTTATTGATTGTTCGGATTGATTTCTCATAACAACCAGGAAAATAGTATTTGATTGGGTGCTTTCCTTAAGAAGTCTCAAAAAATCTTTTAGATTATTAATCTTTCTGCCATCTGCTTCAAGAATAACATCTCCTTTTTTAATCCTGATTCCCCGGCAATACTACCTCTCCCGATATTCAATACAATCACTCCTTCCAGCGAGTTCAAGCCGTAAGCCGATTGTTCTTCCTTTGAATCGACGCTTTTAAGGTCAGTCCGCAACCAGGAAATAACTGGGCTGACTTTAAGATTAGTTGCATCCGGTTTTTTGATGATCGGAATTTCAGGAGTCCTGGCTATTTTTTTAAACCTGGCACTTTGCACCCCAAAATTATTCATAGGAAAGTTTATAAAACCAAGTTTAAGTGCCGGCGAGTTGACGGCCACACTAAAATCCAACTGTTGTGGGTTATTAAATAAGGGATCACCAAATCTGCTATGCGCGTCTATATCATAAATTTGAACTTTCAAGAGTGACTCTTCATCCGGGAATAAATTATAATCGATCTCTTTTCCCCAGGCTTGAAGTCGTACATCTTTATGCTCTCCGCCAAGAATGTTTCTCCGAAATATGTCATCGCTGTTGACAAACCAAACGTGAGGGTGAAAAGAGTTATTCACTATAATATTATTTTCAACCACGCGATAAAATCCTTCTCGCAATTTAAGACCTCCCCTTAGGCATAAATTATTATAGATGTGATAATTTGAAGAGCCATCGTCGAGATCAATGTCCCAGCCATGATCGCAACGGAACCGGTTATTCCGGATTATGGTTGTATGGATGGCATCCCATCTGGGCATATTTGGATTAGCCAGAGTCAGACTGTCCATTACATTACGTTTGGAGAGCCAGAACCGGTCACGTCCCCATGAGTTAAAAGAGCCATGATCGCCAGATTCCAAAACGGTATTGAAAACATCGTTGTATTCAAGAAGATGGCCGCCCCAGGTTCCGTCACCAATGTTAATTCCAGCCCGGGGTACTTCATAGATACTGTTGTGACGAACGGTAATATTCATCGCCATCGAAATTTCTACGCCTGCTGTTTGTTTCTCGATCCGACCAATCCGGTAGATGAGATTATCTTCAGCAACACAATTCATTGGATACAAATTATTTTTGGGACCTGAAATGGTATCCATTTCATCAACAGGAACAAATTGCCCATATTGAAAAGAAGGCGAACGAACGGCTGAAGGATTACCAACGAAACAAATGGCGCTGGCGCCACATTCATGAATTTGATTGCCTGATATTTGTATATTTCGATTATAGCCGCTGACGAAAATAACGTTTCCACCTAAATTGGTAAATTCACAATCTTGTACCAGGCAATTTTCAGCACCTTCGATGAAAACTGCACCACCACGATAGATGGTCCAATCACTGCGCAGCAATGGTTCGTATAATTCCATAAATGTCCTCTGAGCATATTCGAACTTTATACCTGTGATCGCAACATCTTTCACCGGTGATTTTTCATCGCCCTTAATTGTAATTAAATTTTTGAGGACGACCCCTTCGCAGCTTGCTTTTGCCAGATCAACGTTTTTGTCAGGCCAATAATAAATTTTGTGACTGGCTTTATCCAGGAACCATTCACCCGGAGAATCCAACTCTTCCAGCACATTTTCAACCATCCGGTATTCCGGATGCGGGCGGGATGGACGATTATTTTGAAACCCACCTTTCAGAATTGCTTCGCCATTAGCATCAACTCCGGTAATTACGTAATGCATTCCACCCCACTGGCCACTATGCATGGCATGAAAAATAGCTCCTTCTGGATGCTTCCACTTTTTGATCCGCTCTTTTGAAATTGCGTCGGCAGCATATCCTTGCCAATGACCACCATTTTCGTCATAATTTGGATAACGGGCTAAAATCTGAAGTTTATTATTCACAACAAACTGATCAAAATCAGTATTATCAGCCACATTGGAAACATAAATATTGCCGCTCTGTTTTTCCCAACTGAGAGCTAAAGGAATTGAACCTTTTATCGTAACTAATGAATCGCCAGCACCTTTCAATTTTAATCCATTAAGCGATGAGTTGATAGTAATAGGGGAAAATAAATAGTAATTCCCAGGAAGTATATTGATCGAAATTTCAGCTTTACTATCCTGTTGTTTTATTTGTTTTGCCTTTTCGATTGCCTCGTCAATCTTCGCCAGGGGAGCTTCCTTTGTCCCATTATTATATGATTGCCCTGTTTGACTGACAAATATTTCAATCGTTTGGCCTGTGCAGCTATAAAAAGCAAATAAACATGCAATTACAAAAAAAAAGAGTACATTTTTCATTATTTTAATCTATTAGTTTGCATGTTTTAATAATCTATTTTAAATATGTAAGCTGTGAGTTATTTTTTTTATCAGGTAAAATGAACAGCACTAAAGGTATCGCTTGTCACGCTACCCCGACTTTTTTAAAATATCACCTGCTTAATCTCGTTATCACCATCTTCGGTTATACCACCTTTGATCTTAAATGACGATTCCAACTTTGATTTAACCGGCATGTCGTAATGCTTTAGCATCCATTTGCCTTGCGATTCAATTTCACCATAGATAAGTCGAGCAGAAGCTTGTAAACTTTCGGGAGTAATAGAATAGTTGCAAATTATGCTTTTTGCCTCGGCAGGTGCGCCCAATTCGTAAGGACAGTTGGTTACAACCACAACTTTTTTACCCATTGCAACTAATTTACGGATCAGATCAGTATTGTTAGCAGGGCAAAGTCTCCAGTAATAATTTGTAGCAACAATAACATCAACGTCATCAACATATTGCATAAGGAACTCTTCGTCGTCTTTTGTTGCTTTGAACTGAGTATCCAATCCAATAATATCCATTGAATGTTCGTACATTGCCTGATTAAACGCCTTGTTGTTACAATATACATCGAACCCTGAATAGCCATCCAGCACTTTTTGTTCGATCACCATTACTTTCTGACCTTTTTTAACAGGAAGAATGCTTTCTTCGTCGCGAAGCACGGTAAGACATTTTTCGGCAGCTTCCCTAGCTGTAACAATAATAGCCTTGTCGCGCATTGGTTTGCTCACATTGGCTATTATTTCCTGGCCCATGTTGTCAAACATTCCCAGGTTATACTTCATATTCAATATGCGGGTTACCGATGCATCAAGTTGTCCGATAGGAATTTCACCCTCTTCAACAAAACGCTTCAATTCGCAGAAACCCTGGTCACGGAATTCATCTTCTGTCTTGTTCAGGATCAGGTCACAGCCGGCTTTAAAAGCCATGGCACATGATTTTCCCACACCATACTTTTCCATCAATGCACCCATGGTAATGCTATCTGTAGTGATTACGCCATCAAAACCGAGTGTTCCACGCAGGTAATCAGTAACAATTTTTTTCGAAGTTGTGGAGATTTCGTTACTTGAATCAACAGATGGAACTAAGGTATGCGCAAGCATAATACTTGGCAACCCCGCATCGATTAAAATTTTATATGGATAAACCTCTACATCATCAAGTCTTTTGAGGTCGCCTTTAACTACAGGTACAGCATAATGGGCATCAATATCCGAGTCGCCCCTGCCCGGAAAATGTTTTGCGGTAGGAACAAGTCCTCCGTCCATCAACCCCTTGATATATGCAAGCGAGTATTCGGCAATTATTTTTGGATCGTCACCAAATGCCCTGATGTTAATTTCAGGATTCATAGGGTTCATATTCACATCTAACACCGGTGAATGTATATTAGTGATACCGATAGCTCTTAACTGTAAACCAATAGCTTTACCAACCTCATATACTACTTTAGGGTCGCCGGTAGCAGTTAAACCCATAACTGAAGGGAAGAGGTTAATCCCATCAAAACTAAAGTCGCGGCTTACATCACCTTCCTGGTCAATCGAAATGTGAAGCGGGATTCCCGGGTTACGCGATGTTGCAATTTTTTGCAGCCTATTTAATCGCTCAGCATATTCTTCTGCCGAAACAAAAACTTCAGACCCGGGGATAAACATGTTTTGTTTAATTTTCTGGTAGCCTTTTGGATATGTGTAGTTATAATCCAGACTTTGGTGGTAGTGTTTACCTCTTCTTGAGTTTTGACCAAACGGAGTAACCCTTAATCCCCCGATATGTAATTTTTCAATGGCTTCAACTAAATAGGGTGTTATCAGGGAACCTCCCCAATGTATTGTAAAACATTGGCCTACCTTTTCGTCAAGTGTCATTTTTGACAGAATGCCACTCACTAATTTCCCCCTCTTCAGGGTATCTGCCTTAAGATTGTACATTTTCTTATTCCTCCTAAAATTTATTTTATGTTGAAAAAAATTACTTTACAATACTTATTGCATCAATTTTATGACGTATTACAGAATCTAAAACGGTTTTGCCCTTATAACTTATTTTTGATGTTTTTGCCCCATAACAATTTACCAGATTATTTTGAGCGTCGAATTGGGCACAAAGCATTTCACCATCGAATTGAAAGTCGCCAACAGTCTTTTCAGAACCATCGGAAAAGATAATCAGATAGATTTGATTATCGAAAATAACTTTGTATTCATTTTTACTAATTGCTTCAACCTTATATCCTGCAGGTTTATTTTTAAATGGCACCAATAAGGTAGCAAAATGTGTAGTTTTATCCTCTTTTGAGTATTTAACCACAGGGGCAGGGACTTTTACAGCATAATCATACGAAACATATGAAAGCGGGTCCATCGTGCCTTTATAATGGTCAATTTTAAGGTTATCAGTATTAACGGGTTTAACAACGATACCTGCACCATTCTTGTATTTTGCTGTAACTTCGAGCTTATCTCCATTGGAAATTTCTGCATCCGGGCCAAAATGAAAATATTGGTCGTAGGTATGCTTATCACCTGCAGTCAACTCATCCAATATCAGCCAGAAATCAGGTTTAATAAAACAAACTTTCCTCCTGTGTGTTACTGGATCGCCCAGCCGGTGATAACCTTCGTGGCTCCCGTCAACATAGTCGAATTTATCGGTAGCAGCCCAGCAATGCTGAATACTTTTGGCCTTTGTTTTAAACATCCAGCCATCGGCAAGTTCTGATGAATCCTGATTGTCAACAGCAATGGTATTGTGTGCTTTTGTATTTTTAAACGCAACCCGCCAGGGGCCTTCATACATATATCGTCCCGGGTCGATCAACAGGGTTTCGCCATAACCAGATACATCAATGCTAAGAGCATCGGCATTACCGTGTACACAACTCTGATCCATAACTCCTAATTCACCACAGGTATAAACCATGTATAAATCGTCGTTTTCCCAACCTGAACGCATAGTGAAAAATCCGGCATACGGTGCAGCAACTGAGTTAATTTTAGGTTTTACACCTATTTTCCCGTGTGTGGCAACATACATAAAATCTGGTCTGTTAAACAGACGCGCACCTGCTTTAAATACCCAACGCAAATCGTTGGCATCTTCGAGCATGTTCAGGTTGTTAATATCTTCCCATAAGCCATACGAAGCACGTTCTCCAAATACATCGCTTTCATCGGCATCTTTCAGCATGGGGTGGACGCCATGTGGTTTCATAATACCCATCACAAAATCGACCATTTTTTCTGCAATCTTCATATAGGTATCGCTTACCCTGACGTTGTTGCGAAGTGCAAGGTCTAAAATCTGTAAAAAACAGAAGGTACACACAAGGTTGTAACCAGATGCACGCTCTACCTGCATACCATCGGGCAATACCTGCATCCTTATTTGTTCTTCAAAACGCGACATGGCTTCAACACGCCAGTCGTTAGATTCTTTAAACTCTGGAAAAAGGATACCCATGTGAGCCAAACCGTTCGATTCCATCAGCCCCCAGTTTGGGGACACGTTGAAATAACTTTTATGCCTGGTGTAATACAACCTTGTATGTTTCGCATGTTCGTACATTGTATGAAGCATGGTTACTAAAAAGTCAGGTGTAAAATTGGGAGAATTCAAAAAGTGGTAAAAATTTGGCACAAAAGAAGTGTACATCCTGATCCCAAGAGTTAAAGGCCTCCAATTTGCAGCTTTCATAAAATGCATCCGGCTGGTCTCGCTGTCAACATTTAGCATCCATTCTAAATCGGGCATTGGGTTTTTCTTAATCCAATCCGTTAATAATCTTTTAAATGCCAATGTATATTTTTCATTGCCAGTGTACCAATATGCCCGTCCAAGAGAAGTTAAAAATTCGTGCCTGTTAATACAGTATGTCCATTCCGGATCGTCGTGTGGATTGGCGAGCCAGTCTATATCTTCCGGCAAATCCATGTGTACAATGTGGTTATTACAAACCTCATCTGCTTCTTTCGTATTTAAATCAGGATCAATTGCCGGCCTTTCCCATCCATCATAATAATGAATGCCGGAACGGTTTCGATAATAAGTCAGCAATTCTGCTGCTGCTTTTTCATAATTCTTCTGATCTGCTTGTTTTTTTATACTCTCAAGTCCTTCTTTATTTAAATCGAGCAAAGAGAAAAATTTCTCCATCTTGTTCATTTCACGAATTGTTAAACTTTTACTATTTTTTTACTGATTATGTCACTTTTTCTCTTGAGTACCAGGCCTGTTATCAGTATCAGTAGGCCACACAGAGATATATATATTCTGGCTTCCCAGCTATTGGGTATAAAATTTAATAGCATAACAAATCCTCCATAAATCAGACAAAGCTTTCCAAGTACTCCATATTGCCGGCTATCGCTTTCATGCTCGCCTATGTGTTCTTCGTCCATAATTATGGGTGTATCCATTTCCACAAAAAATTCGTCTACTTGCTTTATGTATTCTTTCTTTTCACGTTTGTAAAAGAACATGGAACTAAAGAACCAGGATGTACAAAATACAAAGAGTACCCCGGTAGTTAAGGCAATATTCAAATCTTGCAACTCTTGCCCGGCAAATACTCTTTCCGGCGAGAACAGGGAGCTTATAAATTCATTAGTCAGAACTATCCGAAGAACTATTGCCAGTATAAATCCAAGCAGCATGGTACTCCAGGCTGACCAGGGCGGAGTTTTCTTCACGAAAATCCCGAAAAACAGGGGAATTGTGGATGGGATTCCAACCGAAGCAGCTGCTATTAACAACAGGTCGAAAAGTGGCGTATCCTTTAGGCCCTGGAAATATATAGCCATTAATATCATTAATATTCCATAAATTAAAATAAAGATCCTGCCTATCAGGATTTGTTTAGATTCGCTGGCATTTTTATTGACCACACGAATGTAGAAATTTCGAACAAATGCACCGGAGGATACATTCAGAAAGGTATTTATAGTTGTAAGTGTTGCGGCAAAAATAGCACATACAAGAAGGCCGAGAAGGCCTGTTGGCAACAAGGTTTGCGCCATGGCTACATAAGCCCCTTCGTTAGGATTATTCAGAAGCGGGAACTCTGCTGCCAGATTGGGATGGAAAAAAGTAGCAGCTACTGCTGGTATCATCCAAATAGGAGAAAGGAACAAATATCCGAATATGGAAACCAGTACCGAACGCCTGGAATCTCTACCATTCTTAACAAAAACGTACTTAGCCCCTCCGGTTGATGTCATACTATTCATCTGAACCAGTTGGTTGACCAACAGGGTGATAGCAAAAAATGCAACTACCCATGGCCGGTCAAACAAAGACCAGTTTAAGTGCTGGGCAGGGAGTTTTTCTATCAATCCTTTGATACCGCCTGTAATTGGATCAGTCAGGGTAAGAAACGCCATGACCAGTGTTATGGATAATACAATAAGCATTTGTACAAAATCACCGGCTGTTGCCGCCCACGACCCCCCTATAAGTGTCATCAGGAATACTACTGAGCCGAGCACTACGATAAGCAAAACGATGTTTACTCCGAATACTCCGTACATAAATACAGAGATTGCATAGAGGTACATTCCTCCCATAATCAGGTTATAAAACATGGGCAACCACGCAAATACCTGCTCGTTGCTGTTCCCGAAACGTTTCTGAATAGCCTCAATGGCAGTGACTACCCGCATTTGCCGGAACTTTGCTGCTGTAAAGAAATAGGTAAATATATAAACCAGTACATTGCATCCAAAAAGCAATAAAAAGAAGGTACCTGTTTCATAGGCCTTGGCAGCCCCTCCTGTGAACGACCAGGCTGAAAAGGTGGACATAAAAGTGGAACTTCCTACTACCCACCAGAGCATGCCACCTCCACCACGAAAGAAATCACTGGCAGACTTACTGAAACTTTTATAAATAGGCCCCATGAAAAACATAAAAGCCAGATAGAAAACTATTACAATATAATCGTAAATTGTCATACTCTTAATATTATGTTTTAAACACTACCATTTATTTCTCTGCCACCATTAATATTGTTATATCCGGTCAATTCCAGCAATGTGCTTGCATCATTAAAAAATTGCTCCTGGGAGTTATCCTTTATAAATTCAAGATTCCCAAAAATTTTCCGGGATAACCCAGACAACCTGTATAAATACTCTTTCCAATCACCTTCTCCATGCCGGAGAGGTAATCGTATTTCAGCTTTTGGCCACCAGTGGAATATATGAACCCCCACTATCCAGGGAAGGATCAAATCTATCCCTGCTCCGTTAATATCCGGCCCGGCACCATGTACCGGCTGCCAGAACGTATTTACTACAGGGTGATTCAAATCAGTTAGTAGTTCACAACAAGCTTCATAGCTGTCGTTCAGGGTATTCTCATGAAATTCAAAGGCAAGTCCTATTCCACTTCTTCCTGCCTCATCCGCTATTTTCAAAGTCTCATCAAGTACCATCCTGCGATATTTCTGTGTGGATTCACCGCTGCCATTCTCACCAGCCCAAATCCTGATAACCGGAGCATTTAGCGCTTCAGCAGTTTGAAGAACATCATCAAACCGAATCCCATCATCGCTACTTTTTCCTACAGTATAATATGATCCGTAAGCACTCACTTGCAAGCCTGAGTTCCTCGTTAAACCGAATACTTTTGCCGCCTGATTAACATCACCAACAGGTACATGGATATCGCCTCCCCACTCGATCCCCATCAGACCTGCCTTCAAAGCCATCCTGACAACCTCCTGAGGTGTTCTGTTTCTAAATGTTACTGAAGTAAGTCCCGGTATTATCATTGGGTATCTCAATATTCTTTTATTTTCCTTCCCCATAGAGGGATTTCACAATGTTGCTAGTGACCTAAAATCTTTACCTATTAGTTTTCAATTTTAAAATTTAGTTGTTGCCAGGAGAGAACCGGTACCTCAAATACAATCATCTTATTAATTCCTTCATTTATCCGTTTCCCATTAAGTTGTTTGCTCCCAACGGTCAGAATAGGTGTCCCGGGTGCAGTTTGCTGAAGGTATCCGTATAAATAATCGTAACAAGAAGTCATATCTCTAACAATACTTTCATGAATAACCTGGAAGGACGAAAGCCCGACAAGGGTTTGATGATGCCCGTGGTTCAGGTCATAAGGTTCTTTCCGGTAAGACATGCCCACCATGTAAGTGTCAAACAAATCAAAAGCAAATTTGGCATATTTCTCATCGCCTTCAAGCCAGTAAATCAATGCCGCATGGCTTGCCAATCCAATAATTTCGCTATTGATTGACTCAATTATTCTGGCGGTTTTCTCTTGTTTGACCCATTCCCAATTCCGGGTTGTTTTGTTCTGCACCCAAAGCCCGCGCTCATCATCCATATAAGGCTTTATATCTTCGAGCTTTGGCTTTAAATAAGATGTCACAGGATCGCGTGCTCCGGCAAACCGCACTGTGGGAACAGGGGCATGGCCTTCGGCATGTGAATAAACGCCTCCTTTAATGTAAACATCGATAGCATGTGTTTTCCAATACATTTGCAGGCGGGAAACTATCCATTGAGGATCATCAACATGCTGTTCGGTGTAGATATCAACACGTTTTTTAAAGTTTCTGTAGGCTGTACTTACTTGCGGATTGTTCTCAATCTGTTGTTTCAGACAGAACTTGTCTACACCTGTTGAAACAAGCCTGGGATGCTGATGTTCAATATGATTCGGGAAAATCACCTGAGCAAATAAGCTCAGAGTTGCCATTAAATAGAATATGATGATTAAAAGAAGCTTCATTATAATATTTTGTTGAAGGATCACGTCCTGAACCCATCATATCCTTTTATGAGTAATAACCAAAGAATCAAAACAGCCAACTGCAAAAATGGTAAGTTGCCAGTCGGCTATTCTTGAAAGAAATCAGAAGAACTGAAAAAGGTAGATGACCGGGAAGTCCTTTTGCGGACTTCCCGGCTCATCTAACCTACCCTTACTAACCAACCCTAACCTTTTTAAAGAATTGATTTCAACTACGATTATTTAGATTTGATTCTATCTACCATCCCGGATTTTGCAAAAAATTCGGGTTCAGTTTAATTTCATCAGTTGAAAGCGGCCATAAATAATCTTTGATTTTAAAATTACGAACAATCTTAGCGTCGAGTACCAAGGCGCCTGCCTTTGTTGAAACAAAGCCGGCATAACTTGAAACTGATTCTTCAGCTGGTAATAATCCATACGGCCATACATCCATATAGATGGTTTTTGTAGGGTCTTTTGGGTTTATTGCCGTTTCAAATTCCGTCCCTGCAATATATACCGTACAATGGTCTATATTAAGTTCTTCAATTGCTATACCCCAACGTTTAATGTCATCCATACGTTTGCCTTCGCCGAATAATTCGATTGCACGCTCGCGGCGTATTTCACCGAGCATGGTCAAATCAGAATATGGAGCAATCAGAGCATTTGTTAAAGGTGCAACACCTGAACGGAACCTGATTTTATTGACTGATAGATTGAGGTCGGCATCGGAGATAGCTCCATTTCCCAGCTCACAGGTTGCTTCAGCATATGTCAATATGACCTCAGCCAGACGGATATAAGGATAATTATAGGATTCTTCCTGATTTTCCCTTGCAATATGTTCACTTGTAAATTTACGCCCCTCATAACCATAGTTACGCGTTACACTTGTTTCAATTAACTGAGGTACATGACGGTAATCAAAATTAATACCGCTTGTTGCAAAGGTCTTATCATATTGAGCGCCTCCACCATCTGTAGCTGCACCACGTCCCCAGTATTGTTTTAAAGGTTCGCTGACAAAAGCAGTTACGCGAAGGTCGCGGTTTCGGAATTCGGAAGCCATCATACTATATCCCTGGAATAGGGGAGAGTACTGAACAGGTAAACCATCGGTACACAGATACATATCCATAAGCTTTCGGGAAGGTGTACAAGGTTTTGAATGATTGAGGTTTGAGTTTGCTTTTTTTAACACATAGTCGTACACATTATAAAAAATAAACTCCTTATTATCGGCTTTGGTTAGTCCTGCAGGATTTGATTGAGCATCTTCCAGACAAAACAAATAGAAAAGATGATTATAATCAACAGGATCTCCATTCTCTACTATTTGTGTTCGTTTATCCCATAATTCGAAAGGTCCATTATTCATCACATCCAGCGCCGTAGCTTTTGCATCCGTTAACATTGTGGTAATGGTTGGGTAACCCGCTGGTTTTGTACTACCTGCACCAGAACTAGTGCCGTCACCATCAGTATCAGTACCCACATATTTTTCCCATGTTGCTTCGTAAAGCAGAGCGATGGCTTTAAGAGACTTCGCAGCTTCAATTGATATTTTACCCTTACTACCGGTGGGAATGGCGGCGTCACTTGGCAAACCCAATGAAATGGCCATATTTAAATCAGATATAATCTGATCAAAAACTTCATAGCGGCTACTTCTTTTACCATAAAGTTCTTCCGAATCTATATCCAGCGAATGGGTAATCAGGGGAACTCCACCATAGCGCTTCATTAACATAAAGTAATGCCAGGCCCTGAAAAAATGTGCAGTACCCAAAGAAACTGCAATTCCGCTCTGTGAATCCTTATATTCAGCAGCCTTTTCAATTAACTGATTGACTTTACGAAGATCTTCGTAGGTATCATCCCAATAATCGATAGTTGTTGGAACGGTAAGCGACCCACGGGCATAATCCATATCATCTCCAGTACCGAAGTTTCCTGATAAATCTGTACCAGGGTCCCAGGGACCTAGAAAATTGGCGCCGAACCCTTCAAGTGATGAATACAAATAATTGGCAGCAGCCTCAAACTGGCTCGGGTTTTCGAAATAAATCGCCTCCGTTACCGAATCCTGGGGTTTCTGATCTAAATACTTCTCACAACCGCTCAGAAATATTCCTGAGAGCAAAATAGTCATGAAGATTGTTTTCATATTTATATTTAAATTTTTCATACTTATTTAGCTTAATATTAGAAATTAAAATTAGAATGTGATATCAATACCAAATACCATTGTAGATGTGTATGGAACAGTTGCCCCCTGGGCACTGTCTGCCTTTTTTTCAGGATCCAATCCATCTCTTACATTAGATATGACAAATAAATCGTCAGCCGAAACATAAAGACGCATCCTGTCTATATTTACTTTATTCAGCAGAGAAGTCGGTAATGTGTAACCTAATGAAATATTTTTCGCTCTTACATAGGCCACATTCATTACATTGATATCGTTGGCATGACCATAATTCCAGTTCTTCCGGCTTCCGTCATAGGATATGCGCGGAAATTCAGCATTTGGGTTTTCCTCTGTCCAGGTATTACCAATCCAGGTAGAATTTTGATTAGTCCACCAGGTACGGAAGGGATAAGCTAATGAACTGGTCCTGAGAAGATATTGTTGACCAACACCCTGGAACCTTGCGCTGAAGTCAAAGTTTTTATATGAAATGCCCAGATTAATACCGAAAGAGTAATGAGGATTCGCATCGCCGTAATAATCCAAATCATCAGTTGTTATTCCACCATCATCATTAGTATCAACACGATTAACACATCCCGGAAGCAGCCGGCTTGCACCCCGATATACCGGTAGAAGTGTACTTGATTTCAAAGTAGTCTGATCGGCAGGTTCAACGAATCCATATGTGTTATAATATTCCAATACCTCATCTTCATTTTGCAGGTACCCATCTGTGCGATAAATATAAAGAGCATTAAGAGGTTTCCCCTCAATTATTGTATTCAATCCACCCGATATGGAGGTTTTTCCTTCCATTCGTGTTACCTCACTGCGCGAATCAGATAACCAGCCACCAACACTATAATAAATATCTCCTATTTTGTCACTCCATTTCAGTACCAGATCAAAACCTTTAGTGGTAAAGTCACCGCTGTTGGTTTTAGGAACAGTTGCCCCTATTAATTTAGGATAGGTGATACTTACCAGCATGTCATTATTTTTCCTGACAAAATAGTCTAAACTACCACTCAGACGATGCTTTAAAAAGGCAAAATCAAGGCCATAATTCAAACTTGTAACCCTTTCCCAGCTTCTGTCCAGGGATGTCATGGATGCAATCCAGGCAGTATTAGCATATGCTCCTGTAGAGCCTAATACAGCAGTTCCTGTAGACATGCCGGAGATATAGTCATATTCACCAATACCCTCTACGGATCCTGTACTGCCATAAATAACACGTGCTTTCAATAAGTCAAAAGCTTTTCCTCTCAGAAAATCCATTTCTGAAAAAACGATACCACCAGAAACACTACCAAAATTTTTCCACCTGTAATCCGGATGTAAGCGTGATGATCCATCCCGACGACCTACTAATTCAAACAGATATATACTTTTGTAATCGTAACTAACACGTGAGAGATATGAAACCAGGCCCACAGCATTTGCGCCACCTTTATTGGTTTGTGTTGTTGCATCACCGATATTTAAATCATCCAAAGCATCAGTTAACATATTTGCACGATACTCTTCATAAGTTTGAACTTGAGTCAACTCAGAGGTTAAACCGGCAGTGATTTTGATGTTATGCTGATTAAATGCCCTGGAATAGTTGCCCAACAACTGGTTAACCTGAAAATTGTAATCAGATTGATTTATTTTTATAGATGTATTAGCCTGTGACGGAATTATAAAGCTGGGGTTTCCCTTCCAGTCATACATGTACGCTGATGTAGTTCTTACGGTTTTGACTCCCTTACGCACACGGAAATGAGAACTGGCTTCAACAGAGAATCCCTTTAAATATTTATTAAAATCAAAGATAAGTTTGCCTCCTGCATGCAATATATTCTCATTAGTCTTTGTCCGGCCGCCTTCATCAAGTTTAGCCAATAGATTGTTCGAACCAAAAATGTCGTAATATTGGCCGGCAGGATTATACAACGGGAAAATGTACATATCTTGTATTCCATAACCAACTGCCGTGGTTGGTTCATCAACTAACCCTGATTCATAAGAAATATTAAACTCCGTTTTCATCAGATCGTTTATTTTATAATCAAGATTGGTACGGAAGTTATACTTCTTGGTGCCATCATAAACAAAATCGATGATTGACCGATCGTTACTATAACCTATAGATGTCATGACTTTTGTTTTTTCAGTTCCCCCGGAAATACTTACATTATGCCTTTGAGACATAGTTGTTCCGTAGACTGCATCTAATTGATCGTCATAAAATATATGATGCCACTTTGAATTGAAATAAACGGTATCAGCCGGATTGACACCAATTGTTCCATTGACCAATCCTTGAAAAGTTTCTGCAGTGGTAAATCTATATGATGCAAGGGGCGTGATGGTAACTCCAGCGCTATTGACATAAGGGGCAACATCAGCGTCTCCAACATCCAGCCAAAACTGTGCCCACTCTTTCATATTCATAAGGGGGAGTTGCTTACTTATATAATTCAATTGATAAGCTCCGGAATAGGTCACTTTAAGCTCACCTTGTTTTCCTCTTTTGGTGGTAACCAAAATAACACCGCCTGCAGCTTTTGTTCCATAAATGGCTGCTGATGCATCTTTTAATACTGATATTGTCTCAATATCATTCGAGTTCATTCGAGCAAATTCCCAGTCTGGAATTTCCAAACCATCTACTATAATAAGTGGTCCAATATCGTTCACCGATATATCTCCACGAATTTTAAGCTTTAAATCTTCATTTCCCGGGCGGGATGATGTACGTGTGACGACCAATCCGGGAATTTCACCCTGCATTGCTAATGCAGCACTGGAGGTCCCCTTGCCTTTCATGATCTCGGCACCGGTAACTTGTGTAATTGAACCTGTAAGTGTAGCTTTTCTCTGCGTGCCATATCCGGTAACCACAACCTCATCAAGGCCATACGCATCTGTCTTTAGAGTTATGTTTATTGAAGTTTGGTCTCCAACTACAACTTCCTGTGGTACCATTCCAACAAATGAGAAGATAAGTACGTCTGCAGCAGAAGATACATTAATGGAATAGGATCCATCCATATTAGTAATTGCTCCCACGGCAGTTCCCTTTAAAACAATAGTCGCCCCGGGAACCGGTGCATTATTGTCATCGGAAACAATTCCATTAATTGTTTTACCCTGCTGGGCAAAACTCTGGGTAATCGGAAGCATGATGAATATCATCATCATACCGATTTTCAAGAACTGCTTACTCAATTTTAGCTTGTTCCCATTAAATAATTCAATAAGTTTTTTTCTCATGGATTTAGTTTTAGTAATAGGTAATTTTAGTTATTGAGTGATTCTCAATCAGTATTTTCAATACTAAAAGAAATGACAAGTTAAATTAAGGCCAAATCATTATGAAATCAATGAAATAATGAGGGAATTAGTTCCAAGTTATACTTTGAAACTCTTATTCAATTTCGCTAAATAGCTTATATTTGTATTGCTAAATAGTTGTTATTTATGTTGTTATCAAATTCCTTCCAAATTTTCTTAAAAAAAAATTTGTGCCATTTTTTTTTGGCACTGGTAAAACACAATTTTAAACGGAATTTATGCACTTGCTTATCAGCGATCATGACTATTAAGTTCTTTCAGATAATCAGCAGGTGTTTCACCTGTCTCTTTCTTAAAAATCCGGTAAAAGGATGTTTTTGAATTAAAACCACATTGCTGGGCAATAGCAAAGAGTGTGAACTTCTTATAATCCTTATCACCCATCAGTTTTTTGACCTCCTCAACACGGTATTTATTGACAAAATCCGAAAAACTTTGATTGAGATCCTGGTTCAGTACTTGAGATATCTCGTTTATTGGGTGACTAATATGGTTTGCCAGGTCAGCAAGCTTCAATTCTGCATTCAGGTACGGTTTCTCTTCTTCCATGTGCCGTCCTAACTCACTAACAATTAATTTACACAGGTCTTTTGGAATTCTGGAACCTTTATATTTTTCAAATTTATCCAGTAAATCAATCATTTGCCTAATTTTATATGGAAGCATTTTTTTGTATCGAATCATTATAAATACCCCGGCTATTGTAAGAAGGAAAAGGAATATGAAAAAAAACGGTGACCTGATTAATGAGGGATGAATAAATATCATTATCTCAGCAGTGTTGGGTGAATCAATATCTGACTCCTTTGCATTTCTTACCTTAAATATGTATTTCCCTGGTTTAATGTTTTGGTAAAATACAGTATTATTGCTGCCATTATTTTTCCAATCACTATCAAATCCTTCTAATTTATACTGGTAATTATTATCAGCTGCATCAAAAAAGTTCATTGCAATAAAACGAAAACCTATATTATTCATTCTGTCATTCAGACGAATCTCATGAGTTTCCTCGATAATCTGTTCCAATACTGAATTTTCGCCAGGTTTCACCTCTTTGCCTGAAAGGTAGAAATCGGTAATAATTATTCTCGATGAAACCGCTGTTTCATTTGCATTATCAGAAATAAAATAAACTAATCCCTTTTCATTCCCAAAAAAGAGCATCCCATCGGGAGCCTGATAAACAGCTGCCGGAGTGAATACTAAGCCCGGTAGGCCGTCCGATATAGTATATTTTTTAAATATATTTGATTCTGATGAGAACCTGCAAAACCCTTTTAGCGTGCTAATCCAATATATCCCGGTACTTCCTTCAATAATCGCGCAAACTGAGTTGTCAGGTAAACCATTTTCAGTACGATACACAGTACTTCGTGATAATTCTGGGTCAACCATTATCAATCCTCCCCTTTCAGTACATATCCAGATATTCCCAACCTGATCTTCGTATATATAATTAATTTTGAATGTATTATCGGAAATTACTGACAAATCAATTGGTTCAAGTTTGTTTCCTTTAAAATTATAAGCGTATGTTCCAGACACGGTTCCCACCCAAATTCTTTCTTTGGAATCAAAGGTGATCTCAAAAATTTGATCATTTTTTACATCACTATTTTTGGTATTAAAATTTTCTAAACTTTGATTTTCTGCTGAATACCGATAGATCCCGTTATAAGATGTAATCCAGAGGTTGCCAGAATTATCGATATTAAAAGCGTAAATATTATCATGAGAAAAAATATTGCCTTCTAAAAATGGTATAATCTTTTGTTCTGTAACAGAAAAACGACTTAGCCCTCCCCCATAGGTGCCAATCAAAATATCACCCATAAAGGGAAAGACTGAAAGAATAATATTAGATCTTAAACTTGATTTGATGCCTGAAGATGCTTGAAATAACTTAAATCTGCCATCTTTAGATATTTGTATAAAACCATTTCTGGTCCCAAAATATTGTGAGCCATCCGGAGAAAAATAAAATGAACGAATACTCTTATTTATTTGTGTATAATCGGATGTCAAAGGATGAAGCTTGAAAATCCCTTTTATATTCTTCGAGTAACAAAATCCTGCAGAATAAGTTCCAATCCAATATCGACCCACTTCATCAAGAAGAAATGAATATACTGAATTAGAACTCAAAGATTCGGGATCATTCTCTTTGGTTACCAAACTCTCTATCTCATTGGTACGAATATTAATTATCTTCAGCCCGCCTCCATCTGTGCCTGCAAAAATAAGTTCCTTTTTATCACTTGCGATATTTAATATAATATTGTTGTCGGTGGAGACCCCTTTATAAAATACTTTTTTGAAAAGGTCAAATTCTACGATTCCAGCATTTGTGGTACCTAAATAAAGTTTGTTACCAACGCTACAAATTGAAGAAAAAGAATTATGTGCAGCCTGTGGTATAAGCTTACACTGGAACAATTCGCTCTTTTTGTCTTGGAAGGAGTATCTGACTAAACCATTGGAGGTTGTAATCCAGAAATTACCATGATTATCCGGGAATATGCCGGTTACATTGATGTTTTGATTTCCGGATAAGTCGGAAAGAAGCAGCTTTTCCGATTGAATTGAGTTAGTATTTACCAGATATAGCCCATCCGTTGCACCAACACATAGATTACCGTCAGGCAGTATAACCAAAGCAATAATCGGAGTATTCTTCGTGTCGATATTGACTCTTTCAAACCTGTCGGTCTTTTGATTGTACCGGAACAATCCCGTGGATGTCCCCACCCACAGGGTTTTAAAAAGATCTTCTGTAATAGAAGATACATTTTCTACTGACCCTGAAAATCTGTACGAATAAGGTCTGATTTCAACTCCGTCATAACGATCAATCCCTTCTAAAGTTCCAATCCAGATATATCCATAAGAATCTTTGTAAATTGCGTTAACATGATTATTAGACAACCCATTCTCGATAGCAAGTTTTGAAAATGAATATTCGGTGCCCAAACAATACAATTGATGGAGACAAAGTAGGCCAAGTATTATATATACTTTGTATCGGAACATAGATTATTATCTATTCACTTAGGGGTTAGTTCCCCTACATTTGCGCCCAAGGAATAATTTATCGGCTGTCTCTTAAAACCTAATATTAATATAATCATCTGATTGTTACTATATTAATTGATATAAGTCCGATTAATTGCTTAGTTCTACAGTATAAAATTAAGCAATAATAACATAATTGCATATAATTTTGTCGAACATGAATTTTATTTTCGCATTTTTACAGTTTAATATGGCAGGGTCAGGATTATCTTCCTGCCTCTGCAGATTATTTTTTAATTATTTTCTCCGACTCCAACAATTTTACCTGATCTCCATGACCGTTGCCGGTTAAAATATTTTTACGGACTGTGCCTTCTTTAACATTTCCTATAAGGATACCATATTCGCTATTATAATGTGATAAATTGTCCTGAACATCAATGACATTCGATCCATCCATGAATGCTTCAAAAACAATTCCGTTACTGTTGTTACCTTCCGAAAGATTTCCATTAATTTTTACATTCCTGCAGTCAGCTATTTTGATTCCGTTGAGAGCATTACGGGCCATCTCACAATTTGAAACCGATATATCACTGCAATTGGTCATGTCAATGCCATTGCCCCACGGAGATGTATCAAACCTGGAATCAATTATCTGGCAATCTTCTACATGGTTCAGAAGCAGGTTATGTTGCAGACCTGGACCTGGAACTACGCTGGAACCATTATCACTGAAGTCGCATGCAACAATTCTGACCTGTTTTGCTCCCTTTATAGCTACACCGTTATGTGTGTTATTACGAACCGTGACATGCTCAAAAGTCAGGTTACGCATTTGTCCTTCCTTAAGACCTGAAAAGATGATCCCTGCACGTCTTTGGGCACTCTGATATGAGCGTTGCCTTCGATCCTGGTTTGGATCTGAGGATGTTTTAGTTGTCAATGCTCCTTCAATTACCAAATCTCTTATTGCTACATCATGCAAATCATCATCAGCATTTAACAAAGAAGCAATGCCACGTTCATTTGTTAGTTTAGGATCAAGAAAAAGAATAGTCTCAATACCTTGTCCTGCTAAGGTTACTCCACTTGGAATTTTAAGCATTGCAGTCAATGTATAAAGTCCCTTTTCAAGAACCACCCAGCCACCAGCTTTGTCTGCTGAATCCAACGCATCCTGAATAGAATCTCCTGGTGCAACTTTGATTGAATTAGATGGAGGTTGAACCGAAGATGTTGATAATGCCCCTGCCAATGTTGCAAATTTACTGGCAACAGGAGTACCGGAAGTTGTCATGGGGGAATTGGTAAGCGGACCCTTATTTGAAGTAAGCAGTGCCACGGAAGACTTGGGCCGTGTCGATTCAATTGCCCGGGCAGTATATGGCATATCAAGGCCTTTCACATACCGATAATGCTGATAAACAACTTCATAGATATCACTGAATCGTCCACGTCCCTGTGCAGATATTATCCCATAAACCGGTACTTCCTCCCCAAGCATATATCTGGCAGTGAATTCATAACCCAGAGCCAATCTGTTTCCAGCTGCTCCATATAGGTCTATACCCTGGTTCCATGCAACCTGACAAGCATCGGCAAAATATCTCATCCCCATTTGTGTATGTCCCATATCCCTGGTATTTTCCTGACATTGTCCGCTGGGGTAAAAGTATTTAGTAATTCCACCATTCCCGTTGCCGCGAAGAAGATGATTAACAGCACGATCAAAGATATCATGGTCATCACAAAAAACACCGATACACATCATAGTATTAATCAATGCTACATCCCAGTTACCATTTGCTTCAGGAAAGAAGTTCTTAATCATAGGATAATAGGCGGTTAATAACATTCGTTTAAAATTCCCGATATCCTTTTGCTCCCATCCCGAATCAGAGTACCTCAATATTTCGGTGGCATTACAAAAAATATTGCCAGTCCATCCTGCGAGTACTTTTGCATCATTAAAATCAAAATCCCACAAAACCGAAGACCATGCATTTATGATTTCAATTGCTTTCCGGGCATATGCTTTATTACCAGTTATATACCACATAAGTGCATGTTTATAAGCAGCTTCAGCACTGCTGGATAATTCTGAACCACCAATAGAGGGTCTGCCATAAGAACCTCTGATCACATGAGTAAATGGGTTTGGCTGAAAGTCAAGTGATACTGATTTACTGAGCCTGTCAAATGCATCCTTCCATGGTTGTTCCCCAGCAATAATCTTCTGTTTCATAAACTCAAGATCAGCTCCGGTTTGCATCATCCCTGGGTGAACAAAAGGTATGGTTTTATTCTGGGATGAAACCGCTTGAAACTGAAAAATAAATAAGACAGCAGTGAATATTAGTACAAAGGTTTTCATCTGTTTTACATGTGTTACGACATTTTTTTTCATTTTCCTGTGAATTAATATATTGATATTAACTATTTCATCTAATGCCAATGAAATTTTCCATACTTAATTAGATTATATTTAATACATCATCTGGTTCCTGTCTGAAAGCCTGTACCCTGGTAATCCGGATCAGTTTTCATGATATCTATAAACTTGCCGGTATTATCATATACAGTATTTACTTTCTCGTTATTCAGGAAGACATTTACAGGTTTTTGTATTGATCTCAGACGAAGGTCGATCAGCGGTTGCCCTTTAAGAAATACATTTAATCCGTTTTCTACTTTTTGCGATATCATGAAAACTTTTGAAAGTGAACTAACGACAACCTTTCCGTTTTTACGTAAATAACTGCCATTTGAAACAAAATAGCGGGTTGCCGCATCCGGATCATTCCTGTCAGCATTTTCAGGATAGGTAACTGCAACAATATCAGCATCAGTCTCCCACCCATCAAAAATATTGAAATTAGGGCGGTGCATAATCCGTCCGTCAGCCATAAGGTTTAAATAAACATATGTCACCATCCCGTTTTCATATATTTTAACACCATTCATATTAACTCCTTCAAATCTTTCAGTACGGGGTAATTTCCCGGGATTGTTTTTATCGGGTAAAAGAATAGCGGTAATGAATTTTGTAGCTCTTGCCAAAAAAGGTGGTTCAATAGCATAATAGGAGACTTTAGGATCATTATCACGGATTTGGGGAGCATCTCTCGTAAGGAGCTTCATCCTTTCAGGATAATCGTGAGGAGTATAACCGAGAATCTGGGGAAACAACGGGCGTATTATAACATGTGCCTCTCCATTGGTAATAGTAAGATCCTGATCTGTCCTTCTGGTTTCTCCATTATAATGTAAAAGCCATTCGAACTGGCCGGGTTCAAAAGCTTTTACGTCATCGATAATCAATATTGTATTGCCAATCCAAAGAAAATGCCGGAAATTTCTCATAAGAATATGGGAATAAGGACCTGTGGCATCGGCATAAATGTATTTAATATCCCCGGCATCCAGCAAATCGTAAAGTTTCCCCGGGGTTTTTACTCCTGTATATTCATCTTCAGGATTCTGACCTTCCCCGTTAAATAAAATAACGTTATGTGCAACACTCTGACAATAATAGGTTGAATATTCAAGAGTGCTATAACTGCTGTTACCCGAATCGGTGATAAGATTCTTACCGTTATGGTACAGGATAAATGAACCGGCATCGGCATGGGAATGATTAAACGTAAATCCGCATTTGATAGCCAGCATTGTTGCATCTTTTTCCCATGATGAACGCAGCATAGCCCAACCCATATCCGGATATAGTGCTGATTTTGGAATACCAGGAGATGCCGGGACCGAAGTGTTCACTGTAATGGAAGGATAAACCAGGCTGAATGCCGAATTTCCTCTTTCATTTTGTCTGCTTCGTCCGGTTTGTATCTGGTTAATAAGCCATAAATACCTGTCTTTCTTGAAACCATTAGCTATCAGCAGGTTAACAACATTACCGCCATTATTACTTCCGTCGCCAAAGTTCACAGTTAACATTCTGTCTGAACTGGGGTAAGCTGCATCAATAAAGAATTTGTCAATATTTTCAAGCTGGGGTATGACAAAGAATTTATTTTTAGGCAGGGCATTAATAAAAGCCAGTCTGAATTTTAAAAACTCTCCCATCGCATAACCGGCATAATTTGTGCTTTCATAAAATCCTCCCTCACTGTCAAATGTCTTTGGCTTATTACCAAGAACGCTTCCCTTGAAACCGAACCACTGTGGGATAGCCCTCATAATCTCATCGAGCCAGCCTTGAGCCCTTGGATCATCTCCAAGAATTGATAATACAGCTATTCCGGCATTAAAGACACAGGCGCTCCACCAGTTATGTCCCATTGAATCAAATGAATGTATCCTTTTTTCTCCAAGTACCCAGTCATTCATTGTTGGCAATATACCTAACCTGACTAATCCTTCGACAATTGTTTTTCGTTCTTCAGGAGTTAAATAATCATAAATACAGTCGTAGCCGACCGCGACAGAGTAGCAGGTTTTTGAGAGATTCAGTCCGGCATTCCATGGTGGGGTCCGGCTTAACAATGCTATGCTCTCCCAGTTTTCCCGTTTGCAGGAAGCAAAGAGTATTTGTTTTATTTTAGCCGCATATTTCTTATCACGGGTCATGATGTATACAAGACCAAGATCATCAATAGATCCAGAGTTACCTTCCTGAGTAAGGGACCTGTCAACTCTGTCCATTAAATTCTTCCATTCTCTCTGAACCAATGTATCCTGCTTTATTGAATTTTGTAGTCTTATTATCCGATCGGAGGTATAGAAAAGATATGGGTGCTTACCTACAGGCACATAATCCGATGCCCCAGCTAATGGATTTTCGGCGAGATTTTCTGATTTGAGAGGAGTTGTAATAAACATAAAAAATATTATTGCCACTAACAGAGATTTCATCTTCCCATTTATAGAAAATGGATTTCTTCTGAACAAATAATTGGTTTTCATTTTGGTTAATTTTTATTTTATATGTTACTAAAATAGTTAATAATCAACTGTTTTATATATTGCTGCTAATTACAATGTTATTTATTCGAATAACCGATTGGAACTTGATCATTAATGTTTGAATATATAAATTGCGTATCGAAACGAAACTTAATAAAGTAATCATTTTTAAAATTAAAAATTTGGAATAAGTTACATAAATATTTACAATTATCTGCAAACATGTAATTTATCGGAGATTTGTACAATTGTAATTTTTAGAATATTAATATTCAGTAATTCCTTTTACTATTACCCCATTTCCCCAAGTGGGATAAGCCAGACCCCCTCACCCGGGGGAAGGTTAGGACAGGGGTATTAAAATATTTAGACTAATGGTTCATTGGAAAAGATTCCAAATACTTGCTTAAATTAATCCATTATGCCAGTAAATAAAAAAGATGATCCTGTAACAGAAAAGATCTCCCCTACATTTGAGAGACGAATTGCATCCCTGAATAAATTGATGGTAGTAGTCTGTGATTTTACAGGTGGCCCGGCTTTGAACCCCGATCCTCCTCACTTCCACCCGCACGAACAGATTACCTATGTGGCTGAAGGAGAGCTGAAATTCTTTAAGGGAGATAAAGAATTCCACTTAAATAAAGGTGACCTGATAACTATTCAGGCTGGGGTACCTCATTGTATTCAGACTCTTTCAGAGCATGTAAAGCTTATTGATAGTTTTCATCCTGTCAGGGAAGATTTTCTGCCCTAGATAATGTATAACAGGAAATTTTTTTCTAAAAGATAGTTACAAATTATAGATGAACAACATTAGCTTGTGCGGACCAGATAATGGTGTAGTTAGCTATAGCAATGGAGAATTCGCTATCTATAAATAATGGAAAAAACTATGAAACACATATATTTACAAAAACTAAAACAGCAGATCATGAACAGAAGGTTAATATTATTGGCAACTTTTGTCCTTTTTCCAATTTTTAACTACGCACAGAACGTAGGCTCATCACCTGAATATATTAAAACTCTAACACCTGAATGGAAAGGTGAACGTTTTGCTGACGGAAGACCAAAAGTGTCCAATACCTTGCTGGAGAGGTTAAAAACCATCTCTATTGAGGAAGCATGGGGAGTTTTACGTAACAAAGGATTTCAGAACCAATATGAAGGTGATTGGACAATCATCAACCCTGATGAGGTTATGACAGGGCGGGTCGTGACAGCCCAGTACATGCCTCTGAGACCAGATCTTGAAAAGCAGGTGAAAGAACAGGGTAAAATTGAAAATAGGGCACAGCAGGGAGGCACAAATTCATGGCCTATTGATATCCTGACAACAGGAGATGTTTATGTAGCTGATTCATATGGAAAAATAGCTGACGGAACATTAATCGGGGATAACCTTGGTAATTCAATCTATGCTAAATCACAAAGGGGTGTGATATTTTATGGCTCGGTAAGAGATCATGAAGGTCTGTCCGAAATTAAAGGTTTTAACGGTTGGATAAAGGGAGCTGATCCATCATATATTATGCAAATGATGCTCACCTCAATTAATGCACCAATTCGTATCGGACGAGCAACGGTATTACCAGGAGATGTGGTTCTTGCCAAGAAATATGGAGTAATCTTTATTCCTGCGTATCTTGTTGAAGATCTTGTATTAACTTCTGAAGTTACAGCACTTCGTGATGAATTCGGACATCAGCGTCTCAGAGAAAAAAAGTATCTGGCAGGTCAGATAGACAGCCGATGGTCTGAAGAGATAAAAATGGATTTTTTAAACTGGCTGGACAATTACCATGGGAAACTACCTATGACCAAACAAGAGTTAGACGACTATTTTAAAGAGCGTAACTGGTAAGCAGGAAGCAGTGATCGGTAATCGGTAATCGGTAATCGGTAAAAAGTAATAAGTCTATAAATAAATAATTAATGCAATGAAGAAAATAATTGAGCAATTAAAAGAAGGGAACAGGCAAATGGAGAAGGCTGAAGCTGTTGCAATTCAGGCTGAGATCAAAAACCCCTCAACTGATAATAGCAGACGTAACTTCTTGAAAAAAACTGCCTTAGGATGTATAGCCATTGGCGGATTAATGTCTCTTTCAATAGAAGATACTATTGCCCGGACTACTTCTAAAGTAAGTCGTTCTTCAAGTCCATCCGAATTGAAAATAACAGATATGCGTGTAGCAGTTATCCTTGATGGCGGACGTAAGGCGCTGATTCGTATAGACACAAACCAGGGCATTTATGGTCTGGGTGAGGTAAGAGATGGTGCCGATGAACGCTATGCTCTTTTTCTTAAAAGCAGGCTACTTGGATTGAATCCATGTAATGTAGAGATGATATTTAAAATAATCAGGCAATATGGTTATCATGGCAGACAGGGATGTGGTGTATGTGCTGTTGAAATGGCTTTGTGGGATTTGACTGGGAAAGCTTATGGTGTTCCGGCCTGGCAATTACTTGGTGGCAGATATCGTGACAAAATAAGACTATATGCCGATACTCCGGGAGTGAAAGATCCACAGGAATTTGCAGATAAATTAAAGAAAAGGGTTGACGAACAAGGTTTTACCTGGCTTAAAATGGATCTGGGAATACACCTTGTTGGAGCCAAAGAGGGGAACATTGTGAACAGCAAATTCTGGAATGGTGCTTCAGGGCAATATGACCTACGTGAATATACAGGATATGGAAATACTTTACATCCTTTTACCCAGGTTCAGATATCCGAACAAGGATTGGCAGATTTAACTGAATATGTAGAAAAAATAAGAGATGCAGTCGGTTATGAAATGCCACTTTGCGCTGATCACTTCGGCCATTTCGATATCAACAATTCCATCCGTTTTGGAAGAGCTATGGACAAATTCAGAATGGCCTGGCTGGAAGATATGGTTCCATGGTTCTATACTGACCAGTGGAGAACTGTATCCGATGCTATTGAAACACCTATCATGTACAGGTGAGGATATCTATATGCTGAAAGGAGGGTTCAAACCACTGCTTGATGCCAGAGCTGTTGACATAATTCATCCTGATCTTGGAACTTCCGGGGGTCTGCTGGAAACCAAAAGAATCGGTGACTATGCTGAAGAATGTGGTGTTGCTATGGCTATGCACATGGCAGGTTCTCCCGTTTGTCTGATGGCTAATGTTCATTGCGCAGCTGCAACACAGAACTTTCTGGCACTGGAGCATCACAATGTTGATACACCTTGGTATGACAATCTTGTAAGGATGACCGGCAGCCAACCAATGATTACAAAAGGATTTGCCAATGTTCCTCTGGATTCACCAGGATTAGGTATTGAACTGAATGAAGAAGAGGTAAAAAAACATCTGCATGGAGGTAAGTATTTTGATCCTACACCTGAATGGGATCAGAAACGCTCGCATGACAGAATATGGAGCTAAAAATATCAGGTTAGTCATAACTACTGTAATGTTTTGATTTTATCAAACTCATTTCACAGTAAATTCAATCGTACTACTTCCAGCCAGACCGTTGGCTGCATTACCCTCAACGGATATATATACTGTGGAAGATTGTTTATTGGAAAAACTTATGGATGCTTTCCCGGAACTATCAGTTATGATATCAGGCTTCCAGAAGATTGTACTGGTTTTATTTTCACTTATTGGTTTTTCCACTTCAATAATATCAGGACCTTTTTTTGTAAATATTTCAATAATTCCCACACCATTAAACCCTGTATATCTC
>DATKUO010000237.1:0-21183 GCA_035530515.1 Bacteroidales bacterium
TTTGGCACTAAGGAACAATACGATAAAAGGCTGGAACAGATGAAAATAAGGCATTATAATAGACAAAAAGATATTGATAGGTATTACAGGTATGAAGATTTGTGGGAAACAAAAACTAAAGTCGTAAAGTAGAATTAAGAACAGAAATTATTAAAAAGCTTGATATTGTAGGGATTAACTATTTTTCAATGTTTCCTGATTTAGCAGGACTGTGTAAAAATATTGAATGGAGGGAGTTTAAATAAAGCGGGGCACAACAAATTGAAATATTTCTTTGCCTTCAACCAAATCCAGGAAAGTAGTTCGAATTACAGATCATACCAAACTTAAAATAAATCTAACGATAAAAATGGATCACTCAAAAACAAAATTATTTAAAATAGTTAGGTCTATAAAAGAAACATGCTATAACCTACCAGATGTTTCTAATAATAATCAAAAATTGGAAAAAGAATCCATAATAACCAAGACATTTACTGATAAAGGACATCTAATTGAGAAAAATGAAGCCTATTTTAGTGACAATCCATATGATCCTCAAAGCCGGTGGACAATACAAAAATATGACTTAGTGGGTAATCTGATTGAGATATATAGTTGCTATAAAAATGGAACCCTAAGACGTAAGACAATTTTTGAATATAATAAGTCTGGCAAACCCATTCATGCTAATATTCAAGAACAAGATGGTTTATTATGGCACCAGAATTACAAATATGATACACATGAAAATTTGATTGAATATAAAAAAAATATATCGTCTGGACTTTGTAGAACGAAAGTCTCAATCAAGTATAATTCTCAAAATCAAAAAATTGAAGAAACGGAGTCTTATAACGAATTTATAACCAAACGTACAAACTATTTATATGATGAGGGTGGGAAACTAATCAAAAGTGCCAAATATGATTCAAATGATAGATTAAGCGTTACCAAAACGTATAATAATAAGGGTGAAGAAATTATGATTGAGGAGTATGATATTGAAGGTATAATTGATCGGAAATTCATATTTGAATATGACGATTTTGGAAATCTATTAAGGAGAGAATTTTACAACTTAACAAAGCCTGAGGAAAATGAAGAAATAAAATACACCTACATATATGATAACTTAGGAAATTGGATTAAAAAAACTTCTTTGGAAAAGAATATTCCTTTAGCAACAACTGAAAGAGAAATTGATTACTTCTCAGAACTCGAGATATCAGAATTAGATTTTCCTAATCTTCAACACAAAGCAATTGAAGAAATCCTGAATCTAAAAGCAAATGATAAGAGAGAAGAAGCACACGGATTAAGTCTATTATGGATTAATAAAAGTACTTCATATATTTATATTTATGAAGATTGCATTTCTCTTGAAGGTTTATCTAGAATATACTTTTTCGTAGCTAATGACTTCAATTCATTTGAGAAACACGAAGAAGCGCTTATTTTCTATGAAAAATCTCTTAAAACAATGGAGAAATGTTGTGAAATAAACTCATCGCAAACATATATTCATGACTTGGCAGCGATGCATTATCATTATGCCAATCAATTAGAATTACTTAACCAAAAGGCTAAGGCACTTTTAGAAGCACAGAAAAGTCTTCAATTACTAAACCATCTTATAGAACAATCCTATTTGGGTGTACAAATAGAAGATGAAAAAAATGATGTAGAGAAGTTGATTGCTAATTTAAAGGATTAAGCAATAATATTTTGGAAACTTGTACCTATTAATAAAAGACTTAATATTACGATTAACAAAGGATTAAATTAATAAGAAAAACCTATCCCCTGTCAGGCACATTTGCAGCTCACACCGTCCAACCTTTGACCAAAAGCTGCAAAAGAGCCTTCCAGCCTTGCCATCCTTGACAACAAGAAAGATTACTTGACGACAAACTATCATACATCTCGACAATTTTAAAATTTACCCTACACATAATAAAGAGGACTTCATTTGGCATGGAGTGCCAGGAATGAAGTCACACGTTGCACTACATCCGGTCACCTGACCATATTCTATGCACTTACCACCGTTATTCGTGTTCCATTTGAAGCCTCATTTCAGAGCTGTTGGGTGGTTTCGGGGTTATATGTTGATGTAGTTTAAAATGGCCATAATCAACACAATAATATTTTTGTCGGATAAAGCACATTTGTGGGTGCTCGGATCTTAACAAACCGCCTGGGCAGAATATGCATGCAGAACCGTCGCAGGAATTTAACCCCGGATAATGTTGTCGGTTTTATTCTGCTTTCGTCCCTGTAGTCCTTGTAAAAGAAGGTAACTCCTGCATCACTGATATTCTTTATGCGATGATTACTGATGGCAACCCGATGAGAGTACTGGCCAAGATATTTAACAATTTGCTGTGCATTGCCAAAGGGTGGCTTGCAATAGACAACCCATGGCTTTTTCCAGACATCACTTACAAAAATGATGAAAACAGCAGCAAATGAATAAAAGACTGTTTGCTATTGGAGATATACATGGATGTTTTGATGCATTCCAAACCTTGTTAGAACAAAAAATTCAGATCAAGGAAGGCGATAAGATTATTCTACTCGGCGACTACATTGACAGAGGGACTCAAAGCCAAGAAGTTATCGATTATATAATTGACCTTCAGGCTAAAGGTTTTGATATCGTTCCACTCTTAGGAAATCATGAAGCAATGCTACTTGATGCTTATAAGAATGAAGAACTTGTTTCAGAATGGATTCAGAATGGAGGTTCTGAAACATTAAAGAGCTTTAATATAACCTCTTTGAAAGATATTGAACCAAAGTACATTGAATTTTTCAAAGGATTGTCCTCCTATTATGCTTTTGAAGAATACCTTTTTGTTCATGCAGGATTTAATAATACTGATATTAATCCTTTTGCAGATAAATATTCTATGATTTGGGTGTGCAGGAAGACTTATGAGAATCCTTCGCTCATAAATAAAATTATTATTCATGCACATCGGCCTATTCCGGTGGATGCCTGTAAAAAAATAGTTCATAGTAATAACAATGTGATTAATCTTGATACAGGTTGTGTTTATTCAAATATGCCTGGATATGGTACTCTTACTGCAATTGAACTAAATACCAGATCTTTATATTTTGTGTGAGTTAATTTAAGTACTATATTTGCAATTCGCGAATCGCGAATCAATAATAATGGCTATGAAGAAACATAATGGAATGCGTCCTCAAGACATTGTAGTGTTGTTGAAAATTATTTCAATGCAAAATCAAGAATGGCGTAATATTGATATTGCTAATGCACTTAATTTAAGTCCTTCGGAAGTATCTGAAGCATTAAACAGAAGTAAAATTGCCAAACTAATTGATGGTAAAAAGAAAAGTGTTAATCCTAATTCATTTATAGAATTTCTGATTTACGGATTAAAGTATATATTCCCGGTTGAACCAGGAGCAATTGTCCGGGGTATACCAACTGCACATTCTGCACCTCCAATAAGTGAAACCATTTCTCAAGGTGGAGATATATATGTTTGGCCATATGCAAAGGGAGATAAAAGAGGCCAGGCAATAGAGCCTCTTTATAAAACTATACCAGAGGTTGCACAAAAAGACAAATCTTTTTATGAGTTACTTGCGATTACTGACACTCTAAGAGTTGGCCGGGCAAGAGAAATTAAAATTGCAATAGAAGAATTAGAAAAAAGAATGAAATATGCCAACCGATAATATTGAAATGCTGCAAACTGTGGCAGATGGTTTAAAAGAACTAAAGGACGATATAGTATTTGTGGGAGGTGCTGTTGCAGAATTATATGCAGACGATCCTGCTTCATCAGATATCAGGCCCACACAAGATGTCGACTGCACGATTGAATTAAGTTCATTTCCATTAATCTGATCCAACGGTTTAATCATGAATAATTTTCATAAGCAATATTAAAATACAGTCTTTAAGAATGTTTGATGAGATAAAAAAATATAAGAATAATGGACATTTCTTTTTTAAAAAAGGAGATAACCTAAAGCAAGTAAGCAAAAGCGTTCCTGACTTACCCGGTGTTTATTATATTATTCGTTTATCAAATGGTAGAATCGAACTTGTTTATATTGGCAAATCTGGTACGATACAACAAAATGGGCAATTTAAAGATCTAGGATTAAACGGTTGCCTGAATAATAAGCAAGAAGGATTTTACAGACAGGACTTTTTTGAATCTCGGATTTTGAAAGAAAATATAGATGCATTAGATATTTATTGGTTTGTAACATTTGATACAAAACATAAAGATCTCCCCGGGTTTGTTGAAAGTCTGTTAATTCAGCGATTTTTCGAAATTTATGGGAGATTACCCCTATGGAATAAGGATTTTTAGAGCTTTGGCAATTGCAAAACAAAAGCAGTCACACACATTGCCAAGCCTCATTCGCCATCGTGTTCACCAAAGCTTGGCAAAGAGTGTGCCTGCTAACCACATAGAATTTTAAATTTTTCTCCCTCCCTTGATTAAAAAAAAGATTCTGCCCCATGCCAATTATCTTATCAAAACTGGACTTCTCAGACTATTATAGATTAAAACAAAATAATTATAACGAGACAATTTACAGGTACCGGGCCAGGAATAAAAGCCAGCCTATAACACGGATGGTAGGTGTAATTAGTTTGCTAACTACTCCTACCGCCGGGCCGTCAGACTGTCTAAAAACCTACCCTTTTTGCTGATAGCCTTTCTATTAAAGATTATGGATTCAGAATGGACTATATCGAAAACGGCCGTCCGGTACACACGAAATGCACAAGATCAAAAAATGGAAGGATCCTTTCAAGAACCACTTTTGCAGAATATTACGAAAGAAATCGTAAATCTTATCAGGAGAAAGAACACCTCTATAAAAGACGTCAGGCTATAGTTGAGCATCCTTTCGGTACAATAAAACGACAATGGGGGTTCAGTTATATTCTTACAAAGAAAGGAATAAGCCGTGCAAGCTCCGATGTGGGGTTTATGTTTATTGCATTCTAAGACACTTTTCCCCCGGCTATCAGTCAGGAATATCAAATTCCCAGGTTTGCTTATACCTGCCTGAATCAGAAGAATATTTAACTCCCTGGAAAGGTTAATAGACAAACTCCCGTTAGGTGTTATAGTTTTGGATACCACCAACTTATGCCTTTTATAGAATTTATCATGACAATTGGTTTACTCTTTTTCGATTACAAAAATTGTAATATCTTTCAAAACAAAACCCTTTATTATGGCATTCGTTCCAATTTCGATTGATAAGTATGTAAAATTACACATGAAAAGTAATCCCTCTGAAAACGAAAAGATTCTCAGAGTACGATTAGAGGCTGCACTTGAAGCCTACAAAAAAGGTTCAAAATGTCATTGCGGAAATGACATTTGGGTTATAGGCTCCGCTCAAGCTGGGAATAGTTGTTTTACCTGCATCACTGGAGAGAGTCATCCAACAGGTGATTATGAAATTGATACAGCACTTAATAAAACAGATAGTAAAGGCCGAAAACATATCGATGACATGGATGTTACAAAGATTGCGGGCATCTTCACCGATGACGGATACGAAATCAATCCTGACCTAATTAAAATGCCTTCTCTATGTCTGACATGCTTAAAAAACTACGAACCTGGATTGGAGGATGACGTCTTATGCAACTTAAATAGGTATGACCAGCGAGACAGCGACAATTTTATTTGTCATGCATTCGAAAAATTGTAACCCTGACAATTAACATAAGAGCTAACTGCTTGATTTAAAATTACTACAACACCTAACACGGATGTTGCTATGGGTAATTGGCTTCGCCGAGCTCGGACCGAATGATCATTTCAATTTGCTTCGCAAAGGAAATTGTGGTCGGTCCTCGGTTGCCTTCAGCAGCCCGGACAACTTCTCAATCAGCTCAATAAGTCTATGCGAGAAACCACATCACAACTTATAAAACTTTGTGTACCATGACTACTCCTGCTGCCGAGACAAAGTCAATAGGGTTGCCGGCCGACGAGATAATTTCGCGGCCATCTACCGGGACTTTTTACTCTTACAAAATTTCTATCCCAGGAGGACTTCTCGTCGTTTATCTGGATTGATCACTTTGACAAATTTTTTATAACGAGACAACTTTGTACCATCTTTCAGGATTAATTGTCAGACTAAATTAAAATATCCCGAAATATATTTGTCAATATGTACCCAATTAGATACCTTTGTAAAAATGACTGAATGCCAACAATTGATAACTTCAATGGAATTAAGATAAATGTATACAATGGAGAACATAGGCCACCTCATATACATGCAAGCTATAACGAATTTGAAATTTTAATCGTAATTGAGACCAAGGACATTTATGCTGGAGAGTTACCAAATAAACAATTGAGGAGTGTATTCGACTGGTTATCTGCTAACTCAGATTGGGCACTTAAAGTTTTTTATGAATTAAATCCAAATCTACAATGAGACGAAATATTAAAATACCAAGGGTTTTGAAAATTAACTGGATTAAAGGATTATCAATTTCAGTTGTTTTCAATAATGGAGAATCCAGAATTATTGATTTTAAAAAAGTCTTCAAAAAATTAGAGATTAATAATGACTCTCCTATCATGATTCTTAAAAACGCTGATGAATTTGCAAAGGCTGAATTAAAAAACAATACTCTCTCATGGAGTAACGTTGAACAATTCATTACGGATAAAAACAGTAAAAAAGTAAAAGTCCCATTTGAAATTGGTGCTGATGTTTTGTTAAAGTACAGTAGCACAGAAGTAACTGGGATAACCTCCAAAATTGGACGACTCGTCCGAGACACCAGGATTAAATCTGGATTAACACAGAAAGAATTAGCTATAAAGAGTGGTACTTCTAGAAACTATATCTCTAGAATTGAGAACGACAGATCTGATATAGAACTTGACACGCTCAGAAAGATAATTGAAACAGGATTAGGAAAACAGCTGGAGATAAATGTAAAATAACTATAACAAGGTCGTTAGGTGGCATAGCAAGCCGAAAACACAAGTTACAAAAATTAAAAAGAGACCATAGTTCAATAGGCTAAATCATGTATATATTTTTTCAAAAAATTTATTATGAATTATAAACTATTAAAGTACTTATTTCTGCTTTTAATAAATGGATTACCCGTTTTGACTTATTCCCAAATCCCAATTGAACAACCCGGGATGGAGTCGAAAGTTTATAAAACCATCGGTGATATAAACCTAAAGTTGTACATCTTTCAACCCTCTGGCCGCAAAGACGGAGAGAGACTCCCTGCGATAGTCTTTTTTTTCGGGGGCGGCTTCGCAGGAGGCAAAGTTACTCAGTTTGAACCCCAATGTAAGTATCTGGTTGAGCGTGGTATGGTAGCTGTTCTTGCTGATTATCGTGTAAAAAACCGGCACGGTGTTACTCCTTTTGAATGCGTTGCTGATGCGAAGTCAGCGATTCGCTGGGTTAGAACTCATGCTTCTGAGTTAGGGGTTGACGAAAATCGTATCGCAGCTGGAGGTGGTAGCGCAGGAGGACATCTTGCAGCATGTACAGCCCTGATAAAAGAATATGATGATAAAAATGAGGATTTAAATGTTAGCTCCGTGCCCAACGCATTGGTGCTATTTAATCCAGTTCTTGATCTTCCAGAAGCTTTTAAAAATACACCAGGGGAAATCGCTAATGATTGGGTGAACAAAGCATCCGAAATCTCTCCGATTCATCATGTGATTTCAGGTGCCCCACCAACGATTATATTTCATGGGACATCTGATCTAAGTGTCCCGTTCCAGCAGGCTATAAATTTCCTCGGGAAAATGAAAAAATACGGCAATCGTTGTGATGTAGTACCATATGAAGGACGTGATCATGGTTTCTTCAATTATTACGGAGGAGATAACCCGGATTTCCTATCAACGATGGAATTTATGGTTAAATTCTTGACTTCCATAGGTTATATAAAGAGTGATTCGATACAGGTGTAATTGCCTTCGGCTGGCACGGTCGGCAGCCCGGACAGCTTTGTAATCGACCCCAAAGTCTTTGCGAGAAACTGCGTCACAACTTATTAACCTTTGTGTACCATGACTATTCCTGCTGCCGAGACAGAGTCAATAGGGCTGTAAAGAAATACTTGTGCTAACTGAAAAAGTACGAAGAAAATTTATTACTGGTATAATTTTTGTATCGGTAAGGTTAATCTAACTAACATCCAAAATGAAAAGCATTATCAAAGAGAGATTATTTGTAGCCTTTGTAAGTTCAGTGGTTATACTGACATCCTGTGAAAAAAAGGATACAATTGAACAGTCTGGTGATCCGGTAAATATAACTACTGAGGTTTATCAGAAGGAGGTGATAGACTCCGCAAACAGGTTTGCATTTGATCTTTTCAAACCTATCCTTACCGATGCCAAAGGGACAGAGAACATAATGATTTCTCCATTCAGCATTACCAGTGCCCTTTCTATGACACTCAATGGTGCAGCAGGCGAAACGTTTGAGGCTATGAGAAAGACACTCGGACTGGAGCAAAAAACCCTTGAACAGATAAATAACACGTACCTTAAGCTGATGACAGAGATGGTACCAGTAGATAAACGTGTTGTGATGGAAATAGCCAATTCGGTTTGGGTTGAAAAGCGACTCATTGTTAAACAACCCTTTATTACAGATCTAAAAACATGGTATATAGCAGAGGCTCGTGATATCGATGTTACAAATCCTAATGCAGTAGATATTGTTAATGGTTGGATTGCAGAAAAGACTCATGATAAGATAACAGAGATGTTAGATAATTTAAATCCTGACCTTGCCATGCTTCTAATCAATGCTGTCTATTTCAACGGCAAGTGGAGGTATCAGTTTGACAAAGCTGATACAAAAGAAGAACCATTTTATGTTACTCCCTCTGCCTCAAAAACAGTTCCTATGATGCATCAGACAGAGAACTTGAAAGCGGTTAGACACAATAACTTAACAATTGTTGAAATTCCATATGGTCAGGGTAATTACACTATGGTAGTGGTTTTGCCTGATGAGAATGTGACTACCAGTGACGTGGCCAATGCACTCAATCCCTCAATGTGGCAGGAGTGGATGGGTCTACTCGCTGAAAATACTCATCAGGTAGATCTTAGTATTCCACGATTCAAACATATGTATAAGAGGCTTCTAAATGATGATCTTAAAGGTCTTGGTATGGGTATAGCCTTCACTGATCAGGCTAACTTCAGCAACATCAGTGATCAGGGCCTAATGATAAGCAGGGTATTGCATCAGACATTTATTGAAACAAACGAGGAAGGTACCGAAGCTGCTGCCGCTACAGTTGTTGAAATAGGATTAAGTAGTGCTGGCCTAAATGTTACAACAATAACACTGGACCATCCTTTCCTCTATTTTATCAGGGAGTCATCTACTGGCACCATACTTTTTATGGGACGAGTGAGTGATCCGGCCATTAATTAAACTGCCAATAATCATAAATAAATTAATACTTGTGCAATAAGGTCGGTTTTGTTAAATGGCTGCGCCGAGCTCGTCCCCAGCATTGCGGAGTCCTCGGTTGCCTTCAGCCTTCGGCTTCGGCTGGCACGGTCAGACTTCGCTATCGGGACGGGAGGCAAAAACCAAACTAACAGGGAGACGAATCTCCAGACAAATCTTAAGTGATTTCGAGATTAATATCCAAAACAGGAAAATAGAGACTCAATCTTTAACAAATATTTGGAATAACTCAATAAAGTACGTATATTTGTACTTAATTAGACACTTAAAATAACAGGTTTATGATTGCAGCAAATTATACTGAATTCAGGACTGGACTTAAAAACTATCTTGATAGCGTTGAAAATAACAATGAGACTTTAATTATCAAGAGAGGATCTGGAAAAGGGACTGTCTTAATATCTCTTAACGAATATAATTCAATCATGGAGACTTTGCATTTATTAAGCTCAAAGAAAAATGCCAAAAGACTCTTTGAATCAATCGAGCAAATGAAAACCGGAAAGAAGGTTAAACATAGCTTGATTGAGGAATGATGAAACTTACTTTTTCCAAAAATGCCTGGGAAGATTATATCTACTGGCAGACTAAAGACAAGAAGACTCTCAAGAAGATTAATGCCTTAATCAAGGACATTCAAAGAACTCCTTATGAGGGGATTGGCAAACCTGAACCTTTAAAATTTGACCTCGCTGGATATTGGTCAAGACGTATTGACCTGGAGCATAGATTAGTCTATCAAGTGGACGATTCTGATATTATGATATATGCTTGTCGTTTTCATTATGACAAGAAATAAGAGCACAAGCTAACTCGGTCGGTAATGATTAATTGGCTGGTTAATCAGGTGAGATTTGAGCATCTCTAAACGCTGAATATTTATGACATGAAACGGAAATATGTAACAACTTTTTTTTAACATTGTGAATTAAACTGCAATTGGGAAATTCTATATATAAAATAGATAAATACTATAATGAAAGATTATTTATCCGGGGTGTTCAAAATACCTCATAAAATCAATACTCTTATGATGAAAAAGACACTTTCCTATCTCACTATGTGTTTGGTTATTTCTTTTCTGGCAGTATCCTGCGAGCCAGAAGAAGAATCCTTCGATGATTCCTTATTGATCGGGAAATGGCAATCAGGAACTTTATACTATAAATATTTAGATAATGGCTCAGGTACTACATGGGATACAGACGATGATGTCACCGAAGCAGAAGCACAGGCTTTTACCTGGACCTTAGTAAAATCGACACTGATACATATCCATATTTTAGAAATTGTTGGTTCTGTACCCAAAATTTATACTGTAACCGAATTAACTTCTATATCATTAAAATATCATGATGATTTTGGGAAAAACTTTTCTTTTACCAAAGCTACCAATTAGAAAGAACAGTACCTCCATAACATTTTAACTATGAGGTTAATGGATATGCTATGAAAAAATTCAGAAAGATTTTTTTTATTACTGTTTTATCGCTCTTTGCAGTTCTGATTGTTACAATCAGCGTTGTGTTGTGGCTTGTTTTCACTCCTGAACGGTTTACACCCATTGTTCGCAAACAGGCTGAAAAATTCATCACTTGTCAAACAGAAATTGGTGAAGTTGAATTAACGTTTTTCAGCACCTTCCCGAATTTTGGATTTAAGGTCAAACAATTTGCATTAATTAATCCGGTGGCGGATGCGCCCTGCGATACGCTGGTTAATGTGAAAGAGCTCGTTGGTGTTGTTGATGCAGCCGCATGGTTGAAAAAAAAAGAATTGATACTGGTCGGGTTAGAGCTGACCGGCGGATCTGTTTATGTTTTTTCAGACAGTCTGGGAAATACCAACTATGACATCGTAGCTACAGATACAACTTCACCCCCTGAGACAGATTCAGAAACAATGTTACCCACTATTGACATCAGGAATGTTGTACTAAATGATGTCAATTTTCATTATAATGATCTTTCACTAAAGCTTAATACGGTCATAAGCGACCTTACCGCTAAAATTACCGGAACTATCACACAGGATAGTATAAGCGGCATCGTTCAGGTGAGCAGGTCCGGGATCTCGCTTGAATATGATGGAGAAAAATACCTCCAACAGGCTTCAGTACAGTTCGATATTCCGGTCGATGTTATACCATCGCGTCAGTTTATTAGGCTTAAAAACGCAACGGCTTCAATCAATGATCTGAAATTATTGCTAAATGGTACAGTTGAGAATGACACCATCAACCAGAACATTATTACCGATATCAGCTATAAATTTACATCCTGTCCGGTTAAAAGTATGCTGGCATTGGTGCCGCCATCATTCCATCCATATTTCGAAGGGATTGATGGTGATGGCCTTTTGTCATCGCAGGGGAGTATTAAAGGCCTCTTAAATAATTCCGTCATGCCACTGATGGACATCCATCTGCTACTGGAAAAAGGAATAATGAAATATGCCGGGTTCCCGCTACCATTACATGATATTGAAGGTGATGTTACTTTTTATTCCGATTTGAAAACCGATTCCCTTTCATTTGTGCGTATCAACCGGTTCAATGCCAAAACACCCCGCTCAACATTTTATATAGAAGGTTTGGTGAATCACCTCTTCACGGATATACACTGCAATCTTTCAACGAACACCATATTAACGTTAGATGAGTTGAATCCTATGATACCTGACAGTATGAAGGTAAACCTCAAAGGTAAGGCAGCCGGAAAGGTTAAGGCAGCCTTTTCTTTGTCCCAATTAAAGAAGATGCAGCTTGAAAGAATGAGGTTGTCAGGTTCTGTAACCCTATCAGATTTTGATGTTACTTACGATAGTATATCGCTTAAAACTGACCGGTCAAAAATTGATTTTGCATTGCCCAACCGAAAAGCATCAGCAAAAAACACAAAATTTGCTTTTGCAACCATCCTTCTGGACAACATGGTAGCAGGAAAACTTGAAAGCTATGATGCATCACTTCAAAATGCATTTATCACTCTGGAAACATCCGATGTAAGAGATACTACCAGGATACCGGATTTAATATGCTCCTTTGACATGGATTCTTTATTTGCTGAGATCGATACCATGAGCATTGCAATTGCAAAACCCTCTGGAAAAATATCATTATCTCCCAGTTTTGACAGGCCCGATCAACCCAGGATCAAGTTGTCTTACAATAGTGAACAATTAAAAACCATCATCGGGCAAAATTCGGCTGTGGTTAAAAAAATCAACATAGACACCGACATCCTGAATGACAATACTCAAAAAGATATCTTTCTGCAATGGCTCGTTAAAGGTTTTATTGACATGAATCAGGGTACTATCACCATGTCAGGTCTTTCATATCCAATTGAGATCCCTTCAATAAAAATGAATTTCGAACCCGAGACATTTAATATTAAGGAAGGCATAATACAAATTGACAAGTCTGATTTTCAATTAACAGGTAATTTAAACAACGTATTATCATATTTCAGGGGCGATTCAATACTGAAGGGTAACTTCAGTTTTGTTTCGAAGACAACCGATGTTTCACAATTAATGGCCCTTACAAGCGGACTCGGGAATGGAGATACAACAGCAGTAGAACAACCTGAAGCTTCAGACAGTGATTCAACTTACACAGGCCCGTACATGGTACCTAAGGGAATAGATGTGTTGCTTAGCACCAATATTAAAACGGCTACCCTGGGTGTTGATACGGCTACTGATATTATTGGTAATGTGCAGTTGCATGATGGTATCCTGTTGCTCGATGGACTTACCTTTGATACCCCTGCTGCCAGGATGCAACTAACAGCTATGTATCGTACTCCACGAAAGAACCATCTGTTTCTTGGACTGGATTACCATATGCTCGATGTTGAGATCGGTGAATTATTAACCATGATACCTGATATTGATTCACTGATGCCTATGTTACGATCATTTGGAGGAACGGGGGAATTTCACATTGCTGTTGAGACATACCTGGACTCTTTGTATAACATTAAGAAATCGACTTTAAGAGGCGCCTCGTCTATAAAAGGGAATAACCTGGTATTGATGGATGGGGAGACTTTCAGCGAGATTGCCAAAAAGCTCAAATTCAATAAAAAAACCGTAAACAAAGTTGATTCTTTATCTGCTGAATTCACTATCTTCCGTAACGAAATTGATATTTATCCATTCCTTATTGTTATGGATAAATACAAGGCGGTGATAGCCGGACGGCATAATTTTGACCTTAGTTTCGATTACCATGTTTCAGTAGTAGATTGTCCATTGCCAATTAAACTGGGAGTAGATATAAAAGGCAATAATGATAATTTATCTTATAGTTTGGCCAGGTGCAGATATGCAGAGTATTATCGTCCTGCATCGAGGAGGGTTGTTGAAAATAAACAACTGGAACTGAGGAAGATGATCCGAGATACACTGACGAAGAAGGTGAAAGAATAAAAACACAAGAGCTATTTTGTATAAAAAGTTACCCATAAGGTTAGTAACGAATGGAAGATGACAAAACATTTATGAAGGGGGAGCAGGTTTTTGGATTAAGCACATTTAAATTTGTAACACAATAATAAAACCTAACATAATAAGTAGTTGAAACTTGTAGGAAATATTAATACATTCCATTATGAAATACAAAATTCTTTATTTAATCGTTAGCCTTTTTCTGTTCTCATCAGCAGCAAAAAGCCAACCTGCGAAATTTGACAACATTCTCTACGGGGCTGCATATTATCACGAATACATGCCATATGAACGGTTGGATGAAGATGTCCGACTGATGAAAGAAGCAGGAATTTCAGTTGTCCGTGTAGGTGAATCCTCATGGAGTCTATTTGAACCTCGTGATGGCGAATTTGAATTTGCCTGGATGGATCGCATCATTGATAAGATGCACCAGGCAGGTATCAAAGTAATTCTTGGTACTCCAACATACTCCATACCTGCCTGGCTTTGGTACAAGCATCCTGAAGTCCTGTTGACCTATCAGAAAGGAGAAAAAGCTAATTACGGTATCCGTCAGAATATGGATATTACAAACCCAACATACTTGTTTTACTCTGAACGGATAATCCGGAAAATGATGGAGCATTATGCCAAACACCCCGGGATAATTGGTTACCAGGTGGATAACGAAACGACTTCACGAAATGTAAATAATTACGATTTCCAGGTTAGTTTCGTTAATTACCTGAAAAAGAAATTTGACACACCGCAAAACCTCAATAAAATTTGGGGGCTGAATTATTGGGGAATGACCATTGACAGTTGGGAAGAACTGGCCCCACGAGACGGTATTACCAATACCGGATATAAGCTGGAGTGGGAACGTTATAACCGAAAAGCAGTAGCCGATTTTCTAAAATGGCAATCGGCTATTGTTAGAGAGTACAAGCGCGATGACCAGTTTATTATTCACTGTTTTATGCCCGCAGTACAGGACATTGATCAACATGAAAGTGCCAGGTTAATGGATATAATGGCTGTGAATGTATACCACGGACAACAAGATGACCTAACGGGGAATGAAATTGCTTTTGCAGGGGACTATTTCCGTTCGATAAAAAACACGAATTACTTAATTACCGAAACCAATGCACAAACCATTGGCTGGAATTCGCGTATGCAACAACCACCCTACCCTGGCCAAATGCGCCAAAATGTTTATGCACATCTTGGTTCCGGTGCCAATATGGTAGAATACTGGCATTGGCATTCCATTCATTACGGACAGGAAATCTACTGGAAAGGTGTTCTTTCTCATGACCTGCAACCTAACAGGGCTTATGCCGAAGTATCTAAAACAGCACACGAACTGGAAAGATTCGGGAAAAAACTGGTTAACCTGAAAAAGAATAATAAAGTAGCTATTCTTTTCAGTCACGATTCGAACGAGGCCCTCAATTTTATGCCTTTTGATCAAAGTGGAAGCCCCTGGGAAAGCGGAAGCAATGATATATACCGAAACCGGTTAGTCGCACAGTTCCATAAAATATTATACCAAAATAACGTTGGGGTTGATTTTATTTTTCCTGAAAATCCGGAATTTGAACAATATGATCTGGTTATCATCCCATCATTATACATTGCCAGCGATGAATTGCTTCAAAAAATAAATGCTTATGTGAAAAACGGAGGAGATGTAATTATGCAGTTCAAAAGCGGGTTTAGCGATGAAAATTCAATGGTTCGCCCTGTTCTGGCTCCAGGTCCGCTTCGTGAATCATGTGGTTTTTACTACCAGGAATTTACCAATTTTAAGGACCTGGCCTTAAAAGACGATCCATTTAAGGTTGGAAAAGAGCAAAATAAAGTATCCACCTGGGCAGAATACATAATTCTTGAAAATGCCAAACCCCTGGCCTGGTACGATCACCAATATTATCAGAAATACCCTGCAATAACCATCAATAATTTCGGACGGGGAACTTTGCTTTACGAAGGTTCGATGGTTTCCGATGCCATTCAGGAGAAAATTATTATTCATCAGAACCAGCCAAATTTGTTTACCCTTATAAAAGCGGCACTGAACTAACTTCAAATAAAAAAATTGCCGATAAAGAAACACTCACAATTGAACCATGGGATTTGCTTATAGTAGAAGAATGATATGAATTTTAAAAGCTCATTTTTAATAATAAGATAATATTTTAAATACGGTTGTATGAACTACAAATAAAGCAAATGAAAAAAACGATTCTTCTAATTGGCACTTAAAATAAATGAAAGCCTAACCATTTCTCATAAAAAATGGCTCAGTTTTTGTGTAACTTAATAGACGTATTGTCATCCTTTAGTATAGTTAACAACCAATTTAACTTTGATAACGATGAAAAAAATCAAATCTTTTTTTTTATTCTTGATGGTAATAACTATAAGCTTCTTCCTGAGATCTTGTCTTAGTGAACCATATTCTTATCAAGACTTTCTGATTAAGGTTGACAGTATTCAAATCCCAGACACAATTACTTTGAATATCCCATTTGATATAAAATTTTTCGGTACTATTGGATTTGATGGGTGTTACAGTTTTAAAACATTCAATCAAACCGTTATAGACAACGATATCACGATAGAGACCTGGGGTACTTATGAAAATATTAATGGGACATGTCCAACAGTCATTGTTTCTCTTGATGGTCAAAAGCTAAATATGACATTTCATACTCCAGGGATTTATAACTTTAATATAATACAGCCCGATAATACTTCACTTGTAAGACAAATAACTGTGAACTAAAAAATGATAGCCGAGTTCCATTTACCTTCCCATGTGAACATCACCGTATTAAAAACCGTATCTTAATACGTTGATATAAAAACACAAGGTATTACCTAATCTCAAATCACAATGAAAACAATAAAAATTATTTTTTCATTATTTATTTTCCCAATATTATTGAATCAATCATGCAGTCAAAATAGAAGGAATCAATTATTTACACCAGAATATAGGGTTAATCTGATAGACTCTCTTTTGAATACAGCTGTAAAGAAGAATGAAATACCTGGTGCAGTTGTCTATATTAACCATAATGGGAAGGTGGCATTTCATAAAGCATATGGTTACAGAAACATTCGAAACAATGTTCCAATGCTCAAAGATGATATTTTCCGCATGGCTTCAATGACCAAGGCATTAACTGCTGTTGCAGTATTGCAACTTTATGAACGAGGATTGCTCTTCCTTGATGATAAGGTTAGTAAGTATATTCCTGAATTCAAGGATCCTAAACTCTTAATAGAAGTTTTACCCGATTCAGGCTTTACATCAAAACCTGCATCAAACGAAATAACTATCAGGCAACTATTAACTCACACATCGGGTATTGGATATGGGTTTCAGGATGAAAGATATAATACCCTTGTTATTAAGAATAATATTAGTGAAGGATTTGAAGATGATGACAGAACTTCATTAGAAAATATCCAACGTATTGCCAAATTACCCTTGCTTTTCGAGCCGGGAGAAAAATATACTTATGGTTTAAGTTACGATGTACTGGGAGTCGTTATTGAGACAATCTCAGGTATGAGATACGACAAATACATTAAGCAATACATACTCGATCCATTAGACATGAATGATAGTTATTTCACTGCTCCGGAGAAAGAACAATACAGACTGGTAACAGCATATCAACCTGCAGAAAAGGGACCTGGATTGGAACCCACAACATATCCTGATACTGCCTATCCCAAAATTAAAACCAGGCAATTCTTTTCAGGCGCTGCTGACTTATGTTCAACTGCTGAAGATTATGGAAAATTTATCCAAATGGTTCTAAACAAGGGAGTATTCAACAACACACGTATTATAGGCGAACGGTTTATCGAAATGATGCTTTCAAAACAAACTAATCTTGATGACGGCAACTATGACCAGGGATTTGCCGCATGGGTGACAAATGCGAAGGGTGCTGCCGAAGGTCCCATGGCTGCCGGTTCTTTTGGATTTGGTGGTTTTTGGGATACCTATGGCTGGGCAGACCCAAAAGAAAATTATGTTGCATTGTTACTTCTGCAAATGTACCCTAACAATCAACATAAAATTCAAGAAAAATTTAGGATAATTACTTATGGGGTAATTAATGATTTAGATTATTTCAATAAATGAATAAATGTTATATATGACAAAAAAACTTATATAAGATAAAAAAACACTTCACAATATCCGATCCAACAGGAAAAATTACTAAATTTAAACCTTGGTGATGGAGTTCACCATTAACCGCCGCAAAAAGCTGATAACTCCTGCTAAGTATTCATATTAAAGGAGTTATTCATGATTGACCAAGACCATACTTCAACTCTCAATTTCTTCAGTAATCTTATTCCATGTTTATCAAATTATTATCAGATTCTGTAATATCTATGAAATACGATAAAATATTATTAAAAAATAATCACAAAAGATCTTTGACATCAACTTTAATGATAATTGAGCAATTACTTGCTGAACTTGAAGATTTGATGTTTAGACGAAATAAAATTCTAACTAACAATTAAAATCATGAAAATCATTAACGTTTCAGCATTGGAAATCCTCGATTCACGAGGGAACCCAACAGTAGAAGCAAATGTTACATTGGAAGATGGAACAAAAACAAAGGCAATGGTGCCTAGTGGTGCATCTACCGGTGAGCGTGAAGCATGTGAACTACGGCAAGCACGCCGATAATAATGTTGACTTTCAGGAATTTATGATTGCCCCTCATGGTGCCCAATCATTTACTGAAGCTATCCGGATAGGTGTTGAAGTGTTTCACAGCCTTAAATCTGTATTAAAAGGCAAAGGTTACAGCACAGGTGTTGGAGATGAAGGTGGCTTTGCTCCTGATTTAAAATCAAATGATGAAGCTGTTGAAGTCATCCTCGAAGCAATTAATAAAGCAGGATACAAACCCGGGAGTGAAGTAAGTATATGCCTTGACCCTGCAGCCAGTGAACTCTGGGAAGATGGGAAGTATAAACTATTTAAAAGTACTGGCAAGTTCCTGACAAGTGATCAAATGATTAAACTTTGGGAAAACTGGATTAATCAATATCCAATTGTACTTCTTGAAGATGGATTGGCTGAAAACGATTGGACAGGTTGGCAAAACCTGACCAAAAGTATTGGTGACAAAATTGAAATAGTCGGGGACGATATTTTCTGTACAAATAAACAAATACTTGCCGAAGGCATTTCTAAAGGAGTTGCAAACTCAGTGCTAATAAAGCTTAATCAGATTGGGACAGTCACAGAGACACTTGAGACAATTGAGTTGGCTTATAAAAATAAATATAACGCATTTGTATCTCATCGTAGCGGAGAAACACCAGATAGTTTTATCGCAGACCTGACAGTAGCAGTAAACGCTGGACATTTGAAGACCGGGAGTGGTTGCCGTGGTGAAAGGGTTGAAAAATTTAATCAACTGATGCGCATTGAGCATGAATTAGGTAAATACTCTAAATTTGCTGGCAAGCATGCATTTAAAAACGCTTGATCAACCTTGACATATAATAAATTAGACCATTTATAACTGTATATTATCTGGAATACCCTCTTGCAGTTCGCACATTGTATTAGCTCCCTAATTGACTGGAGGAACAGATCAGGTTTTCAAACGGGCAACTATCCTCCAATGATTGCAGTCTTTACTCAACACTCGGAAGAAAGTAGGCTGGATGAGTAATTGGGATTATGCTCAAACCCGGTCGACGAACTGAATAAATTAAGAAAAAAAGAACAAAATCTTGTCTTGAATCCTGATTCAGTGATAAAGATAACCGGATTGAATGAAATAATCCTGAATGTTAATATGGCAGGATTTAAATACGGAATAAAATAAATAACAGATTTCACCTATGGTTACCAAAAACAAATTAGATACAACTTTCGGACCATTTGGAAGTTCCACAGGCTTCTTTATGATAATAGGGGGAATTGTAACTACATATTATTCGTTGATTGGCCTGGTTATAGCTGTTATTGGAGCTTTCGTTTCTTTTACCTCAACAAGTACTTTCGTTGATGTCGACAACAAAAGAATTAAATTTTCTAATAACTTGTTTGGCATCATCCCAGTTGGAAAATGGATTTATATTAACCCTGATATGAAGATCGGATTAAAAAAATCTCATAGGGGATATCGGGCATATATCAGGGGCACCCAGAAAATCGGTTTACATAATACGGATATTAGAATATTCTTATACGGATCTGATAACAAACAGATTATGTCAATCAAAAAATTTAGCAATTTAAACTCTGCTAAAAGTTACCTGTCGGACTTAAGCACTCTACTTGAGTTAGAAATAATATGACAGAAACATTTTTTACAGAAATAGTCCTCTCACGTTGGAATAATTTTTGCTGTTAAAATATTAACACAATTGTGAAATGAATTGGTTTTTATTTTTCATCCCATGAGATTGAATTTGTTACGCCTGTTATTTCTATTGAGTCTTTTTTTTCAGGCAAATCATGTCTGCCTTTACTCTCAAACAATCGACTATATTGATGGCAAAATAATAAATAATAACACCTCGGAACCTGTGAGGTTTGCAACGGTATTGCTTAAGCAGAATAAATTGGGTGTTTATGCAAATGCTGATGGCGATTTTAAAATAATTAAAAATTCTGAATTCCAGTCTGATAGCTTAATTATTACATGTATAGGTTTTAAAAGACATTCATTAGCTTATAAAGATCTAAGCGATAAAATTGTAAACATGATCTACCTGACACCTTCCATGTACGGGCTAGATGAGGTTAAAATTATAGCTTCAAGGAGAAAATTAGGTTCAGCTACAATTATCCGAAGAGCTATAAGAAATATAAAAAATAATTATCCGGATCAACCTTTCAGTTATATTTCATACTACAGAGACTATCAAAAAAAAGAGGGGAATTATATCAATCTTAATGAAGCTATTGTTCATACTCTTGATAATGGCTTCAATAAAGAAGAAGTGTTGAATAAATACAGATTGCTTGATTTCAGAAAAAATATGGATTTCCCCAGGATGAACATCTCTCCATACTATGATTCTATTGATTTACCTTTTCTAATTCTACTTTACGACTTTAGTTTTTGTTTCCCACAAATCTTCATACCTGTAATACCTATCAATATCTTTTTGTCTATTATAATGCCTTATTTTCATCTGTTCCAGCCTTTTATCGTATTGTTCCTTAGTGCCAAACAG
>DATKUO010000238.1:0-102876 GCA_035530515.1 Bacteroidales bacterium
TGCTGCAAAACTAATCCTGAAATCCAATATATCAAAGAACGTAATCGCTTAGTTATCAACCCATACAATTATATTTGTTGATATGTGTCCGTTTCAAAGAAATGCCACTATTCTTAAAAATAAAAATGTTAATTTCGTAAATAAAATTGTTAATAACACCTGATTTTTGCAAACTGATTAGTGACAAAAATGATTATCAGAAAAGCATACTCCAATTTATCATTATCAGGTCGTATGCATCTAATTCTGGTCAAATACATTAACATTTTTGCTGCTCTATTTGCCTTAGTCCCGACTGCTCTTGTTTTTGGACAGGAAGAACCTGAATACTACGAAATAGCGATTTTTCTTGAAATTCCCCGCCTTGGAGGTAGTGAAATAGATGCAGTTATCAGGGGACAGGAATTGTATCTTCCTGTCACTGATTTGTTTGATTTTTTGAAAGTAAGAAATCTAGCTTCCCCGGGATTGGAATCCATCTCAGGTTTTTTTATTAATCCTGAGGCAACCTATACCATTGACCGTACAGAAAACCTTATACGGTACCAGGATAAAGCCTATAATCTTGAACAAGGTGATCTGATCCGGACAGAATCTAATCTGTATCTAAGATCGTCATACTATGGAAAAGTGTTTGGACTTGAATGTTACTTCAACTTCCGAAGCCTATCGGTAACAGTGAACAGCAGGCTTGAATTGCCATTAATAAGGGAAATGCGTCAGGAAGAGATGAGAAATAATCTTACCCGTCTCAAAGGAGAGGTAAAAGCTGATACCAATATTGAACGTAGCTATTCCTTATTTAAATTTGGCATGGCCGACTGGTCTGCTATTGCTACCGAAGAGGTCAACGGGAAGACAGAAACCAGACTTAACCTGACACTCGGATCAATGATTGCGGGAGGAGAAGCAACTGCTTCAGTAAACTATAATTCCATGGCTCCATTCACCGAGAAGCAACAATATTACCGTTGGCGCTATGTCAATAATGATTTCAAATCACTAAGACAGGTAGTGGCCGGCAAAATTGCCACTCATGCAATTTCTTCTATTTATAATCCTGTTGTTGGAGTACAGTTTACCAATACACCCACAACGTTCAGGCGGTCATTTGGCTCATACACTCTTAGTGACAAAACCGAACCCGGATGGATTGTGGAGTTGTATGTAAATAATGTTCTGGTAGATTATGTAAAGGCCGATGCATCCGGATTTTTTACTTTCGAAGTACCTCTCGTATATGGAAATTCAATCGTAAATCTTAAGTTTTTCGGGCCATGGGGTGAAGAGAGGACGCGGGAACAGAATATCAATATCCCCTTCAATTTTCTTCCAAAAAGAACAATGGAGTATACCGTCAGTGCAGGTATTGTTGAGGATTCTCTCAGAAGCAGGTTTTCACAGGCCAGTATTAACTATGGAGTAAGCCGTAGCCTGACTGTAGGAGGCGGAGTCGAATATCTTTCATCAGTAATATCAGGTCCTGCATTGCCATTTATGAAGGCCTCATTAAGAATAACTAATAACCTTCTCTTTTCAGGCCAATATACTTATGGAGTCAGAGCCAAAGGTACTCTTACTTACCGGTTACCATCCAATCTTCAGCTTAACCTTAATTATGCCTGGTATGAAAAAGATCAGAAAGCTATAAATTTTAACTACAGAGAGGAGCGTAAAGCAGTAGTGTCGATGCCGCTACGAATTGGAAAATTCTCTTCCTACCAAAGGCTTACGCTCTACCAAATAGTTCTGTCATCTTCGAAATACACTACAGGTGAATGGATGTTTTCAGGATCTCTTTTCGGGGTAAACACAAACATTACCAATTATGCTTTGTTTATTGGTCAGAATAAGCCCTATCTGTATGGTAACCTTTCTTTGGCCTTAAAACTTCCGGCTGGTTTTGTACTTATGCCACAGACACAGTATGGGTATACTGAGAATGAACTTATATCAACCAAACTCAGACTTGAAAAACATCTTTTTGAGCATGCTTTTCTGAATTTATCTTATGAGCAGTATTTCAGAAGTAATCTGAAGATGGCTGAGGTAGGATTTCGCTATGACTTTTCATTTGGACAGACCGGCTTTTCAATAAGACAATCCGCTAAAAAGACAACACTTGTACAATATGCCAGGGGCAGCTTGATAAACGATAATAAAACTAAATATCTGGGGACTGATAACAGACCCAATGTTGGCAAAGGAGGTATAACTGTAGTACCTTACCTTGATTTAAATTCCAATGGAAAGAGAGATCATGGTGAACCCAGGGCTTTCGGTTTGAATCTGCATGCTAACGGAGGCCGTGTTGAAAAGAACAACCGCGACACAACAATCCAGATCCTTGGTCTGGAACCTTATACCAGTTGTTTTATAGAACTCGATCCCAACAGTTTTGATAATATTGCATGGAGGTTACCAAAGCAGACCCTGAGCGTCACTGTGGATCCCAACATCCTGAAACTTATTGAAATTCCGGTCATGATAGCAGGAGAAGCAACTGGGATGGTTAGCCTTGATAAAGATGGTGAAAAGAATGGCATAGGACGAATAATATTAGGTTTCTACACAAGAAATTTTAAACCTGCAGGAAAGACACTTACTGAAGAAGACGGATACTTCAGCTATTTTGGTCTGGCGCCAGGTACATATTTTGTCAGGATCGACACGGCCCAGATAAGTAAACTACGTATGATATCTGAACCTGATTCCCTGCAGTTCAATATTGCTGTAGGTATTGATGGGGATATAGTTGATGGTCTTGACTTCACACTCAGGATGAAACCTGAAGATACAACATTTGTTACGCCAGCAGCAACGCCAGAAAAACCGATTGTCAGAAAGGATACTACTTATATGATCGTTCACGAGGTTACTCAGGAACTTATAACCATAACAGAAGACAGCTATGCTATACAGTTTGGTGCATTCAGGTTAAGATCGAATGCTGAGGGTTATCGAAGTAAAATAGAGGCACTTGTCGGAAAAGATGTTGAGATCATAGTTGAAGACAATTTCTTTAAGGCCCGCGTTATCGAGCTTAAAGACCGTAAAGAAGTTGATGGTATTATCGCTATTCTACAGAAAGATGGGATCAACGAGCTTTGGGTAATAAGTCTTTTAGCGAAACAGCAACAGTTGGTTCTTATAGAAAAGCAGGATACTGTGAGGACGATAACAGAAACCATCGTTGAAAAAGCTGCCCCTGCCATCAGCTCTGAAATTACAGTTCAGGTAGGCGCCTTCCGTGACAAGTCAAATGCTATGGACCTATTTAAACTCCTTACAGCCAGGTATGGCAATAAGGTAAAAATGGTCTTTGAGGATAATTTTTATAAAATCCGGCTGGCCGGAAGTCCAATCATAAAACAGACTGTTCTGGAAGAGATGAATAAGCTTGGACCATCAATTGGCAAACTGCAATTCAAGGATATATGGGTATTACCAGTCAAAACACAGCTAGAGGTAAAACCTGTTTTTAAGCAGCCTGAAACAATGATCAAGCCTGTTGAATTGAACAAAGAAGTCCCCACTGTTTTGGAGTCTGACACAACATTCAAGCTTATTAACGAGATAATCGTGACTTCGTTAACTCCTCCTGAACCAACAGTTTCTCTGCAGGTAGCTGTATTCTATAAACGATCGCAGGCTTTACGTGCACAGAGAAAGATCATTAAAAAACTTAACCTTCCTGTTAAGATTGTCCAACAATGGGATTTCTACAGGGTAATTGTCACCGGATTCTATACCCGTGAAGCGACCTATGAATATTACCCTGAGCTTGCAGGATTAGGTTATCCAGGAATCTCTCTGATTGAGGAATAGACACTTCTTAAATTCGATAAACAGGGAATTTTTAAAATCAGAATCACATTGAAAACAGAGGAAATGATTTCATCATTTTTATCACCTCTTCTCCTACCCTGGCAATAACTCCTTCATTCTCAATATTTGATATAACTTCATCAATAAGGTCAACTATATCCCCCATATGCTCTTTCTTAAGCCCTCTTGTAGTAATTGCCGGTGTTCCAATCCGTAATCCTGAAGTAAGGAATGGGGATCGGCTATCAAAAGGAACCATATTTTTGTTTACTGTAATATGGGAACGAACCAGAGTGTTTTCAACCTTTTTTCCGGATATCTCAGGAAACTTGGTCCTTAGATCAATCAGCATCAAATGGTTGTCAGTGCCACCAGAGATGACCTTATACCCTTTCTTAATAAAAGCATTTGCCATCACTTCAGCATTCTTTTTAACTCTTATCTGATACTCCCTGAAAGTGGGATCAAGAGCCTCCCTAAACGAAACTGCTTTGGAGGCAATAACATGCTCCAACGGTCCACCCTGAATACCAGGAAAAACAGCTGAGTTCAATAACGAAGACATCATCCTAAGCTCTCCTTTTGAGGTAGTTATACCCCATGGATTAACATAATCCTTCCCCATAAGGATTATCCCTCCTCTTGGGCCGCGAAGAGTTTTATGAGTTGTTGAAGTTACTATATGAGCATATTTAAGTGGGTTCTTGAGTAATCCGGCAGCTATTAGGCCTGCGGGATGCGCCATATCTACCATAAAAACAGCACCGATCATATCGGCAATCTTCCTCATTCTTTCATAGTCCCATTCACGGGAATAAGCCGATGCACCTCCTATAATCATCTTAGGTTTTTCTTTAAGGGCAGTCTCTTCCATCGAATCATAATCCACTAAGCCTGTTTCCTCTTTAACACTATAAGCAACAGGCTTATAGAAAAGACCCGAGGAATTAACCGGTGAACCATGTGAGAGATGTCCTCCATGAGCAAGATTTAATCCCATAAAAGTGTCTCCTGGTTTAAGGACAGTTAAAAATACTGCCATATTTGCCTGTGCACCGGAATGAGGTTGTACATTAGCATATTCTGCATCAAATAGTTGTTTTAACCGGTCGATTGCTATCTGCTCTGATTGGTCAACAATCTCGCATCCTCCATAATATCTTTTCCCCGGATATCCTTCAGCATATTTATTGGTCATTACCGACCCCATGGCTTCAAGTACCTGTGGACTAACAAAATTTTCAGAAGCAATTAACTCAATTCCATTTATCTGGCGCTGACGCTCCTCTTCAATAAGATTAAAAATCAATGTATCCTTTTTCATAGTAAATAAATTTTATGATATCTATTCTTCCGAAAACTCACTAAGCAACTCACGGTAAGTAGTATAAATTCTTGATTTGGAAATAAAACCGACATAATATCCATTGTCTAAAACAGGTAGATTCCAGGCATCAGTTTTTCTGAAAGTTTCCATAACGGTTTCCATGTTTTCCCTTTTATCGATATATGATGGTGGAATGGTCATTAAATCTTTCATAATGGTTGTATTATACAATTCATGCTGAAACATAATCTCCCTGACATCATCGAGTAATACTACACCTTCCAGTATATTATATTCATCAACCACAGGGAATAGATTCCTTTTCGACTTAGTAATTAATTTAATTAATTCGCCGAGAGTATCATTTGGTTTAACTTTAAACAAATCCGTTTCAATTTCCTTCTTCCAATCCATACGGGTCATGACCGCCTTATCTTTATCATGGGTGATCAGCTCTCCCCTTTTAGCCAGTTGAACATGATAAATTGAATGTTTTTCAAAGCTTCTTGTTGTCATATATGCTACAGTAGATGTTATAATAAGAGGAATGAGAAGATTATAGCCTCCTGTTATTTCAGCTATAAGAAATATTGCGGTAAGTGGAGCATGCATCACTCCTGCCATAGCTCCGGCCATTCCGACCAGTACAAACCTGTTATCTGGCAAGTCAAAGTTTGTAAATCTCTTCAGCACACTTGCAATAAAATACCCATTTATGCCCCCGATAAATAATGTGGGTGCAAAAATACCTCCTACTCCGCCTGCTCCATTGGTTGAGCTGCTTGCAACCACTTTAAGCAATACAAGACCCAGCATAAACAGGATAATTACAAAAAAGTTGTCTGAAAACCGGTTAAAAATACTGTTACTAAATACCATATCTGAATTTCCCTGGAGAAGCAACATGATTGTATCATAACCTTCACCATAAAATGGAGGAAACAGATAAATCATACCACCAAGAACTACCCCGCCCAGAATAAGCCTTAAATATGAATTCCGGATTTTCTCATAACTGCCCTCAAGAAAAAGGGTCATCTTCGAAAAATAGAGAGAGATCAAACCTGAAATAACACCAAGCAATATATACCAGGGGATATTGGTTATAATAAAAGATTCAACAACATTAAAAGATAATAGAACTTTATCTCCCATCAAAAAATATGCAACTGTTGCGGCAGTGACTGAAGATATTAAAAGTGGGACTATCGATGAAATTGTCAGATCAAGCATCAGAATCTCAAGAGTGAAGACGATCCCGGTAATAGGGGCTTTAAAAATTCCAGAAATAGCTCCGGCAGCACCACACCCGATTAGAAGAGTGATGTTTTTATAATTCAATTTAAAAAATCTTCCAATAAAAGAACCAATTGAAGATCCTGTCAAAACAATAGGGGCCTCAGCCCCAACAGAGCCACCAAAACCTATAGTAATGGTACTAGCCACAATAGAGCTCCATGTATTATGAGTCTTCAAACGGCTTTTCTTCTTCGAAATTGCATAAAGTATCCTGCTGACACCATGCCCGATATTATCTTTTACAAAGAATTTAACAAACAACAATGTGAGAAGCATCCCAATAACCGGAAAGGTAAAATAGAGGTAGTTTCCAGATTCGCTTGTTATCCCTTCTGTAAGGATCTTCTGCGTAAAATGAATAGCATTTTTAAGCAATGCCGCAGCCAGGGCACTTAGCAAACCAACTACAAGACTCAGCAAGTAAACTAACTTAACCTGGTCAAGAGCAAAAAGGCGGTATCGAAAAATCTTTCTGAGAAAACGATTTCTGAACATAATTATGCAAATATAAAAACAATACTAAAGCTTCATTAATTTTTATTTAAGTTTGTCTCAGGTATAATCTTCCGGAAATATACTTTTCCCGGTGGTTTAAGAACAGACACTTTTTTTATATGGTAAATTTTAAAAAGTTCGCTCTTGATAACGGTTTAAGGGTTCTGGTACATGAGGACAGATCGACTCCTCTGGTAGCACTTAATTTATTATATGATGTAGGATCAAGAGACGAAGATCCATCAATGACAGGCCTGGCTCATCTATTTGAACATCTCATGTTCGGAGGATCTGTGAATATTCCTGATTATGATCTTCCGCTACAAATGGCAGGTGGTGAAAATAATGCATTTACCAACAATGATTTTACAAATTATTATTTAACTATTCCTGCCGAGAACATTGAAACAGGCTTCTGGCTTGAATCAGACAGGATGCTGGAACTTGATTTCTCACAGAAAAATCTTGATACTCAGAAAAATGTGGTTGTTGAAGAATTCAAACAGAGGTATCTTAATCAGCCATATGGAGATGCTTTACTCCAGATGAGGCCACTTGCATATAAAATCCATCCATACCGCTGGTCCACAATAGGAATGGATACCTCTCATATTGAAAACGCTGATCTTGAGCAGGTTAAAAATTTCTTCTTTTCGCACTATGCTCCTAATAATGCAATACTTGCCCTTACAGGAAATATCACATCTAACCTTGCCTTACGGCTTTCAAAGAAATGGTTCGGACCAATTGAAAAGAGATATGTCAAACTGAGAAAACTTCCAGCTGAACCCCCACAAAAGGAAGAGAGAAGACTTACTATTGAAAAAGACGTTCCCTCAACGGCACTGTATAAAGTCTGGCATATCGGCCCAAGGAAGAGTAAGGATTTTTATACTCTCGATCTGATCACAGACCTCCTGGCTGGTGGGGAATCAGGCAGATTGAATACAAAGCTGGTAAGGGAGAAGAAAATATTCAGCGAAATAAATGCCTATATAACCTCAGATATTGATCCAGGTCTCATAATTGTTCAGGGTAAATTAATGAAAGGGATTAATATAGAATATGCTGAAGAGTCTGTAAATGAAGTGATCGGTAGTTTACAAAACAGCAATGGAATAAAAGATGAGATGGAAAAAGTTAAGAATAAATTTGAATCCGCATCTGTCTTTTCCAATACCAGTATTCTTAACAAAGCTATTAATCTTTCTTTTAATGAGCTTCTTGGCAAACCCGAATTGATTAACCAGGAGGTTGATGAATACAGAAAGGTTACCCTGGAGATGGTGATCGAAGCAATCAGAAGATACTTTATTCCTTCAAATTGTAGTACAATATATTACAAATCAACTCGTAAGGATAAATGATGAACAGACTGAAAAGAGAACAACCACCGGTCTTTCCGGTTAAGAGAGTGAGAATTCCTGAAGCAGGTTCATTCGAGCTGAATAATGGAATACCGGTTTTTTTAATAGAAGCAGGTACGGAGGAGATAATGCGTATTGAATTTACTTTCAAAGCTGGGCAGATAAAGGAATATTTGCCGCTTCTGTCATCAACAACTAACATGATGCTTTCCGAAGGATCGCAGAATTACAGCTCTGAAGAACTTAACAGGCAACTTGATTTTTATGGATCATTCTTCAATCTGTCAGTCGATAAGGATCGTGCCGGAATAGTCTTGTTTATACTTAATAAACATATAGATAAGGTTCTTGAATTAAGTCGTGAGATCCTTTTTCGTCCGGTCTTTCCTGAATCAGAACTTAACTCATTAATGAGAAAACGACTTCGCTGGTTCATGCTAAACAGAGAAAAAGTTCAGAATCTTGCATCAGATAAATTTTTCGAATCTATCTTTGGAATAAACCACCCATACGGGCATCAGGTAATTGAAAAAGATTTTGAAAAAATTATCCCGGCTTACCTTATTGATTTTCACTCAAAATATTATACTCCTGATAATATGGCAATTATAATATCAGGTAAATTGCATAAAAAAACAATGGAACTCCTGAATTACTATTTTGGTGATGTGCCAGTAAAGAAAAGATACAAAGAAGGCAGGGAGAAATTATTGAAAGGAGAAAAGAAAAAACGTGTTCATATCAACAAGCCGGGAGCAGTTCAATCTGCAATCAGAATAGGCTCTTCCACAATTAACAAACGGCATCCGGATTATACAGGCCTGAAGATTCTTGATTCTCTTCTGGGCGGGTATTTTAGCTCGCGATTAATGAAGAATATACGTGAAGATAAAGGATACACTTATGGAATAAGCTCATCAGTCTCATCACTTGATCTTAAAGGTTATAAAGTGATTTCAACAGAAGTAAGTAAAAAAAACTGCCAAAAGACGATCGATGAAATTTACAATGAGATAAGAGTGTTGCAGAAAGTTCCAGTTGAAAAAGAGGAGATGGCAGTTGTCAGAAACTATATATCCGGTGAAATGATCAGGATGTTTGATGGACCATTTGCTTTAGCCGAAAGTTTTAAATCAGCATGGGAATTCGGACTTGATAATTCTTATTACTACAGCCTTGCAGAAAAGATAAAAACAATTGAGCCTGATGAAATAACTGAACTGGCCCGTACGTATTATAATATAGATGAACTATATGAAATTACTGCAGGAACAAAATGAAAAAATGGACTAAAATTATTATTCTTGTCATATCAAGCCTGTTCTCATACAGTGCTCATTCTCAAATAAATTGCACCGTTCCATTACCTCCTGTCCTGACTTCTGTTTCAATACAGCCGGAAACAAGTAATACGGAATTAAACTGGACACTAAGCCCATCGACCGATATTGCAGCCTATATACTTTATTCATATGAAGATGGAGATGGGATGGCTTTTGATACTTTATGGGATCCAATAGCGACAAGTTATTCATATTATAGTGGAGGCGTTCAATATGGTAGTGAATCTTTTGTTGTTGCAGCATATAGACTGCCTTTAGTTACTGGAATGGATGGTTGTCCCAGTCCGCTTTCAAATATACTTAATACAATATCTGCCAAAGGATCTCTTGATACCTGTAATAAAAAGATCGTTGTCTCATGGAATAGCTATACTTCCTATCCTAAGAATGTTTCAGATTATTCAATATTATGGTCTGTTAATGGAAGCGATTTCACTGAAGCAGGTAGAGTAAATTCCGATTTAAACAGCTTTGTTATAAATGATTTTATTACTGATGCAGAGTATTCATTTATGGTAAGGGCAAACCTTGAAGATGGAACAATATCTACTTCAAACAAAGCTTTAGTATTGACTAAGATGCAACAACCTCCAGCCTGGATTAACGCTGATTATGCAACAGTTAACGCTGAAAATAATATTTCTCTCTCCTTTACTATTGATCCATTATCGGAAATAACACATTTCAGGCTGGAAAGGAAGGTAGGCATATCCGGTTCATTCAAGGAGATAGCACAACTTGTATCTGTTAATGGATCAGCCTCCTTTACTGATGATGAAGCAGATGTTAACCTGATTAATTATTATCGGCTTGCTGCTATTAATAACTGCAATACTGCGATTACATTTTCAAACCTCTCTTCAAATATAGTGCTTGAACTGGAAAGGATAGGTGATGACTTCAGGTTTTCCTGGAATTCGTATAAAGAGTGGCTAGGCATGATCTCGTCATATCGGCTCTTTATCAATACTGGCAGAGGATTTGAAGAAAGAATATTATTACAACCCACCGATACAGTATTCATATTAAATTATCAAGATATAATGTTCGAGGTAACAGGAGAAGATCTCTGTTTTTATATAGTTGCTATTGAAGCATATAATCCAAATGGGATTACAGGTCAAAGTTTATCATCCCGGATTTGTACTGTGCCTAAGGTATTAATTACAGTACCAAATATTTTCACACCTAATAGCGGTACAATAAACTCATATTTCAGGCCCATACTATCCTTTATACCCCTTAACTATCATCTTATTATAAGTGACCGGAGAGGTAATATTCTTTTTGAGACAAAAGACTATAGTGAATCATGGAATGGTTCTCAGAACGGAAATCCACAACCTGAAGGGGTTTGTTTATGGTTTTTAAAATTAACTGCACCCACTGGGGATATTATTGCAAAGACCGGGACTATTACCATTATTAACAAACGATAATAAAATCATCCTCGCAATTACAAGTTTAATTAACAATTTTAATCGGGAAAAGTTATCTTTGTAACTGGCTAAAAAATCTGCTGCAAAGTTATTTTATGGGTAACAAGGATATATTTGATGATGATGATAAAAACCGTATTCAATCTGAATATGATTCTCTTATTAATAATCTTCACAGGTGCGACAAACCCGGAGACAGGGAACTGATAGACAAGGCGTTCAATGTTGCAAATGAAGCTCATTGGAACATGCGGCGAAAATCAGGTGAGCCATATATAATTCATCCAATTTCCGTTGCAAAAATTATTAACAAGGAAATTGGCCTGGGAGCCAAGTCCATTGCAGTCGCTCTCCTTCATGATGTTGTAGAAGATACTGATTATTCGTTAGAAGATGTTGAAAGGGAATTTGATCCAAAGATTGCTTCGCTAATTGATGGATTAACAAAGATATCTGGAACTTACAATAAGGAAAATTCGTCTTCATTACAGGCCGAAAACTTCAGGAAGATGTTGCTTACTCTTTCCGATGACTTGCGGGTCATTCTCATAAAAATTGCAGATCGTCTTCATAACATGAGAACTCTCGATTCCATGCCTGAACATAAAAAGATGAAAGTTGCAGGAGAAACAATTTTTCTTTATGCTCCTCTTGCTCACAGGCTTGGATTATATGCTATTAAAAGTGAATTGGAAGACCTCAGCTTTAGATTCAGGCAACCACAAATATATGATGAAGTTGCTGCTAAGCTAAAACATAGCGAAAGGAAGTTCCATGTTCTCATAAATAAGTTCTCATTGCCTGTAATTGAAAAACTCACCGATGCAGGTTTGCAGTTTGACATCAGCGGAAGGCCAAAATCAATATTTTCTATCTGGAAAAAGATGCAGTCGAAAAATGTTCCTTTCGAAGAGATCTATGATGTTCTGGCTGTTAGGATCGTATTTGAACCGTTAACCGGAATTCCTGAAAAAACTCAATGCTGGAATATTTATTCTGTTATAACTGATTCCTATCTGCCAAAACCTGACAGGCTTCGCGATTGGGTCAGCAGGCCAAAACCAAATGGTTATGAAGCATTGCATGTGACAGTTATGGGCCCTGAAGGGCAATGGATTGAGGTACAGATAAGAAGCAAACGCATGGACGAGATTGCTGAAAGAGGATATGCTTCACACTGGAAATACAAAGGAGATGAAGCCCAGGAAAGTGAACTTGACAAATGGATAAAAAAGATCCGTATAATGCTCGAGAATCCCCTTGAAGATCCAATTGAGTTTCTGGATGAGTTCAAAATGAACCTGTTTTCTTCAGAAATAATGGTCTTTACTCCCAAAGGATTTCTTGTAAGCCTTCCTAAAGGAGCATCAGCACTCGATTTTGCTTATGAAATACATACACATATTGGAAACAAAGCCATTGGTGCAAAAATTAATTATAAACTTAATCCTATAAACTCAATTCTGATGAGTGGGGATCAGGTCGAAATAATAACATCTGATATTGCAAAACCCGAAAAAGAGTGGCTATCTTTTGTCAGAACTTCTAAAGCCAAGGAAGCAATTAAGAATGCATTGAAGAATGATTCAAAAGACAGTATTCAGAAGGGTTTGGAAATTCTGGAATCTAAACTTAAAAAACTTGATCTAACCCTGAATAGTGAAATTCTAAAAAAACTTATTCTCTCTTATGATGCACTAAATAAAGAAGATCTATATGGTGGAATAGGGCTTGGCCAGATCGATCTCAATAACTTGAAAAAGATTATAAAAAAGACCCCAGGCAAAAATGTCATTAAATACTGGGAATTAATAACGATCGGATCAAAGAAAGAGAAGAAAGAAACCGAAGTAACCCATGAAAAAATAGATAATAGTGCCCCATTCCTTCTCAGGGAAAATGTTGCTAATGCTGAACAATCATATGAAATAGCAAAATGCTGTAATCCTATCCTTGGCGATGAGGTCATAGGATACCATTCAGCTGAAGGTGCAATAATTATTCATAAACCTAAATGCCCTGTTGCCATCAGAATAATGTCGAACGAAGGAAACAGGATTATCGCTGTAAAGTGGACTATACACAAACTGGTATCCTTCCTGGCAAGAATAAGCATGACAGGTATTGACCGTATTGGACTGGTAAATGAGATCACTAATATTATCTCAGAGGAACTAAAAGTCAATATGACTAATATCAATATTTCTGTTAAAAATGGCATTTTTGAAGGAACAATTGATTTGTTCGTGCACCATACAAAAGACCTGAACAACCTGATTTTGAAAATTTCAAATATCAATGGTATTGATACCGTCAGAAGGGTTGAAGATTTCTCAAAATAATTTTTCAATAAGCTTCCTGCTCCAAAATCTGACAAAAAATGCATACTTTTAAAATTATTTTAAATTAGACCAAATATGATTAGTGACGACACCAAGCTAACGGTAAAGAAGATATTCACTGTGTATCTCGAGAAAAAAGGTCACAGAAAGACACCTGAGAGATATGCTATACTTGATGAGATATATTCACGCTCAGGACATTTCGATATTGAGTCGCTTTACATATTCATGAAGAATAAAAACTACAGGGTAAGCAGGGCGACCCTATATAATACAATTGAGCTATTGCTTGATTGTAACCTGGTGATTAAACATCAGTTCGGAAAAAACATTGCCCAGTTCGAAAGAGCTTATCAATGCGGACAACATGACCATCTTATAGATATTGAAACAGGAAAAGTTATTGAATTCTGTGACCCGCGGATCCATGAGATAATTAATACTGCAAGTGAATTATATAACTTCAGTCCATCATACCATTCGCTCTATATCTACGGAAAATCAGAAGACAAGAAATAACCAGTTCTCCAGTTCTTTATAATTGATTCTCTTTGTCAGAAAAAATTAATAAAATCAATATTAATATATACTGCAAATTCTAATTATATCCTTACCTTACCGCGTATTTTATAAATCGCTGATAACACATCTAATATGAACGTTGACATACTGTTAGGACTGCAGTGGGGTGATGAAGGAAAGGGTAAAATTGTTGATGCATTAAGTCCCGTCTACGATATTATTGCCCGTTTTCAGGGGGGGCCAAATGCCGGACATTCTCTCGAATTTAATAATGTTAAACATATTCTTCACCTTATACCTTCAGGCATATTTCATCCTGAAAAATTAAATATAATAGGTAATGGTGTCGTAATTGATCCCTCTGTCTTTAAAAAAGAGATCGAAGAGTTGGGGCCGCCACTCAGCGAACTTACAAATCGACTTATCATTTCCACCAGGGCAAATCTTATTCTACCGAGCCACCGGATCCTCGATGCTGCTTATGAAATTTATAAGGGTAATACAAAAATCGGATCAACACTTAAAGGTATCGGACCTGCCTATACCGATAAAATAAGTCGGAATGGCCTCAGGGTTGGGGATATTCTCCGAAAAGATTTCAGGGAGCTGTATAATGATCATCTGAAAAACCACCTTATAATACTTAATAACTATGATTTCAAATTCGATCTTACTGATTATGAAAAAGGGTGGTTCGAAGGTATTGAGATGTTGAAAAAATTCCGGATTGTTAATACCGAATATCTTGTAAACGAACTTACCGGTAAAGGGAAAAAGGTACTTGCTGAAGGTGCACAGGGTACCATGCTTGATGTTGACTTTGGGTCATATCCTTTTGTCACATCTTCAAATACTATAAGTGCAGGTGCTTGCATTGGCTTGGGTATCTCACCAAAACTTATAGGTGATATTTTTGGAATTTTCAAAACATATTGCACAAGGGTTGGTAGCGGCCCATTCCCTACTGAACTGAACGATCAGACAGGTAATGTTCTAAGAGATGTTGGTCGGGAGTTCGGATCTACTACAGGCCGGCCAAGACGATGCGGATGGCTCGATCTGCCTGCATTAAAGTATTCCATAATGTTAAATGGTATTACAAAACTTTTTATGACCAAAGCAGACGTTATGTCGGGGTTTAAAACCATAAAAATTTGCACTTCGTATAAAGTTGGTGGAAAAGAATGTCTTGAGATACCTTTTGGCAACGACACTGTTATTGAACCTGTATATATCGAAATGCAAGGGTGGAATGAAAATATTACAGGAATAAGGGAGTTTAATAAACTTCCGGAAACTCTGAAAAAAATTATTGAATTTATAGAAACCCAGACTAATGTTCCGGTTACAATGGTTTCTGTTGGACCTGATCGTGAAGAAACAATATTCAGAGATTAAAAATCGAAGCTTTTTTTAAAAGAATAACCCCTCCGTCTTGAGGGGTGTTATCTTCAATTTACATGTTGCTTTTGAAGTTATTTGACCTGATTCTTCAATTCTTAATATACATCCAGGCATCAAGTTCTACTGTATCCTGAAACTGTTTCAAACGTGCAACTGCCTTTCTGAAATTTACATGACCTTCAGCAGCCACCAACTCAAACCTGCTCCCATCCATCTGAATGATTTTTGAATCATACCCTTGTTTCTGATATTCTGCTGATAACTCTTTTGCATATTCCGGCGTAATAAAACTCCCAACTATAATATTATACCTGAATTTGTTTTCCAAAGCTATCCTCTCCTCTTCAGCTCTCCTTATTGATTCAAGTTTTGCATCTTCAATAGCCATTAGCTGGTCCTGTACATTTCTTAATGAATCGGCAACGCGAATACTGTCCTGTTTGGCTTGCCAAACCGCCAAGACGTCGGCTTTTTTGTGAAATAATCCTTTACCCTTGAAAAATTTGCACGATGGTAGAATTACAAGAAGTACAATTAGGCCAATCGCTGATAAATGTCTCATAATAAAATATTTAAATGTGAAGAATAACCTTGTGTTTGTTTTTTACAAAATATTATCCAAAGATACATAATATTGAAAACTAAACAAATGATTTTATTATACCTGCCATATATCAAAATACTCCAGATTTTGTATATTCGACTAATTAAAATTATTAGTATCCATAAAAATCAGAGTTAATGAAATCGTTAATACAATTCTTCGAAGAAAGCGTGGAAATGTACAGCAATAATGTTTATCTGTGGGAAAAACCTGGCGAAAAATATGAGGGTACTACCTATGGCGAAACGAAAAAACAGGTTTATGAATTTGCTGCCGGACTTATTAAGCTTGGAATAAAAAAAGGAGACCGGATTAGCCTCATATCTGAAGGCCGAAACAGCTGGGTAATTGGAGAATTAGGTATTCTTTATACCGGAGCAATGAATGTCCCTTTATCTGTAAAGCTGAACCCTGAGGAAATAAAGTTCAGGATTAACCATTCAGAAGCAAGAATGGTTTTGATTTCTTCAATTCAGGCTCAGAAGCTTAAAGAAATTATTACAGAATGTGCTGCTATTGAAAAAATAATTCATTTCGATACCCAGGAAGAATATACAAGTAATGAGATCCATTTTAATGAGGTAAGAAAGATTGGAAGGGAATGGCTTGAATCAGTTGATAACTTGACAAAATTCGAAAAATTATATAAGAGCCTCACCCCTGGCGATTTTGCAAATATCTGCTATACTTCAGGTACTACAGCTGATCCAAAAGGTATTATTTTATCACATGGAAATTGTGTAACAAATGTTTATCAGGCATATAGTCTCTTAGATATTCCTTCATTCTATAAGACTCTACTGATGCTCCCATGGGACCATTCTTTTGGTCATACCTGCGGAATATATGCATTCATGGGAAAAGGAGCAAGTATTGCCTCAGTTAAAACCGGCAAAACACCTATGGAGAGTCTTAGAAATCTTCCGGCTTGCCTGAAAGAGATCAAACCAAATCTTCTAATGAGCGTACCCGCTATTGCAAAAAATTTCAGAAAGAATATTGAAAAAGGTATCAAAGAAAAAGGAAAAATGATTGAATTGCTTTTTAATCATGCACTTAATATTTCATATTCTTATAACAAAGAGGGCTGGAATAAAGGAAGAGGATTGCAGAGACTTAAAAAACCACTTCTTAGATTTTATGATAAAATATTATTCAGTAAAATTCGTGAAGGTTACGGCGGAGAACTCGATTATTTCGTTGGTGGTGGTGCTCTTCTTGACATGGAACTGCAAAGGTTTTTTTATGCTTTGGGAATTCCTATGTATCAGGGATATGGATTAAGTGAAGCCTCTCCGGTTATCTCTGCCAATTCCGCAAGTAAACATAAACTTGGATCATCAGGAGCCCTTGTCAATAATATGGATCTTAAAATATGTGATGATGCTGGCAAGGAACTTCCAATTGGACAAAAAGGCGAGATAGTTATAAGAGGAGAAAATGTGATGCAGGGCTATTGGAAAAATGAGGCTGCTACTAAAGAAACAATAATTGACGAATGGTTATTTACAGGTGATATGGGGTATATGTCAGAAGATGGATACCTATACGTACTTGGCCGCTTCAAAAGCCTGTTAATTGCTGATGACGGCGAGAAATTTAGCCCGGAAGGTATAGAAGAAGCTATTTCGGAACAATCGAAATATATTGACCAATGCATGCTCTACAACAACCAAAAACCTTATACAGTAGCTATAGTAGTGCCAAACCAACATGCCCTCAAATTATATCTGGAAGAAAAAAATCTTACTGCTGACTCAGACGAAGGAAAACGTACCGCTATCACATTGATCGAAAATGAGGTTTTTGAATATCGCTCAAATGGGAAATATGGCAATATGTTTCCTCAGAGATGGCTTCCTGTTGCAATAGGCATTCTGGAGGAGAGCTTTACTGAAGAAAACGGCCTTATGAACTCATCCATGAAAATAGTGAGAGGAAAAATTATGGACAAGTACAACGACCTGATTGATTACCTTTATACACATGACGCTAAGGCTGTTACAAACGAAAGAAATATTGAAGAGGTGGAGAAAATGAAGCTGGGGTAAAAACTGGGTGCTGAGTTCTAAGTAATATTTTAATCCAATAATTATGAAATTTCTCAGAAGTGTTTTAATTATCTTGTTTTTAGTTTTAAGTGTATCTTGTACACATAATAATGAGCCTGAATGGAAACTTGCAGAAAACCCTATCCTTACAAAATGGGCATCAGATGTTGACCCTTTGAAACCATGGTTACAATATCCCCGCCCTGATATGGTCAGGAATGCATGGATAAATCTTAATGGTTTATGGGACTATGCAATTACATCTAAGGATTCAAAACCTGAAAAATGGGATGGCTCAATCCTCGTTCCCTACCCGATAGAATCAGCAATTTCAGGGGTTAAGAAGAGAGTATCAGAAAATGAAAATCTTTGGTATAGAAGAACTTTTAAAGTACCATTTGTATGGAATAAGAAACATATACTATTGAATTTTGAAGCCTCCGACTGGGAAACGATTGTTTGGGTTGATGGAACAGAAGTGGGAAAACATCGGGGTGGGTACGATCCGTTTACATTTGACATTACACAATCACTTGGTGACCAGGAGATTCATGAGTTACTGGTTTGTGTATGGGACCCTACCGATAAGGGAACTCAGCCCCGTGGCAAACAGGTCACTTCACCGAGAGGCATTTGGTATACCCCCACAACAGGTATCTGGCAGACTGTTTGGATAGAACCTGTAAATGAATCATACATCTCTTCTTTCCGTACCGTAACTAATACTGATAACGGAACAATAACCTTCAAAACTGATGTAAATAATTCAAGTACAGGCACTCTTGCTTTCACGATAAAAAAAGGGAGGGAAATTGTTGCTTCTGCCAATGGGAACATTGGAGAAGAGATTAGTACCCAGATTAAAGATCCTGTGCTATGGTCACCTGAAAATCCATATTTGTATGATATTATAATTGAATTAAAAGATGGTAATAAAACAATAGACAAGGTTGCCTCATATACAGGAATAAGGAAAATCTCACTAGGTAAAACAGCGGACGGATTTACCAGGATGCTTCTAAACAATGAGTTTATCTGGCAAAATGGCCCCCTCGATCAGGGATTCTGGCCTGATGGCATATATACCCCTCCTACTGAAAAGGCAATGGTTTACGACCTTGAGATGACTAAAAAGATGGGATTCAATATGCTAAGGAAACATGTTAAGGTTGAGAACAGGATTTTCTATTACTGGTGCGATAAAATGGGAATCCTGGTCTGGCAGGATATGCCCAGTGGCGACAAGTATATAGGTGGAAACAGCCCGGATATCGAAAAGAGCAAAGAGTCCACTGATCAGTTCGAATTTGAATTAAAGCGGATGATCGAAACAAAGTATAATCATCCTTCTATCATCATGTGGGTTCCATTTAACGAAGGCTGGGGCCAGTTTGAAACAGGCAGAATCACACAGCTGATTGCAGATTATGATCCAACAAGGCTTGTCAACAGTGCTTCAGGCTGGACCGACAGAGGTACCGGTAGTGTCAATGATATTCATCATTACCCTGATCCGGTTGTTCCTCCTGCTGAAGAGAAAAGAGCAATTGCCCTGGGGGAATTCGGGGGACTGGGACTTCCCTTGGAAGGGCATACATGGGAACAGAAGAACTGGGGTTACAGAAATATGACAGATACTCTACAATTACTTTCCAAATATGAACAATACTATGATCAGGTTCACAGATTCGTGAAAGAAAATGGCTTGAGTGCAACTATATATACTCAGACAACCGACGTGGAAACCGAGACAAATGGATTGATGACTTACGACAGGAAGATCAATAAGATGGGTATAGAAAATGTGTTCAAAGCTAATCATAATATAATTCCCCCTTCACTTGTATCGTCTGAGAGGGCGTTTACTGATGACTATGTGGTGGAACTTAAAAATAACAGACCTGGTGGAGATATTTACTATACTAAAGATGAAAGCGAACCAAACGTAAATTCAATTCGCTATTCAGAACCTTTCAGGGTGTCAGAGACAACTACTATCAAAGCTTTTACAAAATGGGATGATGCGCAGAGCCGGACTATAAAATACCTGATTGAGAAGAATGAAACAATGGCAGCAAAATAATCATAAACAACACAAAAATGGTTATCTCTGATTGGATGAACCCATGTATTCCTATCAGAAAAAGTTTACACAACTAGTCTGCTTTTAAATGGAAGGAAGGTCATAAAATCAGCATGATGAACAATATATGCCTCGGTTGTCCTTTTTACCAGGTCGCCTTCATGTGCATGAGCCGCTATTATATGGCATACTTCGGGTGGCAAGCCACACTCCTCAGCCAGTGAAACACCAGAAAAGGGGTGCCTTAGGTACTTACCATATTGCCCTTGAACCGCTTTGCCAGCATTATCAATCTCATATTCAAGCAATTTGCCAACATCTGCCAGAATAGCACCTGAAATAAGAACATCCATATTAACAGGAAGATCGCTTTCAAAAAATTCATTCATCTTCTCACCACTCGCCTTTGCAATATGAACAACGCATCTCTTATGGGCCATAAAACTCACCTTAAGATCAGGTCCGCAGAGCAGTGTAAAAGGAATCTTGTCAAGATCACCTGTAGTAAGTACACTCCTCTTAAGAGCTAATTCCCATGTTTTAGCAGTTTTTTCCCTTAATGACTGGTCTCTTATCCACTCAAGTTCAGGCCATAATTTTTGAATCTGTTCGCTCATTTGAAAAAGTTTTTGTTAATCCAGTTTATCAATTATCGCATCGGTCATCTGTATTGTCGAAACAGCTCCATTCTGAATAACCTCCTGTCTGCCATGCATTTTCATCATATCATAAGTCCTGACTATCCCCTCTTCTATCACATCAGCAACAGCTTTACGGATTTTAGATGATAAATTCTTCTCCTCAATATAATCTAGCATCATACAGGCTGATTCTATCATTGCAATAGGATTTACAATTGAGACATCAAAGTCAGCATATTTCGGGGCTGATCCGTGTGTTGGCTCAAATACTGCGATGCCATCAGTAGAAAACTGGGCACTGCACGCAAAACCCAATCCTCCAATTAATCCGGCAAAAGCATCAGACACAATATCTCCGAACATATTCCCAGCGACAATAACACCATAATCTTCGGGGTTTTTAGTCAGCCACATCATCTGTGCATCAATATTAGTGTTAAGCAGTTTAATTTCCGGGAAAGAATTTTCCTGAATCTCTTTTGCAAGTTTCCACATCAATCCGGAAGTTTCTCTTATCACATTTGGTTTTTCACAAACAGTAACTGACTTATATCCATATTTTCTGGCATGCTCAAAGGCTGCAACAATTATCCTCACTGTTGCTTTCCTTGTAAAAATTCGTGTGGATATTGAAAGTTCCTCAACCGGTACGCTTCCAAAGTTTTTTGCGAATTTTGAATGAGTCAGGAAAGCCTGATAAACCTGTGCCGGAGGATTGGTCCATTCAACACCTGAATATAACCCTTCAGTGTTCTGCCGGAAAATTACAACATTAACAAGAGGTTCATCAATTGTATTCCCTTTCCCTCTTCTCACAAAATTAAGCGGATTCCCTTTATATGACTTGCAGGGACGAACACATATATCCAGATTAAAGTGCTGCCTCAGACCAACAATTGGACTTGAGTAAGTAAAACCCTTTCCCTGAATGTCCGGAGATAGTTCAAACTTTGCTTCATCATTAGGTTTTGATGTTATTGCTCCAAACAATGCAATCCTATGTTTATCAATTAGTTCTATTGTTCTTTTTGGCAGGGGATTACCCTCTCTGCACCAGAATTCCCATCCAATATCTCCATGAACATAATCTGCATCAAATCCTGCAGCATCGAGTACCCTGATGGCCTGTTTAAGTACAACGGCACCTATCCCGTCTCCCGGAAGTGTAACTATTGTGCGTTTTACCATATTCATTGTATTTATTAAGTTTTTAGCTGAAGATACTCGTAAAAATAGTTAAAATTTAACAGGTTCTAAAACATAACTTTAAATAAACATATAAGTCTGAAAAACGAAAAAAAAGTGGTACTTTTGCACTTCAAAAGGAATATTTTATCAGGCATGAGCGTTTTAAGTCAATTAAATCAAGCGCCAATCTGGATCTACTTTGAAGAGATATGTAATATACCGCGTATCTCAAAGAATGAGGAGAAGATAAGACAATATCTTCTTGATTTTGCAAAGAGTAACAACCTCGAATCAAAAGAGGATGAAGTTGGTAATATACTGATTACCAGACCAGCATCTGTAGGTATGGAGGACAGGAAAACTGTCGTTCTTCAGAGTCATATGGATATGGTTGGAGAAAAGAATGCTGATTATCCGCATAATTGGAAAACTGATCCCATAATACCAATTGTAAATGATGGATGGGTAACAGCCAGAGGGACTACTTTAGGTGCTGATGATGGTATAGGGATTGCATCACAATTGGCAATCCTGACAGATAAGAAACTTAAGGCAGGTAAAATAGAGTGCCTCTTCACTGTTGATGAAGAATCGGGAATGACTGGAGCTATCAATCTTGTACCGGATTTTTTTACCGGAAGGACGCTTATAAACCTCGATTCGGAAGACGAAGGGATTCTCTTTATCGGTTGTGCCGGAGGAATGGATACTGTTGCTACTATGAATTATGAAGCAATTCCTGTCGGAAATAATTCTCAGGCTTTCGAAATTTCTGTTACCGGCCTCCATGGAGGTCATTCAGGTGATGAGATCCATAAAGGGTATGGGAACTCTGTTAAGATAATGAACAGGCTTCTCTGGAATATTTCAAGTCAATTTAAAATATCTGTTAGCAATTTTGACGGTGGTAATCTCAGAAACGCGATACCAAGAGAAGCTTTTGCAACAATCGTATTCGATAAATCATCCGGTGAAGAGATAAGAAACTGGATAAATGATTTCCACTCTATCATGACTGATGAGTTTGGCAGCCTTGAAAAAGACATCGCGATATCTGTCAAAGAGGTGAATCTCCCCTCTTCCGTGATGGACGCTGAAAGCCAAAAAAAGTTTCTTGATGCTGTCACTTGCTGTCCTCATGGTGTTATAGCATGGTCGAAGGAGATGGATAATCTGGTTGAAACATCTACAAACCTGGCATCTGCCAAGTTCAGTGACAATAATACTATTAAAATAATTACTACCCAGAGAAGTTCTGTTGAATCAGCCAAAAATGATGCTGCGGCCATGGTTAAATCATGTATGAGTCTTGCAGGAGCAGAAGTTGCTGAATCCGACGGATATCCTGGATGGAAGCCGGATCTTACATCTGAGATTCTTAAGATAACAACTAAATCATACCTCGATTTATTTGGTAAAAATCCATCTGTAAGAGCAATCCATGCTGGTCTTGAGTGTGGCCTGATTTATGAAAAGATTAAAGGTATTGATATGATATCTTTCGGGCCAACAATCAAAGGAGCTCATACTCCGGAAGAGATGATTGATATTAACACAACACAAATGTTCTGGGACCTGCTTATTGATGTCATCATTAACATACCGGCAAAAAAGTAACGATCAGTTTTTGATCGCTATAACCTTTGCCATTCAATCATAATTTTGGAACTCATTTTTGCCTGCACCACACACAGGACAGGTATAATCTTCCGGTAGATCTGCAAATTGGATACCCGGTTCAATTCCACTTGAGATATCGCCCTCTTTAGGATCATAGACATATCCACATATAACACATTTGAATTTTTCCATAAATACAATTATCTGGATTTTATTTTTCTTACTACATCGATAACTGTTCCATCAACCCATTTTACAGCAGCAACAATATCTTCCTCAAAATTAGGCTTTTGCGGTTTTCCACATATCTTTTCAGCTTCATCTTTCAGCTCACTGATGGTTTTTAAAGGAAGTCCGCTCTTCTTAACGCTGTCAATAAGATCCTGACGAAGAGGATTAATAGCTATACCTCTTTCAGTTATTATAACATCAATCAGCTCGCCTGGGCCACAAAGCGTCGTCACTTCATCTACAATCACCGGTATCCTGTCACGAAAAAGAGGTATGGGAAGAATCACATTCCTGGCATGCAGGCAATTTTGCCATCCGCCAATACCATGAAGAAGATAACCATCGGAATGCGTAACTACATTACCATTGAAATTTAAATCAACCTCGGTTGCTCCCAGTATCATAACATCCATCATACTAGTCAGGTTTCCTTTTGAATGATAGTTATAGGCATTAAAAACAGAATAGGGTATATGGTTCGGGTTATTCTCGATTGACTCTACCGCTTCCAGGTCAAAAGCCTGTGCATCAAGTATAAATCCCATCTGTCCTTCCTCCAACATTTTAACCATATACTTTGTGCTACCGCCAAAACCAAATTTCGATTGCCATTCTTTATTCTTAAGTATCTCATGCACAAAAACAGCAATAGCCAGAGATGTGCCACCGGCTCCAGCTTGTATAGCTACACCATCTTTCAATATCCCGGATTTTTCAAGAAATGAAGCAGTCAATTCTGCAATTAACAGCCGGTCGGGACTTTTTGTGATCTGGATAGTACCGGATATAATTTTTTCAGGTATACCAATTTTATCAACCACCACAACATAATCAACATAGTTTCCTTCAATTTCCATTGGAAAGCAGGGAAGATCAATAAGATTATCAGTAACAACAATCACCTTACTTGCATACATATAATCAGCTTTCGCATAGCCCAATACGCCACAAGCTGATATGCCTCCGGTACCTTTCGCATTTCCAAATGAATCGGCTGTTGGAGCAACAAGCACAGCAATATCAATCATTACCTCGCCATCTTGTATAGCCTGAACGCGACCGCCATGTGATCTGAGAACTGCAGTGCCTTTCATCCTTCCATCTGATACATACCGGCCTAGTGGACCATTCATACTACCTTCAATCCTGTTTATTGTACCATCTTCAAGGAATTTGATCACCGGATCATTGCATGGAAAAGAAGCGGAGGGGAACCATACCAGATCCTTAACTCCCATTGAGGAAGCGAGTTCAAAAATTTTATTGCTGATAAGATCACCATCTCTTAAATGATGATGAGTGGAAATTGTCATCCCATCGCCTATCCCGCACTTACGAAGAGCTTCCTTAAGCGAGCTGATAACTTTATTGCCATCTTCAGGATAATCAGAGCATGTTGGAATCGGGGGAGAATATTTTCTACCGTCAGGCCTGTGCTTGCCAACACCTTTAAAAGGGACAACAACCTTCCCATTAATCTCCAGTGGGACTGATCTGCCTGCTGCATTTATTACAGTTTTGATAGCCATATTGTTCTTATAAGTACTTAAATATCATTAACAGGAATATTATCTGACCAGTTACCTGATAAAATTCCCAGACGCAATGCCCGATCGATTGTTTTCTGAGCTCTGGCAACCACTGGAGGATCAATCATCTTTGATCCTAATGCCACAACTCCAAGTCCCTTCTGCTTTGCAGCCTCAAATGCAAATACGATTTTCTTTGCTTTTTCGATTTCATTTTCATCCGGAGAGAATCCCTGTTGTATGACGGGAATCTGCCTTGGATGAATACATCCCATACCTTCAAAACCCATAGCTTTTGATTCAATAACATTTTCCTTTAAAGCCTTCATATCGCTGACATCTGAAAAAACTGAATCAATAGGCTGAATACCGGCTGCTTTGGCTGCAACTATCAGTCTTGATCTTGCATATAACGATTCTCTCCCCTCTGTTGTTCTTGCTACTCCCAGATCATCTGTGTAATCTTCAAGGCCGATAGCAATTGCAACAACATTTTCTGACGATCGGGCAATCTTAAAAGAATTTTCTATTCCAAGTGCGCTTTCAATAATTGGCATCAGGAAGACCCTGTTTTTAAGATTAAATTTCACTTTAATTGCAGAAATCTCATCATCAACCTTTTTAACATAATCTGCACTCTCGCATTTAGGAATGAGAATAAGATTAACGTTCTGAGGGATAACAAAATGAAGATCTTCCAAACCTTTATCTCCCTGATTAATTCTTACCATCCTTTCAGCTCCATAGAAATCGATCTGACGTAATGCATTTCTGACCAGTATCCTTGCTTCATCCTTCTTTTCAAGTGCCACTGAGTCTTCCAGATCAAGAATAATACCATCGGCTGAATGCAGACCGGCATTGATCATCAAACCAGGAGAGTTACCGGGCAAATATAATCGTGAAAACCGAAACCTCTCGGGAGTTGTTGAATAACCATTTTCCTGAATGAACTCAGGTAGATAATCAAGTTCCGAAATAATTAGTTTTTTAATTGCAGATTCCAGTCGGGCAGCTATAACAAAAGGAAGAGCACCTGAGTCATTGATCTTTACTGAAGCACTTCTTATTCCAAAGAAATCTAATATTTCAGAGGTAAGACTTATTATTGAATCACCATATAGAGCCTTCACCTTCGAAACCAGATCAATATTTTTCCCTCCTGAATCTTTTAGTTCCAGAGTAATTTCACAATCGGATCTGACCTTTGGTCCGGCATTACCGGTGATAGCTATTGCTTTTTTCATCTTAATCTCTGGTTGGTTAAGCTTTACAAACCTACTGATTTTTTCAAATAGAAACCTCTGTTATATCTATGGAACCTTTTAAAAATAAATATTTTTAAAATTTATTCTTTTTGTTTTCGCAAAGTTCAATAAGAACGCCGGAGGTTGATTTTGGATGTAAAAATGCAATATCAAGCCCCTCTGCTCCCTTCCGGGGAACGCCATCAATTAGTTTTACACCCATCTTCTCTGCATGAATTAACTGATCTTCAATTTTTTCAACAGCAAATGCAATATGATGTATCCCTTCACCTTTCTTTTCTATAAACTTTCCAATAGGCCCCTCAGGGTCAGTTGACTCGAGCAGCTCAATCTTTGTTTGCCCGACCATAAAGAAGGCAGTCCGTACTTTCTGCTCAGCCACTTCCTCGATACTATAGCATTCCATACCAAAAACCTTTTCATAGAAATTGATTGCAGTCTCAAGATTACTGACAGCTATACCAATATGTTCAATATGTGATGGTTTCATAATTCTATAAATAATTTTTAAAAACAAAATTAGTTTATTGCCGGAATAGGGAACAGATAATTATCATGTTTTCAGGTTTTTTCCTGAAAAAGGATTACTAATAGAAGTACTGGTTAGAATGGGAATTCGATAGGTGCTTCTACCTCAGACTCGACGTTAACAGGTTTTTTTGCAGCTATATGGATAGCATTACCATCTACAAAAATTGCTTTATATGGAGTTGTAGGACAAGCATACTCACAATGGCCGCAACCAATACAGATATCGTCGTCAACTTCGGGTATTACCAGATTTCCTTCATAAGGAATCATATGTACAGCTTTTGTCGGACAACTTTCTGAACATGCCCCACAGGCAGTCTTTTCTGTTTTTACAATGCAATTATCCTTAATAAATATAGCTTTCCCTATCTGAGTTAACTTTTTGGCTTCAAGAGCCAGTGGTTGTAAAGCATATGTTGGACATATCTCAGTACAGATAGTGCAGTTATATGTGCAGAAACTCTTATGATAATTCATTACAGGTTGCATCATTCCTGCAAGTCCATATTGAGTAAATGCAGGTTGTAATACACCATTTGGACAGGCGCTGATGCACAATGAACATGCTGTACAATCTTTATTGAAATTTTCAATTCCTATACCACCAGGAGGACAAACCGGGTAAGTCTTGTTTTCTTTTACCGTTGAATCCTGCTTAGGCTTTGGTGCTGTTTTTTCCTGGCCATTTGCAACATGCGACAAACCAAAAAGAAGTAATACAGATTCGGCAATAATCTTGCGCTTGCTTTCATCAGTCTTATGTACCTTCTTTTTAAATTTCACAATGCCGTATGAGAGAGCTTTATCCTGACAAGCGTTAATACAATTAAAGCATTCAACACACCGGGTAACATCAATATTATGATTCAGAAAGTCAATGCAGGAAGATTTACACCCAATAGCACATCTTCCGCACCTTGTGCAGGCAGTTTCATCAAATTTTATTCTGAATACCGAAATTTTAGAAAGAAGACCGAGTAATGTTCCCACCGGACAAATCGTATTACAATATAGGCGTCCTTTTGTAAATGAAAGTACTCCCACCAGAATAAAGAAAGCTGCAGGAATGGAATAAACAACTAATGAGAAGCCTTTAACAGGTACATTACTAAGTGTATAGATATCAAATTTACCAAGAATGCCAGCAATAAAGTTATTTAAAAGAAGAACAGCAGGCCTGGCAAAATATGTCACAAACCTACCGAAAATACTATAAGGGTCCAGCAGTGTAATCATATATGTACCCCATATCAAGGTGACGATAAGGGTTATGGCCAGTAAAGAATACCTTAATACTGTAAAGGGCTTTTTATAACCATATCTCCTGAATTTCTTCTTAAAACGCCCGCCAATTCTGCTAAAGAGGTCTTGTCCGATACCCAAAGGACATAAGAATGAGCAGTATGTCCGGCCTGTAAGTAAAGTGAGCACCAGAACAATAAGAAACCCACCTACCGCCAGTGTTTCAAGATTAATGTACTTTAAAACAGAAGGGACAAATTGAATATATAATAATATGTTAATATACTCCGTCGGAATTAAAGATCTGAAGTCAATAAAGATCAGAAAAAAACAGATAAAAACGATAGATGAAAAAAGGATACGTATTCTTCTAAGAACAGGTGAACTCATCAGAAATTACATTTTAATTCTTTTAATATTCATCGAATCCAGGTTCATGTTCCCCAGACCCATTTTATTAGCAATTGGAATATATTCGATCTTATCGATTGCCACACCGAGCATTTTTGCTGAAGCAGCATCTCCGGCAACCCAGTCAGTAGTAAGTATCTGTGACTTCATTGTTACAACATCTTCCTTAGAGACTCCCCGTGGGCCATTTTTAACCATAACATTGTAACAATCGATAACATTAAGAGCAGGTTTCTTCTCATACAAAGCATAATCTGCAATACACTGGTTCAGATCATTTGAATGCCAGTAACCTCTGTCCCAAACAAGACCCATATTATTTTTCATGCAACTGGTCATTTTTGTTGAACTATGATTTTTAAGAATCGGAACATTGATAAAAACATCCGTCTCAAGTAATAGCTCATGAACCTTAGTACTTTGAAGCTTAATGCCTCCCGGAATTTCAATATTTTGATAATAACTTTCGGAATTGCCGGGTACAACTTTTGCACCTGCTGATTTTGCAGCTTTTTCAATTCCGGAATTTTTATAACAATTTACCCAGTTATCACATGTGTGGTCAAAAACATAAACCTCTTTGGCTCCTGCTCTAAAACAATGCTCAATAATCCTTTTTACCAGTAAAGGGTTTGTATTTGCTGCAAGTTCAGGAATTACATCCCATCCAATATTCGGTTTAATCAGTACTTTCTGTCCTTTTTGAACAAATGTACCCATCCCTCCAAGTTCCTGTATTCCAAGGTCAAACATTGCATCAGGATTACCACCCATTACTGCAACCATATCGTATTTTGAAGATAAAGGAGCTGATGCCCAGAGTTTTGTATATCCACCAAGACTTAAGGCTGCTCCTGCAGCCATACCTGCTCCAACTGATGTTTTAAAAAAATCCCTTCTTTTCATAGCCTGTATAAATCCGTTAAATAAATCTAATAATGGATAATCGCCGAAAAATACGATTTTTTTTTTATTATTCCGTAAAGATTGTAAATAGTATCTTAGCATCATTAAAAATTGGTATTGCAAATTTTACAAGAATTAACTTAACATTCTTCCTAATTAGTTGTTAATATTTAACACCTCTTATCTTATTAAAGTATGAAAATTATCTCTTATGATTGTTTCTCGGGTATAAGTGGAGATATGAATCTGGGTGCCATGATCGATCTTGGCGTTGACAAGTCATATCTTATTAATGAACTTAATAAACTCAACCTGCAAGGATGGGAACTTATTGTCGAGAAAGACCAAAGGCATGGTATTACCGGTACTAAAGTAACTGTTAAGCAAACAAGACATGAGCATGCCCACCGACATCTTTCAGATATTGAAAAAATTATTAATGACTCAAGCCTTGACAATAAAACAAAGGAGTTGAGCAGAAAAATATTTATGAAAGTTGCTGTTGCAGAGGCCTCCGTACATGGTATACCTATTGAGATAGTACATTTTCATGAAGTCGGAGCAATTGATTCAATTATCGATATTGTGGGAGCAGCAATATGCTTTAATGCTCTGAAGGTTGATGGTGTACATGTTTCACCTGTGGAGCTGGGAAGTGGTTTTGTGAAATGTGACCATGGTAACCTTCCTGTTCCGGCTCCGGCAACTGCTGAGATCATTAAAGGCCTTCCTGTTACAAAAGGAGGTGTTGATTTTGAAGCCACCACTCCAACAGGTGCAGCAATATTAGCGGCGTTGGGAACCGATTTCAGCTCTGAACTACAGCTGAAAATAGAAAAAACAGCTTATGGAGTTGGTCAAAAAGATAATCACAATATTCCTAACCTTTTAAGAGTATTTCTTGGTGAGTCAATAACGAGCTTAGAATCAGGACATGAAGCATTGCACCTCGAATGTAACATTGATGATATGAATCCGGAGTTTTTTGAGTTCATATCCGACAGACTCTTCAAGGCAGGCGCTTCTGATGTATTCCTTTCAAATATAATAATGAAAAAAGGCAGGCCAGGTATAGTTCTTAATGTGATCTGCGAAATAGAATCAGCTGATACAGTAAAAAATATTATTTTTAGCGAATCTACCTCACTGGGTATCAGAACATTCCCCTTCAGAAAAGATACTCTGGTCAGAAAGTTTGAGACAATCCAGACAACCTATGGTGATGTAACCGTTAAACGCTCATTCTATAAAGAAAAAGAGGTTTCCAGCAAACCTGAATATGACGACTGCAGACGAATAGCGGAAGAAAAAGGAATCCCAATAAAAGAGGTATTTAATAATATAATGGCAGTATTGGTAAAAGAGAAAAGGTAAAAGTTGAACCTGGCGGCTCCCCTCCCTGGAGTACTTGTCCCGCAGATCGGGAGCCTGCCCCGGGCGAAGCATCGGGGGTCAGGTGGGTTAAAAGACTAACGCACTATACACGACTTACGACGCCAGAAAGAAGAAAAGAATTAAAAATTTAATAAACATATATGACAGATATTAAATCAGCAAAACTAAATTCAATCCTGAAAGGACTGGATACATTTGCTGTTGCGTTCTCAGGAGGAGTAGACAGTTCATTCTTGTTGTACAGAGCTCATAAAATAAGGAAATCCGGAATAATCGCAATTACCATAAGAACACCATATATCCCTGTTCGTGAAATAGATGAAGCCATCGAATTTACTAAGAGATACGGTATCAAACATAAAATTCTGGATCTTGGTTTTCCGGAAACGATAAGAACTAACCCTATTGAAAGATGTTATCTATGTAAGAAAACACTTTTCACTGAGCTATTAGCCTTTACCACAAAAAACAGTTATAAATATGTTATTGATGGTACAAATGCTGACGATGAGGGAGATTTCAGACCAGGAATGAAAGCTTTGAAGGAAATGGGTATTAGAAGCCCTCTCCTGGAGGCTGGTCTGACTAAAAAAGATATCAGACAAATCTCGAGAGATGAAGACCTGGATATCTGGGATAAACCTGCTATGGCATGTTTGCTTACCAGAATACCATACGATACAGAGATTAAGGAGGGAATGCTCAGAATGATAGAGCAGGCGGAAAACATGTTGTTCGAAAAAGGATATCCCGGAACCAGAGTCAGGATACACGGGGATGTAGCAAGAATCGAGTGCCTGCCTGGTTATATTGAAAAGATTATTCAAAATCCTGGCAGAAAACATATTATAAGCGGTTTAAAAAAAATAGGATTCAGATATGTATCTTTGGACCTTGAAGGTTACCGGACAGGTAGCTCAAACCCTGAAATGGAAGAACTATGAACATAAAAGAAGTTGAAAAACTGCTTGAGAATGTCAAAAACGGACAAACAGGTATAGAAGAAGCTCTGGACCTGCTTAAGAATTTTCCATTTACTGACCTTGGTTTTGCGAAAATTGATAACCACCGCGAATTAAGGACAGGCTATCCTGAAATAATCTATTGTGCAGGAAAGTCTATTGATCAGGTAAAAGAGATTTTCAGAGTAATGTCTGAGAGGGAAAATAATGTAATAGGTACCCGTGCAAATCAGGAAATGTATGAAGCTGTTAAGACCATTGCACCAGATGCTGTTTATCACCAGATGGCAAGGATAATCTCTGTTCAAAAGAAAGATCCTGAAGCACCTGAAGCACCTGAAAGCCGGATAGCAGTAATTACAGCAGGCACTTCTGATATGCCTGTAGCTGAGGAAGCTGCAATAACAGCTGAACTCCTTGGAAACAAAGTGATTAGGATTTACGACGCTGGAGTGGCAGGGATACACAGGCTTGTTGATAAACTGCCTGAAATAAGAACCTGCAGAGTGATTATCGTAATAGCAGGAATGGAGGGCGCCCTGGCAAGTGTTGTTGGAGGACTGGTAGATAAGCCGGTAATTGCTGTACCGACCAGCGTGGGTTATGGCGCCAGTTTTGGAGGCATTTCTGCACTTTTAGCTATGCTAACAAGCTGTTCTACAGGTGTTACAGTAGTAAATATTGACAATGGATTTGGAGCCGGTTTCTCTGCAAGTATGATTAACAAGATGAAGTGAATATTATTTATATGGTAGGGAAATTACTTGTTTCAACAGCTTACTTACCTCCGGTTTCATACTTCTCTCATATCTCACATGCAGATGAGATATTTATTGAGCGAGAAGAAAATTATCTTAAGCAAACCTACCGTAACAGGTGTTATATTCTCGCAGCTCATGGTCCGCAAATTCTGTCAGTGCCTGTTTATCTTGGAAGTGTACACAAAACACTTATAAAAGATATCAGGATCGATTACTCTAAACGATGGCAGCAGGTACATTTGAGGGCAATGACCGCATCCTATAACTCATCACCTTATTTTGAATTCTATTTTGAAAACATTGAAAAGGTAATTTCAGAAAATCACGATTTTCTTCTTGACCTGAACATGGAGATGACTGAGTTAATTCTCAAAATTGTTAAAATAAACAAAAACATATCATATACCACTAATTTTGAAGCTGTTGGTAATGTTGATAACGATTTTAGATACAAAATTACACCTAAAATACAATCTGAGTTAGTTTTTAAACCATACCTCCAGGTTTTTAATAATAGTGAAGGATTTGTTCCAAATCTGAGTATAGTTGACCTCTTCTTTAATATGGGTCCCGAGGCTGGTGATTACCTCTAAAGGCAAAGTGCATAGCGGATAGCACAAAGGGCTAGGAACATAGAGCCGGGAGCACACAGAGCTGAAGGCTGATCCTATGCAAAACCTGCAAGACCTGCAAGACCTGCAAGACAGTCAATTGATTATGTATTAAAAGGAAGAGACCGCCTCATATGAGACAGCCTCTTTCAAAGGAAGTCATCAAAGTATTAATAACCGAACTTATAACCTAAAGTAACTGTAAACATATTCTTTACAGTACTTAAATTAACTGTCGCTGGATCAAAACTACTATCCAGGGGATATAAAAAGTTTGTCTGGGCATACTTGTAACTGGTAAATGCGAAGTCGATCGAAACATTTTGTTCCCTGAATCCTGCCCCGAATGAGATTGAGTTATAGTCAAGATCTCTGTTATCCTCTCCGGATTGAAAAGCTTTACCGTAATAACCATAGCCTGCTCTCAGATAATACTTATTTAGCCGGTATTCACCTCCAAGGCGAATGTTACTGGCGGATTTCAGCCTATTTTTTATATTAAGATTCTTATCGCTGTAATCATAATCATCTCCAGTCTCTGAGAAACGGGCTGTAGCATAATCAACAAACTCGTAATCAACACTCAGGAGTGCAACTTTTTGAATCTGCACAGCCACACCTGCCAATGCTCTGAAGGGAGTAGTAAGAGCGTACTCGAACCTCAATGGCTCACTGGGAGATTCATAATGACCATCCGTAAAATTTGAAGTAATGTCCTCATATAAGTATTCATTTATTCGGTACAATGTAGGTGAATGAAATGCAAGACCTATACGAACAGTCTCAACCGGTTTGATTATTGCACCTATCTTAAGTGAATATCCTGTTCCGGTATTCTCATAATGGTCGGTATAGGTAAAACTCTCAAATTGCGAAGGCAATGTCACATCAGTAGATTCGAGATGTTCGAAATGACTGGTATATTTTAGCTTACTTATTCCCAGTGTAGCTCCAAAAAAGATTTTATTTGAATAGTTACCTCCAATTGATAAAGCGTGTTCTCCTGTATATCCTTCATTAGAGACCAGCCGCCGTATTGTCTGTCCGTACACTGATGGAGGATTGTCTCCGTAGTTTGAAAAAACAGTTCCATATTCATCACCTGAACCTGAAAGCGTATCAATAAGCCAGGTACTATTTGCTAAAAAGCCGAAATAAGCCTCATCGTAAAGCTCATCCTTATACCAGCCATTAGCATCTCTTACCCAGGAATCTGCCATAGAACTGGATGTGCTCTCCCCTTGAATTCTTATACCCTGGTTAAAATTATTTGTTTTACTAAATGAGTATCCAAAATTCAGAGTTATGAGGCCTGTCTCATTATTGTTAGAGATTATATTACTGACAATCCCTGCCTGGTTCAGATTAAAATTATAAAGATAGTCAGAAGTGATCCCATTGAATCCGGCTGATGAATTGATATGAAATAATTGTGGAGTAACTGTAATCTCCGACGACCTGAAAACACCCAGTCCAGCCGGGTTTTGACTCAGCGAAGAAATATCTCCTCCAAGAGCGGTGAATGCTCCTCCCATTGACATAAATCTTGCAGTCCCTCCATAAAATATCTGAGAATATCTCAATGCATCATCAACATTCTGGGCAATTACGCTGCTGCCCATTGATAATACTGCTAATATGATTAAACTTATCCGTTTCATTATATCTATTTTTATGTACTACTATCCCTGCACTCCATTAAAAGAATGAACTATTTCAACAAACGTTAAAGTCGTTTTACACTTATCTCCTTCTACCGCCCGATGATGAACCAGACGAAGAACCAGATGATGAACCAGACGAAGATCCTGAAGAACCGGAACTCCTTGATACAGAGCCTGAAGATCCGCCACTATAAGATGAGGAAGATCTGCTGCCTGATGATGAGTTGTTATAGGATCTTGATGAAACACTTGATCCGCTTCTTGATGGTACAGTATATCGTACTGAATTGTTAGAAGGGGTAATCGTTCTTCGCTGAACACTGTTTCCTGCAGAATTACTTCTTACACTATTTACCGGAACCCGATAAGAATTCTGATTTAAAGGGGTTCTTACAGTACCTGTGTTATTATTTACCCTGCTATTATTATATGATGGCCTTGTGCTCATCCTGGGATTACTATAGCTTGGAGTATATGTTCTGTTAGTATTGTTATAAATAGGTCTTGTATTTACCGAATTTTTCTGAGTGGTTGTATTGGTACGTATATTTTCTCCTTTGGCCGGAACCTGATTTAATGTTTTGGTGGTCGGGTTAACTACCTGCCGACTATTGGCAGAAGGGACAGTTCTTCTGGCATCACCCGCGATTGGCTGAGTTCCTGAAGTTTTGCCACTGGTTTCAGAAGTTCTGCCTGATGATATATAAGGATCTCTTCTTGAAGATCCTGCTCCTGAAACATTACTGTTCCATTTCGATGAAAGGGTACTTGGCCTCTCTCTTCTGCCATAAGCAACTGAGTTTTTAACATCCCCACGTATATAACTTCCTCCATAATAACTATAACGACTATAGTAAGGAGAATAATAAGATCCGAAACCTCCGTAATAACCTGAGTAATAACTGCCATAATAGTCGCCGTAATATCCCCCATATCTATTAAAAGGACTCAAATAATAAGGATTATAAGAGAAATAAGGGAATCCTCCATAACCAAAACCATAACCGAATGACGGGTAACCATAGCTAAAATAGTATGGGTCTCTCCAGTAAGGATCAAAATAGTTACTACCGTAGAAATTTCTTAACCTCCCTGTATATGAGTAGTTATCATAATAATCATAAGCACCGCCATAGTTATTGTTGTTAATTATAACAGCATCGTCGTAGTCAACAGCATCAGAATACTGTTCCGAAACAAGGGTATCAGTAGCATATATATTATCATAATAGTCCTGAGCAATTAAAGAACCTTCCTCGATTCGATCATTAGCATAAGGGCTGGCCTTAACTACCGGTTTATCTGAAGCCAAAAAGTAAAGGTCATCATACTCCGCTCCGGTATAAAGGCTTGATGTGCACGAGCCCAGGGTGAGCAGAATAAGAATTAATATGTATTGTTGTGCTTTCATTTTTGATTCCCCCTTTTATTTTCTATTAACGTGCAAATATTATACCAAAGAAACATTTTTTTGAAATAACTTTTTACAATTGACTAAACATAATATCTTTTGAAAAGATAGAAGGACATACTCCAGGCATGTCCTTCTATTCCTATTAGGTTATTTTCTCCTGGATGATTTACTTTTTGTGGGTGATGATTTCGAAGTAGTAGATTTCGATGCACTCTTTGAAGAGTTGCTTCTTGTAGGAGTTCTTACTGTCCTTGATGAGGTATTAGCCGGCCTTGAAGAGACTGATGTTTGTCTTCCGGAAGTCGATGGCTGTACTTCTCTTCTGTTAACCTGAACATTTTCAGGAGTTGCGCTCTTGGTACCTTTACCGGCATTTGTCCTCACATTACTATTACTATTACTATTACTATTACTTCTATTTATATTCTGGTTCTGATATTGATTCTGATTTCTACTATTGGAGTTTACATTTACCGGCTGTCGTCTTGATATATTGTCTGATGAATTATCCGAAACATTTGTTGATGTTCTCCGCGATGAGGAACTGGTTGATGAATATCTTGAAGAAGGATAATTGTTGTAATTATTATACGTGTTATAAACCGGTCTGTAATTGTTGCGGCTGCTGTAGTAGCTCCGGTTATGTCCGTACCAGCCATAATAATTATTTGACCATCGGTTCCGTATTCTCACATTAATAACTACAGGCGAATACCAGTTATTGTAATAGAATGGATCATATCCCCATGAATATGAGCTTCCGTAGTAAGGGTCATAGTATCCGTTATTATACCCGTAACCATAACTATAAACAGGGTAACTATGAGAGTATCCGATTCCGAAACCTCCACCACCATATATGCTTATTCCCCATGAATAAGGCTGGTAATTATACCAGTATGTGTCAGTAAAAACAGGAGCATAATAATTAAACGATGAATATGATTTGTGAAACCTGTTTATTCTGGATGAGTAGTAATAATCATAATCATCGTAATAATTATTAACCACTATCTTTGCGTCATCATTTCTAAAATCTCGTATATCAGCTACCTGCGACTTTACTGTGGATCCGGTAAGCAGAAGGAGCGATATAATTCCGATATAGTATTTTGCTTTCATGATGAACCTCACTTTCTTTTTTGAGTAATAACTGAAGTTTTTATTTATTTTTACGCAATCTATTTCTTTAAAACTAATTAAACAAATACCATACCAAAAAAATGGCGAAGTTTTTAACTAACAGGGAGGAGAATTATTCACAATGGTATAATGATCTGGTTATCAAGGCAGATCTGGCTGAGAATTCAGCGGTAAGAGGCTGCATGGTTATCAAACCATATGGTTATGCTATATGGGAAAAGATACAGGCTGAACTCGACAGACTATTTAAAGCCACAGGCCATGTAAATGCATATTTCCCACTCTTTGTACCAAAATCTTTCTTCAGTAAGGAGGCTGCTCATGTTGAGGGATTTGCAAAAGAGTGTGCAGTGGTCACACATTACCGTTTAAAAAATGATGAGACAGGTAAAGGCATTGTTGTTGATCCAACCGCTAAGCTTGAGGAGGAACTAATTATCCGGCCTACTTCAGAAACAATAATATGGCATTCTTACAAAAACTGGATACAGTCGTACAGAGATCTGCCTATATTGATAAATCAGTGGGCTAATGTTGTACGATGGGAAATGCGGACAAGACTATTCCTCAGGACGACTGAATTTCTTTGGCAGGAGGGTCATACAGCTCATGCAACTCGCGAAGAGGCTGAAGAAGAGACTGAAAAGATGATCAATGTATATGCAGGTTTTGCTGAGAACTCAATGGCTCTTCCTGTTATAAAAGGCTATAAAAGTGAAAATGAGCGATTTGCTGGAGCAATCGATACTTTTGCCATTGAAGCTCTCATGCAGGATGGCAAGGCATTACAAGCCGGGACCAGTCATTTTCTTGGACAAAACTTTGCAAAAGCATTTGATGTTCAGTTTACAGATAGGACCGGAAAACTTGATTATGTATGGGCAACGTCATGGGGCGTGTCCACCAGACTCATTGGTGCTATCATCATGGGACATGCCGATAACAACGGACTGATATTACCACCAAAACTTGCCCCTATACAGGTTGTAATCATACCGATTTATAAGAATATTGAACAACTCGCAACCTTATCTGAAACTGCAAATAAAATTAAAGCTGACCTGGAATTAATGGGCATATCAGTGAAATATGATGACAGGGATAATAACAAACCTGGTTGGAAATTTGCCGATTATGAGCTAAAAGGAGTACCTGTTCGTCTTGCAATTGGGCCACGCGACCTTGAAAATAAGACAGTTGAAGTTGCCAGGAGAGACAATCTTACAAAAGAGACTATTTCGCTGGACAGAGTGAATGAATATATCCCGAAACTCCTTGAGGATATTCAGTCTAATATTTATAATAAAGCTCTGAACTTCCGAAAAGAGAACACCTTTTATGTAGATAAATGGGACGATTTTATCAAAATCCTTGATAATCAGGGAGGTTTTATTATGGCTCATTGGGATGGTACCACTGAGACAGAGGAGAAAATTAAAGAGGAGACGAAAGCTACAATCAGATGTATACCATTCGATAGTCCCGAAGAGGAGGGAAAATGTGTTTATTCAGGAAAACCTTCAAAAAGAAGGGTTCTCTTCGCAAGATCTTATTAATTATCCTTAATTATTATTATTTTAGAACCCGGAATATCATTTTAATACACCTCTTGTTATGCCTAACCTGAATGATAAGAAAGTAGCAATAATTGAATCCCTCAAAGAAAAATCAATTCTTAAACAAAAAGTATTCGATAATACTATCGAATCATTCAGTACTATAAAGGATGTCCTGAAAAAAATTTCTAAAGAGTTAAACACGAGTTTGACCGATATCGATTCCAGGATAAGATTAGAATATACTGACAGGAGCAACTTTGATGCCCAGCTAAGAGTTGCGGGTGATATATTGCTATTCAGTATGCATTCGAACATCTTCCAGTTCGACAGGGAACATCCTGCATGGAAGACTGCATATATTCAAAAAAACAAGTATAATGGCTATTCCGGTGTAATAAATATTTATAACTTTCTGGCTGACTCCTTCAAATATTCGCGGTTAGATGATCTGGGCTACCTGATAGCCAGAATCTTTATCAACCATGAGAAACAATATTTTGTCGAAGGGAAAAGACAAATGGGAATTCTGTTTACAAATTATGGAAGTGAAGAAATAAGCAAAGATTCATTAAAACTGATTATTTCCACTGCAATTCAATATTCGCTTGAGTTTGATCTTCTTTTACCACCCTATGATTCTGTAAAAATTGCAACAGTAGGTCAGGCAGAAGCAAAAATACAGCATTCAAGAATTATTACCGGTAAAAGACTTGGGTTTCAGTTTAATTCGGATGATGTACTGAACGACAACTCTAATGATACCTGATGTGCAAAGTGCCAGAAAATCAGTTAAGTTCATTAAGGCCTTTGATTTATTTGGCACTTCTGCTTATTTGCAACCCTGCATTCTGTCAGAACCAGTCAGAAAATGACACTACAATAAGAATCTCCCCCGGTACTTTTATTCAAATAAGGGATAGTATCTCTTTTTTTTCTAACGATACTCTATTGAGATTGCCAGCTTCCTTACAACAAGCAATCCTCTCACAGAAAGATAAAAACCTTATATTCTTCGACTCATTGAAAGCAAAAGCCTCTAAGAACTCATTAACCAAAAAGTTATATGATTTTGTGATTGTATCACCTGACACCATCGATAAAAAACGGATAACAGGTACAAGTGATGCCAATTACATTACTTATTCGGGCAAAAAGATCAGGAAAATTGAAGTACAAAGACTTAATGTTTTTGGCGTAAATATTAGTAACCCTGCTTCAACTGATACCAAAAAAATTGATAATATTTTAAATAAAACCCATGTTAATACCACTGAAAATATTATTAGAAAAAATCTTCTCTTTTCAGTCGGTGATACAATCTCTCCTTTGACTCTAAGCGATAACGAAAGGATATTACGACAGCTATCCTATATTGATGATGCCAGAATCATTATTGTCCCGGTATCTGATGATGAGGTTGACATTGTGGTTCTTACAAAGGATATATATTCTCTGGGAGCGGATTATAACTATGAAGGTCTTAAAAAAGGTTCGGTTTTACTTTTTGAAAAGAATATTTTCGGCATGGGCCATGAATTTGGAATTGAGATTCCATTTGATTCAGAAAAACCTGATTCACCAGGATTTGGAGTTCACTACATGGTGAACAATATCGGGAAGACTTTCCTGAACCTTAATCTCTTTTATTTAGATGGACTGGGAGAAAAATCTTATGGATTCAACTTAAACCGTAAGCTAATTAGCTCAACCACAAAATATGCAGGCGGAATTTCAGTCAGACAAATGTATACTACCGAAGATTTTGATAAACTTATTATTCCTGAGCCACTTAAATATAATTTTCAGGATTACTGGTTATCAAGGTCATTTCTTATAAATAAAGCGTCAGTATCAAGAATAATTGTCGGGGCACGCTATACAAACAATAATGTATTTGAGAAGCCATTCATTCCTTCTTACGCTTACTATGATCTTCAGAGATACAGGCTCTTCCTTGCATCTGCAGCCTACTCAATTCAGAAGTATTACAAGACAAACCGAATATACAGCTACGGACGAACTGAAGATATCCCTTACGGAGGCTTATTTAAAATTACTGTTGGTAAGGAGATTAATAATGAACTCCAGAAGAAAAGAACATACCTTGGAACTGAAGTCTCAGTTGGCAGATCAAATAAAAAGCTTGGTTATTTCTACACATCTGCCGGACTGGCGACGTTTTTTAATGAAAACAAGACAGAACAGGGAATCCTTTCGCTAAGTATTAAATATTTCTCAAACCTTATAAATTTTGGTAATAATACCATTAGGAATTTTCTATATATTGATTATACAAGAGGATTTGACAGATATTTAGATGAGCATCTGACATTTAAGAGGGATAATGGGTTTTCTGGTTTTAAAAATGATTCAGTTAGTGGAAATCAAAGAGTATCTGTAAGTCTTGAATCTGTGTTATTCAGCCCGTTGAATATTTATGACTTCAGATTTGCATTTTTCGGTTTTGCAGATTTTTATTTTCTGTCTGGAACTAAAGAGATAGTCGGAAGTGGCAGTAACCTGGCAGGAATCGGACTCGGTATAAGGATCAGAAATGACAATCTTGTCTTTAAAACCTTTCAGGTGAGGATTGGTTTCTTTCCAAATCCTCCACTATACTCAAAAATCAACCATATTCTGGTATCAGGTGAACAACTTTTAAGGCCTGATAATTTCGATTCAGGGCCGCCATCAATTATTCCATACAGGTAAAAGATATAACTATTATAAGAATATGCTTAATAAATTTAAAATATTTATTGCTGAAAACAGCCTGATAAAACCTGGCGACAGAATATTACTTGCAGTAAGTGGAGGCATCGATTCAATGGTTATGAGTCATCTCTTCCTGCAACTGGAAATCGAATTAGGAATTATCCACTGTAATTTTTCCTTACGTGCCATGGAATCTGATAAGGATGAAATATTAGTGCACAACTTTGCCAGGGAGCACATTATTCCTTTCTTTTCCAGACGGTTTGAGACAAAATCTTTCGCAAGGAAAAATAGATTATCTGTTCAGATGGCTGCCAGGGAACTGAGGTACGCTTGGTTCGAAGAGATAAGAGAAGAAAATGGGTATGATGCAATAGCTGTAGCACATAACCTTAATGATAATATTGAGACCTTACTAATTAATCTCATAAGAGGTACAGGAATAGCCGGGATGACAGGAATGAGACCGGCAATAAACAAAATCATTCGACCATTACTCTTTGCAACACGGGAGGATATTACAAGCTATTGCATTCAAAACAATATTCTTTTTCGTGAAGACAAGTCAAATGAGGACACAAAATATATAAGAAATAAAATAAGGCATTTAATAATCCCTGTTCTCAAAGAGATAAACCCGTCTATTGAATTAACACTGAATGAGACAGCTGAAAGATTCGTTGGTATTAATGAGATCGTTTATGATTATATTACGGAATTAAGGAAAAAGGTCTCAGATCAAGATGGGAAACTCATAACATTTAATATCAGCATATTAAAAGAATATTTTCAAAATAAAACTGTTTTATTTGAATTGTTTAAGCCTTTCGGAATAACTAATGTCCAGTTAAATGATCTGATAAAAGTAATTGAAGGTAAAACAGGAGGTCAGATCTTTACTGATACTCATAGAATAATTAAAAACAGGAAGGAAATTATTATTTCCTATGAAGATACTCATTATGAAACTTTCTTTAAGATTGAAAACATTAAAGAGTTCAATGAAGTTTCGGGAATATCCTCAGCCATCTATAAAAAAATTGAAGGCAAATTTGATATCCCATCTGACCCATTCATAGCTTGTCTTGATTCTGAAAAAATCTCATACCCTCTCATAATAAGAAAATGGAAAGCTGGTGATCATTTCTACCCATTAGGAATGCGACAGAAGAAAAAGCTTAGCGACTATTTTATCGACAACAAATACTCAATCATTGATAAGGAGACCATACTTATTCTTGAATCTAACGGGAAGATCGTCTGGATCATTGGTGACAGAATTGACAACAGGTTCAGGATAACCAAATCGACACAAAAGGCACTGATTATAAAGTTCTTACACCGTAAATTCCTCTGTCGATCAGTATCAGGTCGGCCATTGCAATAGCTGTTGCAGACTCAACAATAACTGGCATCCTTAATGCAATACATGTATCATGTCTTCCGGTTACCTTCAATGTGGCCATCTCACCTTTACCAAAATTAAATGTCTCTTGGCCAACACCGGTAGATGAGGTTGGCTTGACAACGACTCTGAAAATGATTTCGTTTCCATTGGTAATACCACCATTAATCCCGCCTGCGTTATTTGTTGCTGTCTTTCCTTTACTATTTATAAAAGAATCGTTATGTTCCGATCCTTTCATTCTGGCTGCGGCAAAACCTGCTCCAAATTCAATTCCTTTAATAGCAGGAATTGAAAAGATAATATGGCTGATAGCAGATTCGAATGAGTAGAAGAATGGTTCGCCGATAGCCAAAGGCGGATTTTCTACTCTACATTCAATAATCCCACCGATAGTATCGTTTAAAGCAATAGCCTTATTAACAGCATCCTCAATATTCTCAGAACCTCCAGCTGAAATAAGCCTTGCAGAAATTTCAGCTGATGAAGCAATCTTCTTAGCAACAACACCTGCAGCTACTAATCCCCAGGTCATCCTTCCCGAAAAATGACCACTACCACGCATATCAGCATAACCAGAGTGCTTTACCTGAGAAACAAAATCGGCATGACCAGGTCGTGGAATATGTCTGAATTCATCATAATCAGATGATATTTTATCTTTGTTTCTTGTCATTATTGTAAAAGGGGCGCCGGTGGTTACTCCATTTAATACACCACTTAAAAATTCAGGCTGGTCGGGTTCCTGCCTCTTAGTAGTACCTATGCCCCCACTCTGCCGTCTTTTAAGATCAGCCATAAAATCAACCGGACTTACTGCCAAACCAGGGGGACATCCGTCTATTATCACACCGATTGCAGGGCCATGTGATTCTCCAAAGAGTGAAACTCTGAAAATAACGCCGAAAGAATTCATGTGTATAATATTTATTATTTATCTCTGAATCTTTTGTAAAAATCTATAATATCACCAACAGAAATTTTTTCAACAATTGCTTTTCCAATGCCTTCTGTAAAAACAAAATTAATTTCAGTACCGGTTTTCTTTTTATCATGTAAAACAAGTTGCTCAATCTGATCATAAGGAATATTGTGATCTCTGAGAAGACTAAATTTCTTCAGAAGGTCTATAATTCTATCCCTTTCATCCTGGCTTATTAATCCTCTCTCAAAGGAAAAATCTGTTGCAAACTCCATCCCCGACGCAATAGCGAAGCCATGTTTTACAGATTCTTTCATCTCAACAGCATGTCCGTATGTATGTCCGAAATTAAGAATACGTCTCAACTCTGTTTCTCTTTCATCCTCAGATACCACCATCGCTTTAAAACTAACTGATTTAGTTATAAGAACAGAAAGAAGCTTAAGATCCCTGTCCATTATTTCTCTGTAGTTCCTCTCAATAAGATCAAACAATTCCTTATCACCTATAATTGCCGTCTTAATAAGTTCAGCTAAACCTGATAAATATTCCTGAACGGGAAGAGTTAGTAACATAGCCGGATCACAAATCACAAACTCAGGCTGCCTGATATTACCTAGCATATTTTTAGTACCACCAAGGTTTACCCCGTTTTTTCCACCGGTACTGGCATCGACTTGAGATAATAAGGTGGATGATACATATCCGCATCTGATACCTCTCATATAGATTGAAGCCATAAAACCTGCCAGATCACAAACTACACCTCCCCCAACAGCCAGTATAAATCCTGAGCGATCAATACCTGCATCAAGAATTTTTTCAGCAAGCTGCTCAATAACCTCAAGCCTTTTGCTAGCCTCGCCCGGAGGTACTGTAAATATCGGAACCTTTGGGAATCTGTCCCCATATTGTCTTCTTACATTGTCATCTGTAATAATAACTACACCCTTTTCAGGGAGCAGCAGGTTTACAGATTCCCAATTCTCCCCCACCAGTATTTCTGATCTGGATCCGGGAGTATTAATAATTATTTTTTCCAATGGAGTAAAAAATAGTTTGTTAAAGTTAAAAAATCGACCTTAAAAAATAAATTATATAAGGATGAAATTTAAAATTATTTCTCACTTAATTCAAGCCATCTCATCTCTTTATTGTCCAATATGTACAATATTTCCCCATGCCTTTTTGACTTTGAATACCATTCCTCCTGATTTAAAGTCCCTATACTCATTTCAGCTTCGATATTAATTTTTTCTGCCTCGAGCTTCTGGATATCAATTGCCAGTGATTCAAATTCCTGCTTCTCCTTAAATGTCAGTCCCTGCTTTTTCAATTTTTTACCTGAAGAATCTGAATCATTTTCAGGATTTACAGGTCTTAAAGGTTTTTCTGTAGAGGTCAGTCTTTCTGACTCCTGCTGCTTTGCCCTTAGCTGACTGTAGTTTCCTGGAAAATCTTTGATAACACCTTCCCCTTTATATTCAAAAATATGATCAACAACTTTATCCATAAAATACCTGTCATGCGATACCACAATAACACAACCCTGGAATCCTGCCAGGTATTCCTCAAGAATATTAAGAGTAAGAATATCAAGGTCATTGGTAGGTTCATCGAGGATAAGAAAATTTGGATTCCTCATAAGTACAGTCAGCAAATAAAGCCGTCTTTTTTCACCTCCTGATAATTTTCTGATCAACGTGTACTGTTTTTCGGGAGGAAACAAGAAATAGTTCATGAACTGGGTAATAGACAGAACATTACCATCACTAACCATCACACTCTCTGCAATATTTTTTACCGCATCAATCACAGTCATTTCATCATCAAAATCAATACCCTGCTGACTATAATAACCGAAAACTATGGTTTCTCCACGGTCAACAGTCCCTGAATCAGGTTCTGTTAATCCGGTAATTATATTCAGTAAAGTGGTTTTACCTGTACCATTACGCCCGATCAGTCCGGCTTTTTCAAATCTGTTAAAGAGATAATTAAACTCTTTTATCAGAACCTTATCACCATATGATTTGTTAACATTTTTTATTTCAAGGATCTTTTTACCCATCCTTGAAATATTGACATTTATGTTGATGCTTTTCTCTTCAGGTTTATTAACTGCTTTTTCCTTAAGATCATAAAAAGACTCTACCCTCGATTTTGCTTTGTGTCGGCGAGCCTTAGGCATCCTTCTCATCCATTCGAGTTCGGTCTTAAGTAGATTTTGTGCTTTTCCGGTATTCATCTTTGCTGAATACTCCCTGCTCTGCTTTTTTTCAAGAAAGTACTCATAATTTCCTTTATATCGGTATAGTTCATTGTCTGCCAGTTCCAAAATAACATTACATACCCTGTCGAGAAAATATCTGTCATGAGTAACCATCAGAAGAGTTTTATTTGACTTAATCAGATACTCTTCAAGCCATTCTATCATATCAAGGTCAAGATGATTAGTTGGCTCGTCAAGTATAAGCAGATCAGCATCTTCCACAAGTATTTTTGCCAGAGCAATTCGTTTTTTCTGTCCACCTGAAAGAGTCCCGATAATTGCATTAAGGTCGGTAAGTTTAAGTTTAAACAGAATCTGTTTTACAGCTACATCATAATCCCAGGCTTTATGGTCATCCATCTGTTGTATCATCTTATGAAGCATTTCAGGTGTACCTGAGATTAGACATTCTTCATATTCTCTTATAACCTTAACCAGCTGACTTTCAGTAGAAAATAGCTCATCAATAATTTTATTAGATTCATTAAGATGAGGCGACTGTTGAAGATAAGCTATCTGCAAATCGCGTTTAATGCTAAGGGAACCTCCATCAGGAGTTTCAATCCCGGCAAGTATATCAAGCAGAGATGATTTTCCGGCCCCATTGACAGCTATCAGGGCAACCTTATCCTCCTTATTTACATTTAGATTTATGTTTTCGAAAAGAAGATGATCTCCAATCCGTCTGGATATATTGTCAGCCTGCAGGTAACTTATCATAAATTATCAATATTGTGCAAAGATAAAAAGTGTTACCTTACCCACACTATATATTTTCATACCAATGACCATTAAGGAAAGATTTAAACGGACCATCGATTATTTCCTCATCAACCAGCCACTTGCGGAAACAGAACTGACTTACAGAAATCCTTTTGAGCTCATTGTAGCTGTAATTTTGTCCGCACAATGTACCGATAAGAGAGTCAATATAATAACTCCTTCATTGCTTGAAAAATATCCTGATCCTCAATCTATGGCTAAGGCAGAACCAGAAGATATTTTTCAATTTATCAAATCATGTTCTTATCCAAATAATAAGTCAAAACATCTTTCAGGCATGTCGAGAATGTTAGTGAATGATTTTGATGGAATAGTACCATCAGAACCAGTATCATTACAACAGCTGCCTGGTGTAGGAAGAAAGACTGCACATGTAGTAGCATCTGTAGTTTTTAATAAACCTGTAATGGCTGTTGATACACATGTATTCAGGGTGTCAAACAGAATTGGCCTAGTAAAAAATGCAAAAACGCCTCTGAGAGTTGAGAATCAACTTTCGCGACAGATCCCTCCTGAACTCCTTAATAAGGCACATCACTGGTTAATACTTCATGGGAGATATGTATGCAAAGCCAGAAATCCTCTTTGCAACCAATGCGGACTCACGGATTTCTGTAAATATTATACAGAAATTAGGATAAAAATAAAATAGAACATGTGACATGAAATTGTCAAACAATATCCCTTAGATAATCAATATTTACTACATTTAAAGCATAATTGTAACCATCATACCTATGGATTATAAAGAACGATACAACGAATTGCTTGAAGCGAATAAAGGATTAAAGGATGAGCTTGAATCATTTCGTTTGAACAGTCAGGGTAAAAACGAGATTACCAGGGATATGGTATTCAAAGTTTTTCACTCGGCTTCACACTTAATGGCAATAAATAAATTAGATACCGGTATATATGTTGATGTAAATAATGCATTTCTTGATACACTTGGTTACAAAAAAGATGAGGTAATCGGACTTACTCCAGATGATATTCAGATATTTAGTGATTTAGAAGAGAGTAATAAGTATATTAAGTTAATACCTAAGCTTAAAAAAATTAAAGATTATCCTGTAACACTGAAAACAAAAAGTGGAGAAGAAAAACCTTATCTCTTTTCTGCTGAAACAGTACAGCTTGATAAAGAAGTTTATCTGCTTACAATATATAATGAAGTCATCATTTCAAAAGATAGAAAGATAAAAGAGAGCCAGGGTAGTGTATTGGATGAGATCTTTGAAACAGTAAGCAGCTATCTTGCACTTTACAGTATTGGGGAAGATGACAGGTTCTATATCATTGATTTAAACTATAAGGTTGAAGAGGTTGAATTTATCCGGAAAAGTGAGGTAATTGGTAAATGTATCGATGATACACCTCTTATTAACAGGCTCAAGCTCGTTGAGCTTCTGCACCACCTGAAAATAACGGGTGAATCCCATAAGTTAGCAGCTTCTACCAAAGGGGACGATTCCGAAGGATTTTATATGGGTTTCCCTCTAACCTCAGGAAATATCGTTATTACCTGGGAACCAGGTAACTTTCAGAAAAACCTGGATGATTGGTACCGACAGGGGATTATTTTTGAGAAATTTGCAGAGATGCTGCCTGAAATGATATATGAGATAGATGTGGAGGGTAGAGTGTTATACGGAAACCAGAAAAGTTTGAATTTTTTCGGGTATACAAAAGAAGATCTCGCAAGAGGTGTAAACATTGCAGAATTATTTCCGGATAATTATAAAGGAATGATCGATAATCTGAAAGCCTTAACATTTCCTGGGCAGACTTCAAGTAATGAATATTATGCGAAGATCAGTGATGGGACCCAGATTCCTATTGAAACACATTCCTTTGCAACTTTTCTTGACGGTAAAGTTATGAGCTACAGAGGTGTTATAACCGATTTGAGCAAACAGAAAGAATATGAGAATCAGATAATCAGGGAAAAAGCTTTTCTTGAACACCTTTACAATTCGACTCCTGTAGCAATTGCAATTACCAATTCCTCCGGTACAATTTCCATGATTAACAGAGAATTCACAAATCTCTTTAACTTCACTTCAGAAGAAGCAGTTAACAGTAATATTAATGATCTTGTTGTGCCGGATAATCTTAAAGAAGAAGCCATTAAAATTGACAAACTTGCTTCACTGAATAATAAGGAGGTAAGGCAAACAATCAGAAAAGATAAATTCGGTAATACGATACATGTTTCCCTTATTGCTACTTCGATTATCATTAATAATGAGAATGTTGCACATCTTGGTATTTACAGGGATATTACAACTGAAAGGAAAAATCTGCTTCTTCAGGAGATCCTTTTTAGTATATCAACAGCGGCACTTAAACAATACGATATTAAAGAGCTTTATCCGATAATTGTTTCGGAATTAAGTAAAATATGGGATACAAACAATTTTTTTATAGCTCTCTATGATAAAACCTCTGAAACGCTCTCACTTCCATTTTTTATTGATGAAAAAGACAACTTTTATGAGATCCCTACCAAGAAAACAATTACTGGCTGGGTTATTAATAATAACAAATCTGTTTTGCTCAAGGAAAATGATCTGAAAATTCTTGAAGAGGCAGGTGATATTGATCTTGTTGGCACCCCCTGTAAAGTTTGGATGGGTGTCCCTTTAAAAGTTGAGGATAACATTATCGGAGTAATGTGCCTGCAGGATTATAATGATGAGAACAAGTTTTCACCAGATGATGTTTCTATACTTGATTTTATTGCAAATCAGATTGCAATAGCCATTCAACGCGGAATGATGCTCGACAGCCTTATACTTGCTCGTAAGAATGCAGAGGAGGCAGCAATGGCAAAACAACTGTTTATGTCGACTATGAGCCATGAGATCAGAACACCTCTTAATGAAGTGATAGGGATAACAAACCTCCTGTTACAGGAAAATCCCCGCGAAGATCAGATGGACTTTATTAAAACCCTTAAGTTCTCCGGTAATCATCTTCTGACTTTAGTTAATGATGTTCTCGATTACAATAAGATGGAATCGGGTAAAATTATTTTTGAGCAGACCCAATTTAACCTCAGCAATTTTCTTGATGATATATTAAGATCATACTCTTTCAGATCAAAAGCAAAAAATCTCAGTTTTGATATAAAAATAGATGAAAACATTCCAGTAGAGGTTATAGGCGATTCCATAAGGCTCAATCAAATTCTCTCAAACCTCCTGTCAAATGCATTGAAATTCACTCCTAAAGGTAGTATAAATGTAACTGTAAAGGAGTTAAAACGAACTGATAGTCAGTCGAAAATGGAATTTTCAGTGATTGATACAGGAATTGGTATCCCAATAGATAAACATTCAACAATTTTTGACAGTTTCACACAAGCTTCACCTGATACAACGAGGCACTTTGGAGGTACAGGACTTGGATTAGCTATTTGCAAGAAACTTATCGAGCTACAGGGTGGAACAATCTCCATTGAGAGTGAACCAGAGAAAGGATCAATATTTCGGTTTGTAATATCCTTAGGTGTTGCAGCAAAGTCAGATAAGAAACAAGTTGCCGAAATCCCAGAAAATTATAACGGACTTGAAGGCAAGAAGATACTTGTTGCAGAAGACAATAAAATAAACTTTTTTGTTGCAAATAAATTCTTGATTGGCTGGGGAATATCTGTCACTCATGCTGAAAACGGACAATTAGCACTTGAGGCACTTGAAAATGAAGATTTCGATCTCATCCTGATGGATTTACAGATGCCGATTATGGATGGAATTGAAGCTACCAGAATAATCAGAAAATCAGAAAATCAGAAAATAAAGAACATTCCTATTGTTGCACTTACAGCAGCCATTATGTCAGAGAGCCACGACAAAATAGATGACCTTAACATAAACGATTATGTCCTAAAGCCTTTTAAACCTCATGACCTGTTTGAAAGGATACTTAAACATGTCAGGTAAAAAGATAAAAGACAAAAGATAAAAGACAAAAGTAAAAAGGAGAAAGGAGAAACGATGAACGCTGAACGCTGAACGATTAACTGTTTATTTTATGCAATTTCTGCTGATATATTCTGAAGCCCGCTTATTGCCCAGACTAAAGGATTTTCTGAAATCATGACAGGCATCTTCTGCTTTACCAGAATTTAGTAGGGCAATACCTTTATTCAGCCATACATCAGAATTTTCGGGTTCTAAATCCAAAGACATGCTGTAGTCCTTAATAGCCCAATTCCATGACTTTGAAACAAAATATGAGTTTGCCCTGTCTATATAGCAACCAGGATCATTTGGATGAAGTTTCAGGTTTGCCGAAAAATATTCAAGAGCCTTAAGATTGTCCCCTGCTACTGCTTCAACTTTTCCTGCCAGACTTAATGCTTCTTTGTCTTTGGGATAAATATCAAGAAATCTTTCTATATCAGTCAGCGCTTTCCCTGTTTCCCCGGTCTTTATGTAACAGTCAGCTCTGAGAATTAATAATTTTGAATCAGCTGTGCCCAGGTCCAGAAGTTTCGTATAAGTATTTGATGTTCCTGCCGGGTTGGAGGAAGCAGTCTGTGCTTTTGCAAGGATCCTTAAATATTTTTCATTTTCAGGATTTGAGTTAACCAATTCTGTAATAACCCTTATGACTTCCTGATACTTTCCGGATTTCAGGTTAATTAATGATTCCGCATAAAGAATATCATTATCAGTCTGATAACTTCTTTTAAGTTCTGAAAGAATATCCTTCGATTCATCTATTTTTCCTGTGGAAACATAGTATTCGATCTCTGAAATACTCTTTTCCCTGGTACTGTACCACTCCTTTTTCCAGAACTGACGCCACTCGGGACTGTTTTCAACAGGACCAAAAGCCGGATCAAGCATTATCTCCTTCTCACTTCTTTTAAATGCGGAATTGAGATTCATTTCCAGATGATAAAGAGAAGTACCAACATCTCCTTTGAGGGCATAAATCCGTGAAAGTCCATATTCAGCGGAAAAAGGATTTATTCTATTTGCTTCATTATAATCACTGATAGCTCCTGAATAATCACCTTTAATAGTATATGCTTCAGCTCTTTCTGCATAGAGCCTGCTTTCATTTATTTCAGATATTGCCCTGGTAAGAAGGGTAATTGCAAGATCAGCTCTTCCATCATTTGTAAGCGCCTTAGCCTTAAGAACATAGTCAACAGCCTGTTGTCCGTAAACTATACCGGCACAGAACATTATGCACGACAGGGTTATAAATTTCTTCATCTTTGATAATCATTCAAAATCATTTAGTCTCAACTTTTTTTACCATGGCATTTTCCTCAGTAATAACATGAACAAAACCTGAGATATGAAATAATTCAAGACCTGAGATACGCCTTTCAGAAACATCACATTGATAAAAATATACTCCGGGAGAGACAATCTTGCCTTTGTATGTTCCATCCCAGTTTATTTTCGGATCTTCAGTCCTGAATAACAGTAAGCCATTTCTGTTATAAATCTTGAAATCAATCTTCTCAACTAGTCCCGAGGTTTTTGCAGTCAGCCTGTCATTAATATCATCACCATTAGGAGTAAAAACATTTGGAATCTCATAAAAGTTACAGGAATCGATACAAGCCATTACAGACCTTTCTCCTTCATTCCCATTTGAGTCAAATGCTGAAACTGCATAACACCCTGATATAATATCACCCGGGTAATGCCTGTAAGAAAAGATATTTTTATCGTTTATTGTGGTAAGCAAGGCCAGGTTTTCCTCAGATATCATTTTGGAATATATTATATACCCGGCAACATCTTCAAAACAAGCAGAATCTGCTATTGTCCAGGAAATAGTATTGTACAGACTATCACACTGGCTGGTGACATTAATAAGAGGAGGACATGGTGGTTCATTATCAACAGGAGTTATACAGGTTTTCTGCGACAGGTTTATCAGGTTTTTTGGCATATCATCGGCCAGATAACCCCCTGTCGATCTAACAAAATAACAATATTGTTTTCCATTTTCCAATCCGTAATCAACAAAAGTCAGCTGGTTTGTCGAGCCTACAGAGTCGTAAGCTAATGTTGCTTCGTTCAATCTAAGGAAATCGTACCTGGTATTAATCCATGGAACGTTACGACTAATAACAAACCGTGCTTTTCTGTCGCCGGGGCTGATTGTAAGAAAAACAGATGATGCGTAAGCTGGCTCACCAATAAGAAATATGGAGTCTGGTTTATTATTCCATAATTCAATCCTGTAGATATAGCCTGAAGATTGAGTATTTAACAATGTGTCAATCATAATAGTATCGTTAAGATCAACAGTCAGAATAGAGTCTATCTTCTGAAAGTTATCCCCAATAATTCCATCAGCTCTGAAAATAAGGTATTTATATGGCCCGAATGCAGGAATTGTATCTAATTTATCTGGTTTCTTCCACGAAAGAAAAACTGATCCATCAGCTTCATGAGTATTCCTGACGCTCACATTTTTGATTACCGGAACACCGGATACCAGAGTGGAAGTAATCTCATTTGAGGCTTTGCTCTCTGTACCATTAGGATATACAGCTACAATTCTATATGTATATTCCTTCCCGAACTGCAACCCTTGTCCATTATCCGTATCTGAAAAAGTTGTTGTAGCACTCCCTCCAATATATCCAACTTTTACAAATCCAGTGGATGAAGGTAAGCCTGCAGTACATGAATCGGGGACAAATGTACTTGCTCCTTCCCTTCTGTAGATACTGAACCCGGCTATCACGTTTGTTCCGTAATCCGACCAGGTTAACCTGATAAGTTTACCTTCAGGCACTGCATTTATAATTGCAGGAGATGGACCAAGCACTTTAATTTTCATGTTATCAATATCCGATAAGTTCACATCGGTATTGTAGTCATCAGATTTAAATATCACATCATAAGGTTGACTCCTCACCACTTCATGACAAGGTATCCACACGAATTGGGCCGAAGCATATCCAAGAAGAGAATCGACTTTAATAAACTGTGCCGGACATGGAGTCAGAGTAAAGACCCCTGAAGTAGCTTTCAGAGATAAACTGTCGCCATTAATATCGGTTGCAGAAAACAGGAAATCAATAGTGTCTCCTGCTTCTACACAATAATCTGACAGGGGGCTGTTAACAGGAGGCTTATTGTTTGTCGAGTAAACATCAATCTGCATATCACGAACCACAACTCCTATTTTCTCGTTATTACGCCATTCCTGTATCTCCATTGCAACATTAAAAGTACCGGTGTCTGCAGGAGTGTCCCATATCAGGTCGCCCGTAATTGAATCAACCCAGATTGAGTCTGTAGCGGGAGGCAATGTGTAGTTTTCGATAGGTATTCCATCATCTCTTGTACATATTGTGAGCTCATAAGAAAGACTATCACCGTCTGGATCATAGGCTGCAGGATTATGAATAAACACATAACCATAAGCCGCTTTGTCGTATGGTGGATTAAGTAGTACCGGTGTGCTGTTTCTTCCCATTGATGGATTTACAAGAAGAATTGTGGACATTGAAAAAACTACATTCACTGAATTTGGAATGTTTTTAACGCCGGCATTTCTATTGGGATCCTGTACTACAATTTTATAGACTCCCGGTCCAGGATAGGTATGAATAATCTTATAAACATTTCTTCTGTAAAAATTTGGAAGTGTAAGCTTACTTATTCTGGGTGCTGTTGAAGTTGTGTTATCTCCCCATTCAACATTTAGGGTAGGTCTGTCGGCAAAACTTAGAGTATAGGTAAATGTAGTTATCGTGATCTCATATGTAAGATCCGACAACTGGATATATGTAATTTCTCCAGCCCGGTTGTGAGTAGCATTCAGATTTATAAAATAAAATGATACTAAAACCAGCAAAAAAAACTTTTTAACTATATGATTCTTCACAACTGAAATTATTTTATTTTAAAAGTCTGTTCTGTTATGTCTGAAGTCAGCTTTACTCCTTCTTCAAAATCATTTATCCTTATAATTATCATATTCGCCTGATCGCTATATAGACCTGTCATTATCAGGCTTTTAATAGTTATTGTTCTTGGCTTAGGGCCTGCTTTATATTCCAGATCCACACTAACCTCATTATCAACCAGTTTTATATTATTCAATTTCCCAAAAAGTTCTTTTTCATTCACTTTAATACTTAACCTTTCTCCAATATACTTCTCAATAATATCTTTTGCATAAGAAGTGTCTGCTATAAAATCCTTACTATCAACTTCTTTCCCACATAATTTATAATCAAGAAGAAAATCATCAAAATACATCCTTACAAATACTTTATAAGAATCCATCTCCGGAATGTAATCAATGCTTGTCATGGTTATATGTACCGGATGAAACAATAGCCATGAGAAAAAGATGAGGGTTTTAAACATTATTCTTCAGTTTCAGGTCTTAATAATACATCAAAAATCAGACCAATTATTATTCAATCTTTAATGCTCACGCGGTCTTTAAGATACTGTACTGAACCAACCTCAATAAATGAAAATCCCGCTCTTCCTGAAAAATTCCCAGCCAGCACAACAACAATTTCCTCACTTTGCAGATTATGAGCTTTAACCAGGTTTTTTAAAGCAATATGAATGAAATCATCAACAGTTGATTTTTTAACCTGATAACTTGCATATACCCCATAAGAGAGAGCCAGTTCCCTCATAGTATTTAAGGAGTAACATTGCGCAAGTATCAGGTTAATGCCACGGTACGATGCCATGTCCTTAATGGTTCTTCCTCCGGTAGTATCTGCAATTATACCTTTGGCCCCTATTCTAAAAGCTGTTTTAACAGCAACTTTTGCAAGGTATGCTGAAATTTCTCCGGTAACGTTAAGATATGGAATATCCAGAAATTTTTCCTTGTTTTTTTCAACTTCCAGCGCCACTTTTGTCATGGTTTTTACAGCCTCAACAGGATACTTGCCTGTGGCTGTTTCCCCGCTAAGCATTATTGCATCTGTCTGAGAATAGATAGCACTGGCAATATCACTGACCTCTGCCCTTGAAGGTCTTGGATTAGTGATCATCGTATGGAGCATCTGTGTTGCAATAATTACAGGTTTCCTGCTGATAATACACTTTGTGATAATCATCTTCTGGATACCCGGAATTTTTTCATACGGAATCTCAATTGCGAGATCCCCCCTGGCAACCATTATCCCATACACATCTTCAAGAATATCATCTAAATTATCGACACCTTCCTGATTTTCAATCTTAGCAATTATTTTTATTTTGCTCTTATAAGTATTAAGAACAGCCTGGACATCAAGCACATCCTGCCTTGATCTAACAAATGAATGAGCTATAAAATCAACATCATTCTTTGCAGCCATCTCAATAAAAGTTCGGTCTTTGTCAGTCAATGATGGGAGGTATATCTTTGCACCCGGAATGTTAACACTCTTGCGTGAGCCAATAGTACCATCATTATCTAATTGACATTCAAGTGCATTTCCAATCTTTCTTAAGACTTTTAGTTCCACATCACCATCATCTATAAGAATAAGTGATCCAAGAGGAATGTTCTGAGCAAATGAAGAGTAACTAACACATATTGATTCCCTGGTGCTCTTATTGCCCGGATCGCCTACAATATTTATTTTATCACCTTTTTTAAGCTGAATTGGGGTATCACATTCTGTTGTACGGATTTCAGGTCCCTTAGTATCAACAAGTATTGCAATCTTATCCGAAACTTCCCGCGTATTCCTGATTATACGAAGAGCATTCTCAATATCCAGATGCGCCGAATTAATCCTGATAACATCCATACCAGCATCGTATAGTTCCTTTATGAATTCTGGTCCACAGTTCTTATCTGAGATAGTGGCAACAATCTTTGTTCTTTTTCTGTTCATAAATGAATCTTCTTTTATATATTAATATCAATAAGCGCCTCAACAGCAAGCCTATAACTATCCAACCCAAAACCAGATATGCTCCCGGCACAGTTCCTGCTAATAAGGCTGGTATGTCGGAAATCCTCCCGTGCAGAGAGATTAGTAATATGAACCTCAATCACAGGACTCTTTACTGCAGCAATGGCATCAGTAATTGATACTGAAGTATGTGTGTAACCACCAGCATTTAGAATTATTCCATCTGCAATAAAACCTGACTTCTGAATTTCATTAATAATCTCACCTTCAATGTTCGACTGGAAATATTCAAAAATGATTTCAGGATAACGGGATCTGAGCACTGTAAGATAATCTTCAAAGGAAGAATGTCCGTACTTATCTGGTTCTCTCCTGCCAAGAAGATTCAGATTTGGTCCATTAATAATATCTATTTTCATTTGATCTTTAGTTTATTAGGGTAACCCTGGAATACTATTTAATAGAACGGTAAAAATAGATAAAAAATATTTAAGGATAAGAACTTATGAAGGTTGTCTTACTTTGTGTTATTTTGTAATAGAATAAAACTGAAATTTTATTATGAGTCTTACCTGGAGGCAGTCATTTAGAAACTTTGAGACATTTCTCCGGCTGGAAAAGTCGCTGTCGGAAAACAGTATAAAAGCCTATCTGAATGATATTGGTAAACTTGAAAGTTATTTTACAGAGACCGGAGTTACTGTTACTCCTGTCCAGGTAACATATTCCGACCTTAAAGCATTCCTGGTCTGGTACGCCACCGACAATAACAACACAAGGACACAATCAAGAGTTCTTTCAGGAGTCAGAGCATATTACAAGTTCCTTCTTATCGAAGGAGAGGTGCAGGAGAACCCGGCTTCCCTGATAGAATCTCCCAAAATAGGATTGAAGCTCCCAGAGGTTCTTTCCATTAATGAAATTGACAGGATGATCGCTGAGATAGATCTCAGTAAACCTGAAGGTCACAGGAATAAAGCAATTATTGAGACTCTCTACGGATGTGGATTACGTGTTTCAGAACTGGTTAATCTCCGCATTACTGATATCCATTATGGGGAAGGCTTTGTTACTGTTACAGGTAAAGGCAATAAGCAGAGGCTAGTCCCTGTCAGCAGTAAAGCACTGAAGGAGATAGACATATATAAAAAAGACAGGGAGAGGCTTCCTTTAATATATGATAGGAACATCATTTTTCTTAACCGCAGGGGTGCCAGACTCACCAGGGCAATGATCTTCACAATAATTAAGGATCTTGCAGCTAAAGCCGGGATAAGGAAAAACATCAGCCCTCATACTTTCAGACACTCTTTCGCGACACATATGATTGAAGCAGGAGCCGATCTCAGAGCAGTCCAGGAAATGCTGGGACATGAATCAATTCTTACTACAGAGATCTATACTCATATTGACAGAAGTTTTCTGCGTGACACTCTCATCATGTTTCATCCAAGGTCATGATTGCTATTTTTTTTGAACAAATTTCTTTAAGACTGGTTATATTTGCACACTTTTATTTAATTTAATATGGATTATATTAAAGATTTCGGGACAGAACTTTTGTTCATTCTCACTGAGATGGCTCCTTACCTGATGCTTGGATTCATCTTTGCAGGATTACTACATTTATTATTTCCCAAGAGCAGGGTAAGAAAATATATGGGTCAGAATAATTTCAAATCAATATTTAATGCAGCATTATTTGGTGTTCCCTTACCACTCTGCTCATGTGGAGTTATTCCTACCGGTATCTCCTTTTTTAAACATGGTGCTTCAAAGGCTTCAACAGTCTCCTTTCTGATATCTACACCACAAACCGGAATTGATTCAATATTTGTTACCTATTCGATGCTTGGACTTCCTCTGGCAATTATTCGTCCTATAGTTGCTTTCATCACAGGCCTCTTTGGCGGTATGATTACAAAGAAAATTGATCCCGAAAACACCGAAGCACTCCTTGAAAATAATGAAAATGATGAAGAGTTGCCAAAAGGATTTTTGCCAAAGGTCAGAGAGATGTTCAGATATTCATTTATCGATTTTCTGCAAGATATTTCAAACTGGCTTGTAATAGGGCTGCTGATAGCTGCTCTTATATCAATACTGGTCCCAAATGATTTTTTTGCAGATAAGATTCCCAATGATTTCCTTGGAATGCTGGCAATTCTTGTGATCTCTATTCCTGTATATATCTGTGCTACAGCATCAGTACCCGTAGCAGCAGTGTTGATGCTTAAAGGTCTGTCTCCTGGCGCTGCCCTGGTATTATTAATGGCAGGTCCTGCCACCAATGCTGCAACTATTACAATGATAGCCAAAGTACTGGGGAAAAAATCATTAATTGGGTATCTCGGAGCAATTATCACCGGTGCCCTGCTTGCAGGTTTGATGATTGACTACTTTCTGCCAGCTGAGTGGTTCGTTGTCTCCGAACATTTTGGCCATTTGGGACACGACCATGGAATGACTCCTGAATGGCTTAAATCCGGATCAGCGATTATGCTTACACTTCTAATAATAAACGGCTATATCCAAAAATTCTTAACCAAAAGGAAAATGAGTACTGCGAATATTACACCAACAGGATTCTCCAACGAAAAGATAAAAACGATAAAGGTTGGAGGAATGACATGCAATCATTGTAAAGCTAATGTTGAGAACAGCATCAAAGAGGCTCAGGGAGTTGAAGATGTGAGTGTCGACCTTACAACAGGGAAGGTTAACATAACAGGAGATGCTTTTGATCTGGATAAGATCAAATCAGGTATTGAAAGTATTGGATACAAGATAATTAGCGATAATGCCTCTTAATCATTCATTCCAGAATATCCAAATCTCTTAACCAGATTATCCGGATAACGTATTATTAAGGATTGGTTCGTCTCATCGCTCCTCGCAATTGCGATCCCGTAAAGCGGGAGAAGCAATCCCAAACATTCATACACAGCACTATCTTAACAGTATTCCAGCTACATCATGAAATAAGAGGCGAGTTTTTAAGATGAGAAAGTGTTAAATTTTCTTTCAATCTTGCTCGCTTTAGAAATTCAATTTAAAAGATTAACTTTGCGACTTATTTTGCAAAATCTATAATTTTAACTTATCTCAAATCAATAGAATTATGTCACACATTAAAAGAGTCTACTCCTTTGGAGGGAAAACTGCTGAGGGCAAAACTGATATGAAAAACCTTCTTGGTGGTAAAGGCGCTAATCTTGCAGAGATGTGTCTTTTAGGTCTGCCTGTACCAGCTGGTTTTACAATCACAACTGAAGCTTGCAATGAGTACTATAAGAACAATAATACTTTGCCTTCCGAACTGATGACTGAAGTATGGGAAGCCATGAAGAAGACCGAAGAGACAATGAAAATGAAATATGGGGATTCTGAAAATGCATTACTTGTTTCATGTCGTTCCGGAGCCCGAAGTTCAATGCCAGGGATGATGGATACTGTGCTTAATATCGGACTTTGCTCAGATACAATTCCCGGGTTCCTGAAAAAGACTAACAATCCTCGTTTTGTATGGGATTCATATCGCCGTCTTATCATGATGTATGCTGATGTTGTTATGGAGAAAGCTGAAGGTATTAATCTTGGCGAAGGAAATGGTATACGTAGGCAACTTGATGAAAAACTGAATGAGTTTAAGAAGCAAAAAGGCTACAAAACAGATACCGAAATCACAGCGGATGAACTGAAAGTCCTTTCGGAAAAGTTTAAAATAATTGTAAAAGATGCTCTTGGGAAACCTTTTCCTGATAATGCAAAAGAACAGCTTGAAGGAAGTATTAAGGCAGTATTTAAAAGCTGGAATGGTAAAAAAGCTGTTTCGTACCGTCGTATTGAAGGTATTCCTGATGACTGGGGTACAGCCGTAAACGTACAGGCGATGGTATTTGGCAATATGGGTGATTCATCTGCTACAGGTGTTGCATTTACTCGTAACCCTGCAACAGGAGAAAACCTTTTCTATGGAGAGTGGCTTGTAAACGCTCAGGGAGAGGATGTTGTAGCCGGAATTCGCACTCCTAACCCGCTTAATGATGATACAAAAAACGAACAGAACCATCATCTTCACAGTATGCAGGAGGCTATGTCAGGAACATACAAAGAACTTAGTAATATACGTGATATTCTGGAGAAATCGTTCCACGATATGCTGGATATTGAATTTACAATACAGGAAGACACTCTTTATATGTTACAGTGCCGTACAGGAAAAAGAACCGGTACTGCTGCACTGAACATGGCAATGGACATGCTTCATGAAAAACTTATTGATGAGAAGACAGCTGTTATGCGTGTCGATCCTACTCAACTGGATGAACTGCTGCATCCAATTTGCGATCCGGCTGTTGAAAATAAAGTTAAGCCAGTTGTAAAAGGATTACCGGCAGGACCAGGAGCAACAGTTGGAAAAGTTGTCTTCACTGCCGAAGATGCTGTTGCATGGTTCAGAAGAGGTGAGGAAGTTATTCTTCTTCGCGAAGAGACTAACCCTGAAGATGTTGAAGGGATGCGTGCTGCTGAAGGTATTCTTACTGCACGCGGCGGAATGACTTCACATGCTGCACTTGTTGCACGCGGATGGGGTAAATGCTGTATTGTAGGTGCAGGTGCACTTCATGTTGATGCCAGAACCAAAACAGCTAAAATTGCCGGTTCAGATATAGTTATTAAAGAAGGTGATGTACTGACACTTAACGGCACAAAAGGAAATGTTTATACCGGAGCAATTACTTTGATGGATGCATCAGAAAACCCACGCTTTAAAGAATTTATGTCTATAGTTGACAAATTCCGTAAAATGGGTGTTCGTACTAACGCTGAAACACCAGAAGATGCAATTGTAGCTCGCAATTATGGAGCTGAAGGTATCGGACTTTTCCGTACTGAGCATATGTTTTATGGCAAAGATTCAGAAACTCCATTGTTCCTCCTTCGAAAGATGATCTTAAGCGCAAATGAGATCGAGCGTAGAAAAGCTCTCGATGAATTATTCGCACATGTTAAAAAAGATATGAAAGCCACAATGGCTGCTATGGATGGACTACCTGTAACATTCAGGCTTCTTGATCCTCCTCTCCATGAGTTTGTACCTCAGAGTCCAGAAAAACAGGAAGAGCTGGCTAAAGCGCTTGGTATTAATAAAGAGGATGTTGCTAAACGTGGCGAATCATTGCATGAATCAAACCCCATGATGGGACATCGTGGTGTCCGACTGGGAATTACATTCCCTGAGATATCCGAAATGCAGATACGTGCAATATTTGAATCTTCACTGGAACTTATTAATGAAGGGAAAAAACCTCATCCTGAAATAATGGTTCCTGTTACTTCAGAAGTAAAAGAACTTGATTATACTAAAAAAGTTGTTGACAAAGTTTATGCTGAGGTTTGCAAAAAATTTGGTGTGAATAAGATCGAATATAAATATGGTACAATGATTGAGATACCACGAGCTTGTCTTCTCTCTGACCGTATGGCAAAAACTGCAGAATTCTTCTCATTTGGTACAAATGACCTTACGCAGATGACTTTTGGTTTTAGCCGTGATGATACTGGTGGATTTCTTCACGATTATCTCGACAAAAAGATTCTTAATTCTGACCCTTTCCAGACAATTGATCAGGATGGCGTTGGTCAGCTGATTAAAATGTCAGTTGAAAAAGGTCGTGCAACAAGACCGGATCTTAAAGTTGGTATCTGCGGTGAACAGGGTGGTGACCCTGCTTCCGTTGAGTTCTGCTTCAAGACCGGCTTAACGTATGTAAGCTGTTCTCCTTTCAGGGTTCCGATCGCTAGACTGGCAGCCGCTCAGGCTTCAATAAAATTCGGTAAATAAACTGAAGTTTTACCATAAGTAAAAAGGGTATCCAACTGGATGCCCTTTCCCTTTTCATGGCTGCCCTATATACTTTAAATCAATAACCTTATAATTCCAGCACTATTATGACCTTTGAAAATACTTTTACCCTATCAATTGAGAAAATAATGTTTAAAATATGATTTTTATCATTTATTTTTCTTCGATTTTATAAAATGTATCTCTATTTTTGGTTAATTTGTGAAATGATATTTTTACAGTAATCTATTAAAAAAAATGACCAGTAATGAAAAATTGAAAGTTTGGGTAAAGGAATGGGCAGATCTATGTCAGCCTGATGCAGTGCATTGGTGCGATGGTTCAGAAGAGGAAAATCAAAGATTACTTGATTTGGTGGTTAAGAGCGGAGCAGCTATAAAACTTAATGATAAAAAACGTCCCGGTTGTTATTATTTTCAGAGCGATCCCAGTGATGTTGCTCGTGTTGAAAATCGTACTTTCATCTGTTCCGGGAAGCAGGAAGATGCTGGTCATACAAACAACTGGAAAGATCCCCGGGAGATGAAGACAATTCTTCGCACAAAATATAAGGGTTGCATGAAAGGTCGGACATTATATGTTATTCCTTTTAGTATGGGTCCGCTTGGATCAAAAATTGCCCACATAGGAATTGAAATTACTGATTCTCCATATGTGGTTGTTAATATGCGTATTATGACCCGCATGGGTAAAGCTGTTCTCGATGTTCTGGGTAATGATGATTTTATACCCTGTATGCATTCTGTTGGAGCACCGCTTCAACCGGGTGAAAAAGATGTAAAATGGCCATGTGCTCCTATTGAGGAAAAATATATCTCACATTTTCCCGATACAAATGAAATATGGTCGTTTGGGAGTGGTTATGGTGGTAATGCTCTTCTTGGCAAGAAGTGCCTGGCTTTGCGTATTGCCTCAAACATGGCAAGAAAACAGGGTTGGATGGCAGAACATATGCTAATTATGGGAATTACAAATCCGAAGGGTGTTAAGAAATATTTTGCGGCAGCATTCCCCAGTGCTTGCGGTAAGACTAACCTTGCCATGTTAATACCTACTATTCCCGGATGGAAAGTCGAATGTGTGGGAGATGATATAGCATGGATGAAATTTGGTGCTGATGGCCGTTTATATGCCATCAACCCGGAAGCAGGATTTTTTGGTGTTGCCCCGTTCACTTCAATGGAGACAAACCCAAATGCTATGCTTTCCTGTAAAGACAATTCTATTTTTACAAATACAGCATTAACTCCCGAGGGAGATATATGGTGGGAAGGGATCGGTTATGATATTCCTGAGGGCACTATTACCTGGACCGATGAAAAATATGATTCAGCCTCTGGCAAACCTGCTTCACACCCTAATGCCCGTTTTACAGCTCCAGCGAAACAATGTCCTGTAATTGACAGCGACTGGGAAAATCCTGCCGGAGTTCCTATTTCAGCTATACTTTTCGGAGGACGCCGACCAGGAACTTTACCTATTGTTTACCAGGCTTTCGATTGGAATCATGGTGTATTTGTAGGATCAGTAGTTGGTTCCGAAGTAACAGCTGCTGCAATTGGACTTAAAGCAGGTGTACGTCGCGACCCGTTTGCTATGGTACCTTTCTGCGGTTATCACATGGGAGACTATTTTGGCCATTGGTTAAAGATCGGAGAAAATGCCCCTGACAAATCCAAGCTCCCGAAACTATTCAATGTCAACTGGTTCCGTAAGAATTCCGAAGGGAAATTTCTATGGCCAGGATATGGAGATAATATCCGTGTACTGAAATGGATATTTGAACGTACCGACAATGCTGATATTGCAAAGGAAACTGCTATTGGTTTTGTTCCGAAGGACGGGAGTATAGATATTTCAGGGTTAAAAGACATTACCAACAATATGCCAGAACTGACAAAGGTTGATAAAAACGAGTGGATGGCAGAACTTGAACTGATAGACGAACATTATGCTAAATTTGGTGACAGGTTACCGGCCGAGATGAAAAGACAACACGAAGGACTTGCAGATCGTTTGAAAAAAGCATAAGGAGGTAATGCATATCAACCATCTTGTTTTAAAGTAGTAATGTTTTGAAGTGAATATTTTGAATACTATATTACCATTTGTTCTTGCTTATCTGTTAGGATCAATGCCAACTGCAGTCTGGATAGGGAAAGGGTTTCACAACATTGACGTCAGGGAACATGGAAGCGGAAATGCAGGTGCTACTAACGTAATCAGGGTTCTTGGTTGGAAAACCGGAATACCTGTTTTACTTATAGACATTGCAAAAGGCTGGCTGGCTACTATGCTGCCACTCTTCTTTTATCTGGCTGAACCAGACAGTACAATGCTAATCAATCTGCAGATAATGACAGGAATAACAGCCATCGTTGGACATATTTTTCCTGTACTGGCTGGTTTCAGGGGAGGAAAAGGAGTTGCAACTGTTTTCGGGGTTCTACTGGCATTACAGCCCTTGCTTACTATTTGTTGTTTCGGCGTCTTCCTAATTGTTCTGTTAATTACAGGTATTGTATCTGTCTCATCTATGGCAGCTGGACTAGCTTTCCCGATATTACTCTTTTCACTGTTCGGAACCCCTTCTCCAGTATATAAAATTTTTTCAATACTTGTCGCAATTGCCCTTCTTATAACTCACAGGAAAAATATTGGCAGACTTCTCAGAGGGGAAGAATCCAAATTGATAAAACTTGGCAAGAAAAAATAACAGATATGGAGAAGAGTTTAAAAGGAACACAGACTGGGAAAAATATGTTGGAACTGATTATCAGCAGGCAGAGTGATAGAAAATACAGCAATAAACAAATAGAAAAAGAAAAGCTTGACAGGATAATTGAAGCTGGCAGAATGGCTCCTTCAGCCTGTAATGCACAACCATGGAAGATTATCGTTGTTGCTGATCCAGAGCTTATTGTAAAGGTTGCAGAAGCTGCTTCAGCAAAGCTACTAGGGATGAATAGCTTCGTTGGTCAGGCCCCTGTTCTATTAGTTGTGGTAAGAGAACAGCCGAATATGTCATCTAAAATTGGTGGCACTATCAAGAATAAGGATTATTCCCTTATTGATATTGGTATTGCATCGGAAAATATCTGTCTTCAGGCCAAAGCTGAAGACATTGGCTCTTGTATGATTGGATGGTTCGATGAAAAAATGGTCAGGAAGATCCTGCATATCCCAAAATCAAAACGTGTTGAGCTGATTATAACATTAGGATATTCACTTAGTGAACAGAGAGAAAAAAAAAGGAAGCCGGCTGAGGTGACGGTTTCGTATAATAAATATTAAGGTTTACCTCCCCTTTAAAGGGGGAAGGTTCCTGTATATATATCTGATATACTAATTGTTATGTATTTAATCCACCTTTAGGGGGAAGGCCGTGAAACGGCCAGGGGGTTAACTTAATCTCTCCAACGCCCCTTTAATTCTCTTAACAGCCTCAATCAGGAGGTCGTCAGAGGTTGCGTAAGATATCCTAATGCAGGCTGGTGCGCCAAATGCACCTCCTCCTACAACTGCAACCTGTGCTTTATCAAGCAGATAAAGTGCAAGATCATCTGAAGTGAAAATCCTTTTCTCACCATCAGACTTACCTAAATAATAACTTACATCAGGCATTACATAAAAAGCCCCTTGTGGAATTGTCAGTTTAAGTCCTTTAACCTCTTTTAGAAGACCACAGATAAGGTCGCGGCGGCGATGAAAAGCCTCTTTCATCTTTTGGTGTGAGTCTCCCGGACCCTCTAATGCTGCAAGAGCAGCGCGCTGAGCAATTGAAGATACGCCTGAAGTGAATTGTCCCTGTAATTTATTACATGCCTTTGCTATCCAAAGGGGTGCGCCTATATATCCTATCCTCCACCCAGTCATGGCATAGGCTTTTGAAACACCATTGACAGTGATTACCCTGTCGAAGATAAAATCAAAAGAGGCCATACTTATATGTTCCCCTGAAAATATTATATGTTCATAAATCTCATCGGAAATAATGAATAATCCCTCATGCTTTTCGATTATCCTTGCAAGTGCCTCCATTTCGTTTCGATCATAAACCATACCGGTAGGGTTCGATGGAGAGTTGAAGATAATTAACCTGGTTTTATCTGTTATTGCAGCTTCAAGTTGCTCTGGTCTGACTTTGAATTCATTTTCAAGTATCGCTGAAACAACCACCGGTTTTCCACCGGCAATAATGATCTGATCATAATAACTTACCCAGTAAGGAGCAAGAATAATGACCTCTTCACCAGGGTTAACTATAGACAAAATTACATTAATCAATGAATGCTTACCTCCGGCAGAAACGATTATCTGCTCCGGAGAATAATTGAGACTATTCTCTTCTTTGAATTTTTTCGAAATTGCAACACGAAGATCTTGATAACCAGGTACGGGAGGGTATTTGGAAAAATTATCATCAATAGCTTTCTTGGCCGCCTCCTTGATGTAATCAGGAGTGTTGAAGTCTGGTTCTCCGAGGCTCAGGCTGATAATATCTAACCCTTTTGCCTTTAATTCCCTGCTCTTCTGAGCCATGGCAAGGGTTGCTGATTCTGATAATGATTTAATTAAGTCAGATAAATATTCCATAACTTTAATTATATAGTGACCATATTACGACAAAAAAGACAAAATCAAATGTATGAAGTTATATTGAAAAATAAAATAGAATAGAAAATTGTTCAATCATATTTACCAGATTATTATTGATCTTAAATTAATAATTTTATGTCCTCTGTTTTAAACCTTTTCATGTAAATAAACGTCAAAAGTGAGAAATCAAATCTTTTATTACTTTTGATACTAAAAGATTATAAATCAGGTTTAAATAGTTAAAAGAAATTGCTATGGAAAACTTTTATGATATTCTGAAGATCACCATCCCGGCACTGATTGTGTTTTTTACTGCCTGGGTTCTTCTGAAAAATATGATAAAAAACGATCAGGATAAGAGAAGACAGGAATTGATTCTTCAAAACAGCCGTACTGTAACTCCTATCAAATTGCAGGCCTATGAAAGGATCATTCTATTTCTGGAGAGAATATCACTCGAATCACTTTTGGTTCGAGTCAGCTCCCCTGACATGACTGCGTCCCAGCTACATTCATCTCTTTTGAATACGATCAGGAGTGAGTTTGAACATAACCTTTCACAGCAGATTTACATGAGCCATCAAGCCTGGGAAGTTGTGAGAAACGCCCGCTCCAACATGATCAAAATCATTAACAATGAAGTAGAGAAGATGCCTGCTAAAGCTACAGGTATGGCCCTCAGCAAGCAACTTCTGGAAAGGATTATGGAACTTGAGAAGGAACCTACGAGGGCAGCTATTGATTATATTAAAGGAGAGATATCCAGGATGATCTGAGCTATAATAACTCCACACTCCTCTTAACAAATACGCTAAGGTCTTCTCCCCGCAGCATATTGTTTGCGAGTAAAGCAAGATCAATAAGTTGTTTAACCACATTATGATTAGAACCAAATGACTCAAGGATATCTTTTCTGACATTTTTAATTTCAGATAGTTCCTTACGAAGCTTTTCAAGATCATCCTTCTCCAACTGACTTATCTCATCCTCCTTCTTCTTCTTATGCTCCCCTTCCATAAATGCAATTTCCTCCTTTAGTCTGGTTCTGCCAGAATTGTTTTCAGATAGCTTTGCACCTTCCTGAGCCTGAAGATCCTCAGAAAGTTTTATTACAAGCTGATGGTTTGGATTAACAACAAGATTATAACTATCAGGTAGTTCACCGTAAAAATTCATTCCTCCTCCTACTTGTGACATCTCTTTCATCCTACGCATAAACTCTGACTGTGTTATAATAACAGGTGCCTCATTCTCGTCGAGCGTTTCAAAAACAACATTATACATCTCTTTGGTTTTTACTCTGACGGTGAAAACACTCTTAAGATCATCTTTTTGCTCTTCAGATAATTTTGATTCACGCGATTCCTCTTTCTGAATAAGCTTATCAACTACATCTGAATCGACTCTTACAAATCTTGAATCTTTTAATTTTGATTCAAGCTGATTGATAAGGTGAATATCGAGCTGGCCATCGAGAAGCAGAACATCATAACCTTTGTTTTTCGCCTTATCTATATAGGTGTATTGATCTGTCTTGTTTGTTGAATAGAGATAAACCAGATTGTTATTTTTGTCAGTCTGGTTCTCCTTTATGATCTTCTCATACTCTTCAAATGTAAAGTACTTATCATCAGTATTCTTAAAAAGCGCAAACTTCGAAGCTTTATCATAGAACTTCTCTTCGGATATCATACCATATTCGATAAACAGCTTCAGATCATCCCACTTTTTCTCAAATTCTTCCCTGTTTTTTTTGAAAATATCATTAAGCCTGTCGGCAACCTTTTTGGTGATATGGCTGGATATCTTCTTTACATTAGAGTCGCTCTGCAGATAACTTCTGGACACATTCAAAGGGATATCAGGTGAATCAATAACTCCATGCAACAGAGTCAGAAACTCAGGTACAATTCCTTCAACAGAATCTGTAACAAAAACCTGATTGCAGTACAACTGTATCTTATTCTTTTGAATCTCAATATTGGTTTTTATCTTCGGGAAGTATAATATTCCTGTCAATTTAAAAGGATAATCAACATTAAGGTGAATATTAAATAATGGATCTTCACCTGAAGGATAGATCTCCCTGTAAAATTTCATGTAATCCTCATCTTTCAGGTCAGATGGTTTAAGAGTCCATGCAGGTTTTGTGTTATTAATTATATTATCTTTTCCTGTTTCAACAGATTTACCATCTTTCCATTCCTTCTCTTTTCCGAATGCAATCTCAACCGGTAAAAACTTGCAATATTTTTTAAGAAGCTGTTCAACCCTGCTCTCCTCAAGAAACTCTTTTGAATCCTTATCTATATATAATATGATATCGGTACCAATATTTTCTTTTTCAACATCTTCAATAGAGAACTCCGGACTTCCGTCGCAAGTCCATTTAACGGCCTGTGCTCCATCCTGATAAGATTTGGTTATTACCTCAACCTTATCAGATACCATGAATGAGGAATAAAAACCAAGACCAAAGTGGCCTATTATTGCATTTGTCTGGTCTTTATATTTATCGAGAAAATCGTTTGCACTTGAGAAAGCTATCTGGTTCAGGTATTTATCAAGCTCTTCCCTTGTCATTCCTATACCAAAGTCAGAAACTTTTATTGTTTTTTTCTTTTTGTCAACTGACACATGAATGGTTGTTTCACCTAAATCTCCTTTAAAATCTCCAACTGAGGCTATTGTTTTAAGTTTCTGTGTGGCATCTACGGCATTCGAAATCAACTCACGCAGGAATATCTCATGATCAGAATAGAGAAATTTTTTAATTATCGGGAAAATGTTTTCAGTTGTTACGCCAATCTTTCCGGTTTGCATATCAAATAGTTTTATCGTTAAACATGAATAATCTGACCAACACTTTCAAAAGATGTGCCATTAACGTACTACTGACAAATAGTCATTTAATCTGATTCATTCTACGCCAATTTGCAGAATATAACTGCCACCGTGAAGGTCTGAAGAAAATTTCTATTTTTAGAAATATTGTGGCAGCTTAAAATAAGCAATGAGTAATAACAGAGAAGAGAGTAGAAAAAAGGTCAGCAACACATATAAAGAGAAATTCCTTCTTTTTCTGAAGATCCGGATATTATGTTCACTAATCAGTTTTTTTACAATATTATGTATACGAAGAATAGCATTGGCATTTTTCGGTATATATGCATCAATATTTAACCTTATAGCTTTCTTGATTTCTCCCATTTTCTCAGGCGGGCCAAGGAGAATAAGGCCCGTTAGCGTATCAATTCTTTTAATCTCAATTGTAATCTCATTAATCATTTCGTACTGCTCTTTTGTGCCATGAGCACCTAGAATTGCAATCTTACAGAAGGGATATTCTTTTTCCTCTTCAAGATGATTAATAAACTCCTCTCGTGTAGGAAATGAAAAAACCTTATAACGTGCAGTATCAGTGAACCGCTTCCTAACCTCTTCAGTAAATCCTCTGTGGTCGTCGTAGCAGATAAGATGAGTTTTAATAATCTTTGCCATAGTACTTTTACAGGTAATAAAGATACCTATTCTTTATTTCTTGCATCAACATTTATGGTCAATTTCCACAAACCATTCTCAAAATAGTATGCATCATATGAATAATCAGGGCCATAGTATTGTCGGTCACCCTTCATAGCCGGAGTAAATGGAACCAGGTGGTCAAATACTACTGATTTTTCCGAAGAGAATCTTAAAGACATCATTCCGTTAGAAGCATATTCAAAAACATCTCTGAATCTGATCTCATCATCAGCGACAAACCATTTATTTCCAAATATTATTGAATCGCCGGGTGTGAAACTTAGAACATCTACTATCTTTCTGGATATAAATGTATTACCATAATCGATTCCTAATAAAACCCACCATCTTTTATTATCGCTTATGACAGGCTTAAGGTCATAATACAATGCTCCATACCAGTTTTTTTCAGTATAGATAGTATCAGTTTTTACAGGCTCTTCTTTATAATCAGTAGTCAACCTGTAAATTATATTTTTACTACCCTTTCCCGTTTTCCTGATGAAATAGCAAAAATAAAGGCTGGGGCTGTTTCTTAGGACTAAATTCCATGTAATGATTTTCAAAAGTGAGTCGGGAGAAGTTATCTGACCCAGATATCGCAGGTTATTGAACCTATGGCTAAAGATTGTATCAGATAGGACATAATTGTCAATAATTGATTTGATTGAATCATTGATCCGTATACGGTCATTATCATCGAATTTATTGATTAGCCGTCCGTAAAGTTTCTCAAGTACCTGTGGTGCATCATTTGTGGTAATCTGCCCAACGGTTGTCTCTGGTAAGAAAAAAATAAATACAATAGTGTATAATAAGATACTTCTCATATTTTCCCCCCATTATTCATTGCTTCATCAAGAAGCTTCTTCAGTTGCATGCATGCCTGTAAAATTTCATCTTCGCTGATTATCAATGGAGGAGCTATCCTGAAAGCATCATTACAGAAGAGAAAATAATCAAGAATCAGGCCATAATCAGGGGCTCTGGCAATAATAAATCTAATATATTCAGAGACAGTCAATTGCACTGCCAGCAAGAGTCCTTCTCCCCTCACTTCGCTAATAAGAGGATGGACGAGCTCCTTTTTAAACAGTTTAGATTTAGAGTTACATGATTCAACAAGATCCTCTTCTATAATTACATTAAGTGAGGCCAGGCCTGCTGCGCAACAGACCGGATGACCGCCGAATGTTGTTATATGTCCCAAAGGTGGGTTTGAGGATAATGATGACATGATTTCATTTGAAGAGATAAATGCACCTAATGGCATACCTCCGCCCAAAGCTTTTGCAAGAAGAAGAATATCGGGAACAATACTAAAACGGTCAATTGCGAACATCGAGCCTATACGGCCAAAACCAGTCTGGATCTCATCAAATATAAGCAAGGCTCCTGTTCTTTCACATCTTTCTTTTATCTTTCCCAGGAAACCATTTTCAGGATAGATTACCCCGGCCTCGCCCTGTACAGGTTCCACAATTACACATGCTGTTTTATTATCGATCGAATTGAGGGATTTCTCGTCGTTGAAATCAATCTGGAAAGTATCAGGTAATAAAGGTCTGAAAGCATTCCTGTATAGTTCACTTCCCTGTATACTTAATGCTCCGTGAGTACTACCATGATATGAGTTATTGAAAGAGATTATCCGGCTTTTGCGAGTATATCTTTTCGCTAGTTTTAATGCGCCTTCAACTGCTTCGCTGCCGGAGTTAACAAAATAACAGGAATGCAACTGCGGAGGAAGAATTTGTAAGAGGCGTTCAGCATATTTCACCTGAGGACTCTGAATAATCTCCCCATATACCATAAGATGCATATACATATCAACCTGATTCTTAACTGCTTCTATCACTTTCGGATGACTGTGACCGGTGTTTGATACCGATACTCCTGAGATCAGATCGAGGTATTTTTCGCCATTCGGGCCATACATAAATACCCCATCAGCCCTTACAATTTCAACCATCATGGGCGCTACAGATGTTTGTCCAAGATGGAGGAGGAAAAGTTGACGGTTAGTAAGCATGAGAAGATGTAGAAATTATCTGGCCATAACGTTAATATCATTCAAAAGAGAATCCCTGAATGATTTACCAACAGGTATACTTTTCTGAGAACCTCCTACATTAAGATCAAGAGCGTTCTCTTTTATTGCTTGTATCATACTCTTGTTAATGATAAATGACCTGTGTACCCTGATGAAAATCCCGGAAGGTAATTGGCTTTCAATGGCTTTCATTGTAAAATGGATAGTAAATTTATCATCATTTGTATTCAGGGTAACATAATTTTCAAGAGCTTCGATATAGATAATATTACTAAGTCTTAGCTTCACCAGCGATGATCCTTTTTTAATGAAAATTTCTTCATCTCCGGTACTATTTGGTTCTTTGCGTGCAAAGTACCTTACAGTCTTATCAATAGCCTTACAGAAGCGCCCATAAGTAACGGGTTTGAGCAAATAATCAACCACATTAAAGTCGAAAGCTTTCAGTGCAAATTCTTCAGCTGATGATACAATAATAATATTTAGTGGAAAGTCGAGACTGCCTATAAAATCAAATCCATTCATTTCAGGCATCATGATATCAAGAATTATCAAGTCGATATCGTGGCGTTTGGTAAGAATATTCCTTGCTTCAATTGAGTCACTGAAACAACCTGCCAGATTAAGGGAGGAAGATTTATTGACAAATCCTTCCAGCAATTTGCAACTCAGTTTGTCATCATCAACTATTATACAATTCATATAATACAGTCTAGGCAGGGAATTTCACAATCAAAAATAGTAAAAAACATTCACAGTTTTTTAACATTTTAAATAAAGTTGAATTTCTTTTCCAAATTTATATGATAATAGTAGAATTTATTTTAATAATCACTTATGCTCAGGGGATAATAAAATAAAAAAAAAGGGTGTTTTCACACCCCTTTGCAATCTCAATAAATTAAGATTAAAGACCTTTGTTAAGTGCTGGAGCTGCTTTGAATTTAACAACTTTTTTAGCAGGAACGTTCAGTTTTTCACCCGTACGAGGATTCCGAACTACTCTTGCACTTCTTTGGTCAACTTTGAAAGTACCCATTCCAGGAAGTTGAATTCTGCTACCTTTTTTCATAGCTGAACCGAAAGCTCCAACAAAAGAGTTTAAAGCTTTACCTGCATCCTTAATTGAAAGACCTGCATCAGCAGCAATTGCGTTAACTAATTCTTTTTTTGTCATAATGAAAGATTTTAATGTTACACCAATCTTACTAATTGAATACAAATATATTTTTTTTAAATTCATATGCAAATTTTTTTTACCTATTTTCCACAGATAGTGCCACTTTTAGGTTAAAACTGCCATATTTTTGGATTAATATCCGAATTTGATCATAATATCGCTATTGCTCACTACTCTTTAACTTCAGTGATTATTTCAATCAAATTTGTTCAAATCCTGTTGATAAAAACTATATATTATTGAATATCTGATATTTAATCAATTTTGCAAAAATAATTCTCAAAAAACAAAAAAATATTATCTTTGCGGCGGAGAAATGGCAGAGTGGTCGAATGCGGCGGTCTTGAAAACCGTTGTACGTTCACACGTACCGGGGGTTCGAATCCCTCTTTCTCCGCCAAATGAAAAACTCCCCACGCAAGTGGGGAGTTTTGTTTTCAGACAGCCAAGCCAGGCTTGCCTGAGCGAAGGATGGATGAAAACAAAAATCTGAATGAGCAAAGCGAATGCGAGTTTTTCATTTGAAGCACTCCCCTAAGCAGTATTAAGCAAAAAAAGGCAATAAAAACCGGTTCCCAGGTGTATATAGATTTTTAAAATCAGAAAAATGATTAAAGAAATTAATAAATCCTTCTTTGTTAAATGCAATTGGAAGAGATCTAGTTTCAGATAAACAAATAACTATTGTTATCACAGAAAATAGTGAAAATATTATTACAATTCCAGTCAATATATGTCGGACTATCTTCATAAAATGTTGTTTATTTAATTATATGGACATTAAAGGTAACAATAATTGACTTGCCATGGTGGAAAATCCGGTGACCTTGACCACCTTACTCCGGAAAACATTGACCACTGAAACCCGGAGATAAAACCTTGATATATAAATAAATATAATTAAGACAATCTTACCGGCTGAATGTGGTCAATAGAACTGTCTTTTACACTAATTCCATTTCACAGGTCCCCGGTGAGGGGATTTGGATGAATGGGTTATTAATATTTAAGTTTGGAGAAATAGGGAGGAGAAAATTTACTAATTTTAAATAAAAAATTAAGTCCTGTCCTGACGAGTTTGTGCATTTTTATAAATTCCATAAAAACATATTAAAATGAAAAACAAGATTCTCGGATCAATGGAAGGTTCGCCCCTGGTAAAAATCGCTGCATTAATAATCATTTTTGCAGGAGTGATTTATGCAAAAGCAATTGTCACTCCCTTTTTACTCGCACTTTTCATAAGTATCATTTGTGCGCAACCCATTACATGGCTTGAAAAAAAGAGAACCCCCAGATGGCTTGCACTTATCATCGTAATATTTGGATTAATTGTACTTTTTTCAGGATTAACGTACCTTCTCGGAGGAACATTATCATCCTTTTCAGGGAATCTTTCACAATATGAAGCTACCCTTACATCGATCAGCAGCTCATATATTCAGTTTTTAAATGAGAAAGGGTTAAATATCCCCAAAGATCAGTTTCTTACTCTTATCCAGCCGGCCAAGATCCTTGAATTTACTGCTAGCGCTTTGAATACAGTGTTTAATATGGTGGGGACTTCCTTCCTTATCTTCCTTATCATTTTATTTATTCTTCTGGAATTCGGAAGCTTTTCTGTTAAAGCTAAAGCAATTCAGATTGAATCGCATAAATCCATTTCTTATTATTCTACCATTCTACAGAATATCCGTCACTACCTTGGAATAAAAACCCTGTTATGTTTATCAGTAGGAATTCTTACCTATTTGGCATTATTGATCATTGGGGTCGATTATCCTCTCCTGTGGGCATTGATTGCAGCTCTGATGAATTATATGCCGAATATCGGATCCATCATCTCCACGATCCCGACAGTTCTCTTTGCCCTTATACAACTCGGATTAGGTGGTGCACTCTGGACCCTGGTAGCGACTATGGTTATCCACAATGTTTTTGGAAATTTAATTGAACCCAAGGTCATGGGTAAAGGTTTAGGCCTGTCAACCCTGGTTGTATTCCTGTCTCTTGTGTTCTGGGGATTTACACTGGGAATGGTGGGTATGTTCCTGTCAGCTCCCTTAACTATGACCATTAAGATCATCCTGGAACAGAAAGAGAAAACACGATGGCTGGCAATACTTTTGGGAACGCCTGCTGATGCTAAAATCTATCTTCGGCAAAAAAAATTGACTGAAAAACAGCAACATAAGGAATCGGAATCGAAGGATAAGTGAAAATGTAAATAAGCTGTTCGGCTCGTCTATTTTTTGTATAATATAATCTGTACTCATGATAATCGAAATTTATGGATATTTATATATTACCACCAGCCACAAAATTAGTCTACACCCAGCAGTCACTCCAGGTTTTACTACCATAATCCTTTCCGCAACTATTTATAACCGTGCAAGTTTGGAATAGCTTATTTCATTGATTTTCAATTAAAGAGCGAGTTCATTACCGTGCTAAAAGGTTGACTATTTATTAATATGTAGAAATCAATTGGACCATTCTGTTCACTTCAATTTTAGTCAGTTGTTCTCAAGTAAGAAGAGAAAAGGACAGAGGTAGCGACAACTTTCTTGCTTGGATTAAACACTTAGATTATTCACTTGTGATAGTTATAGATAGGACACAATGGATTCAAAAAGACAGGCTTTAACAGGTGAAGAGACTTTTATGGTCCTCCACTCCTATTTTAGACTAAAATTAGCAATGCTTCTTTTCATTGGATTCTTTCTGAAATGCACATTCCACAGTCGGATTTCTTCGAAATAATCCTTATATCTAAGTAGTTTTTGCTTTAAGGAGTATTTCAGTGATAATATATAGATTGAAACATTGTTTTACGCTGTGAACAGAAATCTTATAGCCTATTTCACTATATTATATAAGACATAATATATAGGGATTTATGTACATAATTGAAGTGATAAGTATTTGAATACATAGTGATATTCATGAGTTTAATGGAGAGTGATATCACATTTGAATTTATGTTTAATTCTAAGATTCATGCTAGAGAAATAATATTTAGCAATGGCTGGAATATTAAGATGGATAGAGGTTTAGATTATTTTCAATCCTTAGCAGGTAATTATTTCCAGATTGGAGTCGATGATCTTAAGTTGAGACCCTGTTTAGAAACTAATTTTGATTTTTATAAAAAATAGTCTAATGGTTTTTCTTTTCAAAAACAATATTATAGAGTATTCCTTCTCGTTGACTTGTATTGAACAATCTAAGATCTTCAGTAGAATCGACATCTTCCTGACTTATTATACCTTCGCTACTATCGAGCTTCCAACCATTCTTAATCCCTCCGTTCGGTCTGATAATAAGTTCAAAATTGTCCGACATTATTACTAATTCTCTCCAATGTGGAAGGAATCCTCCCTCATGAATAATAGGAACAGTACTTAAAATTGATGTACTGGAGTCTTTTAAGAACAATTTACGTGAACCAGAGTCAATCCAATCCTTATCAATGTCATCAACATAAGCGTACCGATAGTTATTAAAGCTGGACATGTTGAAATTAAGTGTTTGAATATCCATATTGAGATTTTCAGAGATAGATTTTATCAGATTCAAGAGAATAAGGCAACCCAGAGCATCTTTAAGGTAAATATCCTGGTATGTAATTTTTACTTTGCTGTTTTTAATCTTTGGAATTAATTTATCCCACATAGCTGAATCCGTTCTATAAAGAGTGTCCCAAAACTTAACAAGTGTTGTATTCCTTTCTTTTATCTTGAATTCAAAAAGAATCTTATTCTTAGTCATTAAACTTCCCAGGTCAATATCCCAAGGTGTAAATTGCAATTGAGAAGAAAAGCGGCTTTTATAAATAGGGCTTCCACTTAAGCCCCAGTTTTCTGAGAATTCCGTGCATTCATTTTCTGAAAAATATAGAATCGATTCTTTATTTGCATATTCTACAAGCATCAAAGAATTCAATCCCTTAGGAATAATAGAACTTATTATCTTAAACTGATATTGGCCTTTTGCCTCCATTGCTGATGCCAATTCCCTTGCTGAAAGATCCGAGACGTCTGGTGAATTCATAGCAAAATTCACTTGTTTCCCCTGAAGTTTTAACCGATTTACAATTTCAGATAGTTTCCAGTTTTCCTGTTTCCACTCATTAATTTTATTTGAAATAAAAAAGGTTAATCTTTGTAATTCAGGATTTGCCACAACCTGAGTAATTTCGGTAAGCAGATTTGAAGTAACTCTATATGCACCGGGGAAGGATGAAGAGATTGACTCAGGCACTTCTACACGGCCTTCTTTTTCAAGTTGAAGCCACTCTATAGCTTTATTTCTATCCAAATTATTTAAAAACCATTGTGAATCTCTGTCAATCAGGCATTTTGTACATGCTTTTTCACAAGTACAATCTAATGCTTGATATGATGAGTCTAAAATTTCTGAAGCATAGTCAACAAAAAGGGATGAATACCCTGCACCACCTTTAGCTGTATCGTAAATAAAGACTGATGAATAGGTTGGATATTTCTTCACCCCAAAACCAATTTCCTGATTATTAATCCCAAGATACTCAGATAGCTTTCGAGATAAAATAACCCCTAAACTCCAAATGGTCTCAGGGTCGTTTATTAAATTATTATTATTATTTCTGAACCTTAGTTCGATAAAATCAGTTTGCAACCTCCCTCCTAATAGTACATTTCTTTTAATGGCAACACCCAGGTTTTCATTGCCTGAACAAGTTCTGTTGCCTTCGCTTGCTCCTCCATTCAGTCTTTGATGGTTTTCAAGTGGATTGGGTGATCCTTCCGCACTTCCCCTTTCGAGTGAAGCTCTGCCACAATGTATACAAATTGCGTATCCAAATCCTTTTCCTTTATTATAATACAGAATTTCAGATTCATCACCACCATTACGAATCTCAATTATTGGATGCGTTCCTTCGGTATCTGAATCCCAAGGAAGCATATTTAATAAGATTGGCTCCACGAAACTTTGTGGGCCATTATTTGCTTTAATGTTTCTGGTAGGTTCACTGAAATAGTCAACTGAAAACCCGGCGGGTTCAATCACTTCAGTAAAAGTATCACCAATAGATTGAATGCCATTCATTCCCTTATGATGACAATTAGGACATTCAGAATGAATACCAAAACCTAACCTAGTGAATCCACAATTTCTGCAGCTTTGTAAGATAGCCCTTCTAGAATCATTCCATTGAGATTTCATTACAATGCCTGCGGAATCATAGCACTTTTCATTTAGTACCACCTGATTCCCAGGGGCGTATTCTGCTAATGCTCGTGTAATATTAAGTGAAGGGTTACTTTTATATAAATTATTCTCATTCCCTTCATCAATATGATTATCAAAAACTTTAATATTAAAATCCACTATTCCGGTTGGGATTCCTGCACTTGGGATAAAGTCATTTTCTGCAAAAAAACCAAGAAGATTTTGTCCTAATAATTGTTTCCTCTGATACTTGATCGCTTTTATTTCAGGAGAGGTTTCAGAAAATCCATTCATCGCCAATAGTCTTTCTTCAGACTCATCCAACATCATTTTCCTTGAGTTTAACCTGTTAAAAATATCCTCCAACGATGTAAGGCAAGATTTTATTGATTGCTCCAAAGTTGTCGATTCTTTAATAGTATTCTTTACAATTTTTTTATACCTATTTCGAATCTCGGAATTATCAACTGCCAAAAATTCCATCAGATATTGATGAAATAATTCATATCTAAAAATGTTATTCTCATCCTGGTCGAAAAAGAAATTTTCAAGATTTGACTTGACATTTGCGCCCTCTATTACAGAAATATATGTTCCTAATAAAAAAGAATTAATATGCCTTTGAATCAAAATACTACTTTCCAATTTTACAATTGGCATTGCAGTGACATGAGTCATCGCCCATTTTGGATCATTTATTACATTAGTACCAATTGGATTTGGAGAACAAAATGTTACAGCCATTGCCTTAGATTCTGCACGCCTTCCAGCACGTCCAGCTCTTTGCAGGTAATTTGCAGGTTTAGGAGGAACATTATTCATTACTACTTCCGAAATACCTCCAATATCGACCCCCATTTCCATAGTAGTAGAGCATGATAAGATATTTATTTTGCCAAAATTAAATTGCTCTTCAATTTCCTTCAAGCGACTCTTATTCTGCTGTGCGGAGTGCTCAGCGGCTAAGAAAATAGGATAGTTCAATAATATCCTTTCATTTAGGTTTGACCATAATCCAATTTCTTTTTGCCTAACTAGATTATCATCTTTCCATTTAAGGATTTCTTCATCTGAAGTGGGAATAAGATTCCTTTCCACATCAAATTTTTGCTTATAAGCATAAGGGAAATACGGATAAGATATTTCCTCTTTAACTTTAAACCTTTCAAAATTATCTTTATTAATATTACCTTTCAAGGACGGACTAAAACCTCTGAAGACAGTATCCATTGGGACATAAGTAACAGGGCATAGCCAGGCCTTTTCAAGCAGTTCTAGTTTCACTTTTCCGTTTTCGAACAAGTTCAACTTATAACCTTTGTATTCTGCATTTTGATCGTTAGTTAAAGATAAAATATGAGAGGTTAAATATCTCCAGGCGCTATTTAGGATAGAATTTATAATATCGACATTTGTATTATCAATCATTGAAATATCGGTAATATTCATTGCCGCGCAAAGAAGTAAAATTAATCGGCTTTGTCTTTCTTCTTGGACATTAAATGAAGGCCAATGCTTTACCCTATTGCCAGATCTTTCATTCGTTAAATAGCAATCTGATGCATATACATGACTGGAAAAATAGTCCTGAGTAATAAATGGTCTAAGTTCGCTTTGGATTATGATGTGTGTATTTTCCCGCACGAAGAAATCAAGACAAATTTTTAGAAAGTCTCTCCAATCGTTAGAGCTCCATCCTAATTTTTCAAATGACGAAGGTCTTTCACATTTTTGTAATTCCGGATAGACTATTTTAATGAATCCCATTGTTTCTGGTGAATTACCTTTTCGAGGTCTCCTCCCAAATTGATCAACAAGAAGTGCTTTTAAATAATTTTGTTTTCCTAAACCATGACTGGAAATATGGCGATATAAACTAGACAAATTCGCATTGTTATCAAGGTATTCACATAATTCACTGAGACTTATGTTTGGATTAAGGATAATTTGAGTACCAGATTTTATATTTTCAAGTTCATGCAAGCGCTTTAAGATCACTTCTATCCCGCTACTCCTTAATGGTAAAAGCTGATCATACTCTTGTTGTTCCAAAGTATCTAATTCGCGATGAAGAGTAGCTCCCTCCCTTTTTTTCCCTGCCAGGTAATGAAAGACAGCGGTTCTCATCCAATTGCGCTCAACTTCAGTATTTTGGGCCAAAGCAGATTTTGCTGTTCCTTGCCTATTATCAGTGAAGGTTATATATTTTCTTCCATCCCATAAACTTCCTGTATTTTTGTCTGGCATAGAATCTGCCTGCTCAAGCAAAGTAGATGATAATACACGACTTAAAAACACAGTGCTGGTTCGCAAATACTTTATTTTATCAGTTCGGTTGCCACAGTGCGGGCATAAAATATTCCCACTTGTTGAATGCTGACATTCTGTAAATTCTCCATCGTGGATTATTGTTACATCATCTATATTTATACCACAAGATATAAGATTAGCTGAGTTTGAAGGAGCTGATGTTACACCTTTCGCAAGTATAATTTTAGACCAGCTCAGGTTTTCCGTCTCATTTTGTTCTTCATTTTCTAAATCATCCTCTATAGCCAAATCAAAAAGATCTTCTTCGGTTTTTGATGGAAGTCTAAACCTTGCAGGATAAATTTCTTGCTCTCTCTCAGCAACCAATAAATGATTCCCACATAAATTACAGGATGTTAATTCTAATAGAGGGGCACCGCATTCACACACGGTTTTCATATACGTTGTCATTGATCCAATCGCCGGGCGGTCTTCAATATGCCGTTCACAAAGAGGATTTGTACAAACGAATATTCCACCTATACTACGAATAAAAAAATGGGCTCTAGTTGGTAATAATGCATCACTTTTGCCAGAATTTATTAAATCAGTAATTTTAATTCCTAATGAATCAATTATTTCAAGACTTTCTTCAATTGTAGCGTCAGGCTTATATCTTCTGCCAATTTCTCTGGCTGATAAAGCTGAACCCTGATTCATATCGAGTCGTAGTTTGTCAGTAATAGGGTTCGTTCTCGAAGTGTCCTTAATTTTTGGAAGCACTTGTTTTCCATTAATTACCGCAATTTCATCTAATGATTTGCCCGTAAGTTGAGCAATAAACTTTTTCAACTGGCTCTCATTATCCGAACCAATAGTGGCTGAAGTTGATGCAAATCGAACTTGGTTAACTGTCACACCGAACGCATCAAGAATCCTTCGAATCTGCATAGAAAGTTCAGCAGCTGCAGATCCTGAGTAGGTATGTGTTTCATCCAATAATATCCAACGTAATTTACCCTGAGATTGCTTCAAAATTTCCTGATCCTTTTTTCTTACCAACATATACTCTAACATAGTTGGATTTGTAAAAAGTATTTGAGGTGTGGTTTCTCTAATAGCCTTTCTTGTAATTAATTCGGGATACGCTTCTTTTTGTTTTTGCTTTGCAATATTTTCTTCTTCAGTATTTCCATTATAAATAGCAAATGTAACTTGAGGGGATACAGCCTCACACCATGCTTTCATTCTTTTCTGCTGGCTGTTCATTAATGCATTAAGTGGGTATAGAAATATCGCTTGTACACCAGTAGTATGTCCTTCAATCTTTTGTCTAAGTAAATCTTGAATTACAGGTATCATGAAACACTCTGTTTTTCCTGAGCCTGTGCCACTGGTAACAGCAATTGATTTTTTATTTATTAGTAATTCTTTCCAACTTTCAACTTGATGCAGATAGGGAGCTCTCTCCTTTGGAAAGCGAAAGTCTGGATCCTTTATCTTATCTAATGACTTTATAAAATTCTCATCAAAAATATCACTAAGCTGCTCAAAAGACTTTGAAGATGCCATCCAAGGAAATGTAGCCTGAAAAACCGGTTCCGCTAATAATGGTTCCTCTTCAAGTAATTTTCTAAAATATTTCTGGTTGCTTTCCTGGCCCGAAGCCCACATTGAAAGAAGCGTTTCGGATAGTCGTCGCTGCGAATTTTTATAAAATTCCAAGTAATTCATAAGTGGTGTTTATTATAATAGTTATTTCTGAAGAATTCTTTTAACCATGCATAATAGTATTTCAGCATATTCTGAAGGCAAGAATTGCCGGTAGAAATTTATGGTGCGGCGCATTTTCACATTTTCATCATTCCAAATTGTATCGTCTTTCCCTGTCATGGCTAAAGCTGATTTTACTGGAGAGATCAGTAATCCCCTCACATAAACTGGTAATTCAGCATTCATTGCTTGGGGGAATAAATCTTTCCATTCATTGGGAATAAAAACTAAATATTCTGGTAAATTACTATTCCCACCCAGTTTCTCTCTTATATTTTGAATCTTTATCTGAGATGGAGCAGGTACAATTTGATTAATAAGGACTTCATTATTTTCCAATAAGTTCAGTAATTCACCTGTCTCTGCATTAAGCGTATAATTCATAAATGCTTTTTTCCATTCAAAGCTGCTAATTAGAAATCCATTTTTCATTGAATCTGGCATTCTTTCTAACAACCAATCTATTGCCTCAATCCAATCTCCTTCCTTTATCCAGTGCCATGCAACTGCAAGTTCATTTTCGAACCTGGTTATGCCTTGCAATAAATTATCCTTATTGACATTTTGGCTTTGCCATAAAAGATATGTCATTTTCACCATTAGTATAGGAGATAAAGAAATTGCGCGAAAGCAATTCAATGTTTTAAAAGGAAGTGAATAATTGATAACAATATTATAATACTCAATTACTTTTCTCCATTCTTCCGAAATCTGGAAATTGTCTTCAAATGCAGGACTTTTTTCCAATGACTCATTAATTTCAATAATATTCTTTTCTTGTGGACTCAAACCACTATTATCATAAAATTCAATGTCAATTTTTTCAGATGAAAAATCAAAATAACGAGGCACCACTTGTTCATCTGCAGTTTTATCAGAGAATATAATAAACTTCTTTAAAGAAGTTCCTTCTTTTAAATTATAACTTTCACCGGAGTTTTTTCCCATCTCCTCTACAATTATTTCATCGCTTGAGCATCCAACTGCAATTCCATATAATTTCTCTTTGTAATCTATAATATTATTGTCTTCATAATTATCGACAATAAAAATTGAATTCTTTTCATCATCTTTTTTCGTAAACAAATTGAATTCTTTAATGAAAACTACTTTATTGCCAATTTTAACCATTACTTGAGATTCTTTGTCAAATGGATCAGAATCATAAAGTAGAAACATTTCACGAATGTTATCTTCAAATCGACTTAACGAATGTATTCCTTGTACAAGCTGCCCCGAAATTCTTACCTTAAGGTTCTTGTAGTGTGAGACTCTCGTATCTGCATTTTGCCCCATCACAACAAATCTATAACCATACAGTGAAGATCTGCAAAGGACATGATTATTTTCGATTTCAATTCCCTGAGAATTCAAAAGAACAATTCCGCTAAAAGGTGATGCAACTGTAATTTCTAAAAATGGAGTATTTGCCTGGTTTAATTTAGGAAAAAGTCGAAATTTTGTAATCTCCGGATATTGTATTAGATCACTCTTGCGAGATACTCTCCAAATATTCTTATCAAGACTTTCAATTACTAATCCTTGTTGATCTGAAACAGGAAAAATATCACCGCCTGACCATTCCCACTTTATAACTCCAGATTTTTGTGTCAGATTTTGGAAATTGCAATCTAAATCTCCCGTGTAATAAAATTTTTCTTTGAAGAATTTTTTATCTGGAAACTCTATCTTGAATTCCAGCAAACCAATTGGAAGGTTTTTACCATCATATTTTTTCCATTCGCGATCTCTAAATTCCCGGAAATGAACATTACTCGCTGGTACTCTTATATGCGATTCATTGTACAAACGAATATCCGGTTTGGAAATAAGAATTTTAAAATTTGCATTTTGAACCCAATCTATTGACCAACCTGCAAACTCACATGTGTAGGAAGTTAAAGTATCATCAAATATAATTTCCTCCTCAGTTAGAGTATTTGTGAGCGTGATTGAGTCACAAAATGCAATCCAGTTAAGTGTTATTTCTGAAAGATAAACTTCTGAAGTTGATCCCACTGTACTCCAATCAAGAGGAAGAATTACCGCATTATTATTTGAATTAGAAGTTCCTGATTTAAAAAACCAAAAGCCTTCGTTTTCGACTAATAATTGTGGGGTTTCAAAGTCAGGAACAAAACTATTAGGAGCAGTTATATCAACGATTTGGTTATTATCTTTTTTTAATTGAAGGGAAATTACTGGTTCTCCCTTCCATTTAAAATTCATAAATTTTGATTCTCTCAAAATAAAATCACCATTAATAGATCGGATATAAGTTGCGACATATTGATTTTGTACATATAATGAAAATGAGTTGCAATCTTCTAATTGATGTTCTTCCTTATAGGAATAAGGAATTTTTTTAGCAAGCTCAATATTATATGACAATTGCAGATTTTCTTCTAATTTGAAAATTTTCCACCTCACAGTAAAAGGTGCAGAGTGTGAAATTTCTGAGTTAGAACTTTCTTTCAGATCTTTTGTTAATTCTTTCCATTTACCTTCTTGGGCATCATATGGTAGTAAATCATCATTTTTCTCATAGATAGCTCGTGCGATTAGTAAACTTAGCTCATATATACCTTCATTTTTAAAAGATAAAGGCAAATAATTTGTACAAGGTAAATTCTCAATGAAACTACTATCATTCCAATTAATATTTACATTTTCTGTATGCTGAATAAGGCCTTTAAGGAATGTTTTATATACGATTATATTCTCACTATTACCCTGAATATGATTCATAGGCAAGCCACCTTGTATTAATAGGGATCGAAACCATAATCGGTTTCGACGGACAATTACAGGTATTCTTAACCGTCTACCTCCTATTTTTGCTAATTGATATAATTCCTCTGCATAATAATTACTCAAACCTAACGATGATGAAATTGCTTCCTTACTGGTTCTTCCCCCATTATATTCTCTTCTCCACCACTCAGAGTAATACAAGGCAGCTTCATTAGCAAGTTTTTGATTATTTGGATAATTTATAGAAATAAATGCATCATGCAATTCCTTTTTTAATACATCATATTGTTCTTGAGTAATTTTCATTTTCCACAAAGGGATTTGCCATACTATATTTTCCATACATATAAGATTTAAGCTGATAAGACTAAGTTGAAGTAATGTTTCATAAAATACGGCTTATTAAATCTTTAACATTCTCAATATCTATATGTTATTTGTAATAATTAAATTCCCCTGGATATAAAATCTTGAATTCGGCTAACCTAATTCATACTCATTTACTACAAACATTATCCACCTTTCTCAATCGGATTTCATATAATACAATTCAATATACCATTTTATCCAGTTATTGAGCATTTTATCACCTGATCTACCTGCAGAATTTATTATATCAGATGATTTAAATGATGAGAATTTTGGATTATTATCAATCAGATCCTTATATCTACTTATTGAACCTTCTAAAGCATCATTACCTGGATGATGAACCACAGAGAAACTAACATTTTTATATAACCCTTCATTTTCAAGTGCAAAACCCAACAATTGATTACGCCATAACTGATTCATCCCTCCTTGAAACGGGCATGGTCCCTCTTTTTTATAATTTACATAAAAAGATTTATTAGCCTCAGTGATTTCCCAATAATTGAATTTTCTAACATCATGATAATAACATAGTTTTTTGTCCATCAGAATATCAGAAAATGATTTCTCGCAAAGATGTATTTTATCATCTCGATTGTCACTCTTATATCCACCACATTGTGTAAATTCTTTTTCAGTGAGTTTATGTTCTATCAACCACAAGCAAAGCTCATTATCATTGTTATAATATGCTATTGCAATGTCTGAATCGGTACCCGACCTTGCTGAGTGGTCGCCTAACAATCCTTTTTCATAGGAGGAATTACCATCCCAAAACTCTATTCGGAATCCTTTGTAAAATTGATCTGTAGCCAGACTTTGAAAATCAGATTTAAGTTCACGAATAATTTCATTGACTTTAGGATTTAACAGGATCGGTAAAAACAGGTTTACATTAGCTGCCTGGGAGCTAACCATATGATTGAAATGCTGATGAAGTTTGAAAGGAAATTTTTCTTTATGCGATAATAAGTCTGATAAAATGGGAGGATAGATCAATGGGTACTTTGTGTGAACTGACTCAGGCAAAATTGCATCATATTTATATTCTCGAGTAATGCCTTTTACTTTCTCTGTATAAATACCCTCCTCCCTTGTAATATTCTTCCATTTCCAGTTAATCAAATGCACATACAATTTTTTCTGAAACTCGCTGAGCGATTCAGGTAGTTTATATTTAATCCCATCTAGTATCTCTTCTTTCATTTATTTTAAATCTTAATCCATATTTTCTTCAAATATTTCTGTTACTAAGGTATCCTTATCCACTACATGCCATACCGCACTTGATACAGGACCACAAGCTATCCCGGAGCTGGTAATCGCATAGACAATCCAGTTAGGAGCATTATATTCTTCAAGGAACTTTTGCGCTTCCTCCCAGTCAGGTGTGTCACCATCAGTTTCTTCTTCAACCTTTGCTATAAAATCGTCCCAGGATTCTTTTAATGCTGGGTCTTTGATGAATGGTTCTAATAATACCTCATCCACCCAATAGGCAATTAGAGATTCCGAATCCTCAAATAACTCCTCATCAACGATTGTTTCATCTTTGACAGGGTTATACATCTTGTAGTCTGAATAATCAAGTTCAATAAGTTTCATAGTAAAAGTTTATTTTAATTTAATTTAACCTCAACAACAATACCTATAACTGCATAATAGATAAGTGTGGCAACAACTTTCTTCCCAGTTGATTCAAGCACATTACTGTACGTTTTCAGCTGAGGAGCATAAATCCCAGCATAATGCTCATCATCAGAAGTTATTACCTGCTTTACGCCTCCCTGAAAACTTTTATAATCCACTAATACATAGCCATCTTTGGTTTCCCAAACAAGATCGCAGCTACCACGGATAATCTGTTCCTCATTAGTAAATTTTTGTACAGGGAGTTCCTTGTGTATATTGATTAGATCAGGATATTGCTTTTTTAAATAATCATAAAGATTTTTAATTGATCCAATTATGAGTTGCTGATCAGGGAAGATATGTATCATCAGCCTGTTCTTTAATATTCTCTTTACTTTTTCTTGATTGCCTTCCGAATCTGGAACATATACACAGAAAATATCATGCAGACAGTCACCTATTTGAGCATCTGAAGGACTTTCGCCTTCCATGTTCTTTTCTGCTGAAATAGGAATTCTTTGCTTAAAATCCTCAAGTACCTCTACTGTTGTTCTCAGTTTCTCCAGAACTTTACTCGGATTGACATATCTGGGTTCCCTCTCACCAAGAACTAAAGGTTTTGTGAGACTTTTTTCGTTCCATTCTCCTGACGTACCTACAAAGTCAGGATCGTTATTAAAAGAAATAAATTCAGATTCATGAGTTGTACTCCATACATTGAGTGTAATACTGATGCATTTACCAGGTTCAATTTCATTGCATCCTATATTCTTCAGCCATGTCAATGTTGCATTATGATATGAGGTTGTTACCAGGTAATCTCTGGCGCGTGTTACACCAACATACATCAATCGCTTTGTTTCCTCGCCAACCTTAAATTCTAAATTTTTAAAATCACTACTTTCTATAATTAATGTTCTTATATCATCTGGAACTTTCTTCTTGGAGCCAATAAACCATGGCAGTAATCGGATATAGCGTTCTGGGTAAAGATTCTCAGCTGAAGGAAGTTTTGTTACTACATCATTGACTCCAAAAAATGATCTGCGGATCAAATCATCCTGATCCAAATCATCTTTATCCAGACTTTCAAGTATTACTAAATTCCATTCAAGACCTTTAGCTTTATGAAAGGTAAGCACATTTACCGCACCTTTTACCTTCTCGGCTTTTTCTTCCTGTGCACCGAGGGAGGTCAGATATACAATAAAGTTATTAAGAGATGCTCCCAACCCCAGTTGCAAACAGTGCTGATCATAAGCAATGGCATGTTTCATCAAAGCCTCAAGGTTATTTATCCTGCGATCAGTATTTCCCCATCGGGAGACCCTGGTTTTCAGATCGAGCCTGACTATCAGGCTTTCCACAAGATCAGGAACAGGAAATGCTTTGATCTGACTTGTTATCTCATCAATTTTTTCAAGCAAAGAATTATTGTTTTCCCATACTGGATTCTTTATTTCATCAGGTCTTTCACTAATCTCTTTTCTTGCTCTTGCATCCTTCTTTTCAGGTAAATAAGTTAATCTTGATTTTATTATACTTTGAACTGAATAATTTTCAGTATCACATAAATGCAATATCTCAGCTTTTGCCAGATCATTGCGGCCGTTTTGCATATAGTTTAGCAATGCAAGTAATAGCCTCACTTCTGCAGTTTCAAGAAAAGATTTTTGTGAATTCTGCCCAGTTGTCTTAAGTCCGTAGCTCTGCAAAATTCCTGCAATATCATTTACCTCTTTATTTGTTTTGCAAAGGATCACCAGATCTTCAGGCTTGATTGACCTCAATTCTTTTGTAGATTTATCCAACACCTGAATATTTCCCTGAATTAGCCTGGTAACTTGCTGCGAAAGATTCTGAAAGTGATCAGCTTTAGATGCAGTTCTACCCAATATATTAAAATGCCAGTGCTTCAGTTCTTTTTCATCATAATTTTGGAATTCTTCATTCTCTTTTCTATTAACTCCTAGTATTATCTTCTCCGGTTTCATGTCAGAGAATGCACGCTTAAAAACATCATTTGAGAGTTGAACTAATCCATTACGTGAACGATAAGATATATTTAACGGATCTCCATTTTTAAGATTCCTCTGCGTATCACCGGCATTAAAAATATCAGTTAGGGATTTTATCAAAAGAGCATCTGATCCACGGAAAGCGTAGATTGCCTGTTTAGGGTCACCAACCCAGATGCTCCTTTCAACTAATTCAGAAAGTTTATCAAAAATTTTCACTTGTATTGGACTTGAATCCTGGAATTCATCAACCAGTAAAAGTTTATATCTATTCTTTATTTCTTCAGATATTTCCTTATAATTCAGAAGTTTTAAAAATAATCGCTCCATATCGTTGTAGTCAATCAGTCTATTTTTGGCTTTATACTCATTGAATTCTCTTTTCCAGTTTTTAGCCAGCCCAAAAACACGGTCAACATATTCTTTGAGCTTTTCACCGAAATTACCAGATCGTATACCCGAAGCTGCTGCAGAAATAATAACATCTAAGGCAGGAAGCTGACTGAGTTCTTTACCAATAGGTCCCAGGCCAGCCAGTTCTAAAAGGTCTGAGTACTTAAAAAATTTTGCTTTTAATAAATTTTCTGCTTTAGCTCTTCTGGATTTATCACCACATATCTTAACATATTCTTTAATAACTTCTTTTGCAGCGATGTCATCAAAACTACTCTCTATATTAAAGATATTGTCAATCAGCGCTTTTGACCTGTTGATACTTTCGTCTAAATCTTCAATGTCGTATTGCTCAATCTTTTCAATAATAGATTTAAGATGATCTTTCCAGTAATCAACGTCCTCAACTGTTTTGTTATCCTCTAGTTTTGAAAAGTTGAATTCCTTAAGCAAATCCTCAAAGAAAATAATGTCTTGATCAGATGCCAAGCTGGCAAGTGATTGATTTATGAAAAAAAGTTTATCGTTTTCTGACATCACATTATCACTAGCGCCACGTCCAAGTAGGTACCAGTATTGTCTGACGAAGCTATAGGCAATTGCATGTATGGTTCCTATTGCTGCACTATCAAGTTGGGATGCCTCTTCATACATTTTAGATTTAAGAAGAGCTTCCCTGGCCTTTTCTCGAAACTCTGCTGCAGCTAAATCTGTGAATGTGGTTAAGATTACTTCAGCCGGTCTATATTTAGCATATTTCCCATTAAGATAATCTGCAAGAAGGTGAACAAGTTTATAAGTCTTTCCTGAACCGGCTCCAGCATTTATGAACTCTATATTTCTCATAATAAACCTCCCTTGAATGTTTGAAAATCTGTGAAATCATTCACTGTCTTTATGTCGTTTTTCTTATAATCCGTTTCAAGTGGGTACAATTTCTCCTCAACACAGTCAGCATTATAGGCTAAAAGTTCCATCGGCATCTTTTCTGCAACTTCTATAGTTCCTTTCTGTAATTGTTTCCAGCGATACGAATATGAATTCAATGCCTGCTCAAAAATGTTTTCACTATTTTCAGGTTTGATGATATTAATATGCCCACCTAAAAAATCATAAATGGTTTCAAGTATGCCATGGCTTAAATCAAAATATCCAACTGCCGAAACTTCAGTTGGTGGGGGTGCCTTTTTAAGAACTTCCTTATATATTTCAAGCTGTAGTGCCCTATTCTCCGTTATCAGTTTATTATAGTATTTTTTGCTGCTGGTCCATTTCATATCGAATATGACACTCCTATTTTTCATATCAATTAGAAGCATGTCAATCCTGGCAGTCAGTAGAAATCGATTATCCACCTGACATTCGTTTGAAACCTCGCATCCGATTACTTTAAGTCCATTGTTTTCAATGATATTCAGCAGATTATTGACTGATTGTTTCAGTTGGTGTGCAAATCTGGTAAGTAAAATTCTGTTTTCATCGAGTAATAGAATAGCGCCTTTTTGTAATACTGAAACATCAAATATATTTTGAAAATTGTTTACCATTGTTTGCTTCATTCGGAGCAAATCCATTTCTGAATCCAAAACCAACTTCTCGATAAATAAATGAGCTACATTTCCCATTGTCCTTTTTTCATCACTCATTTCTATGACACTTGAATCAGAAAGTCCTGCCTGATAGGTAAGTACATAATCGAGAGGATTCTGAATGAGGGCCCAAATAGAAGAATAACTCTCTTTTTCTCTTGGAGTAAATAAGTTTTGCAGGCCCATTTCAATAATTTCCGGAGTTCCAGGTAAATCCTGTTTTGTAATATCAGTAAATTCTCCTTCTGGAATTGGATTTACTGATTCAATGCTTTGCAGATTTTCGAATTGAGAAGATAACTGAATAATTACTGGATGTGTGTTAAGTTTTTCTCCCTTGTCCTTTTCTGATATTATTAATGTAAATATTGATCTGCAACTTAGTATAGCCATCTTCTGTTCAAATAGTTGAGCTTTTACCTGATCTTCTTCGCTCCAAAGCAGCACCTTTTTTAACTTTAAAGCTTCCTTCTCAACAGCATTTAGAAACTTATGTATGGTAGCCTTTGGTGTACCATTATAACAATCTATCCAGATAACCTCTTTAGCAGGGTCAACAAATGCTGCAGGAGATTCAATTACTAAATGTGATTTTTTTTGAGCCTCTTGATTGGAATAGTTTGTTGGTTTATAGATAGATAGTATCCATGATTTTAGTTTATCATTGCTAATAGTTTCTGTGGTTTGTCCGTTAATAATAATCAGGAATGCATTGCAAAAATTAATCACTGATGATAATTGCTGCAAAATAAATTCATCCCCTGTCTTAACTTTATCTTTTGACATCATTACCAGTGTTTGACTCGTCCAAGTTCTAAGTTCCATGACATAATCCTGCAACACAGTTAATTTTAAGTCATTATTATGATCCATTCCAAGAGGAAGAAAAGTATTTATGTCCTTTTTCCTCTCTTCACTTCCTTTGTCTCCATCGGCAATGAATTCAGAAATCACCTTTCCCCACTCTGGATTAACAACTCCTCCTTCTGCAATAATTATCTTGATTAGATTCTGACGCAATTGGAAAGGTAGTGGATGTCTACTTATCTGAAGATACGAGAGTAAATTGTAGACATTAAGTGGACGTATGAACAATGAACATCCAAGTTTGAACAACTGAACAATTTCAGGATTTGAATTAGAAAAAGAAGAACCCGAAAGTGAACTTCCAAAAAGTAACTGAACATTATCAAAACTGCGGTTATCAGAATTAATAAACACTGATTCGGAGCAATGATTTTGTGTTACAACCCATTCCAAAGCAGTCATTTGCCTATCGAAACGAAGAATACGGAATGATTCGTTATCCTTTGGATCAAGTTGATCAAGTACATCATTAGTGTGAAGTAATAAGGCCTCCTGAACCTTATAGAGGTTAGTGTCTTCGTTTGCTATGCTTTTGTCAGGAAACCGATAAGAACATTTGAGGCCGTTATCAATAAGCTTTTTAATATAGTATGACATATATGGTGGAAGAAATTTTTCAGGGAAATGAATTATCAATTCATCGTCTTTCTGTAAAACATTTTCATTACTATCAATGACTGCTCTCCATCGATCACTTTCACCCTTAATACTTGTTGCTGTCGCAATAGCTTGCCTTTCAACATCCGACAAAAAATCTAGTTTCACAGAAATATCTCTTATTCCCGGATTCCATCCTGCTATCACAAGTTCATCACGCCAGTGCAGTAATTCTGTAGCTACTCCATATTCATCGATTTTGAAGGATTCTTTGATAAAACAATCCTTTTGTGCTTCAACAATTATCTTTACTGCGTTATAATAATTTGCTTGGCGTTCAACTTCCGAAAGGCATTCACATGAAAAACCACCCCTCAATTCCAGTTCACTAAGTAAACCAGCACTACCAACAACCTTTTCATTAAAAAGTAAATTATTTCTTTGATGGAAATCAATGTACTGAACTCTATCAAAATAAGGGCTATAATGTATTTTCATTGTGATGGTATTTCAATTTTAGGAGTAGACGATTTTTCTTATGGCAAATGAAGTTACTTATAATTTTTTGGATATCATTCAAATCATTAACCCTTTCAGTAATGGCTTCATCTCTTCAAGATTAAACCCCTCAATCGTTTGTAACAGATTAAACCCTCCATCCTCAAGTGTATAATCATCATAATTAATCATTATTCCTTCTTTTTCTTAAGCAGTAACACCATCTGAAATTATGAAATCATTTGCCAATTGCTATGCCAGATAAATTAATGGCTTGACCATAATTTCAAAGTCCTCAGGGTTACTTAAATAATATATAGCATCCTTGGGTGTGAAAATAATTTAAACGCATTGACGAATAATGTTTTCTGGTATCTTTCCTATATCAAATACTGGAAGATGTTTTATTCTTTCCCGTCTCTTAATCAACTCAATTTCTTTCTCAAAAATTGCTGGATTCCTGTTGGTAAATGTTCCCTCAGAAATAAATTTCATTAGATCTCTTGCAAAAAAAATCAGCTTTTGCAATTAGTTCGGACGTTATTTCCGGAGAGCATCTGGTACCTGATATCTCCAATTTGTTTTCACCTAAATTCTTGGGGGTTAATATTGTGATTCCATCGAGTACACCAATGAACATTGCATCCAAAATACCTTTAGATACATTGTTTAAATAACGCTCCCGATTACATACTGCATCACTTTCATGTATTCCCTACTATTGATTCAATATTCAGTTTCACAATTATAAAAAAACACGGTTCTATCGAACCTGGAAGTAACAACCATTTTATGTCAATTATAAGGACCCAACCAAAAATTGTTTCGTTAAAAATCAGCGTTTTACGATTTTGGATTTTTCAGGTTTTGGTTGAAAAAACCCTATTTATGATCAGGTGCGACAGAACCATCAATTATCCAAATAATTAATATTAATGGTTGTTGACGGATTTGATGATAAGATTGAAGATTATATTTCCCCATTGAAGTTTTTTTCAAAAAGAGCTTCTACATCCTCCCGAAGATAGAAGATTTTTGAACCTCCAAATGGTCTTGTATATCTTAGTTTTTTCTTAGTACGAAGAGTCTGCAAGGTCCTTTCGCTGCATTTAAGAATTCTCATAGTTTCTTCTCTGTCTATCCATTTACTTAGAGGATTCAGAGAGTGTTTGTTGACTGCAATAAGGTTATCAACTTTTCTGTTAAGCTCCTCTATTTTTTGTATAATATAATCTGTACTCATGATAATCGAAATTTATGGATATTTATATATTACCACCAGCCACAAAATTAGTCTACACCCAGCAGTCACTCCAGGTTTTACTACCATAATCCTTTCCGCAATTTGAATGAAATCTTTCCGCAACTATTTATAACCGTGTAAGTTTGGAATAGCTTATTTCATTGATTTTCAGCTAACGGGGGAGTTAATTATCGTCTTAAAAGGTTGACTATTTATTAATATGTAGAAATCAATTGGACCATTCTGTTCACTTCAATTTTAGTCAGTTGTTCTCAAGTAAGAAGAGGAAAGGACAGAGGTAGCGACAACTTTCTTGCTTGGATTAAACACTTAGATTATTCACCTGTGATAGTTATAGATATGGCACATGGGATTCAAAAAGACAGGCTTTAACAGGTGAAGAGACTTTTATAGTCCTCCACTCCTATTTTAGTATAAAATTAGCAATGCTTCTTTACTTTGGATCATTTCTGAAATGCAAATTTAACAGTCGGATTTCTTCGAAATAATCCTTATGAATAAATAGTTTTTGCTTTAGGGATAGCTTCAATGAAACAACCCTCGATTTATTTCAGTGATAATATATAGTATAAGATAATGTCTTACTCTATAAACAGAAATCTTATGGGCCATTTCACTACATTATATAAAACATAATGTATATAGGGATTTATGTACATAATTGAAATTACATGTATTTGAATACTATAGTGATATTCACTTGCAGATTTCGCTTACATATAGAAATTGACAAGGTTTTATGTATTACGTTGATATTAATTTCTGCATTGCGGAAAATTTAAGGCATTCCTTAATCTATCAAATGTTAGTACCCTTGACTTTATATTACTTTTAAGTTTGGATGGCTTATTTAATTGATTTTCTATTAAAGATGCATGCTATTACCGTTTTACAAACCTATCATTAAACTATATTTGGCGGGTGAACTAAAAGGTGCACTTAAATTGATAGGGTTTGTAAAGGATTGATCGATGGGGTAATGTAAAACAGGTTCTGGAGCTGCCAGGAATGTAAGTTCAGAGAGTTTGATGTGGTGCAAGGGGTCGTCCGTTGAAGTCTTCTCACCCCGACTTTTTACATCAGAAGTCAATGGTGTATATCTACTTCCAAATGCACCAATGAATGGATATTTCAAATAGAAATTTGACAGTACTCACCAGAATCCCGGAATATAACAACAATTACAACCTTGATTTGGCAGATCTGTTGCCCCATAATTGGAAAGGCTCCAACAATGTCCACGAAAATCTAAGTGATCTCCAACAATAACCGGAAAAAGTTGTACTAATCCAGAATTATCTAAAATAATCCAATCAAAATCGGAATATTTTAAAATTTATAGGAGAAAGTCAGAGTGTGTTTTTAAATATTACAATACGTGGTAGGCCGATGGCTTACACTTATTGATCAAACAACACTAAATGCTTATTTGGAAGTTCATTCTGTGCCTATCCAAATATTTATGATTATGGTGGTTGAGATTATTGATCTTCTCCGTGCCAGAGACCCCAATTTTCTTATATGCATTAAAAGTAATCGCATCGGAGAGAATGATTTTTCCGTTGTTTTCAAAACTGATCAGATTCCTGTCAAATAAAGCATCATATGTTGGTGAGAGCAGTAACCCGTTATCAACATCGAGACGTTCATTATCGGTCGAATCAGACCATGGAACAATGTGTGATGCAATTAGTATATTGAGTTTATCGAAACCGGTAACAGCACATTTATACTCCCACCTGTGGATGATTCGTTTTCTGTAGGCCCCCTGCCCGACTCGCGAAGTTACCAATCCTTTTCTTTCTGTGCTATTTGGAGGAACAATACCATATTTTGCCAAAGGGTCTGCAACAACTGAGGTTTGGGAGAATAAATCAGCTTGCAAGGGAACATAAGCACCAATCCTTTTAAAAAAGAATTTAATACCTATCCTTCTAGCACCAAAAGTGTCGTGAGTTTCAAAATAGTCAGCATCAAATACTTCGACTTCGCATTTAAACTTCACAAAGCCTTTTGAGACACTTTCAAAAAGAAAAACCCGCCTACCATTATTCAAATGGTCTCTCAAAGCCAGATTACCTTTTGTAAATTTCATGTCGCCGGCTTGTCCCTCCCCTGTGTAAGAGAATACATTTGGATTATCCCAACCATCCTTATAACCATGCTGATGACCGGATTTCCCTGTGAATATGAAAATATATGAGTGATTGGCTGAAGGGCTTATACCACTCTGCCAATTACCACCATAATTAGCATGGATATCATTCCTCCTATTATAGATCTGTTCCGGTATGAATGGTGATTTATCCAAAGTTTTCTCCTTTGAAAAGTCTTCTTGAGCACTTTAAAATAAACTCTCGCAAATGGAATCCTAGAAAAGCAAGATTATTTACCCTGGCTTATTTTGCTTCTTTACGACTTGTCTCTTATCTTCCAGAAGCTTATTAACGTCAATTGATGGTAAAGTATATTTGCCGAATGGTCCATTTGAGGTTATTGTACTTAAAATATTTCTAAGGCTGTTAATTCCGATACTGATCCCCGAAATATGTAATAGAGCAGCCTTATCATTATCAGATACATTGACACTCTTGTCAAAAGAAAAAATGCAAACTCCCTCAATAAAAAGTTTGTAACCTGGTAGAGGTTTATCAATATTATTGATTTCAATTTTAGTGAACAATTGACAAAAGCCATCATTTACTTCCTTAATTACGAAATCAATTTCAATTGGATATTGTTCCATTATCTCAATATTGAAAGGAACCTCCGCCTGTTGAATAAACTGGTAGTTGTGATTAAGAAGCAGGAAACTATTTAGTATTAAAGGGGACTTTTTTGCTTTCATAATCAGGCTGCGCTTTCACTTCGTTTTCTCTTCGTTTTCAGTCTTTTATCACATGAATCAGCAGATGAGGCATAATCAGGTTTGTTTAATTTATGCCACACCCAGAAACCTTCAGGTTCAAGAGGAAAAGAGGGCAAAGTTTCAATATTCAGGTTGTCAACTGAATATAATGATTCATTTTTGTGTGCCTTAACTTCAAAAGTTATATTGAACTCTTTTTGAATTTTGGCAAGCATTGTGAAATTCAAGAGCTTATCTCCTTTATAAAGCTGGGTAATATAACTTGGAGATACCCCAAGTTTTGCAGCAAGATTACTCTTTTTAAGGTTTTTGCCGCTTGTATAATACTCTTCTAGTTCGCTCAGAAACCTGAACATGATCATATGCGCTTCATGATCAAGCTCTTCCTTCTCATCCCGAAAAGCAAACAGGTTCTCAAAGTCCTTACTGATTGTGTATTTTTCTTTAAATTTCATATAAATATCCTCCGACTTTTTCAATCAATGCTATCTCTTTTGATGAAAGTTCTGTGTTTTTTTTACGCTCGTGTAAAATTGATGTTACAATAATATGTGTTCCAGATGGAGAGTTAATCTCTTTGCAATAAATACGGTCATTCTCCTGACCTTTAAAAAATTTCATTGCTGTTACATCCTTACATTTCTCATTAATAGCTTCCTTATCGTAGAGATCTGCATTCTTGTAACCTCCAAGAATAATTTCGGTTATATACTTAAACTTTTTCTTATGTCTTTCATCCCGATTAAGATACTCAAGTATCTCATTTTTGTTAATAGAATCGACATAAATAGCTCTTTTGCCATCCTTTGTTGATATAATATGTTCACATTTCCTGATCACAAATTTAAGCTATTGATTAATAAGTTGTATATAATTTGACGATAAAATTAAGCTATAGGTTAATTTATTTACAATGATCCTGAATTTCAGGCAATTAGATTTTATTTTTTTGTTACTTTTGTATAGTTCTATTCCACACATATTCTCTCTGATATTTTTGGATTATATATTTTACATCTTTTTCTACTGAAAGTAAATCTAAAATCGGATAATCTTGTGCTGATTGTATCATCAGTATGTAGTTTAATAATACTCTTTAATATAAGCATAAGCCCTTTCAAACAGCTCCTGATCTTTATGTAGCTGATATTTCATTAAGGCTCTTCTAAGCGATTTCTGAACCTCCCGTTCGCCTGATGATGTAGTTTGCCAGCCTGGGAAACGTACTTGCCTGACGATGCTGTCAATGTCAGTTACAATGCGCTCGACGACAACAGGTGTTTTATCTGTTTTAAGCTCGAGAAAGAGCTCTGTGAGAGCTGCTTGTGGAGTTTTCTCCATAACAAGTTGCTCTAACTCTTTTTCTGCCTTTACAGTATCCCTCGCGATCTGACATAGCTCTTTTATAAAGTCTATACTAGATATTAGGCCTTGTTCAGCTCTTTCTTTTAATCTTTCAAGCCTTTCACTGAGTTTTTCAAAAACTTTATCTCCTTTGTACCTGTGAAGACGCCCAGCTAGTATCTTTTCTAATCTCCTTACTTTCTTTTTATCAGGGTTGTTAAAGATATCATCAATGATATCTGCATCTAAGATGAACTCATCAAGATCATCTATCTCTCCGACATGAATATTTTCATGAATTAGCTTAGTGGTTTGTGGTCCATGCACAATCCACAAGAGTTTACCTATTGTATCAATCGGGGGCCGGACAGATTCATAAATCTGGGCTAACCATCGATAATCCTTTAAGAATGGATCCAGTACTCTATCAGGTGAAAGAGCCTCCCATAGTTTAGCCAGGTATTTGAAATCTTTTGCATAGGCATCTTTCTTCTCATCTGTATCTATGCAGTTCTGAGCTTCGCTTAATCCTTCAAATCCTTCAACAGATCGATCTAACCCTTCAAAGTGGGCTAAGCACACCTCAACTGCTTCAGGGATCTTATCTTTAAGCTCATTCAGGTTTGTAATCACCTTTTTCATTATCTCCTCATCAAACTGAAGAGCTTGAGCCGCATCATCAAAAATCCCGAAATAATCGACGATACATCCAAACGTCTTACCTGGATATAACCGGTTGGTTCTGCATACAGCCTGCAGCAGAGTGTGGTCTTTCATGGATTTATCGAGGTACATTGTCTGCAATATAGGAGAGTCAAATCCGGTAAGGAGTTTAGCAGTTACTATCAAAAATTTCAAAGGTGAATTTGCATCGTTAAATGACTCAACCACTTTATCCTGTTGATTCTTATCCATTCCCCATTTTTGCTTGAATTCAAGTGCATCATTTGCAGTGGTTGAGATTACTACAATACTTGATTCAGTTGGTAAATGTTTATCTAACTCTTCCTTATACATTCCGCAGGCAAAACGATCAGGAGTAACAATCATTGCCTTGAATCCCTGAGGTTCAATCTTCTCCTTAAAATGTTGGACTATATCCTCAACAATTGTTTTAATTCTTTCAGGTGATTTCTGAAATACTGACATTTTTGCTGCTCTTCTGCTAAGTGCATCAGCTTCTTCATCATTTAAAGCTGCTTCTTCAGTGTAGTCCTTAAAAGCTTTATCTATCATTTCCTTATCAACATGGACGTCAACCAGTCTGGGTTCGAAATGTAATGGAAGGGTGGCATTATCTCTGATTGATTCCTGAAAAGTATAGCGGGAGATGTATCCCCCTTTGTCTTCATCTGAACCGAAAGCCCAGAAAGTATTATGATCTGCCCGGTTGACAGGTGTACCGGTTAATCCAAAGAGAAAAGCATTTGGTAAGGCCGCCCTCATCTGTCTGCCAAGATCCCCTTCTTGCGTCCGGTGGGCTTCATCGCACATCACAATAATATTCTCCCTTAAATTCATGTTGGGTGGTGCATCCCTGAACTTATGAATAGTTGTGATGATAATTTTTCTGGTATCATGCGCCAGCATATCATGTAATTCCTTAATGCTATCCGTAGTTTCTACATTGGCTATGTCTGAGGCATTAAAGGTTCCTGATATCTGTGTATCTAAATCAGTCCGGTCAACCAGGATAAGGACAGTAGGACTTTTCAACTTCTGCATCTTGCGAAGTTTCTGAGCTGCAAAAACCATTAATAATGATTTCCCAGATCCCTGGAAATGCCAGATCAAACCTTTTTTAATTCGTCCTTCGGCTACTCTCTCTACAATTTTATTAGCCCCTTCGTACTGTTGAAACCGACACACAATCTTTATTCTTCTTTTTTTCTTGTTGGAGGAGTATACTGCAAAATTCTGTAGTATATCAAGTATTCTTCGCGGATGCAGGAGATGTGATAATTCCTTGCCTATTTCATCGAGTCCAAGTTTACGAGCCAATTCATCTTCGCCTCCTTCAATTCTCCATGGAGCCCAGAATTCCAAAGGTGTACGTACAGCACCTAAATATAGTTCCTTGCCTTCTGTAGCAAATGAGAAAATATTTGGAACAAATAATTGAGGAACCGAGTTCTCATAGATGTTATGGATCTCATTAGCACCATCCAACCATGAAACAGAAGGTCTGATTGGTGTTTTAGCTTCTCCTATAACAATTGGAATACCATTAATTAGAAGTACAATGTCAGGAATCTTGGTCTCCCTGTGATGGACCCTATATTGATTTGTTATTACAAAAGAATTGTTTTCGATGTTTTCAAAATCGATTAATCTAACTGGGACATGGCGATTATTCTCTCCAAAAGGCATTGTCTTTTCCCCTGTAAGCCATTTGGCAAACTCCTCATTAGCTTTTACCAATCCTGTCTGACCAACCGAGATAAGGATAGCTCTTAATTTATAAATTACCTCATTTGCTCGCTCTGGCTGATCTCCAATTTCAGTGTTTAAGCGAATAAGAGCTTTAATCAGTTCACCTTCCTCAATAACCTCGTTAACTCCACGACCAAGGTTATCAGCTGGTATATATTTCCAATGATGACTATATGATTGCTTTTTGTCCTCCACACCTTGTGGATTATTCAGATTCACTCCACTTAGTTGGTGGATGATAAAATGTTCTACGCTATTGAGTTCGGTAAAACCCATGGCTAAAATATTTGGTTGATTAAACTCTTTTGTAAGATTTTTGAACTATCCACAGAATTTTTGACACTTACTATTTTTTCTTCAAGAAATGAAATCTCTTTAACTATTCGACTTATTTCTTCAAGAGGAGGAAGAGGTATTCTTAGATTAAAAAAATCTGTAGCTGTTACATTTAATAATCCATGATTTCTTGCTCCTTTTATAACAAGGTTACTGATCCTTACCCCCAAACAAGACATAGCACTACCACCTTACTGAGTTGAAGGAATGACAAGGCGTCCAGGCTGTAGTAAAAAGAGAGATTCCGGTGAAGATTTTCATGTTCGTTTTTCAATTGAAAACAGGAACATATTTCAGTG
>DATKUO010000239.1:0-2501 GCA_035530515.1 Bacteroidales bacterium
AAACCCGGCATCGTGTTCGGTCGTTTAATGGAGAGGGTGCTGCCACTGCAGTCGGGGCATTGACGCCTGGTTGTGAGATTTACGGTTTCACGAAAGGACAGTTTTCACTAATTGATTTAATCGAGCATTGCCTAAACTGCACCGGACCTGCGGATGTCTTTATTGCCACATGGTCGGCAGCGGCTGGGGATATCAGGCGGGCGCATCTATTTTTGCATAACGGGCTGATCAGGTCAATCAGGTTTCTTGTGGATTATTCGTTCCAGAGTCGGAAGCCAGAATTTTGCTCTGAATTGGTTGCGACATTCGGCGCTGAAGTTTTGCGTGTGACTGTGACCCACGCAAAATATGTGATGATTAGAAATGACGATTGGAATCTTGTGATTAGGACATCTATGAATTTAAACTTCAACCCCAGGTTTGAGAACTTTGAGATTTCTGATGATATAGAGTTTGCAGATTTTCAGCAGGCGATTGTCGATGAGATTTGGGGTGGGCAGGATGTTGCGGAGGGTTTTAAGGTTCGACCACAGGATAATAAAGAAAAATTTCGAAAATCATTTATAGACCAGGGATCACTATTAGGTGAGAACCTAACAGACGGGAGGGATATAATATGAAGAAGATATATTTAGCGTGTCCATATTCACACCCAGAAATTCAGGTGAGATTGTGGAGGGTGTTACAGGCTAATAAGAAGGCTGCCGAACTAATGGAATTTGGACATCTTGTATTTAGCCCACTATCACATTCTCATCCAATTTCCAATCATTGCATTGTTGATCCTACCAACCACGATTTTTGGTTGGAGCAGGATTTATGGATATTAGATATTTGTGATGAGATGCACATTTTATGCTTGCCTGGATGGGATGAATCCAGGGGAATTGAAATTGAAATCAAACACGCCGAATCAAAAGGAATTGTAGTTATTCACCATGAAACATAAAAGATACAATCCAGCACTTACAGCCTCGTTGAATCGCAAGGGTGTTTTAGATGTTGATACAGTTAAGGGTTGTGAGTTTGGGATGAATAAATATCCAGACGGAGGATGTTATGGTCTTTGTTATGCATGTAAAACAGCAATGTTGTATGGATATGATTTCAGTAAAAGTGTTAGTAGAAAAATAGTTGGCCGGGAACGAACACATATAAAAAATATCGTAAAAAGGCATAGTGCGACTTGGTTTAGGACTGGCAATATGGGTGATCCATCCCATGATTGGGACCACACCCTTGACGTATGTGAATGGTTGGGAAGGTTTAAAATCCCCGTTATTGTTACAAAGCATTGGATCAAAATGTCTAGTAACCACGCAGCAGCCTTTAAAAATATTGGTGCGGTGATAAATACATCGATAAGCCCAATGGACACCAACGAAGAAATTGAATATAGAATGAATACATTTGGGTGGCTCAAGGATGTTGGTTTAAAATCAGTATTAAGGGTGGTCTCTGCAAAGTTTGGGAATACAAATAATGGTAATGAATTAAAACAAAAGCAGGACATGATGTTTAAAAACACTCCCATAATTGATAATCCCATAAGGATACCGGCAACAGATAAACGTGTGCTTTCGGGTGATATTATAGTAAAGAGACACAAGGATAAGGGTGGTGGTTCTACCATTAGTGTTTTAAATTCAGGTGCGTATATAGGCACATGTAAAACCTGCCCAGACCAATGCGGGGTTGATTTTAAAAAATTATGGATAGGAGGTTACAAAATGACCAAGGGACAAAAAGACATATTTCCACACAAACACGATCCTATAAATGCGAAGCAAATGAACATGTTTACAGATACAATCGAGTTTGAATATGTCAAAAGTGTAATTGGGTCGGGCTATGAAGAGGCCGTTGCGAAACTGGCAATAGAGGATAAGGTGGCATATAGGGCAGCGCGTAAAAACATGCAGATTCACTCGGCTATTATTTTGAAAATAAATGATGAATTTAGCGGATTTTTTACTTTCCAGGTAAACCATGATGCCAAAGAGTTTTGCCTGTTACAATCTGCTATGAGTTTAGATAAAAAAGACAAAACCATTTATAGTAAAATGGTTACAAAGATAATTGAACAGAACACATATGGTTATCCAATGATAATGACCGTAAGCACAAAACACGACCTTGAAAACCCCATGGTTTTTGAAGCGATTGGATTTGAAACATATTTAATTTTAAGCGGTTTCCATTATATGGTTTATGGAAACATGGAAGATGTTAGAATGAAAAGATTGGCACATGCAACAATGACAAACACCTGGACATCAACCAAGGGCGATTGGTTGAAAATGAAAAGAGAGTGGAATGGCAAAATTGAAGCATCGGGTGAAAAATATAACATACCAAATCCAAAATTTGCATCGAGAGATGGTTGTTGGCAGGGAAGTTCCGGTTTTTCAAATGTTGTCTTAGCAACACGGAAAATTGAGAATGGAAAGGTTGTTCATAATACCGGGAAGTCACACAATAAAAATGCTTCTGTTTTAGAT
>DATKUO010000240.1:0-3681 GCA_035530515.1 Bacteroidales bacterium
TTAATCTGATTTCTGCTATGTCCTTGTATGAATTTCATGTAGTTAAGATACAAAAACCACAGTTTTTTGAAGAATCCCCAGCATCATAGTTATCAACAAAAAAGGGTAGGTTATTAGACAGTCTGACGGCCCGGCAATAAAGGGAGGTTGTGTTACCTGGCGCGGTCACCGGGCAGTGTCTTGGTACTTTAGGCAGATAACTGTCCCGGTGCAAGCCAGGTATGGCGTGCTTTTTGCCATCCGGGTGCAATTTTGATTGCATACAGGCGCGAAAGCGATATAATTTTGCGAAGTGGCCGATTATTTCTCCCGGTATATAAAGTTGTGAAACAGGCACTGGCGCAGTGTGGCTACACAAGTTTAATAAGTGGACGAAAAATAGTCCCGGTGCAGGGCACCGGCAAAAGAGAAAAGAGCGGTTCGGGCCCATACTCACTTGTGTTTTTTGTCTAGGTGGCCTTTAGGTCCCCGGCAAAAAGCATGACAATACAACTTACCTTTATTGTCCGTGTTATATGTAGGGTGAATTTTAAAACTGTCATGGTGACCGTGAAGGTTGTCATTCAAACGCATCTTTGGTGTCAACAATTGAATCTTTTGGGTTATCAAACGCATCTTCGGTGTCATCAGGCGTGACGGGCTGGAAGGCTCTTTTGCAGCTTTTGGTTTTTCTCTAAACGTTGCACAAGCCAGCTGCAAATGTGCCTGACAGCACAGGTCTGTTTACTTGATTCGAATTTTGAAAGCTTGATATGGTGTTTTTTACAAAGGACGAGGTATTTTTAATCTTTTCTCACTTATAGCTGAAGCCCGAAAATATCCAAGTGCTCCATTACTCATGTTGGTTGGAGGTGATCCAGGAGAAGGTTGATATGCTCCTCCATCGTTTTTAAATTGTTGTAAGAGTATTTTGTAATACTCGAAAGCATTCTGAGTAAGGGAGGATAAGGCGATATAAAAAGAGTCTCCCTCCCAAAAGATAGGATATTCAATACTTCGGGGAGTTTCGCCCTGACTAATATTCAATCCGTTGACATAAGGTTGAAGAAATTCGTCAGAAAGTATTGAGAATTGCCAAAGCATACCGGCTGAATATGATCGGATGCTAATATCATCATTAAGCTGGATCAGGTAGTAGTTCTTAATGCCCTGAGGTTCAGAAAAGTAAAGTAATGGAGTGACAATAGGAGACTTGCCAGGTTCAGGATCCTTTTTTACAAAACCAACTGAATCTATATCAGGTACCGATGGCATGAAGGCATTGGCTTGATACTCTTTGCCATCAGAGAGGACTTTCAGGGAATATGTCCGTCCGGGAATGCCAACCAGATGCCTTGTTTTATAAAATCCCCTATTATAATTGAACGCAAAGGGATCATTTAAGAAAAGGGTATCGATTATATTTCCGAAACTGTCATAAATCAGTTTATAGTATCCAAACCTATCTAAAGTATATTCATCCAGATTAATATCAACAGGAATCAAAGTGTCGATTTGGTTTATATTATCAGATATTATAATTTGAGCATCTTTGACAGCTAAAGCATCATCGATATTTGCATAATCAGGTTCTACAAAACTCCCGGTTTGACTTTCTGTAAGACGTATATAGTATGGTCCGGGCTTGTTTGTAATTAAGCCTTCCACAACCAACCTTGGAACAATATCATCACGATTAAGGTCATATTCTTCAATACAGCCAGAAAAAGACATTATTAAAAGAGATAGAACAATAAATTTTCTCATTTCAGAATCTGAAATTATATGTTAAATAAGGAGTTATCCCATACAAATACATTTTGTATGCTCTCGAAGTATCCAAGTCGTAATCATCCTGCCTGATAAATAACGAGAAAATGTTCTTACGACCATAGAGATTATAAATGCCAAAATTCCATTCTGGCTTCCTGCTTTTTAATTGCTTCTTAGGGTTTTTATAAGTAAATGAAATGTCAAGCCTGTGATAAGGTGGAAGCTTATAACCATTACGAGTAGTATAATAATTAAATGATGCTCCATAGTAGAGGAATGATCCCTCCGGTATAGTAATATATCCTCCTGATGTGAGTTTAAATGTCGATCCTATATCCCATGCTTTTGATAATTTATAAATTAATACTACCGAGAGATTATGTCGTTTATCATAAGATGCCGGATAGGAAATATTATTGTTGATCCCATTTATCTGCTTTGTGGTCTTGGAGAGGGTATAACTGATCCAACCTGTAATTTTACCGTATTTCTTTTCTATATAGAATTCAGCACCATATGACTGACCCTTGCCCTTTAATACCTGTATCTCGACATGAGGATTTAAGAATAAGTCAGCATTATCTCTATAGTCTATTAAATTTCCTATTCTCCTGAAATATAACTCAGTTGAAACCTCATATTTATTATCCAAGAAAGATTTATAATATCCAATAGAATACTGATTCGAATATTGTGGCTTGATATATTTGTTTACCGGAAGCCAAACATCGGTCGGAAGTCCAACTGATGAATTACTTAATAAGTGTTGATATTGCTTAACATAGGTATATGATAATTTGATGGAGTTATTATTATCAATTAAATATCTTAGATCAAATCTGGGTTCTAATCCATTATAATATTTGATTAATTCATTGTTCCCATAATGTATCGAATCAATAATTGCCAATTCAGGGGAATAAGAATAAACGGTGCTTTCTCCAAGCAGAAAAAACATTGAATATCTCAAACCATAACTCAGACTAATTTTGTCACTTATTTTTTGTTCGTTTGAAATGTAAAGAGCGTTTTCAAGTGATTTTTGTCTGTCAAGTTCGAAAGGTTTAGTTAATGAGGTAGAATCGCGAGGCTCTATTTTGCCAGGGAAGTATGTATGGTTCTCAAGTGAAATGCCAAATTTGATATGATTTGAAGGGTTAATAAAAAAATCAAAATCAGATTTAAGATCAACCTCCTGCAAATTGGACGACCATTTGAAGTGTCTTGCATCTTCTTTGAGAATATATGAATAATCATATCTGCTGTACACAATCATAGTGTTTGAAAAAACTCTGGAGTTGAATATATGATTCCATCTTGCAGTTGCAGTCTGATTACCCCAATCCATACTACTGTTTTTATCTATTGAATAGTAGAAAAAATGATCCCTTCCTGCATAGGATGAAAGGTAGAAGTGATTATTTTTTATTTTGTAGTTGACTTTTGCATTTATGTCATAAAAGTTAATCTCGTTATGATTATCAAAATCAAGCAAATTGTGTATTCCAATTTCCTGTCCCAATGATCCTAAAGAATTTGCAGTTAATCCGGCATAGCTATATCTTCCACTAATTATAAAAGAAGCCTGATCTTTTTTAATAGGACCTTCAAGTGATAATCTGCTGGCTATTAATCCCACGCCACCATTGCCGGTTAATTTTTGATTGTTCCCTTCCTTCATCCTGATATCAATGATAGAGGATAATCTCCCCCCATACTGGGCAGGAAAAGCTGTTTTATAGATTTTTACGCTGCTGATTGCATCTGGATTAAAAGTTGAGAAGAATCCTAGCGTGAGTTTATCATGAGATAAGCGATAATACGGGATAACATCCTGAATAACATCAAAATACATCGCATTTATTTGTATACACCAACGTTTCTGATCTTTGGCCGTTCATTGTGATCATTTTCTACACCTAAGGCTTT
>DATKUO010000241.1:0-16575 GCA_035530515.1 Bacteroidales bacterium
AGCGTGTGAAATATATGACGCCTTAAACTACAAACATCAGCCCTGGATAAAAAAATCCGTGTTACCCGAAAAGCAAATCCCAAAAACTGAACCTCCTGAAAATAAGGATGATTAAAGGCATTGGGGCGCAAGTTGGGTTAAGACTTTTTATGAATTTTGGGTATCAGAAGAGCTTATTATCTTTTGGCCAGCTGTATGGACAAATTACATCAGGAGTATTACGGTTAGATATTCTGGCATTAAATGTTTTATATCTGATTACATTTGCATCATCAATATTCCGTGTCCATGATGGAATTAATCCCCATTTCAAAAGTTGAATTACGTCAGGTGATCCTGAACAAACAGCAGGTATTTCAGGAAGGCTAAATGCATGATAATAGTAACTTGTCCTGTATTTATCAGGATCAATTAAAGTTGCTCCGTATCTGTTTTCGAGCTCTTCTTTAACAAGGTTGACATTTACAGAAAAACACATAATTACCTTTTTAAAGAATCAGTTAATGTGGGTTTTAAAGGCACTGGAAGTGAAAAATCAAAAAGATCATTCTTCGGTAATGGTTTGATCTGTGATATAATTCTGTGCATCATATTATTGATATATGAGTAAATTTCAGGACCATTCCATGCGCTTGAGTTTAACAGTACTACCCATGATATCCCATTAGATTGTCTTTTCATCATACCTGCACTACCGGGGAATGAACCTGTTCTCCACCATGTACCATTATAAACAGTTGTTTTCCATCCTACCGGTGCAAAACCGTTCTGGTTATCGGTCATAAACCTTATACTTTGATCATTAAGAATATCTGCCCTTGTATTAAAACCATCAATAGCAAGCATTAACCGCATAAGATCAGGAGCAGTAGCCAGCCAGGCCCCGGCGCCACCAAGGGCCCTGATATCGTTACCTCCATAACTTGGAGAGACCATCTCACCTGTCCCATAGATAGAGGGTTTCAGCAAAACATCCAAAGGGGCGTAATAGGTTACCTCAAACGGAGCTTTCTCTTTTTGTAGATTACCGGCAATCGTCATATCATAAATACCGATAGGTTCAAGTATGGCTTGTTTACAATAATCCTCATACGATATACCAGATACTTTTTCAATTACCAGTCCAAGGATACTGTATCCAAGGTTTGAGTATGCACGACCTTTCCCAGGGGTGTAATGAAGCCGTTTATCCAGTGCAAACCTCACAATTGTCTTTGTGCTGGCAGGAGGTTTTACCCCCATTTTTTCAGCAACTGTAATAGGCATAAACATCTGATCTCCATATCGCTGGGTCCAACCACCCTCATGACTTAACAAGTGAGCAACGGTAATGCCCAGAGCTCTCTTATCTTTTGGTTCACTGAAATAGGAATCATTAAGAACTCCATCTGGCCCAAATACTCTGTCGTTAAGCGATAATTTGCCTTCCTCATTCAGTTTCATTATACCTATGGCAGTGACTAATTTCGAGATACTAGCTATCCTGAATTTACTATATGGTTGTGTTTCTGTCAATAAGGTAGTATCTGAGTATCCGAAACCTCTTGCAAAAATTAGTTTCCCATCTTTTGCAATAGCCACTGAAGCACCTGCTATAGACCACTTTCTCATAAAATAATTAATTGTCTTTTCAGCACCAGTAAACTCCTTCCCCGATGAACTGGTATTGGATAATCTTACATTACCAGGTACAAGCTTATCAACAAGACCAACACGATTTTCGTTTGCACCAGGATTATAGCTCACAAGTGAAACCAATAGTGTAACTAATAATATCTTTCTTTTTCTATACAACAAATAATCATTTTTTCAGGAGACAAAAATAAAAAGTATTTATTCACTCATCAAGTTATTTATAAATATTACAATAAAGAGTTACAATTCCAGGTTTAAAAAGCATTTATTAACTATCGATTATCATAAATAAAATATATAAGTGTCAGGATTTTTTTAAACAATTTCATTGATTTTCTTCGCTCCCCATGGGGTCGGGGTAAACGAAGAAAATCAATGGGTTTTGATGCATGATTCCTGATATTCATAAAATATTTTATACTCCGTTAATCATTATTAATAAAAAAACAGAATCAAAAAATTAACTTTGCAATTATGTCAGCAGCAAGGGTATTATTGTTACGGGTATTTTTACTGGAAACCATCCTGTTATTTTCAGGTAACCTGAATGCACAGTGGTCAGAGACTGACAATTTGCAAGAGCTTGACACATCGAATTATATTCCTGTTTTTTATAGCGGTGCTCTTGAATACAACCTTATGATTGCATCATCTGAAGGATACCCATCTGAAATAGAACGTCTCATTTCCAAAGGGGCTGATATCAATTGTGAAACAGAAGAAGGGGTTACTCCGTTAATTTTAGCCGTAAGCAATAACAAACTTGAAGCAGTATATACTCTATTATCCTTCAATCCACTTCTGAATAGTGTTACAAGTAGTTATGAGACACCGCTTCTCATAGCAGTAAAAAACAGAAATTTTAATATTACAGAAGCGCTTATCCGCGCTGGAGCAGATATTGATTTCCCTGACAAACACGACGCAACTCCCCTTCATTTTGCCTCAATATATGGATACCTTGATATTGTTGACCTACTTTTATACTACGATGCATCAATCGATTTAAAGTCAGAAGAAGGAACCACTCCTCTTCTGGCATCTGTATTAGCAGGTCATGCAGATATTACTGATCTTTTAATTCAAAATGGAGCAAATATGGAGGCAAGAGATAATGATGGATTAACTCCTTTTCTTATGGCCTCATTATATGGCGATACTTTGCTAATGAATTTGCTATATAAAAAAGGTGTTGATATTTATACTACAAACAAATCCAATCATAATGCTTTAACCCTCTCAATTATAGGCAATCACATTGAAGCTACTAAATTGCTTTTCAAGATAGGGAAGAAATGGTCTGATAGTAAGGATGCTATTAATCCATATAGTGTTGCATCAAAATATCATAGAAAAGAGGTGGTAAATATCCTTGAGAGCAACAATATACCCGGGCACTTAAAATATGGATTTGATCAGATAGCTCTTACTGCTTCTTCGAGGTTAAACTTTAAAGATATTTATACCGGAATTAACATCTCAGTTAAGGAACCTTACCTTAATGCGGGTTTTACTGCGGGATGCGACATGAAATTATGGTACTCGAGAGTATTGATACAGAATACTGAAAATATATTTTATCAGTATATGGATAAGAGAGCGATTGCTTATGCGGGATTGTTTAAGGATTTTATTTTGATTGATCATCCAGACAGATATAACTTATCATTATCGACATCTCTATTAGCCGGGTATTCTTTTGGAAATAAGTTAAAAGGAACTCTTTTCGCTCCGGAGAATAAATTTATGGCTATTCCTTCTCTCTCCCTAAAACTAATAAAAATGAACTTCTCTTTAAATATGGGATTTGAATACATGAATTCCGAATATTATCATTATGGTCCTGTATGGTTCAGGATCGGCTGCGCATATAACTATTTCTTCGATAATGTAAGGACAAAGGTTAAGACTATTAATTGGTATTAATTAGCATTATGAGAATTATTAGAAAATTTATCCTATTCCTCATACTTGTGTTCTCTTTTTCATGCGAAGAACAGGGCATTTTTATTAACTGTTCTGATTGTGTAACGGAAGAACCAACAAAAACTGATCTTGAAATTAAGCTTGATATTGGTTTTTATGGTGCTCCAAAAATTATTAATGTTTACGAAGGTAACCTTGAAGATAGCGTACTTTATAGTTCCTATGAAGTTTCGGGCACACAAAAGAGCATTCCTGTAACCATTAATAAAAAATATACAGTTACGACTACCTATATTTTCCCTGACAAAAGCTACACTGCAGTTGATTCGGCAACTCCCAGAGTTAGATACTCTAAGGATCAGTGCGATGATCCCTGCTATTTTGTATATGACAGGGTTTGTAATCTGAGATTGAAGTATAGTAGATAAGGCGTCGGGCATCAGGCATCAGGCGTCGGACGTCGGGCGTCGGGCGTCAGGCATCACCAATAACTTACAATAATTAATATGCCGGAAAACTAAATAATGGATTTCCTGTCAATCCTTTTTCCTTTATTATTTTCACCTCGTTTGCATCCAATGGTGTAAGACTATTTGAAACACTTAGTGCTTCTCTGAAAAGGACAGCTTCTCCCGGAGGAATAGCAGCTGTCACTGGATGAGATAAGGTAAATCTGAGTCCCATTTTAATATCTTCCTTACTTGTAAGTGGTTCATACCAGCATTTTGGATATTTTGAACGGTCAGCACCTTCCTCCCAGGGACCTTTTGCCATAGCTTTTAAAGCGAGAATACCCATTTTTTTCTCCTGAGCCCTGGCCAGAACCTGCGGACCAAAATTTCCGGCATGCCATGTTGTGTAATTCACTGGAAATAGAATAGTGTCAAAATCGAACCCATCCATCAGTGTCATTGCTGCTTCCACTGAATGTGCAGAGAATCCGATGAATCTGATTTTCCCCTCTTTTCTTGCCTCTGTAAATGTTTCCATTGCGCCACCAGGACCAAGTAATGTTTCTACATCTTCAAGTGAAGTGACTGCATGCAACTGATAGAGATCAAAATGATCCGTACGAAGTTTTTGCAATGATTTTTCAAGTTCTTGCCTGGCTCCCTCTTTTTTCCTTTCACCTGTTTTGCAGGCTAGAAAAACATTTTTTCTATAAGGTTCCAGCGCTGGTCCAAGCTTTTCCTCGGCATCACCATAGGATGGTGCAACATCAAAATAGTTAATACCTGCATCAATTGCAAGTTTAACAACTTCAGATGCTTCGTTGGGAGTTGCATCCTTCACAACAATACCACCAAATCCGATTACAGATAGCATTTCGCCTGTACGGCCTAATGATCGCTTCTCAATCTTTCCAGAAACTGATGAACGGCTTATATCTGAAAGATCAGCTGGGAACATAGTTACCATTGGTGCAGCAATTGCTACAGTTTTAATAAAATCACGTCTTTTCATAACAAAAATCTTAGCTATTTAAAGAATATAACTGTATAAGATAATAATTTGTTCATATAATTCCAAATTAAACTATCCTGCCAGCCGTTTAAAATTTGAAGATTTTGAGCTGAATACATTAAGGTTCAGAATCTCAAAATAATTTTTAAGTCTTTTCAGAGATAAGTGATTAAATTTATTAAACTTGTTCTTAATTATTTCAAATCATCCATTTATTATAATATTAGATTATTCAAAAATCAATATATATGAAAAAGAGTTTCTATTTAACTTTCCTTATTTTATTACTATTCTCGTGTACAAACACAAAACCTGATTCAGAAAGCTCATTAAGAAAACAGGCTAAAGATATTGCAGTTAAATATATCGCAGACAAATTTGATGAACCTAAAGAGATTATAGAAAAAGATGGAAAAATAACTATTACAGAAAACCATACTAACTTTATCCTTAAAGAGAGTAAACATATTACTTACACTATCGATCCCTCAAAAATTTATACAGGACTTATTGATGATGATGATGAGAAAGATGCAATAATTTCCATAACTTCCTTTACAGGCAATTTCATAGAAATGCCTGAACATCTGATCCTTATAAACACAGATGGCAAATTAATGCTAAACAGGGCTATAGAATCCTACATGAAGATAATGGGAATAAAAGAGAGGATAATAACTGCTGAAATCCCAACACGCTCTCCCAATTCTCCATTGCGTGATTGTTCAGTCTGCAAAGAGATAGTTAAGTATCAATTCAAAACTGGCGACCTGATCAGAATGGAATAGCATGGAAATATTATCTATTCTGAACTAATTTCCCGTAACTCATGTCAATCTGACGCTGTGGTATCGGATAAGTAACATCTTCAGCACCAACAGTAGCGTTGCCGTACATTGCTCCACCCCATGGCATTGTTTTCTCATAAGCAAGAGCCCTGTTCAGTTCGGTTACGGTAATTCCCCACCTGTTCAGGTCAAACCACCTGTGCCCTTCCATTCCGAGCTCCAGTTTCCTTTCCATGCGCAATGCATTACGAGCATAGGTCTGATCCGGGAAAGATGGATAAGGTTTTACATCGTAAGTGGCAGCAGGTGTGGTGCCATCAGATTCCATAACATAACCGTTAGGGTTTGCTGCTCTTTCTCGTACCATGTTAATATTGGCAAGTGCACCGGTCAGGTCACCTGTTTCAATCTGACATTCTGCCAATAACAGAAGAAGATCAGCATAACGTATCATACGGTAACCATTTGCTGTCCATCCGGAGGTCCAGTTACCAACTTCTGTATATATCCCTTCATCGGTTTTTTTATATACCTGTTTCTTAGGGCTGTAGGGACCGGCATATGTTTGGTCCCGGATCCAGTCAGAACCCGTATGTACACCCCAGTCCCAATAAGGAATTCCCCTTCTGCCAACTGCCCAGTCCAATCTCGGATCGAGCGGACCTGCATCCTCTACAAAAGGATCGTATATAGCTAACCCCTGGTCACTTATAACCGGATCGTTATTATAAGAGAAGTCGAGGAGTGGTAATCCACCAGATGTTCTGTAAGAATTTACAAACTCCTGTGTAGGCTGATAGAAACCACAGCAGCCTCCCGGAGAACCACCTGGCTTGTAAGGGAAATTCAAAACCTCACCATAGGTTGGTGCAAGTCCTATTGGTGAACCATCAGGCTTGGTTCCGCCCCTGGCATCCTGAAGAAGTGGTAATGCTCCTTCCTGAAGATCATCGATAATTTTTGTACGTATGTCTTCCTTGTTTGATACATTTCTTATATCCGTATTTTCATCAACATAAGGTATCATTTTCCACATTCGCCAGGCTTCAAAATGGTACCACCCGCGAAGAGCCCTAGCCTGTTTCATGTAGTTTGAAGAAGCTGATCTCCAACCAAATTGAGGTGCGGATACTCCATCAAGCATCGAATACGCTCCGACTAAAAGAGCATCAATTCCTTCTTCTGTTGCCAAAACATATTCACTCAAGCCTCCTGCCGGTTTTACATCAAGAAAATCCTCCCTGCATGAATCTGATATCCCGATAATAGAAAGGATCAAAATAAAAAGTAATTGATTCTTTTTCATATCAAAATATATTAATAGCCAAAAAGAAAATCTTATATATATTTTCTATTTAGTTTGTTCAAATACAGACACTGCTGACCTGTTAAAACCTGCAACAATAATTGGCTTATCCCCTTTAAAATAGAGTAATGATTCAACCATACCCTGAAGTAACATTCCGGTTTTCGGCGGTGTTAAAATATTGAAAGTACCCTGCCCCTCTTTAGCTTTTTCTCCTTTATTCAATAAGACAATTCCCTTATTTGCATCGAAATAACCTGTTGCCAGATCATATGAATAATCATTGCCTGCCAATAACACATCAGGCCAATTATCGCCATTAAAGTCTTGCACGATCATTTTCTTTATTGGAGCAACCTGTACCGATCTTGGCAGCTCTTCCCACCTGAATTCAGATTTATCATTCCAAATAATATAAGAAGAGGTTGTATTCGCTTCAAGTTTGAATTCCAATCTTTTCATTATATTTTCGGGTAGCATTTCTTTAAAACCTACATAAGAGAATTGAGCATAATCAGTAAATCTGGCAACAAAGAGCTTAGACTGTGACCAGAGTTCATCGAGGTAATTAACCGGATACTCAGTCATTTGACCATTTTGATCGTTCCAATATGCCGTTATCAGCGGATCTATTGTACCATCCATCTCTATATCAATTGTATAAAGACTTAAAGGATATATATCGCTAACAGTGAATCTATGGTTATCACCAAGATTACCTGCAATATAGTCATCATCACCATCCTGGTCAAAATCCCCGGCAACAATTGAGAACCATATCCCAAGTTTAGCTTCCAGAGTTGGCTCAATGAGGGGTAACAGCTTTTTCCCATCCATATTCTTCATAATTACAATAGAATTCCATTCTCTGGCAACAAGAAGGTCCTCCCAACCATCTTTGTCATAATCGGTCCAAATGGCATCCGTCACCATTCCCAGGTTTAAGCGTGAAGTGGAATCAACAGAAAATAGGCCATCATCATTTTTTATAATCCATGAATGGTTAGCATAGGGATACATTCCCTTTTTTACTCTTGAACCAACAAACAAATCCAAATCACCATCATGATCATAATCGAAAGGACGTACTACTGAAGCGGGAAACTGCGGAATAGGAAGAGGAGTTCTTGAAAAGATTCCGTTATTGTTTACATACAGGTAATGTTGATATTCCTTTTCTTCCTTATTTTCATAACCACCTGCAAGAGCAATAACATCATTGTCACCGTCTCCATCAATATCGACTATTGCCAGATCAGCTTCTGAAAACTCTTTTACAGACGTTAAACCTTTAAAATTTGTATTTACGAATCCTGTTCCTTTTCTTAAAAAAACAGTAGTTGGTAAGATATTTGTCGACCCGATGATCAGATCCTCCATCCCATCATTATCAATATCCCCCCTGGCCATACGTGGTCCAATCTGTGAAAACTTATGAGGTATAACTTTCTGATTAAGAGCAAAATCTATAAAATCATTTTGTTCATGAAGATAGTTAATAACATTGTCACATTTCCTAAATAGCAGATTATCCTTATCAGTACTATTAACTTCGTCCTTTAATTGAAGTGCAGCCATCTCATCAACATCAATTATCTGATTTACATTCACATTTTTAATAACTGACACCTTTCTGCTTGCCGGCCATGTCACTCGAATTGAATCTACAATACTTGCATTTGCAAGGCCAAAGTGAGAAATAGGATCAACACAGGAAGCGTAACCCCTTGTTAAAAAATTCTCAATAAACTGGTAATTGCCATTTTCCCATAATTCAACTTTTGCACCAATACCCATAGTATTGCTACCCTCACCTATAAGCCTTATTCTTAAATAATTAGAATGCTTTTTTGATTTTTCTACTGTATTATTTTTTAGTATGAAAGCCTGGTCATCTATATTATTTATAACATAGTCGAGGTCACCATCATTATCGAGATCCACAAAAGCAGATCCATAAGAGAAAGTAGGGATCTGTGGAAGCCAGTCTGATCTCTTTATGAATCGGAGGTCACCCATGTTTTCAAATGCAAGATTAGGTATCTTAACTGCCGGAGCCATATCAATAAGAATGTCATTTGAAGCAAAAGATCCCTCAGCCTTCACTTTAAACTTTGTCCAGTCTTTGTCAGTCATATCCCTGGGAAAACCATTCGAGATAATCAGGTCTTTATCACCATCATTATCATAATCGGCGAATAATGGTGACCAGCTCCAGTCTGATTGATAAATCCCAAGCATCTGACCCACTTCACTGTAAGGCAACATTTCACCATTCAGAAATCCATTATGGAGGTGTAACATATTTCTTAAGAACTGGTGTTCAAAATTGAATTTTTCATCCAGCATATAGAACATATAGCTAAAACCATTGATGGTTTGCTTCTTTTTGTAATAGTTTTCAGGAAACATATCCAGAGAAAATATATCAGGATTCCCATCGTTATTTATATCAGCCATATCATCACCCATTGAAGATTTAGACTGATAAGACAAATATTTGCTTATTTCATTACGAAAGGTTCCATCACCCTGATTTATATATAATAAATCGTTAGATATGAAATCATTGGATACATAAATATCAGGATATCCATCCTTATTTACATCTCCTATTGCCAAACCCAGCCCAAATCCTTCGATCACAATTCCAGCCTGTTTGGTCACATCGCTGAATGTGCCGTTTCCATTATTATGATAAAGTTTGTCATTATTGGATGCACTCCCGTCAATCATTTTCTGACGATAGGCTGTATTCATCCTTTGACTTACAGTATTATTTAAAATATAAAGGTCAAGGTATCCATCCAGATCGTAGTCAAAAAATTCCGCATTGATTGACTGGCTTGTATCGGCAATTCCATACTTTTCAGCCATTTCAGTGAATGAGGGGTCCTTTCCATTTACAACACCACTATTTATCCATAGTCTGTTTCTGCGTTTTAAAGGATCTTTACTTTCAGTTGCAGTAAAATATATATCGGGCCATCTGTCGCAATTTACGTCTGCAATTGTAACACCATTAAACCACTGATCATTTGTGAGTCCCGGAAAATTTGAAGTAATATCCTTAAATTTAAAATTACCCTTATTCAAGTATATACGCGGAGAGACCTGGTTGCCTGCAAAAACTATATCTTGTAAGCCATCGTTATTCAGATCTCCGATACCTGTTCCGGCACCATTATATACATACTCGTATTTCATTACATTTATACTGTCGTTCTCGACTATTTCATTAATAAAATCAATACCCGTATGTTTTGAACTCAATAATTGAAACTTGGGTGATTCATTGCAGGATATCAACAATCCTGAAAAGAGCAGCAGTAATATTTTTCTCATACAATTGACTAATTATTTTAAATCCAGTAAATGTATAAAAAAAGTGGACTACCTCTACAGGCAGTCCACTTTAGATTAAAATTAAATAATACAAATATTATCTGTTCTGAGTCAGTTTTCCATTACTTAAGTCAATCTGACGTTGTGGTATAGGATAGGTTACATCTTCAGTACCAACAGTGCTCTGGCCATATAAAACATCACCCCATTGCATTGTTCTCTCATAATTAAGAGCCCTGTTCAGTTCTGTAACTGTAATACCCCATCTATTAAGGTCAAACCACCTGTGACCTTCCTGTCCGAGTTCAAGTTTTCTTTCCATGTAAAGAGCTTTCTCAGCAAAAGCTTTATCAGCAAATGGTGTTGTGTACTGAGCGATCTGATAGTTAGCTGCATTTGTACCATCAGGCATCTTTACCCATCCGGCTGAATTTGCGGCCCTGGCGCGTATCTTGTTAATATTAATTTGAGCATTGACAAGATCGTTTGTTTCAATCTGACATTCTGCAATCAGGAGAAGAAGATCTGCATAACGAATCATACGATATCCGTTTGCGGTATATCCTGATGTCCAGTTCCCAACTTCTGTATACACACCTTCCTGAGATTTTTTATAAACCTGCTTTTTAGGACTATATGGGCCATCAATGGTCTGGTCACGAACCCAGTCAGCACCGGTATGAGGTCCCCAATCCCAGTAAGGAATTCCCCTTCTGCCTACTGACCAGTCTAATCTTGGATCAAGCGGTCCCTGATCACGTACAAAAGGATCTGGTTCATCTAAAGGTGCCTTAACTACACCCAAATCATTTTTAACCGGATCATCATTATAAGAATTGTCAAGTAATGGTAATCCACCTGATGTTCTGAATGAATTAACAAATTCCTGGGATGGACTGAAGAATCCGCAGCAACCTCCAGGAGATCCACCTCCCTTATAAGGGAAATTCAATACCTCACCATATCCGCCATTCGCTCCTCCGGACCCATCATTTACAGAATACTGAACTGTTAATATAGCCTCAATTTTATTACGGTTTTCAATATCAAAGATCTCACCGTAGGTTGGAGCAAGCCCAATAGGAGAACCATCAGGTTTTGTTCCTGTGGAGGCTGCCTGAAGAATTGGCAATGCACCTGCATAGTCATGATACATCTGCATCATTGCTTTTCCAAGGAAAACCTGGCTTACTGTTTTATTGAATCTACCAACAGCACCCATATTGGTTAGCAATTTAACACCTTCTTCTAAATCAGCAATGATCATAGGTCGGGCATCAATTTCGTTATCCACAGTTGCTGCATCAGTGGTTTCATCCAGATAAGGTATTTTTTCCCACATTCTCCAGGCTTCGAAATGATACCACCCGCGAAGCGCTCTGGCTTGCATTATATACATATCAGCTTCAGCCTGATCAATCTTTCCATCGGCCAACGCTGAATTGGCTATCACAATCAGGCTGTTACACCTGGAAACACCCTCATAACACAATCTCCACTTTTGATTTAGGTAACCGTTTGAGGCCGTTTCACTATATGTCTGAATGGGGTTGATTTCAGGTTGGTCAGCTGCAGTTGTTCCTTTGTTCGCTTCCAAACCCCTGATAGAACCATATACCCAGTTGGAAGTTTGTGGCCCCCATGTTACATCAGAGATCGACCATCCGTCAAGCAACGAATAGCAACCGATTAACACGGCATCAATACCCTTGGCGTTAGCTAACACACTTTGGTCCAAAACCCCTGCCGGTTTAATGTCGAGAAAATCACTCTTGCATGAATTCCATGTTCCGATCACAGCAAGGATTAATAATATTATAATATACTTCTTTTTCATAATATGAAATTATTTTAAATTAAAAACTTACATTTAGTCCGAACAGGAATTGCTTAACAAGCGGATAGTTTCCTGCATCAATACCAAAAGATGTGTCCCAACCACCAATCTCGGGATCAAGGCCGGAATATTTGGTAATGGTGAAAAGATTCACCGCCTGAACATAAACCCTGAGAGATTGAATACTAACCTTACTCAATAGGTTTTCGGGAATCGTATAACCAAGCTGCAAATTTTTCATCCTTAGAAATGACCCGTCCTCAAGAAGAAAGTCACTTATTTCAGTGAGAGTTGAGAAACTGGCAATGCTCGAAGCTTTTGGTACAGTTGCGCCTGTATTTGTTAGTGTCCAACTATTGTACAACAGATCTTTACCCTTCTGTCCAAATCCTTGAGCGAAAGAAATCTGCCATTTGTTCCAGTTAAAGATATCATTTCCCTGCGACCCATAAAGGAAGGCAGACAGATCAAAATTCTTATAGGTGAATGCCAGGTTAAATCCATAAGTGAATTTCGGGTTAGGATTGCCAATAAATACTCTGTCTTCAGGATAAATTACACCGTCATTATCGCTGTCCTGGAACTTGAAAAATCCAGGTGCAGCCCCGTCCTGTGTGGGTACATCAGAATTTTGCACAAGGGTAGAAATACCATCAATAACTTCTGTATGGAAATCGGCCTCCTGAAACAGGCGATCTACCTTATAGCCAAAAAATGCAGACATCGGATGTCCTACCATGTTCCTCGACGGCACACCGTTGATCCTATTTGCCGTATTCGTTTGATTACCCGGATCAAAGAATGTTACACCCTCAGCAATTTTATCTATATTATTTTTATAGGTAGTTAAAACAACACTTGCGTCAAATCCAAGATCACCAAATTTATCTTTTAAGGTAAATTCCATGTCTAATCCTGTATTGGACATTGCCGCGATATTTAAATACGAAGGAGTTGCATCTCCCGCAGTTCCAGGTAATTCAGGATTGTACAACAGATCCTTTGTTTTCTTTTGGTACCAGTCAAACTTGATCCCTACTTTATTGTTCAGAATTGTGGCTTCAAAACCTATGTTGGAAGTAACGTTGGTTTCCCACTTGGCATTTGGATTCCCAATACGAGTAGCGCTGAAACCCTGAACTGATGAATTCCCTGTCCCGTTTATGTCATAAAAAGAGTCACCAGGTGACCCTCCATAGGCATAGAACTGGTTCTGTGGAGAAACGGCAAGTTGGTTACCCATTGTACCCCATGAACCCCTTAATTTCAGATCATTAATAAAACTAACTCCCTGTAAGAATGATTCGTCGCTTAGGCGCCATCCTGCGGAAAATGATGGGAAAACACCATAACGGGTGTCAGGACCAAACCTGGAGGAACCATCACGTCTTACTGTGGCGCTTAACAGATACTTGTCCATCAGTGCATAATCAGCTCTTAAAAACTGGGATACCAATGTAGTCGGAGTATTTAGACTGGAGTTCGCATAAATAGTGCTAGCACCATTATTTAATGTCCGATAAGTAACATCATCAGAGAAATAATCTGCACGACGGCCCTCTGAGTCACGTCCTACACCATATTTAACAGCTTCATATCCTGCAACAGCAAGGATCTTGTGCTGACCGAATGTTTTATCTAAAGTAAAAGTGTTCGTAGATACCCAGTCATTACCGTACCATGCACCTTCAGTGAAATTATTGGTGGCAGTATTTTCCGCGGCCTCATGCGTTACAAATCCGTAATAATTATAATATCCATTATTGAAAGTACCTCCAAGAGTGGATCTGAAGTTCAACCCCTGCATAATTTTTACATCTATAAATGCACTACCTACTATACGCATTTCCCAGTTATCGTTGTCCTTTGACCTCCATTGATCTGCGATAACGTTTTTAACAGCACCCAATCTTGAGGCAATTCCGGTTCCACCCCAATCGCCGACTTCAAATGGACCAGATAATCCGTCTGGAACCGCAACAGTCATATGGACAGGAATAATACTTGGAAGCGAGTAAACACGTACAATCGGACTACTTTCATCTTGGTTTGAAACACCATGTTTTGTACGATAAGCCATAGTAAGGTTCTCCCCAAATTTCACCCTGTCATTCAAGAAGGTGAATTCGGAATTGAATCGTGCAGTGTATTTTTTTGCATCAGTATAGATCACAATACCATCCTGACTGAGGGCACCCAATGCTGCAAAGAATTTAGCATTATCATTACCCCCTGAAATAGTGAGGTCATGATTTTGAACCATGGCATTCCGGGTTAATTCTTTGTACCAGTTTGTATTTCCAGCCCAGTATGGTAATGTAGGGCTTGCATTGGTAGAAGGCCCGTAGAGCGGATTATTATCAACTGTTCCGTCATTTTTGTAAACAAGCCATTGCAGGTCTGCCTCCTCCTGTGTATTTAAGAGGTTTGTCGGGCCATTACCCGGTGATTGTGTACCAACATACATGCCGTATGTTACTTTTGTTCCACTGCTCCCTTTTTTTGTAGTTACTATGATGACACCGTTTGATGCCCTGGATCCGTAAATGGAAGCCGCACCGGCATCTTTAAGTACAGAAAGTGATTGAATGTCATTCGGATTTATAGAAGAGATATCCTGAGTTGGAACTCCATCAACAACATACAGAGGATCGTTGTTCTCAAAAGAACTTAATCCCCTGATCCTTACCTTTGATGTTTCACCCGGACGTCCGTCGCCTACAACCGTAACACCAGATGTACGTCCCTGTAACGAGTTAGAGACGTTACCTGTAGGAACAGCAGTCAGTTTGGCAGTTTCAACAACACCGACAGAACCGGTAAGGTCCCTTCGACGTTGAGATGAATAACCTGTCACAACAACTTCCTGTAAGGCGGTAACGTCAGATTCAAGAACCACGTCAATAACTGATTGTGTACCGACAGGAACCTGTTTGTTGGTATAACCAATAAATGAAAATTCTAATACTGCGCCTGGTCCTGGTACAGTAATTTTGTATGCACCATCCAAGTCGGTAATAGCTCCGATCACTGTTCCCTGCACTGTAACGTTTACCCCTGGCAAAGGTCCCTCACCTGTGGCGGAAACCTTCCCGGTAATGGTTTTTTCCTGAGCAGATAGGACACCCAGTGAAAGAACCATGCTCAGAAAAAACAGCGCAATGCGCCGTAAATACTTAGTAATTTGCATAGTCAATGGTTTTAACATGTTAGTTAGATAATAAGGGTTCATTTTTATAGAGCAAGCATACACTTGTTTCAATTTAGGAAATGATGATAATAAATTAAAATCAGGTTAAAACATCATTAAAATCAGATTAACCATACGCAATATTATAATAAAATTATTACAACAACAATAAAAACAATGATTTTATTCCTTAAATCCGCAACAAAATTATCAACGAAAGCTATCAAAACATTGTGTATAAATAAAATACACAATGTTTGACAACTGAAATATTTTACTTATTTTAGTGCTTAGCAACAAACAAAATAGGAATATTTAATTTTTCAGTATGAAATTACAAAAAACATCAACTGACGTGAGCCCTTTTTCAGGAAAATCTTTTGTTAATGGTGCATTTGATAAAATTGGCATGAGTCAACTTATTAATAATAAATTAGGAGATAGAGTTAATACTGATGGTTTCTCTTATAGCGATATCATAAAAAATTTATACAATGTTTTTACTGTGGTGGCGATTGTGCCCAAGATATCTAAATTCATTTAGGAAAACACCTTAAATCTATCCCGTGCATATCCAGTAAGATTTGTTTTGAGAACCTGAATAGGGATTATTTTATGATCTTAAAACTTTCGCTATTTAATTGTCTGATTATCTAAATCAACAATTATAGATATTTTTTATCTTGGACAGCACTGATTTCACCTACATAATGATGATAAAGCCTGCCGTTTGATTGAGTTCCTTTTCATCGATTCGGATAGCCTATTTTTCAGGAACTTCAGAACCATCATCCATATGGGTTCCAAACACAGCTCCTGGAGAACTCAATATGAATGTATTCGCTTTCGCTCATTCATACAAAAATATTACTTTTACGCCGCAAGCAGCTTGTAACTAATCCCTCATGAGATTAGAATCGGTTATTGCTAAGTTCACCTCGAAAAACTATTTTACACTTTCTTTCCTTAAGAGAACAGACCCATCATTTGTGCTGCAGTTTCGCAATACAGCATTTGCCCCATCGCGCAACATGATTGCAGAAAGTCCTTTTGAAATAGGAGCAGGATTTACATCAAGCCTTTC
>DATKUO010000242.1:0-3445 GCA_035530515.1 Bacteroidales bacterium
ACGCTTTCAGTTGAAAAAGAAAAATTTGTATCTTGCAAGTAATAACGTTCTTTGAAAAAAAGCCCTGCCCCTGGTCATTGAAAAGTTGAAATCCTGATGTAAAATAGGGTTTACTGGTATAGTTATTGCCTCAATAACCCACTCGTCTATACTGATCCTGACGGGGAGTTTCCTTGGTTCGTAATAGTTGTACCATTTATATATTTTAAAGCAGCATACGATAACCGTGATAAAGAAACCGGTAAATGGGCATGGAATCCTAAAGATTGGTTTAAAGAAGGTAGTAATACAACTATTGTAATTGGTGGAAGTACAAATTCTAGTTTCTCTAATTTTACCGGATATGTGGGAATAGGCTCAGGCAATGTTGTCCCGGCAGTTTCATACAACACGAACTATGGTTTTGGTGTTGGAAATGCCAACAATCCAGGATTTAATGATTTTTATTACCGATCGATCAACTACAATGCATCCGAAGAAAATGCGATTAGAAACATAAATGACATAAAGCAAAACTGGAATGGATTATTTTATATAGGTGATGCTGAAGAAGGAATAAATTGGATGAAATATTTTTCAAAAATGACAAACAGTGAATTCCTTGTTTATGAAACAAATCAAGGTTTATACTATGATGCACTTAGTGGGTATTCGTATAACCTGAATTCATATAAAACGAACTATAAAGATGCCCAGGGAACTTATCATGCCTATTCATATGTTAATTGGGAACAGAATGAAATAGTGTTACCGCAATGCTTGACGGTATCCAAAGCAGTAGTAAAATATATTATTCATCCTCATCCATATGGCAGCAATGTTAGTGATGCGGATTTTTACTTTGCAAATTATCATAATATTCCGAATATAGCTGTGGGGGTTTATAACAACAATATAACTTGGTACAGATATCCTAAATACAAAGTGCCCTATAATTTAACACCATCAGAATTATATCAAATGATAAATCATTGATGAAAAGAATAGTTTTTTTAATCTTATTTGGTTCATTACTAGCAATTCAATCGATAATAGCTCAGAATGATACTATATTACTTTACAATTATTATTATAATGAATATAAGATTGAAAAATTTGTTCTTTATGTTGATCAGAAGGTTTTAAACGATAGTTCTAAAATATACACTTTATTCTCACCATGTAGTTGGCATGAACTTATCTCTACAATACCTTCGGAATTTCATAAGGTTAAGAACAAAGCCTTAATTTGCTTCTTTTATGGCAATGAGGATTATTCAAAAATAGAGGAGGATTATGTTATGAAATATTTAGATACGTTAAAGACTTTCTTATATAAAGAATTTGATAAAGATGCTGAATTCAAACTGATTTCCTGGGAAAAGAAAGAGATAAAAATAATTAGGGGACTTGGAATATGTGATCCTCCAATTTTCAGGGTAATAATAAAAAATGGCAAGATTATTCAAGAGTCATATGCGAAAAGTAGATTATATTGGCAAAATCACATACGATATAATATTGATTACATTTCTACCCAGTAAATTATAAACGTCATCCGGGGTTTTTTCATTATGAAGCAATTTGTTGCTGAATATTATACTTAAACAGGAATGCATCGAGGAACTCTTTTACCAGTCGTTTTTTATCATCAGAGTTGGCGCGGATTTACCTTCGCTGAGCTCTCTTCGATCGGTTGGCTTTACTGAGCTCGAAAAAGATGCTCCGATGGAACGTTGGCGCGGATTTTTTATTTCTGCTATATTGACTTACTCAGTAAAATTTAGTAACTTACGGTCACTGATTGGAAAGGCGAATGTCGGATCTGAATAAAAACCGGATTGAGAAAGAGATCTGTATCTTTTCCCTATTCTGATCACTCTATAGGAAGTTTTAATTTAACCTGAAATTAGTACTATAATGAAAAGAAGATTTTTTTACCTGACCGTCCTGCTCCTTGTTGTGATTCTACATTCCTGTACAAAACAAACCGACAGTAAACTCAAGTCGCTAATTGTTACAGGGATAAAAAGCGCCAAAGGTTCCGAGATGGTAAGCATAAGGCTTGATTCAGGGGTGATCAACAGCACTCCTGTCAATTGTTACGTGTTTGGCTCAACGGTTTATGATCCCGGGAGCAGTGGCTACGGTTATGTCGATTGCGATACCATGTTCAGGCTAGTAAATCCTGTAACGGGTGATCTTATTAAGTCATTTAAACTTCCTGGTCCCCTTGCACAGGTTGTTATCGACAGTGAGGATAATGTGCTTATCGGAAGGTATTCAACAATTTCTTATGAGGATGATCCCGACACTGTCGATACAAAATCCATACAAGTGGGAGCGCCTGTTTACACTAATTATGTTATCAGGGTTAACCTGGAGACAGGAGCTATTGTTTCTGAAAACCAGGTCGATATCGGAGATGGAGCATACGCCTGCAGCTACTTTTACGATCAGGAAGAAAAGGGGTATGTCCTCCTGCGCGCCGATAATAAATTAATTACAATAAATCCATCAACCGGAGCTGTTGTGAAAACAGTAAATATCAGGAACATCCTTCATAACGTTGTGTATAGATCTGATAATAAGACCATTATTGGACTGACTTATTCATCCGAAACTGACAGGAATTATATTGAGGTTTTTGATGCAGAAACCGGAGTGCAGATCAGCAAAAAGGAAGTTATGCAGCGTGATGATTATCATGCATGCATCTCTGGTTATGATTCTGAATCTGGTTGTTATCTGTCGGTTAATTATCCTCAGAACGAGGTACTGTTCATAAATATTTCAACCGGAGAGATTGAAAAAACATATAAGTTCGAGGTTCCGATGAATGATATTAAGTTCTGGAGAAGATAAAGAATCTTTTTTTTTACACCTTCCCTCTGTAAACCACATTTGCTACTCCCTCCTTGCCAACACACAAACCAAAGGTAGCAAAAGAGGTTTACAGCCCGTCCCTGCATGTACAACGAGATTAAGGACTGGACGACAAAGTTCTTGTGCACATCTGGACAGTTTTAAAATTGGCCCAACAGCTAACACGGATGGTAGGTTTAATTGCCTTCGGCAGGCCGGACAGCTTTGTAATCGGCCCCAAAGTCTATACGAGAAAATTTAATCCCACTTATCAAACTTTCGGTACCGTGACTACTCCTGCTACCGAGACAATGTCAATAGGCCTGCCGGCCGACGCGCGAGCTGTCATGGTTTTTGCATCGCCATCAAGACAATTTTATCGTGACGTGACAACTCGCGTCCATCTACCGGGACTTTGCAAAAACTCATGCCAGCGGCTAACACAGACGGCAACTAATCCTACCACCGGGCCGTCAGACTGTCTAATAACCTACCCTTTTTTGTTGATAACTATGAGGTTATTGATTCTTCAAAGAACTGTATGTTTTGTATCTTAACTACATGAAATTCATACAAGGACATAGTAGAAACCAAATCAATC
>DATKUO010000243.1:0-21187 GCA_035530515.1 Bacteroidales bacterium
AATGCAAAGCAGCAGAGCTGCCAGATATTTGTAGAAACAGAGTTAATAAAATTAACATTAGGTGCAGAGCACCGTGATATTATTCCTATATTATAACCTTTCATGCCTGTTTATAGCTGGTTTCTTAACTAAACGACATTGTATAATAGTTATTAATTTTATCTGGTCTTTTCAATGTAGTAATATGTTCTTTTGCTAAAGTAGCATATTACAAACATAGAGACTAATCTATTTTTCAAGTCCCCAATTTTTATTTGGCCGATCTACCATTCTGAATTCAAGGATTCCACCTTTCATAATCTCCTGATAGTCAATGTAACATTTTCTGTATTTTTCCCCATTTAGCTTAGCAGACTGTATATACATGTTTTCAGGACTATTCTTAGCCGCGATAATGGTGAAAGTCTTATCTTTTCCTACAACAATGTCACTCTGGTTAAAAGTAGGGCTTGTTAGTTCAAAACGTGTTTCTCCGGGACATACCGGATGAATTCCACAAGCTGATAACACATACCAAGCCGACATTTGCCCCGCATCCTCATCCCCAATCAATCCGTTCACAGAATAGGCCTTTTCACAAATAAAACGCACCCATTTTTGTGTTTGCCATGGTTCTCCCAGACGATTATAGAGATAGGGCACATGCTGAACAGGTTCATTGGAGTGATTATAGTATTCATTCCACTGAAAATCTGCAGGAGTTTTTTCGAAGAAATTATTTAAATCGGCGATCACCTTTGCCTTGCCTCCCATCAGGGATGTCAAACCGGGTATGTCGTGCGGGACAAACCATCCTTGCTGATAAAGATTAGACTCAACACACCCATAGCCGAATTTTAACCGGCCGGTAGCAGGCCACGGCAGGTAGATGCCATCGGCTAATCGCGGACGGAAACTGTTATGCTCGTTGTCATAAATGTTCTGATACGATAATGACCTTTTCCGGTATTTTTGTTCATCCTCAGTTTTTCCCAGTTGGCGCGCTAGTTCAGAAAGGCACCATTCGCTATAAGCATGTTCAAGAGTCTTTGAAACAGAATTGGGAGTATAGCCTAAATCTCCATTCCCAAATTTTTCGCAGGTATTTACGGCAAAGCGATAAGCCTTTTCGATGTCGTAATTGCGGATTCCCTTGACATAGGCATCGGCCAGAACCGAGACGGCCGGATTTCCTACCATACATCCGCTATAGGCATTTAAAAATTCCCAACGTTCCAGATAATCATTTTTACTCTCTTCAGCCAGTGTAGTTAGTGAATTGAGCATATCGCTTACCAACATTGGATTAATGATTGTTTGGAGGGGCATCTGACTGCGAAAAACATCCCATCCGCTGAAAATCGTCCTCTTCGTGAAAGCACTCGTCTGATGAATCTGATGATCTCCTCCCGGATAATTGCCATCCACATCCGTAAAGACTCGGGGGTCGATCATCGTGTGATAAAGTGCCGTATAAAAGATTACCTTCTGTTCTTCGCTATTAGTTTGAATGGTTATTTTACTAAGGGCTTTATTCCATGAATTACGCGCGCTTTCAATCGTTTCATCAAAGTTCCAGGATGGAATTTCTGCCTTCAGATTTTTTTCGGCTCCCTCCATACTTACGAACGATATTCCTGATTTGAGAAGCACCTGTTCATCTTTAGTTGTTGAAAATTCAGTGTAAAAACCTAAGTGTTTTCCTTCGAATTCGTGAATATTTGGGATAACTCTAGCTTGTGCGATGCGTTGCTGATAGGAGGCACTTTCGATATTTTCCCGTTTTCTTTTGATACTATCCGGAATATCAGCGCTCCAGACACCATAATTTGTCAGCGGTTTGGAGAATTGTGCATAAAAATAAACAGTATAATCCGGATGACCCTTGCCATTTCCCCAGCCACCCCCTTCGGGTGTACATTTCATCCATCCACAAATCGTGTTATCGTTCACGACTTTGACATACTGAAGTGTTGAAGTTCCTCCAACACGGCGAGCCAGATCAATCTGAATACGAGACTGTTTGTTCTCCGGAAAGGTAAACCGCAATATTCCGCTATGCGGGGCAGCTGTTAATTCAGTCTTGATATTGTAATCACTCAGAAGTACTTCATAATACCCGGCACTTGCTTTTTCACTCTTCTTGTCAAAACGCGAGCGATATCCCTTATTCGGATTATCGAGCTTTCCGGAAGATGTTTTGAGTTCTCCTGTAGTCGGCATCACTAAAAAATTTCCAAGGTCACCAAACCACCCAACTCCACTCATTTGGGTAAATGCAAACCCTTCGATACTCGTGTGTTCACGGCTATAACCTGAACCATTAGGTCCACCAGTTATGGTATTGGGATTTAGCTGTACCATTCCGAATGGAGTGGTAGTTCCAGGAAATGTTTTTCCCGCATCAAAGGGAGGTTTAGATTGTGTGCTTGCCCCGATAAAGGGATTTACATAATCTGCAGGACCCATAACCTTTTTATGATTTTCCTGGGCTATAACATCAATTCGTGTTAACCAAAGGATTAAGACAATTATGAGATATTTGAAACTTACTAATCTTATCATGTGAAATATTTTACTCAAAAATCTAATTTGAACTTTTTGAACCGATTTTAATTCGGTATGTGAACAAAGGCTACACAATTGCATGTATAAGCAGGAGGTATTATTAGACCATTCTTCAGAGGATCGTAACCAGATAACTCCTTTACCACTTGAACGAATGATTAATAACATTTTAATAGCTTTTTTCGCACTTTAATTATTCGTCTACATCCTCTGTTTTTACTAGTACGGCAGTTTATCAATGCCAATTCTGTCTTTAAGCTGTTGCAAATACAGGCTGGGCGGTGAAACCTTGGTGCCAAATGCCTCGTAAATGCTCTGAGGGATAATTGTACTATTCTTCGCTGCTCCCGTAGGGGGGGGTGCACTCTCCTTCACTTTTCCCGGACCGCCGCCTATTACATAGTTTGCTGTGCCGGTTGCAGCTTGATTGCTAACCGTACGAGCAGTAAAATTCCATGCAACCGACCACCCTGTTGTCCAACCATGTCCCGAACCTGTTGTTTCGCGATTAATGAATGCGAGTCCAAGCGTACCCTTATCTGTCGGCCAATCACAATTATCCACCAAAATTCCTATGGTCCACCGCATATGTGGCGACATTTTATTACGCGAGTTTATAACCACCAGTGGTCCTGTACACCCTTCATGTGCAACAACCGACCATTGACCTGCACCTTCTACCTGTGACCTAACGTTAGAAAACAGAATATTGGTTCCATTAATCGCAAAATCTGACGGAGGCCCTGCTTGAATATTGCCCACCAAGTGAATCGCTTCAACATTGTTAACCGTGATTTGGGAGCATTGATTACCAAGTTTAACCGAGCTTGCCCCATCGATCATATACAAATCATTTACCCAGGAATTCTCCACATTATCTATAGTCAATGCTCCTTGCTCCTGTGCAGGTAAAACTTGGGTTCTAAGCTTTTCAACTCCAATCTGAGATTTTCTTGGCTGGCTGTAGTCACCTTTGCTCACAGTTGCTACCGGAAAACCTAAGGTTTCAGAATCGTAAGAATCAACCAATGAGCCATCAAGTACCAATGTGTTTCCACTGATTTCCTTAACTTTCCGTGTAACTGAATGTACCTTTCCAGGGGGAAGCCATGTCTGATAAACACCGCCACGGATCAATTTATCCATATTCACATACTTAATCCATTTTGCAGTTACAGTTCTGTTAACCTGGACGATATCCCCAACTTTAAAGGTGGATGCATCCTGAACCCTTATTCTGTCGCTGCCTGAAGGAATGTACAAATCCATAGCATTTACGGTATTGGTGGCCTTAAATGCACCCGAACCTGCCACTTTAATGCCAGCTTTGTTTGTAAACTTAATAAGCGTTCCTCCCTCTCCTGAGCCGCTACCGCGCAATACAATGCCGCTCGAAGTTATAGAAAGCGATTCGCTGATGGTGTACTCGCCTGCGTCTAACAAAACTGCACCTCTTATGCCTTTTTTGTTCAATGGCATATCAGAAACCTCGTCAATTGCAGATTGTATGTTGGCGGTATCATCTCCACCTGAAGGCTTTACCTTCTTTACTACATCAACAATCGGCAGTTCAACCCCACCGCCCATATATCCTGCTGTGGAGAAATCTATTAAGTGATTGCCCATAAAGTCAGGTGTGTACTTAAGCTTATTGTTATTGACTATGTACGCCCCAGCAACAATACCATTTGTAAACTTTGCCGGGTCAACAATTGTAAAATAAACGCTGTAATAATGGTCTAAACCATTTTTGCTAAACTTTAAACGAATTTGATATGTCCCCAACTTCACGGGCTTGCCTGCAAATTTCAAGTTAAGCTTCTTTTCTGCCATCAAATCTTGTGCTACAAGGTTTTGCACAATTGTCCCGTCCTCAAATACAACATCTGTTGTAAGTGAGAATGGATAATGAGGTGTTACATCAATGGTGGGGTAATCGCCTCCTGGTGGGATTATTGCAGGTTTGCCATAATTTATATTCATTGTAGGGTGATTGGGGACAACCGTCACAATGTTATTGTCTGCCTGGGCAATCAAACCCTGTGCAGCATGATTCGCATTTCTGCCCGCATCGGTCTCCTCGCCAAATGCAGCGTCATTTTCACAAAGAATAATCATGCCGGATTTATCCCAAACTACCTTTTTACCCATAGCCTCACCCAAGGCTTTGATCGGCAACATGGTACTACCGTTGATAATCTGCGCCGGCACATCTAATTTAATGTTTCCATTATTGGTTTTCATTCTATCCGAACCAATGGTGATGGAAATGTTTTTGTCTCCCTTCGAAATGGCCGCAGTTTTAGTTGCGTCATCCCATTTTATGGTAGCACCAAGGCCGTCAGCAATAAAGCTCATAGGCACAAGTGCCCCTCCGCCGGCAATCTGAGGCACAACCATAAAATTTTCCCGGTCAATCCGCTTGAATTGGCCATTCACATAACCCGTGTTGTTGCCGACCATTAATACCATCCCACTCTTTAACTGTGCAATATCGGCAGTTGGGTCGTAATCAGCGGGGACGTTTTTCGATTTTTTAGGTTCAAAAGCTGGCTCTTCATCGGGCACTTTTTCACCTTCGATTAAATCATTAAGGTAAATTTCAACATCAGAGATGCTAATGCTTTTAGCTCCCTCGCTTGTCAACTTTGTAATATACACTCTCAAATACCTTGCATTCTGTTTATCAAAATTAAGTCTTACATCCTTAGGCAAAGCACCTCGTGTGATAACCTCTTTCCACGATTTCGCATCGTCTGAAACTTGAATCTGATAAGCGGCAATTCCGGTTATGAAGGATACTATCACTACGCTGTTAAATTCGGTCGGAGCTCCTAAATCAATATACAGCCATCTCGGAACTTCGCTACCTGTAGAAAGCCAACGGCTTCTTTTTTTCCCATCTGTAATAGCTCTTGCAGGATTTTGCACATCAACTTCCTGACTGACATAGACAGTCTTGTTCAGTGCCAAATTCACTTTTGTTACCTTTTCCTTCTTTGCAGCAAGAACTGTCAGACTACTTGTAGAAAAAACGCCCAACAGCAACATCACTGCTATTCCAATACACATTATTCTTCTATTCATAATGAAAGATTTATTGGAATTCATTACATTTATTTTGCGGGAATTACTACGGTGGGTCGTGCCTCCTGAACAATAATGGCTCTATCTCTAAAGACGAGTGTATCCATCACAGAGCATTTGTTGCCGTTTGCGAGTGTATAGGTATAATTCAGATAAATGGCATCATAAGGTTTTCCTCCCCATGATTCTCCTCCGGCTTTAAATGTTCCGGTGCCAGTCGCAGCCAGTGCTGCGCCTGATACAGGTTTAATGGTTACAGCAGTTCCTGCTACCGTTAGACTCATTGTACTGGTGAAGAGGTTTCCCACATAGTTTGAAATTACTTCAGACATTGAGTTTGTATTGAGTGCAACGATCTGGTCACGTTCAACGTAGGTATTACGTATCACCGTTGTAGAAATAACTGTGGTATTGGTTGGGTCTTTCTCGACTATCTCGCACCTGCGAAGCCATTTACCATGATAAGGATTTACATACTTTATTCCAAATAAGGTATAGTCTTTTGGGGTTTGCTGGCTTACCCAATTCGCTACAATATGTCTGTCAGCAGGTGCCGTGATTGCTTTTCCTATAAGTATTGAATCAGCACTGGTTGCAGTTATTTTTAAAGGGATAACATAACTGCCTTTAATTGCTTTCGGATCGGAAAAGAAAGCATCAGTTAACTGGACCTCGATTAACCCCGAGAAACTACCTTTAGGGATGGTTATAACTTCTGTAGGATTTATTGTATAATAACTTGCCGGCAACACTCTGAGTGTATCGTTGGAAGCATTTACAAGATAGTTTTCTACCAATGTATTATCTACTACATAGTCAACAGTCCACGATTTTGAGTTTTCTGCATATAATCCCCCGATAGATACTCCTATATGAAATTTATGCTGTTTGTCGAGCGAATTATCAATAATATCGTTGCCCAACGATAATGTCCGTACAGGGTATTGAAACGGGAAATATACTGCCTGGGAATCATAATCCTTGTAATCAAATTTCATGTTTTCGCATGATGCCAATACAAGGATTGCAAAAATGAATGCTATTAGTTTTTTCATAATTCTATTCTTTATCATTTGTCAATATTTACCACCCGATGTTTTGGATCAAACCCTTTTTGACTTCAGAATCCGGGACCGGGCCATAGATCATATAATCTGAATAAACCCTCGGTTCAACATCCAATGAAGATAAGCCTCCATCGCTTGTACCTTTGACCAATTCCTTAATTTTATTAAGATCATTCCAACGACGGATATCCCAGAAGCGTGAGCCTTCAAATGACAACTCAATTCGCCTTTCGTTGCGTATGAGGGCATCCATATCATATTTTGTTGTTACAAGTGGGAGATAAGAATCTGGGGTAATCCCTGCAGTTGACCTTATTTTTGCTATAACATCTCTTGCTGTAAAACCATTTGAGCCTCCATCAACATCAGGTTCCCATGCCTGGTTTGCTGCCTCAGCATACATTAAGAATGCTTCGGTGTATCGCATCAGGGCATAATAATGTGTCTGACCTGCAATACCCCCCGGTGTACGGTTCACAGTGCTTAACAAATGTTTCTTGAGGTAATATCCTGTTCTTGTGGATGTTTCAATTGCATTAAAACCGTCTTTGGGATCAGATACCGTGTTTATAACAACGTTTTTAAATGATGCAGTATTATATATAACATATTTGGCAAGCCGTGGGTCACGATTAAGGAAGGGAGTTGCCGGCACAAAACCGCTTGAACCATGTCTGATAGGATAACCTTTTATCGTAGGGAATGCATCAACAAAATTCTGACTCGGATTTACCTGGCCTTTTCCATATAATGACGGCGGAAAGTTATTCGCTTCCAGGCTTGAGGAGTTAGTGGACTGGTCTCTTCTCCACAAAATATCAGTATTTGATATGAGCAGGTAATATTCAATCCTGGTAGCTGTTAATTTGGCCAGACCACCCACGCTGGGTAATTTGAGAAGTGCTGCTGCTGCATTTGCTGCATCTGCATATGTAGCAACATTAGTTGCACTAAATGCAGGACTTGCTGCATGCAACAGAAGTTTAGCCTTGAGAAACATTGCAGCCTCTCCATTCATACGGTTTTTGAACCTGGCCCCATAAACTTTGTCGTAATCGGATTTAACAGGGTCCCCGGCGGGTTTGTCAGCATATACTGCCGGAAGATACTTAATAGCAGAATCGAGGTCAGACTTAATCTGTTTAAAGCAATCTGCATAAGTTCCTCTCTTAATATTCTGCCAGTTGTCATTTGCTGTGATATAATCAGCTATAATAGGAAAACCAAGGTAGGTACCATCACCGGTTATTCCAGCGTGTGCCTCAAGCAACTGGTATTCATAAAAAGCTCTCAATCCATAGGCTTCGCCTTTAAGCTTTTTTGCAAATTCCGTATTTTGCCAGGTACTTTCCCATGACCATTCTACCTTGTCAACATACTTTAGAAAAAGGTTAACGTAGGTGATATTCTTGTAAGCGGATGACCATGCTGAAAGGGGATAATTGGTTGCTTTCCATTCACCGGTTGCCATTTCTGTCAGGTTATTGCCCTTAACATTAATGACTGCATTATCGGTTGCAACATCTGTGATATTGAGAGAAGATGGAAGGCCGTTATAAGCATTCAGGAGTATTCCTTCAGCTTTGGCAGGATCTGCCAGAATCTGATCTTCAGACAAATTATTGTCGAATTCAAGTTCCAGAAATTTCTTACACCCGGATGTCATGACAATTAATCCCAGAGCGAGAACAGGTATATATATTTTTTTCATATCTATCATATTTATAATAGTTAAAATTGTGCTTTCAGACCAACTGAGTAGTTTCTCATCTGAGGCTCACTGCCGATATTTAATTGCATCCTGTCTTTATTGGTTGCAATCATTAAAATATCTGATGCCCTGCAGAATATACTTAAACTCTTGGTATAGACCTTCTTACTTATGACTTCAGGTAATGTATAGGTCAGTTGGATAACAGGAATTTCCAATTGATTAGCCCCGTACAACCAGTAACTTGAGTTCCTGAAGTTGTTTGAATTACTTTTTGAGCTCAGCCTGGGATAAGTTGCTGTGGCACGCGTATCAACACCATTCACCGGATCATAGGCCCAGCGACCCATCAGGTATTCGGGATATTTTAATTCGCCAGAGACCCAATAGTAATCATTGTTATATAAACTCGATCTCCCGGTTTGGGCAGTCAGATATGTGAACAGATTTAAGTTCTTATAACTAAGGTTTATTGACAGCACATAATTGTACCGTGCATGTGAAAACCCGATTATTGTCTGGTCATCATCATCAATAAAGCCATCACCGCTGATATCGCGGTACTTAATATCACCGGGAGATACCATCCCGAATTTCTGGACAGAACTGGATGCTATATCCTGATCATCAGCAAAAAGTCCTACAGCTTCCCAACCCCATATTGCATCGGAGGCTTTGCCGGCTTTCTGCCTGTACTCAAGCCCCGGACCGTAATTAAGTTCATCAACTTTTGTAAGGATCGGGTTTATATTAACAATGTTCAAACCAACGTTATATCTGAAGTCACTAATCCTTTTCTCATAGTTTATGCCAAATTCAAAACCCTTGTCAACACTTTCCCCATAATTCTGAAACGGGAGGAATGTAGTGCCGCCAAGGAATTGCATAAATGTATTAGATACCTGGCTGATTTTATTAATTCTTTTGCTGTTGAAGTAATTGAATTCGACAGACAGTGAGTTATTTAACATTGATGCCTCTGCTCCAAGGTTAAGTTCATTTCTTTCTACCCAGGTAAGATCCGAATTACCGATATTGACAATCTGGGTGAGTGAATTTGAATATGCACCATCTGAATAACTGAAGGAACCGCCCTTCTTAAACATATTCTGGTACATGTAATAGGCAGAGGTTGTAAATGCAGCATCAATATCAGTTTTTATATTGCCATAGGTACCTTTAATTTTTAAATAATTTAAGAAGGAAGAACTTTTCAGAAACTCTTCTTCTGAAGCGATCCATGCGAGTCCGAATACCGGGGCAAAACCCCATCTGTTTCCTTTATCGAAGCGTGGTGAGCCAACAAGTGATCCGCTAAATTCAGCTACATACTTATTTCTTAACATATAATTAATACGTATCCCGGCATTAGCATGTTTATCGCTGTAGTTAAAATTGTTCTCCTTATAGGAATCAATTTTCATCATAGCTACAACATCCAATGCATTTATATCATTAATTGTATTCTGGTAGCTTAAAATATTCGACCAGCCGTAAATCCTGTAAAAGAAAGTATTCTGAGTGCCCTGGCTGCCAACGAAATTATCAATCCCTATCTTATTTATGCTTATGCTGTCTTCAGATGTAAAAGTTGGCTCATAAACAGCATATCCATTCTTCTGATAGGTCTCAAACGTATTATGATTATCGTAGGTTACATAGGTTTTATATTTCAGCTTTGGTATAATAAAACCAAGGTCGAAGTTGAGCCCCATGTTAAGCTGAGTGATTCTTTTCATCCCGTTTATATAACCTCCAAAGTTCATATCGCCATAAAGGTTTTGTGTATATATCGAATTCCCTCCAGGGATATAATCATTATTGATTTTCGTGGCTGTTGTAACAAGGGCTGCGTTTGCTGCGATAATTCGGTTTACAGGTAAAAGCGGCGTGAAATCATTCGGGCGCAATGTTGAAGCCAGGCCCCAGAAATCGCCGCTTTTATAATTAGGGCTGTGATAGAAATTAATAAGAGAGACTGCATCAATATTTGCACTGATATATTTGTTTAATTTAATATCGATATTAGCCCTTATGTTCAACCGGTTATCATTCTCTTTTGCACCTTCACCCATATTAAGCAGGCTACCACTTCTATTATAACCTAAATTCAGGTAGTAACGATTATTGGAATCTCCGCCTGAAAATTCAGTAATCACCTTTTCAAAAGGCTTATAAGACTTTAGGAATTCCGATGTATAGAAATCCTGATTTGGATATTTATATGGATCAATACCACTGCGACTGTTATCGATAGTGGCCTGGTCGTATTTTGCAGACAGCCCGTCATTTGTCAGCGCTTCATTAAAGAGCTCCATATAATTGGCACTGTTAAGGAATTTTGGCATACTTATCGGGTCACTGATACCTGTTTCAGCATTTACTGTTATCCGGCGTTTGTTTGCCTCTCCGCGCTTTGTTGTGATAAGAATAATACCCACTTCAGCTTCTGACCCATAAAGAGCTTTTGAAGTGGCATCCTTAAGGATCGATACCTCAGCAATTTCCTGAAGATTAAGCATATCGCTATAGGTTTCAAGGGTATTGCTGCCACCTCGTTTTATACCGTCAACAATTACTGTATAACCGATTCCCCTGATATCTTTGCCTCCGAATAACCCAGGGGCGCGGGAGGCTAATGCACTGGAAAAGCTTTGAGTTGCATCAAATTCTTCAATATCTTCAGGACGGATTGTGCTTATTGCACCAACAATCTGTCGTTTTTTTAAACTTCCAAAGGGTACCTTGACAACATCACTTTCACTCATCTGAAAGGGCATTTTCTCAAGTGCGATATTTTTTGGAACCAAAGCTACAGGAATGAAAGATGTTTTGTATCCTTTGGCTTCAATAGTAAGTACGGCATCCGTGGAGCATTTAATTGTAAATGCACCGGTCTTATCGGTTTTTGCGTAGTATCGTCCTTCCTGTGTGTTGATAACGGCACCGGAAACCGGATTCCCATTGTCATTTTGCACAATTGCCTGCACATCAATCAGAGTAGTCTTTTGCGCTTCCAGGGTATCGACCTGAAAGAGGACAAAGGATAAAATTAAGATTATCTGTTTTAAATATTTCATTATGGCTAAGTTTTAGAAATTATTGACTATTCCCATCCCGGATTTTGCTTAAAATCTTTATATAAATAAATATCGCTAGGCTTAAACGGAAGCAGGTAATGTTTTGGGTTTTCAAAAATCCTGTCCATAATCACAAAGGATCTGAAACCGGTATGTGTTTTGGAGAATGCCAGGCCAAGAGCCTGTTTATATTCAGGCCCATGGGCAACATACCATCTGCGGATATCGTACCAACGATGCCCCTCAAATGCAAGCTCAATGCTGCGTTCATTACGGATCCTTTCCCTGAATGCCTCCTTCGAAGCGGTGTACATTGCATTTACATCAGGTAGTGAAACCGCACCATAGGTCTGAAGTTCAAAGGGAAATGTAATGTTTTCAGCTACAGGTAGTTTAACCCTTTTTCTAATGGTATTGACTGCATCAAGAGCCGTCATTGAAGATCCGGAAAGCGTACCATTTGGTCCACTGATCTCATTAATGGCTTCGGCATAGGTCAGGTACATTTCAGGTAAACGTATATAAGGTACATTCAACCGGTAGCTGCTCCAGTTTTTATCATCACCATTAACACCAAAACAGGTATATTTCCTGATCAGAAATCCAGATAAGGAACCACCCGGATTTGGAGCCATATCCAGCCCTGCACCCCCACCGACACCTCCTTCTGAGAAAAGTTCGATTCTCATAGGAGTTGCTTTGTTCGACCATTTCACGCCATCGATAAGAATGGTTTTAAGAAAACGCGGGTCGCGGTTGACCCAGGGATTAGCAGTATTATATGCGGGGTCATCACTTATTGCCAATCCATTTGCTGTTTCGTACAGGTTAACGAAATTCAGGGTAGGTGAAGTAACAATCCCATTTGCGCTGGTGCCTGCAACTGTCCTCTTGCTCAAATGAACACGGCCAATATAGTTATCGACCCAGGTTTTACCGGTACTTAGGGTGCTAATTTTTGAAAAAATAATCTCTTTGGTCCAGATAAATTTATTACCACTGTTATCATTTCTTGCAAAATTATAGTGGTATTCATTCCATGGAACCAACTCATACCTGTTGCTGTTAATTACAGCAGAGGCTGCCCTTGCAGCGGAGTCGCATAATGCGGGATTATACTTATTCGCGGTACCATTCTTTAATCCTTCTATCCATGGGCTTGCTGCATAGAGATAGGTTCTTGCCTTCATAGCCAGTGCCACGCCTTTTGTAATGCGCCCCCAGTTTTTGCCGGGAGCGGCTTGTCCCTGAACAGTTTCATCCCAGTCCCACGGAAGATATTTTGCAGCTTTGTCAAAATCTGCTGCACATTTCACGAATGTTTCCTCCATGGATAACCGTGGTAACTTCATATTATCATCTGGCTCAAGCAGTTTGTCAATATATGGTACCCCTCCCCATGAGCGTGCAATTTCGAAATGACACCATGCCCTGAAGAAATACATCTGTCCCAATAACAGGTTCTTTTCTTCATCTGTGGCTGAAACCAGCTTGTCAAAATTAGCAATACCCTGGTTTGCTCTATAGATTGTTAACCAGCCTTTTGTCCAAAAACCGATACTACCCCACGGATTATAGACGGTATTCCATACAAAATTGTAATTTCCCAATGCAAAAGCGGCACCCGCCTGCTTTCCAGGTGTATTACTGTAACAATCATCACCGCCATCAATAGTTGATGCACCTGTAAACATATAAGGTATCAAACCGTCATACAGCATATCTACAAACCCCTGGAAACTGTAATAAGTTCCGAAAATACTTTCATCTGTAATGTCTGAAGCAGGAGTTCTTTCGAGATATTTTTCGCACGAGGTTAAAAACAATATCCCCGCCAATAATATTTTCAGTATTGAATTTTTCATTTTCATAATATTTGCCATTTTCTTGAAAACAATCATTGATAGTTATCAGAATGAGATATTCATTCCAAAATTGATCCTTTTAGTCAGCGGATATTTTACAGAGCTCGTCCCACGTATTCCTCCTCTTTCACGGTCTTCATTCAGATGTGACCATAAAAACAGATTATTACCATTCACGTAGAGCCGTGCATTGTTAATCCCCATTTTTTTGAGAGTACCACCTGTAAAAGTATAGGCTATTTCCGCTGTTTTTAATCGCCACAATGTTCCATCCACCTCACTATACTGGCCATTTCCTCCTGTGCCGGACATGTTCCAATTAGGACGATGGTAAGTTGCAGTACTTTCTCTCCCGGGAATCCAGGCATTATCGAGTACAATACGGTCAATACTCTGATTCAAATATTGTCCCCACATTGTCAAAGATTCATCGAGAGTACTGTTACGTGTACTGTAAAAATGGGCCATTACACTAAATCCCTTATAATCTGCCCCGAGTGTGTAATTATTAGCTATCTGCGGATGATCGGCATAACCATAAGGGACAACATCTTTTTCATCAATAATGCCATTTGAGTTGTAATCAATAAACCTGTAATCTCCCACTAAACTCGTATTATTAACCTGGTTCATCACACCGGTGTACATTTCATCCCAACTTTTAATAAGACCAGAGTAAGGAGTTACTCTAACCTGGCCGATAGGGAAACCTGCTTCTTTCATGTAATCGGGTGCCAACTCCGGGTCTTCCATATATATTATTTCATCTTTCACATAAGAAAGGCTTAAATTGGCATAATACCTTAATCCAAAGTCTGTTGTCTTGTTAAAACCTGCTTCAAGTTCAAATCCATGGTTTTTAGTCTCACCAATGTTCGCTGCAATAGGATTAGCTCCAAACCATGGAACTATGTTTCTCTGGGAGGCCGACATAAAAATATCTTTTCTGTGTTCCCAGAAATAGTCAAAGTTTAAGGTAATTATGTTTTTAAAGAAAGCTGTTTCGATAGCAAAATCATTTTTTACGGCCGTTTCCCATCGTATACTTGGGTTTCCAATATTTGTTTCGGATACCATTATGTAAGGTGAATTTGATGGGTTAATATTTCCGAATGGTGCGTACTTTCCATAGGCCCAGCTTGATACATACAACCATCTTGCGTTCCCTGCATTATCATTGCCTACAGTTCCGGTTGAGAATCTGAATTTCATTTTGTTCATGAATCTGACATTCTTTTTAAAGAATTCTTCATTACCCAGATTCCATCCGAGTGCATAGGATGGGAAAAAACCAAATTTGTAGCCGGGACCAAACTGCTCCGAACCATTGTATCCGATATTTGTTTCCAAAAGGTAACGGTTATCATAATCGTAAGACACACGACCGGCCCACTCTTCACGGTAATAAGTAAAGTCGTTTCCGGATGTCCTTTGCTGACGTTTGAAATTTATCAATCCTCCAACTAAGTGCTTGCCAAATTTCCGGTTATAGTTCAATAAGGCCTGGTACATTAAATTTCTTGAACCTGCAGCCGAAGTATTTTCTGCTGTAATTGTGGAAATGATAGGCTCATAATTGAATCCATTTGTCAAATCAGTATATTCCTTCGGATATGTGATCTCAACCAGGCCGGTGTAAGGATCAATATATTTAAGCTCTCTGGCATTTCCGCTCTGTCCAGGCCCGCTTGTTTCATATACACTCTGAAACGATCCGATGGCCTTAAATGAAAGTCCTTCTGTTATATTATCAAGTTTCTGATTTACTGTGAATATTGTATTGATGTTATTGGTTGTTGTGGCATCCATCCCATGGAAGTTAAAAGCATAGACCGAATTCATTTCTTTTTCATCAAGGCCGCTACTCCATCCAAAAGTCCCATCTTCATATCTTACCGGGTACAGGTCAGGCGCTTTACCGTAAGGACCGCCCCATGCATTACCACTGCTGGCTGAAAAAGAATTAATTTTTCCCTGTGATCCGTCGATGTCCACACTTAAGGTGGTTGTTTTAGTTGGATGAAAATCGAGGTTGGTACGAAAATTCAACCTTTTGAAATTGTTTTCAGGAAGGTATCCCTGGCCAAAATCCTGTATCTTAATTATATCGCCATCATGCAGATAAGAAACAGCCGCGAAATATTTTACAAAATCTGTTCCTCCCGAAACCTCCAGGTTATATTTTTGAGACCATGTTAAATCACGTACGGTTTCTTTTTGCCAGTTTACATCGGGGAAAAGGTAAGGCATATCCTGATTTTTGAAATGCATCAATATTTCATATGGGGTATAATCGGCCCATGAAAATTCATTGGCAGGTGTCTGAATTTCAATAGCTTCGTTTCTCATCCAACGGCTTTCATAAGAATTTGCGTACGTTGGCATCTTGGAAATCATCTTTAAGGTAGAACAGGCTCCGAACTTAAAAACAGCTTTACCTGTTTTCCCTCGTTTAGTAGTAATCAGAATTACACCATTTGCCCCCCTGACACCAAATACTGCGGTTGCGGAGGCATCTTTAAGAACTGAAATATTATCCACTTCATTCACATCAAGATCGTCCATATCTCTTTCCAGCCCGTCAACCAGGATAAGAGGAGAGGAATTATTCCATGACGATTTACCGCGAATGAGAATTTCAGCCTGGTCTTTTCCTGGTTTACCAAGAGAATTCATAGTCACAAGACCGGGAACCAAACCGGTAAGAGCACTAGAAATGTTAGTTAAACCACCGGCTTTAACAAGATCAGAACCTTTAGCAGTTGAAATGGCTCCTACAACACTCTCCTTCTTTTGTACGCCATAACCAACTACAACTACTTCCTCCAGAGTTAAGGTTGCCTCTTTCATTACAATATCAATCTTGGTTTGACCATTTAATGGAACTTCCTGAGTTGTCATCCCGATAAAAGAAAAGACAAGTGTGGCATTCCCTGATGAAACATTAATGGAATATTTTCCATCCGGGTCAGAAAGTACTCCATTAGTTGTATTTTTTTCAACGATGTTGACCCCAGGCAAAGGATTACCCTGTCGGTCTGTGACAAAACCTGTTACAGGAATTTTTTGGAGATTATCTTCAGCAGCTAATGAAACATCTTCCTGAATTTCAGATTGATTCTTCAGAGAAATCACAATCTGACGGTCAATAACAGTGTAAGTGTTATTTGTAGATGCGAACATTTCATCCAGTATCATTTCAATGGACTGCTTTTTCACATTTAAGCTTACTTTCCGGTTAACATCGAGAATGTTATCGTAATAGACAAAAATAAACTCACTGGATTTTTCAATTTTGTCCATAACTTCCTTTATTGTTGCATCCTCTAACTTCAATGACAACCTGGCGCTCTGACCATAAGAATCGAGGACGCTGGCGTTTAATGACATAATTAGGGAAAACGAAAGGATTGTGGCGAGCTTCATGGTTAGTAGAAGTTTTTTAAATTTCCCTGGAAACGGGATACAAAACCTGTTTTTTTTCATAAATTTGTGAAGTTTTAATTAGTTGTTTGGTTTACATGAGCATTGATTAAAACCAAAGCCGGACAATATGGCGATATTGTTCGGCTCTTTTAATTAATATGTTAGTCCATAATATTTTATCATTTAAGCTATTTTCCTGAAATACATATTGTATCATTTTCAACTTCTATTTTCACAGGGGCTGTTGTAGCAATAACCTGTAGCACCTGATTAAGATTATCCTTCAAATCAAGTTTCCCTGACAAACGATATAATTTTGCACTTTCGGTAATTATGATTTCCTGATCATAATATCTTTCAAGTTTTTCTGCCAGGCTGCCAATTTCTTCGCTGTTGCATAATAACCATCCATCCTTCCAGCTGATATAATCATCAACATTTACATCTGTCACATTGGTTTTTTGTGTTTCGTTGTCGTAGGAAATCATCTGGTTTGGCATTAGAATTACGTCAGAATTATTATGTGCTCTTGCAAGTACTTTGCCTTTTACAAGAATCACTTTTGTAGTTGCATCTTCCGGATAGGCGCTGATATTAAAACTGGTACCAAGTACCTTTACATCCATCTGATCCGTTTTAACAATAAAGGGTCGTGATTCTTCGTGTGCCACTTCAAGATAACCTTCGCCTTTAATATAGATTTCACGTTTTTTATCGGAAAACACAACCGGGTATACTGCACTGCTTCCGGAGTTCAACCATAGTATAGTACCGTCCGTGAAGGTTAAATTTGCACGTTTACCTCTCGGAACTACAATAGAATTAAGCAACTCAGGTCCGGATTTACCTGCGTTTGCTTCCTGCTGAATAGACTTTTCTGAATTAATTGACAACTTGCCGTTAGCATTGTACTTAATTTCTGATTCTGTTTCAGAAATTTTTAGTTTTGTCTGATCGGCCAGAATGAGTTCAACATCCTGTTGTTTTACCATAGGAACAGTTAATATCTGCGAATAATCCACCACCTTATAACTTTTATGACTTTGAGTTTGTATCCACCAGATACTTACCACAAAAAATAATATGCCTGCAGCTGCAATTGGATACCACAAGCGCCAATACCTTTTTTTTCTGTTGTTAATAGTTTTTCTGATACTGCTCCATAAGGAATCAATTTCTACTTCCGATAAACCTTTTTCAACCGGGTTCATAGACATAATGATCAACTTAGCACTTTCAATTTCTTTGCGCTTGTCAGGATTTTTGCTAATGAAATCTTTCCAGAACACCTGTGATTTTTCCGATGGCCGGTTAACCCATTCAATGAAATATTTATCTTCAACAAAATCTACAGATGTAAAATCTAAATAATCTTTCATACTTGTATTAAGTTAAGTTTTATTTTTTTGTACTCATTTTTTTGCAATTTTTTATAAAAAATTCAATTCCCGCCTATAATACACATATATGCAACATATTACAATAATATATTACTCTCATAATAATGCCATAAACCATGGTTTTACAGAAGGATAAGCAGGAAGAAAGATGAACAGACAATAATTTTGCGAAGTTTTTCAATAGCCCTGTGAACAAGATTTCTGACACTCTGATAATTGAGGTTCATAATCTGGCACATTTCTTCATATCTTAATTCACTGACAAACCTGAGATAAATTGCCTCCTTTTGCCGTGGAGAAAGCATTTTCAATGCTTTATTCAGTTTATTTATCTTTCCCGGGTCAGTCTCAAAATCTGGAATCTCATTCTCAGAGGAATAAATTGATAAGAATGGAAGTATTTCATCCGGAAATGATTGAATCAGATTATTTTTATGAAGTGAACAGATTATTTTTCGTTTCAGGGCTACAAAAAGGTAAAGTTTGATATTATTTGTTTCGCCAAGGTTATGCCTGTGAGTAAAAATATCCACAAAGACTTCCTGAATGCAGTCGAGAACAAAATTTTTGTCGTTTGTAAATTTTGAACCATAATGATAAAGTGGCTTTACATATGTTCTGTAAATGTTTTCAAAAGATTTTTCATCCCCGGAACGAAAATTGTTCCAAAGTAATGTATCTGAAGTTATCTCATATTTCGGATTATCCTCATCCATTTTATCATTGAATCGGTTAACAAGATTAAAGGTAGTTATATACCTGCTAAAATAGGAAAATTATAGATCACCCGGCTATAGATTGAGTAAAAATCCAAGGTCAACGCACGAAGAAATAAAAAACTGATAGTCTTTATTTGCTATTTATAAAATCCTTATTGTTTTGAACCAATGGTCTCGCGAAGCTCAAGCCGGCCGGCATTGCGAGACCAGAAACTGCGGCTAAGCCTAATGTCCTGAGAAATTGTTTTCGTGTTTGCTGAAAACTTCTGACTGTTCCTCCTTTAGCTTTTTGATAACTATTACCTCGATTTGTTAGTTTCATTTCTAATTAATTATAGGGATGAATATTATCTTACTTGTAACAAGTTGAACTGGTCCCAATAGTCCGGCTTCCTGCAATGGAGAATCTTTACTAAAGTGCCTCCATGTGGAAAATAGAATTCTTTCGCTCCCGGGTTTTGGTTCCCCATTTTGAAACCAGGATGGGATGCTTGTTATGCCCAAAGAGCCGCCAAAGGTTGCTTTTAATATCTTAACATATTCATAATCGGATGGATATTGCTCATCCCCAATGAGTCGATTTACCCAGGAGTTACTCACAATAACTTCCAAAGTATTTTTACCGGCTTTGAGTGTTTTTTTCACCTCCAGTCTATACGGTGGCTTCCAAAGTATTCCAATTTGTTTCTCATTAATTTTTACAGTAGCTACATTTGCCACCTCCCCCAGATCGAGGTAAATATTCTTATCTAACGAGAGCATACTTTGCGACACTTCCACTACTTTGGTGTAGTTTGCTGCTCCGGAGTAATATTTTATGCCCTCCACTTCACTTTGTGTCCACGACATTAGCTCGTTGAAGACGATAGATTTTGGTGCTCGCATTTTTTCGTCAAAGCTCACCGTCCATGCCCCCGTAACTTTTAAAGGTTGATCCACGCCATCAATCTTGAACTCAAGAGCTTCATTTGAACTACCAAATGGATCAACCGTTACAGTATTGGCTATTTCAAAACTTTCTACAATGGTCAGTGGAGAAGACTCTCCAGGGGTAACAATAATATTAAAATCAATTTCTTCCAGTGTGTCCCCAATTCCAAATACTTTAAGAATATCACCGTCCTGGCAAATAGTTTGGTTTGAAAACGCAAGATCAACATACTGCCAGGCCACTCCTTGTCCAAAAGTTATTAAACTGCTAATTAAATCCTCCTTCCGCGTATCGGAAGGAACAGTAATTTCCGACTTACTTTTGTCAATAATTACTAAGGCAGAAGATATTTCAATATGAAAATTACCGTGATTGCCAACAGTAGCAAACATATCATCATCATGAGGAACAGGGATCCACTCAGAGGTTTCAGCATCGGCACCTCTTGCCTGGTTCCAGTTTGTATTACCCTTTTTAACAGTAGCCTTTCTGAATAAAGTATGTGTAAGAGTTGCACCTTCGATGCCTGCCACTGACAAGGGGGCAACAAATACGTCATAATTATTAACAGCATCAATTAGAACCGAATCTCCGTTATCCAAGTGATAAAATAACCCGCTTGAGCGTTTTCCTCCTCCATAAGTTATAATTTTCTCAAAACTATCGATACTGTCTTTCCCCCACATTTCTTTTTCAGGATCGAAAAGGAAAGTAGTAGCCCCTGCTTCCAGTTTATGGACAATTAAATCTGCCATGGGAATCATCCTGGTTTCATGCATGGGGATACCATCGATGCCAGGAGAATCATATACCGGCATTATCACATAGGAATCACCTGGAGAAAGTTTGCCCGATAATCTTATAGTCGGATCTCCAATTCTATAAGGTAAAAGGTAACCTTTCAACCCTGTAACAAGTGTAAATTTTGAGAGATCAAGTGTATCGCTGCCAACATTGGTCAACTCCATATAAGCAGTAAAACTATTTTCAGCTTTCCATTCAGTGAATATGAGGCTTCTTATCGTGTCTTCCTGAGCCTGCACAGCAAAGGAAAGCAGATAAAGAGGAACTAATATCAGTATTAGTTTTTTTCTCATATTAATTTCATAGTTTAACAATTTGGGCTTATTAGTAGTTTAATATTTTGATCCGTCACTAATTATTCAGGAGATTCCATGTTGCTGCGTTACTTCTAATTCATTAATTATCAATTAAATACTTTTTTTACAATCTTATATTTCATTTTTTTACATTACTGACCGACTAAAAGTATGAGATTCTTCGCTTCGCTCAGAATGACAAGCGTTTAGTGAGTTAGAGAGTCGAGGGGGGTGGTTGGAGGCACAGCCTCCAA
>DATKUO010000244.1:0-67088 GCA_035530515.1 Bacteroidales bacterium
TTTTATATAAATGCAATATTGCATCTACTTGAAAATAGCAAATATTATCACGATAATATTATCAAAAGTAAACTTGATTTATAACTACTTATGGAATATTTTGAATAATGACTTTGGATAACGATTTACTTTGGATAAGAGTATCTAACTTGTGGTTTCAAAAATACTTTATGCAAAGCCGTACCACCCCTGAAAGCCAAGCTTTTTCGGATAAGGTCATCGGAAAACAGTTCGACTAGCGCCCTTTCAATAACTAAATCCTGTTCTACCTGAGCATCGTTTGGCCAAGGGGTGTTTGCTTTCCATTCTTCGATATATCTACGAGATATCATATTTGCAAATCCGTATTAATAATTACTTTCCAATCGGTATTTACTTCATCTTCTTTGTTTTTGTGGGCCATTGACAAGGGAATAATTTTATAATTGCTCTCATTTAAAAGTTTTTTTAAAGAGGCAGATAACTCACCAGAACCAATTACAGTATTGAGTAGAAACCCTAATCGTTGAACAATGGTTATTTGGTTGTATTGTTTGGCTGTTCGATAAAGTTTTGAAGGTTTTATAATTTCTGCCAAATCTTCTAAAATGGGTAACAGACGGTTGATACCTCCTATTTTTGAACTGTATAGAACTAAGTCTAATGCTGTAAGTTCTGGAGAGGAAACCTTAACATACCCGGCATCTGTTTTTTTATCAATAATATCGGCGGTATTCCATTTGTTCCGGGTGAAAAAACGAATGGAGAGCTTGTCGTTCTTTATTTCCCTTAATGCTGGTCTTTCAATAATTATCTGCGATTCCATAGGTTGCTGGTGACCGGCACCGTGAATAGCAGCTGCTGAATATAGTCCCAGATAGTAATTCTTTTTGAGGCTTTTCATTAAATCATCGGCAAATAAATAAACGGGCAACATGCCCTGGTGTGAATATTCGGGAGGGATGATTGCATAAAACTCTTTTCGAATCTGAGCGATCTGGTTTTTAGACTTTAACCGAAATAAATTCTGGTTAAGTGCTTTAGGTGAAATATTGAATTTTTCTAATAATTCGTTTTGTGTAACAGTAAAGCAACCCTTTGACCTCACAGTTAAAAGGTAGTCTTCAATGTAATTATATGGATTTTTGTCTTTTGACATTTATATTTATTTGCAATTTGCTACGAAATGTGTAGTAAATAGCAAATGTAAAATATTTGTTTGATAATTCAAAATCATTAGATGCTAAATGATTGTATAGTTCTCCCTCATTATATGATCTCTAATCATTTTCTCGCAAAGGCAGGATGTTATTGTTCTGCCTTATTCCTTCTTAACCAATGAGTCCCACGGTGTTTTAAACGGAGTATCACTGTTTTAAATTTCTTCACATTCTTCAATTTCCATTTTCCCGTAGATTACGCAGATTTACGCTGACTGCGATGATACCATATATTTATATACCAACATATCATCGCTCTGTATACCCTTGACAAAAACGGAACGGAGATTAAATTTGCTTAAAAAGGTTGAAAATATTAAGCCTCTTACCTGGAATTCAGGATTTGTTCCTTCTAAATTTTCAGATGTAGTCAAGGCCACGAGTTTTTCCATTCGACATGTTCCCGACAGTTTTTCATTAATTGTTGACGTTCTTTCCTACTTAGAAAGTCTTCAGGAGTTAGCATGTAGTTTTTCAATTCAGGTATTTTATAGAATATACCCGTATATTTATATCTAATACACCAAATACTATTAAGAATGCTTGACTATTTTATAGAAAATAACTATTTTATATAAAAATATTGTTCAAACTTCATCTTCTCAGAAGAAAATGGTCGAATTTGCAACACGTCAGATTTTGGTTCTGAACTGCTTAGTTTCACCGGGGTTGATGAGGGTCAGGATATCGTTAAGCTGACGGCTAACGATTCTTTTGGTCAAGAAACTAAGTTTTCTTTCACGTTTACTATTTTCCGAAATATTGCACCGGTCGCTTTGTTTACAGTTAAAAAGATAGGTGTTTCAAGCCCTTATGAATATGAGGTAGATGCCTCAGGGTCATATGACAATGATTCAAGATTTAACGGGAAAATAGTAGAGTACGAGTACACGCTTGCAAATTACAAGTTTAGCTCTCCGCTGAGTAAGATCCGCTACGTTTTTGGTAGTGCGGGGCAGAAGCAGATCCGGGTCCGGGTAAAAGATAATACAGGCGATTGGTCCGCTCAGATTTCTGAGTACGTGGTTTTAAATTGAGTTTTGGGTTTGAGTTTTAATTATATTGCAAAGTAAGAAGCACCCTTTTGAGCTGCTTCTTTTGTCTCGCTGCGTTTCGTTTCACCGAGCACCCTGTTTTGGCACTGGCGAGTTGCATTCCTGCAGAGCTCGTTTCCTTCCTCAAAGGTTAATCAAATGTAGATAAATTTCATATTAAAAAAATGAGCCTAAAAGTAATCAATTATTGATCCTCTGGGCCTTTACAGCTGAGAGTTTAAGAATTAGTGTGGCAGATTAACGTGTCCTGCTACTGGTTTAAATGGGATTCATACTTTACTCGAAATTTTCAAATTGTCCTATAAGGTATTTTAAAGGTCATTTAACGATTCATCAACTGAAGATGATCATCCTTTTATTCTATTGAGAACTTATCCATTAAACGGAATGTAACTTAATGTTTAGACACTATGGCATTCGCACCCTTACCTTTAGAAAATGACAAGTGATTGCGGCAGTCAATAAATACTGACCACATATTGCAGCCTGATTGTATAGGATTTATATTGAAGAAGTTCATAAGGGATCTTTATTTAAATCTGAACACGTCTGAGCTGTTCTTTTCATAGCATTGTTCGTGTTAGGCGCCGGAGTAATTTTACTATCGTCAGGATTTAAAGTTTTATTTCTTCAATCTAACTAACATCAAAACCGGATTATCAGTCTCTTTCAGGCTATTTGCCAATTTTTCAAGGTCTTTTTTCTTTTCAGAGTATATTGGATTTGAATTTTTAAATGCTTCAGAGGCAACGATTTTTTTAAGTTTTACTGTTATTCCGGCAAGAGAATAAAGATGAATCTCAAGTTTAAAGAGATAATAAAAAATAAATGCAATGAAGATATTAGCGATGATTGAGGTTTAATATTATTTCTTTTTCTAAAGTTAGCAACTTTAAAATTTTATACTGAAGTACAATCTGAAAAATCGAAATTTTCCGAAGTACTTCTCCAGATAAATTCTTTTTTCCATAGATTCTTCGACAGGATTTTAGCTAGATTGGCAGATGATTTTGAACGGTAATCAAGGTTTATCGTCCTGATTTCCTCAAAACGATAATTGCTTAATAGCATTACTGTCCTCACTTTACCATATGCTCACAGAAAGTAATTTGTTATGATAGGATACTCTTTCATGATAGGATGTGTTGCAACCGGTATCAGACCTATATCGACCTCGTCGCTTACCAGTTTTGCCGCACACTCAGATGGGATTGCATAGATGATTTATCTCAGATTATGCTAGAGGGTAAAAAAAATATTTTCTGTACAACCTTCAAAATAATACTTACAGTTGATTTTTTTTAAGTCTGGTTTCATGCCTATATTCCTTTGGGTTCATATTAGTAACCTCTTTAAACTGTCTATTGAAATTGGCAAAAGTATTATACCCGCTTTCGAAACAAATTGCAGAAATGGGCTTGTCCCTATCTGCATTAATTAATTTGCAGGCATATCCAATTCTTACCTCTTTAATAAAATGAGAAAATGTTTTTTTTGTACTCTTTTTGAAAAATGCACAAAAAGCACCTTCGGATAAACCAATTGAGGATGCAACTTCATTTAATTTAATGTTGTTTTTAAAATTGTAAAAGATATACTCATATATTTTTTTTAAACGCTGATTCTGATGTAAATCTATATTCAAAATAAACTCCGGGTTTGCCAGCAATTGAACATCCTCAGAAAGCGCGATTTCCCTTAGAAGGTTAAGAATTCCTAGAATATTTTCAAAGGCACTTTTATTTGCAAATAATTCACAAAAGAGTAACATTAATATATTTGTATCAACTCCTTTTATAAAAACTCCATGTTTGGATTCTTTTATCAAATTATTCACGAATTCTAATTCTGGAATAGCACATAATGCATATTCAAAAAGAGCACTTTTAAAATGAATAGTGATTGCTTTCGGTTGGATTTCTTTATTATCAATTTCCCAGCAGTGCGGAACGTCTGGGGCCATTAAAATCAAATCACCGGGCACGAAATTTGAAATATTACCTGCAACAAAACGTCTGCCGTAAGCATCTTTAATGTAGTTTAATTCATATGTTTGGTGAGTATGGAGTATTCCTTTGTTGTTTTTTAATTCCAACTCTCTTATTATAAAAGATTGATTATCCGGTATTATTACCAACCGTTCCAGTATTTCCATAACTGATTAAGTTTTATGATTAAAATAGCGAATCTATTAAGATAGTTTAATAAAATTATGGCAAGTTACAATTATATCTCTGGTAATTATAAATTCAGAATATTAATTATTAAGCAGTGAATAATGAAATATTTTTTATTACGACAAATTTATATATATTAATATATCATCGCAATAGTAATTTATATATGTATATATGAGCTTATTGAATAGAAATAAAACTCTTTAATAATTTTCTCAGCAACATATAAATTTGCAATCTGAGTAAAATTTGGAAACAAAAGTAATGTGTTTTTGAAATCTTGTGATTATAGAAAGATTAAAATAGTATCATAGATCAATACGATAACTGAAGTATCTTCTAATCAAGATGCATAACTTTGATATGAATTTATTTAAATTTTAGTTTTTATATTATCTGTCTTCAGTTAAAAAATAAATTTTGAAATTCATTATTTGTAAAAAAAGAAGAAATGAAAGCAAAAGAAAAAAGAGAAAAATCATTGTTGTCTCAGATTACACGTCGTGATTTTATAAAGACAACTGGTGCGGGAAGTGCCGGTATTATTGCTGCTCCATTTATCATGCCGAGCGCATGGAGTAAATCAGCCCCAAGTGACACAGTCAGGCACGCAGTTATCGGTACTGGAAGTCAAGGGGGCGGTCATTGTAAGCGCTTTTCCGCAGCGGAGGGCTGTGAGTTGGTGGCTGTATGTGATGTAGACCCGGAACGTCTCGATTCGAAGGTGAAAGGATTGCCCAATGAGGGCCGAATCAAGAAGTATAAAAATTTCCGGAAATTGCTCGATGACAAGTCGATTGACTCAGTGTCAATAGTAACCCCGGATCAATGGCATACTCCGATGGCGTTGTATGCGCTTATGGCAGGTAAGCACGTTTATGTTGAAAAACCTTGCAGTCATACCGTACGTGAGACCAACCTGCTTGTAAAAGCTGCCAAGGAGTATAAAAAATGTGTGACTCATGGTACTCAACGGCGCAGTGAAGGGGATCACATCGAAGGAATGAAGCAGCTACGCAATGGCATTATTGGTAAGGTTTACCAAGTCAAGGCTATTGACAATCAGCTTCGTGAACCAATTGGGCGTGCTCCGGTTCAAAATCCTCCTCCGGGAGTTGATTATGACATGTGGCTGGGGCCTTCTCCAGTTGTACCGTTTACCATGAACCGTTGGCATTATAACTGGCACTGGTTCTGGGATTATGGTGGTGGAGACGCAGACAACGACGGAGTACATCAGATTGATGTAGCTGTTTGGGCAATGGGTGATCGTTATCCGGATAGAGTAGTAGTCTCGGGTGGTCAATTCTTCTATGATGATGATCATGAGACTCCGGATACTCAGACGGCTATTTTTGAGTACAAGGATGGCCAGATAATATGGGAAATGAGACTATGGACACCTTATACTTTAGAAGGGCATGATAATGGAAATGTGGCCTACGGGACTGAAGGCAAAATGGATTTTGGCCGTGCCGGAGTCATTGTGACCAAAGGGAAAGAGCAGATAAAGATAGTGTCACCGGAACCCGTTGAAAATATTTATTTAAACTTTCTGACTTCCGTACGCGAGAACAATCCGGCCAAACTGAATTCCCCAATTGAAAGTGGTGCGATTACAACAAACTTGTGTCATTTGGCTAACATTGGAAATCGATTGGGAGCAAGTTCACTAATGTACGATCCGGTGAAGGAAGACATTAAATGCCCTGGATTCGACGAAAAGGCCAGAGCACTGCTGGGTCGCGAATATCGTAAAGGTTATGAACTTCCCTATAAGGGATAAAAAAGATTACACAATTATTGAAATGAAAACTATAACATATGAAATTATGAAAAATAGGACATTTTTTGCACCCACTCTTAAGTTTTGGATTAGTGGTTCACTACTCATGATTATAATGATATTTTGTTCATCGAGTTGTTCAGATAATAATGCTCAGCCTGCTGTTTCATTTCAGCAGGTACCGGGGAAACTCTTAATATCAATTGGAGGGAAACCTTTTGCGAACTACATTTATGAGGACTCTGTAACCACTAGGCCATATTTTGATAATGTGATGACCCCCTGCGGGATTCAAGCGACGCGGAATCATCCCCCTCAGGCGGATGATCCGAAGGACCATTCTGCATGGCATCCCGGTATCTGGTTGAGCTTTGGTGATATAAATGGAAATGATTACTGGCGAACCAAACAAAAAGTCGAACATGAAATGTTTGTCGAACAACCTAGTGGTGGTCCCGGGAAAGGGACATTCACAGTTCGTAATTACTACATGAGTTCCGACGGAAGTAGCAGGATGTTAGCGGAACTGGTAGAATATACAATTCTGGTGCGTCCATCTGGCTACCTGTTAGTTACTAACAGTACATTTTCCTCCGACGAAAATGATTTTACCTTCGGTGATCAGGAAGAAATGGGGCTTGGGATTAGGTTGAACACCAAGATTACAGTCCAATACGGCCAGGGGCACATTACCAATGCAGAAGGATTGAAGGATGAAAAAGAGACCTGGGGTAAGGCATCAAAGTGGATTGATTACAGCGGCAAGATAGACAATAATTATGTAGGTATGGCGATCATGCCTGATCCAGCCAATTTCCGTCCCAGCTGGTACCATTCGCGCAATTACGGCTATGTAGCGGCAAATCCGTTTGGCCGTGAGGCAATGAAACAGGGCGAAAAGAGCGCTGTCACTGTTAAGAAGGGTGAAAGCTTCTCACTAGGATTCGGCATATTGGTTTATTGCACTCCTTCAAGTGAAAAAACTGATATTAACACTGCTTATAAAGACTACATGAGCATTCTCAGTGAACTGAAGAAGTAGTGGAAAATTGAAACTGCACATTTAATCTATAATTTTTATTGATTAATTTTTAACTAAAATAACACTAAACAGTTCTTTCTTAAACCATTTAACTCTAATCTAATCATTATGAATGAAAATTGTAAAGTTTATCGGCATTCTATGCCAAATTGGAATTTTCATCAGGTTTTTTTCACTATGAAAATTTTGGTATTCTTACTTTTCTGTGGAATTTTGGATGTTACGGCTGTGCCAACATTTTTAATTTCCTCGGAAAGTTCTCTCAAATTCGCTACTTCATATAGTGATAATCTATTTGAATTTAGTACTGATATGCAACAGCAAAAAACTGTTTCAGGAACAATAACTGATGCTGTAACCGGAGAACCAATGCCCGGGGTAAACGTATTATTATTGAAAACAACTGTTGGTGCAATCACTGATGTAAATGGGAAATACACAATTCAGGTACCTGATCTGAATAATGCTGTATTGGGTTTTTCATTTTTAGGATATACTAACAAAGAAGTTAATGTTTCGGGCAAATCCGTTATTGACCTTGCACTTGAATCGTCGATAACAAGTCTTGACGAAGTGGTTGTAGTTGGTTATGGAACTCAGAAGAAAGAAACGCTTACAGGTGCAATTACACAACAGAGAGGGGAAGAGATAAAGAGAACTCCTTCTTTAAACCTCTCAAATACTCTTACAGGTATGTTCACAGGCCTTAAGACTATTAATACTACTGGTGCACCTGGATCAGATGTGTCATCAATATTAATTCGAGGTGAGAGTACATTAGGAAATACATCACCCTTAATTGTAATTGATGGTGTTGCGGAACGTGGTGGATTAAATCAAATCGATCCTCGTGATATTGAAAGTGTTTCTATATTGAAAGATGCGTCAGCAGCGATCTACGGAGCCCGGGCTGCAAATGGGGTCATTATTATTACAACAAAAAGAGGACAAACCGGCAAACCAAGTGTTAGTTATAATTATAATCAGGGATTTACCACGCCTACGCGTGTTCCCGAATTTACAAACTCATGGGACCTGGCACAATTTCAAAATGAACAACTAAGTATTTATGGTCAACCTGAAAAATGGACCCCTGACCAGATACAAAAATTTCGTGATGGATCAGATCCGTTAAATTATCCTAATATAAAATATCATGATTTGATGATTAAGAAGGTTTCTTTACAAAGCCGACATAATATTTCTGTACGGGGCGGAACTAATGACGTCAAATATTTTGTATCAGCGAATTACTCTAATCAGGAGAGTATGTTCAAATACAGTGATAATAATTTTCAAACCATAGGATTAAGATCAAATGTAGATGCAACCATTAGTGAGAATTTGTCAGTGTATTTGGATCTTTCATTTAACGAGACTAATAATAACGCTCCTGGAGAAGATTACGATGAAATTACATCAGCAACATATAATGCTTACCCCTATCAACACATGTTTTTTCCGAATGGATTACCCGGAGACGGTGTTAGAGGGGAGGGTGATAACCCTGCTCTGATGGCCTCGGACGCGTCAGGCTATTCCAGAAGAAAGGTTAATATGTACCAGACAAAGCTTGGTTTTAATTTTAATACTCCTGTAAAGGGGTTAAGTTTGAATGGATATGTTGCTTACGACGTAGATAATGATTTTAGGAAAAATTTTAGAAAACCATGGACTGTATACTTACACAATTCTGCAACGGATATTTATACGCCAGTCTCAGCATCAAGAAGTCCCAGAACTGAGTTATTAGAACAATATAATTTTTCCTCCAATATAATTGGTAACCTTAAATTAAATTACCAACTGGTTGATGTTGCTAATCATAATTTTAGTGCATTTGTAGCGGCCGAATTAGGAAAGGATAATAATAATTGGTTCAATGCAGAAAGGCGAAATTTTACATCTCCAGCAGTAGATCAGATATTTGCCGGAGATCCATCCCAACAATTTACGGATGGAAATGCAGGTGAGTTTGCCCGGATGAATATTTTTGGACGTGTTAGCGAGGTATATAAAGGGAAGTATATGGTTGATGTAAATCTTCGTTATGATGGTTCCACTGCATTTCCAAAAGATAAACGCTGGGGATTTTTTCCAGGGGTATCTGTTGGATGGATATTATCACAGGAGGGCTTCATTAAAAATAATGTATCTTTTATGAAATTCCTTAAAATAAGAGGTTCATACGGGATAATGGGAAATGATAGAATCAACCCATTCCAATTTTTGAGAACATACCAGTTTACATCTGGCGAGGTTTTTGGAACAAATAGAAACCTAGTCACTGGTCTAAGTCAGAATGTCGAACCTAATCCTAATGTTACGTGGGAAATAGCGAAAACCTCAAATATAGGTCTTGATGCCATACTTTGGGATGGGTTACTTGGTATAACTTTTGATGCTTTTCATACTGAACGGAGCAATATTCTATCTATAAGGGATGCGGCCATTCCTCAGTTCTCAGGGTTAATACTACCATCGGAAAACATCGGTATTGTTACGAATAAGGGCTTTGAGCTTGAATTGTCAAATACAAAGCAAGTTGGCGATTTCAGATATCGTATTTCAGCAAATGTTTCAAGAGCAAGAAACAATGTAGTATATACTGATGAGCCTGATGGTGTATTGCCTTATCAAAAAGTAGAAGGAATGCCTATTGGCGCCGAACTAAATTTAATTGTTCTTGGGATTTATCGGACACAGGCAGAAATTGATAATTCTCCTCATTGGGTCGGTACAGTGATAAATGATTTACAGTACAAGGATGTAGATGATAATGGGGTAATTAACAATAATGACAGGGTACGGCAGAATAAAACGGCCTTGCCGGAATATATGTTTGGCACAACCCTCAGAGTGGACTACAAAAATTTTGATATGTCAATGCTTTGGCAAGGAGCTACAAAAGTATGGCATAGAATCTGGCTTCCACAAGGTGTTTTCGGGAATGTATTGCAAGATGTGTTTGATAACAGACCTTGGTCAGGTAATCCTGATTCAAAGTATCCTAATGTAACCTATGATGCTTCTCAGGTAAGCGCATTAAATTCCGAGTTCAATCTAATGGATGCTTCATATCTTCGACTGAAAAACATGGAACTAGGTTATAATTTTTCAAAAAATTCTTTGCAAAGATTAGGTATAGCTGATTTACGGATTTATATGAACGGATTTAATCTAATTACATTTGATAAGATAAAATGGTTCGATCCTGAAGGGGATGATTCGAGAGGTCGATTCTATCCTCAGAATAAAATTTATAATGTTGGTTTAAGTATAACTTTTTAAAACGAATATACTATGGGAATTATGATAAAATATAATAAAAGGATCGTTAAAATAATAGGAATATTATTTTTGAACCTCCTGCTATTTGCAGGGTTATCTTCCTGCGAAGATTATCTTGATAAAGCACCTTTAGATAAGATTTCTGATGCTGCTGTGTGGAAAGATGTTGCATTGATGAATGCCTATGTTATAGAGACATACAAACAACAGCGAGCTCCACATTCTTCTAATTACTATTATAGCGTTTGTAGTGATGAGTCATTTGCAAGGGAAAGAACAGACGCTTTTTTAGTTCAGCAAGGAAATATGACGCCCTCAGATTTGGGCAGAATGGGGAATGATTGGCCAACTTATTACAAAAATGTAACCAGAGGTAACATATTTTTGAGTAATATTGAAAATATAGACCTTTCTGGTTTTACTGCTGCAGACAAAGATAAAGTAAGTGTACTGATAGGTGAGATGAAATTTCATCGGGCATTTGCATATTTCAGACTTGGGTCTTTATTTGGTGGTGTTCCACTGGTAACCGAGCCTTTTAAGTTGGATGATGATTTTAATATACCAAGAGACTCTTATGATGATGTGATGAACTTTGTTGTGGCAGAACTCACTGAAGCTGCAGATTTACTGCCTCTTTCACGCTCTTCAAACGACCGAGGCCGTGTTACTAAAGGAGCTGCACTGGGCCTTAAATCAAGGGCCCTGTTATATATGGCCAGCCCGTTAAATAATCCTGGCAATGTACAGTCAAAATGGCAAGCTGCTGCTGCTGCTGCAAAAGAAGTAATTGATCTGGGTCTGTATTCATTATATCCGGATTATGGTGAGCTCTTTAGAGAAGAAGCCAATTTCAACGATGAAGTTATATGGGAGAGAGTAATAGAAAATGATTATGTTAGAACAATGGGAATTGAACGGGATTTTTATCCTAATGGTTTTGGTGGATACGCAGTTACTGTTCCAACACAAAGACAGGTTGATGCATATGAAACATTAAATGGCCTATCGGTCGTAGATGATCCTGCATACGATCCTAATGAATTTTGGTTAAATAGAGACCCGCGTTTTTATGCAACTATCCTTTATGACGGGGCTCCATTCAGAGGTCGGCAAATCGAAACATTCATGCCCGATGGCATGGATTCATTCGGAGGACCAACAGCGAGTTGGAATGCAAGTTATACCGGTTACTATTCAAGGAAATTCATTCAAGAATTCCTCCCTGGCTCTCCCGGTGGATCAAGTGGAAATACATCAAGCCCAAATTGGCCCTATTTGCGTTATGCTGAAATTTTATTAAATTATGCAGAAGCCAACTATAACTTAGGACTGGAAGATATTGCCAGGGAATATATTAATAAGGTTAGAAGTCGTCCTAGTGTTAATATGCCTGCAGTAACAGATACTGGAGCAGATTTAATGGTACGTATTAAAAGGGAGCGTCAAGTTGAGCTTTATTTGGAAGAACATCGTTTTTTTGATACCCGTCGTTGGAAAGAAGTTTATCCACCAGATGATTATATTCAAAAAATGAATGTTGATAAAGATCCTGTGACAGGTGTTAAAACTTATTATTTAACAAACGTTCTTTCATTTGCTTTACCTGAACGTACCTTCCATTTACCTATTCCTTTGGTGGAAATCACCAGGGATCCAAATTTAGAACAGAATCCTGGATATTAGGGATTAACTAAATAATTAATTGGACCAAGATTGTTATTACGATGATCTTGGTCCATAATTTTATTAAAATTACTTTAATATCAGTTAATTATGCTCAAAATCCCAAAGTCTTTATTTTTATTTTTCAGTATACTTAGCTTCCTTTTTATAACTTCCTGTATTCAAAATAATGAACCAATAATTATTGAACATCTTGTGGTTCACCAGGAAGATGGTTATTTCATGGGTTGGCCTGCCAATAATGGAGTGTGGATGTGGGAAGACGGTGAGATTATGGTAGGTTTCACCAGAGGTCCGTTCATGGGAAAGGAGGGCCATGATGTAGAACCTCCTTATCAGAGCTGGCTAGCCAGAAGTAAGGATGGAGGCCATACATGGAAATCGTTTATTCCGGAAGGCTTTGTAAATGCATATGATCCTGCCGGGCTATCTGGTGATTCTATGCTAGCAATGAAAGAACTTACAGAACCATTAGATTTCAAAAACGTAAATTTTGCGCTTCGGATGGTGGGCAATGGTTATCTTCAACCAGATGTCTCAGAAGGAGGATTTTACTATTCTTATGATCGCGGTGGCTCTTGGGATGGGCCTTTTTCATTGAAAGGTTTGTCGCAAACTGTGGAGTTAGAAGGGATGGATCTTACCCCTAGAACTGATTATATAGTTGAAAGCGCTGACTCAGCTTTATTGTTTTTGTCTGCCCGTAATAAAGGATTTGGCTCGGATAAATCATTTGTTGCACGTACAACAGATGGAGGATTAACTTTTAAGTTTATTGGCTGGATTGCCGATCCTAAAGACCCCTATAGAGCTGTTATGCCATCCACGGTAAGAACATCCTCCGGGAAATTGATTACAGCATTAAGAAGAAAAAATATTGGTATTGATCCATATTGCTGGATAGAGGTATTTGCTTCCGATGACAACGGAGTAAATTGGAAGTTTTTAAGTAGGGCTGGGGAAACTGGTTGGGCAAACGGAAATCCTCCGGCAATGATTCAATTGTCTGATGGGAGACTTTTGCTGGCATATGGGAACCGTGAACATAGGCTTGTCATAGCAAGATTCAGCTCTGATGAAGGAGGGATATGGGGACCTGAAATAATGCTGCGCGAAGGGATAGACCAGGATTTTGGTTATCCACGGTTGGTTCAGAATTTAGAAGGGAATATTGTTAGTATATATTACTGTGCAGAATCGCCAACATCTGAAAAATATATTGAAGCTACAATCTGGAACCCCGGTAATGCAGATAAATGGGGGAAACCCATAGACATAAGTTCAAAATAAAGTAAATTTTATGAAAGAATTTATTTCTGTCAGGTGTATCATGTAAACATGGCATTGTAGTTACTACGTGGGTTAATAATAACAAGTTATCATTAAAAATTTGATGAATTTTATTGAAATACTTAATGGGATTATTGGAGTGATAAATACTCCCTTTAGTGAAGATAATTATATAGATAGCGATTCATTGAGAAGTTATGTTCGGCACTCAATTGAGTGCGGTGTTACTGGTTTTCTTGCTTTGGGAATGGCAGCTGAAATTAATAAGTTGACCCTTGAAGAGAAAGAGTTTATAGTTAAAATAATAATAGATGAGGTAAAAGGAAGAGTACCGGTTATTTGTAGTGTATCATCTGATAATCAAGACGAGAGATTATTTCTTGCAGAAAAATTCATTGATTCTGGTTGCGATGGTATTATGGTTAATATTTTATTTGAAGATGAGGATTCATTTATAAGGCAAATTTCTGATATCGACGAATTGAACCCGGGATTTCTGATGATACAGGATTGGGATTTTAAAGGTTATGGTATACCTGTTGATGTGATTCAAAAGATTTTCAACGAAATAGAATCATTCAAATATTTGAAGATTGAGGTAGTGCCTGCTGGTGTAAAATATACCGAAGTACGTAAAGCCACGAAAAATAAACTTCATGTATCAGGTGGTTGGGCCGGGACTCAAATGATTGAAGCTCTGGATAGAGGTGTTAATGCATTCATGCCCACCGTATTACACGATGTGTATGTAAAAATATTTGACCTTCATCATTCAGGAAGAAGAGAAGAGGCAAAAGAACTATTTTATGAATTGGTTCCGATATTGGCTTTTTCGCACCAACATTTAGATATTTCAATAAGAAACTGATCCACAGACAAGGAATATTTTCTACTGATAAAGTTCGCGATCCAATTATCCAATTTGATGCTTTTCATGAAAAGATAGCTGAAGAACTTATTGTAAAAGCAAAGTGCCTATCGGAAAAGTTAAGAACTGAATATATTTATTACAAGTAGAGTTGGTATACTGTTTTAATTTTATGGATAAATATTGTCGATTCGAAATAAATGAAAGTGTGCATTATGGTAGAGTTCAAGGGGACGACATATTCACTCTGGATAGCGAACCATGGAACAATGACAATGAGACGGGATTTATTGTTCCATTAAAAGAAGTTCGTCTACTTAATCCGAGTGAACCAAAAATAATAATAGGCCTTGGAAAATGTTATAAAGAAAGCTGGGTAGGTAAGACTATTCCTAAAAATGTTCGTTGGTTTATTAAACCATCAACTGCCGCTGCTGCTTTAGATGATGATGTAGTTTTACCACCATCTTTAGATGAAGTAAAAGTTGAACCTGAACTTGTTATAGTAATTGGTAAGAAAGTAAAAAATGCCGATGAAGCTGAAGCAGAACAGGCAATTTTCGGTTATACAATTGGAAATGACATTGTTGGCACAGTTGGTTCTTATCATAGATTGCAAGATGATCCGATGAATATGCCTGAATCTATTTTAGCAATAGGCTTAAAAATTTGTGATGGTTTTCAGCCTTATGGTCCTTTCATTTATCGAGGAATCAAATGGAAGGATAGAAAGATAACATTGGAAATATCCTCTAATTATTCCAAAGAGATAATACATTATGAACAAAATACAAAAACATTTCTATACACGCCTGCGAAGATTGTAAGTGATTTATCAAAACTATTTACTTTGTCTCCGGGCGATATTATTTCAACTGGTACTATTCAATCTTTCACAGTAAAAGCAGGCGCAGAAGTAAAGGTTACTATTGAAGGAATGGGTACTCTGACTAACCGTATTGTTTCTGGGAGGTAATAATATTTCGGATAGTCATTTATTACTACGAAAGGGAAAAAATACGAGAATATTTGAACAATAAAAGGAGATATTTTTTGGAATAATTTTTAATTAATAAGAAAGGGAAGTGAAATGAAATTATTTTTTATAGCTTTTTTTATTGCAGTTAGTTTTGTACAATCGTACGGTCAGACTCTAATGCCTCCGTCTATTGAAGAATCTAAACAGGAACCAATAAAATATATTGGGGAAAGACAAACAGATCCGCATTATACCCATGGTGGGTTGCGTCATGCCGTTGGAGTCCATCGTTATCAATCGCTTAGAGCCAACCGGGAAAATCCTCCTGAAAATGGAAGCCCATCAGGATGGACATATAACCACCAACCATATCTTTGTTATTGGAGCGATCAGTTCTTCCAACAGTATCTCAGTAATCAATTCTCTGAGCAATTAGCTCCAGGACGAACTTTATTGATGACATCAAAAGATGGCAGGTATTGGTCGAACCCGGAGATTATTTTCCCTGAATATTCATTACCTGAAATTAATTATGTAGATAAGAAATCAGGAAAAACTTATTTTCTTCCAGAAGGGACTAAAGCTGTAATGCACCAAAGAATGGGGTTTTATGTTACTTCTGATAATCGCCTTCTTACGCTGGCATTCTATAGCTATTGCCCTATATCAAGAATTGGTCCAAACGGGGGGCAGGGATTAGGGAGAGTTGTCCGTGAAATATTTAAAGATGGTACATACGGACCTATATATTTTATCCGTTACAATCGTCATGCCGGATGGAATGAGAGTAATACTAATTACCCGTTTTATAAAGAAAGTTCAGATGCAGGTTTTGTAAAAGATTGTGACGAATTGCTGAATAATAAACTTATAACGCTTCAGTGGTGGGAAGAAGATCGGGCAGATGATGGTTTCTTTACTGTTAATAATCCGGGTGAATATGAGCCCAAGGCATTTAACTTTTATCATCGTCCTGATGGAGTTGTTGTAGGAATTTGGAAGAGTCAGTTATTTGCTCTTAGTTCAGATGAGGGGAAAAAATGGACTGATTTTGCTAAATCAAACTCATTCAAAGATCCTAATGCTAAAATGTGGGGACAAAAAACAAGTGATGGAAAGTATGCTCTCGTATATGACCATTCTGCAACAAGGCGCAACCGTTATCCAATGGTAGTAATGACAAGTGAAGACGGCTATGAATTTGATAATATGTTATGTCTTAATGGTGAAGTTCCTCCAATCCGTTATTATGGATGGGCGAAAAATGAAGGTCCTCAATATATACGAGGTATCATAGAAGGAAATGGAACCCCTCCCGGCAGCTATATGTGGAATACATATAGCATGGGCAAAGAGGATATCTGGGTTACCAGAACGCGCGTACCAATAAGTGGAGTCGTTGATAATCACGTAAACGAAAATTTTGGAGAAGTAAATTCGGAATCAGAACTCGAATATTGGAATCTATATATACCCCAATGGGCGCCAATTGATGTTGTTAAGATACCTGGTGAAAAGAATAAAGTTTTACAATTAATCGATGAAGATCCTTATGATTATGCAAGTGCCGAAAGACCCTTTCCCCCAAGCAAAAAAGCCACAATTGAGTTTAGTGTTTTCATAAAGGATTTAGGTAAGGATATTCTTGAGTTCGAGCTTCACAATGAAAATGATGAAAGAGCTCTGCGTCTCCGTTTCGATCCAAGACTAGAAGGATTGAATTTTGATTTAGGTAGTGTTGAACCCCATCCAGTTTCTTTCAGTCTAAATAAATGGTATGATGTGAAAATATCGTTCAACTGCGATGCGGGCAAATATGATGTTTGGTTGAATGGGGTAATGGTTCGCGAAGGTATAAAATTTAATATAAGTACAAAGACTTTGGAACGAATGGTATTTCGTACTGGTAGTTGGCGTTCTGATGTTCGTCAGTTTTTCTTAGAAGGAGAACCAGGAGCTCCTGGCCTTGATCATGAAAATCTTGCTGGTGCAGGAAGCAAAGTGCCAAAGAGTACATTTTGGGTAGATAATGTAAAGACATATCAGAATAAATGATACTCCTCAATTACAAGCTTACATAAATTATAAAGAGAAAAATCATGGACTCAGAAACTATAATCAAAAAATTAGAAGAAATAGCTCATCAACTGAGAGTACAAGTTGTAAAGATTTTTGGCCGGTTTGGATCGGGACATATTGGAGGTTCATTATCCATAATAGAAATTATCTCTGTCCTATATTTCAATGAAATGGAATACGATCCTAAAAATACTCTATGGGAAGATAGAGATCGTTTCATTTTATCAAAAGGTCATGGAGGTTTTACTCAATACGCTGCACTTGCAAAATTAGGTGTTCTTACCCAAGAAACCTTACAGCATCCATATGAAATTGATAGTCCAATGCAAGGACACCCGGAGTATGGAATTTGTCCGGGTATTGAAGTGTGTTCAGGTGCATTAGGGCAGGGGTTATCGGTCGGTATTGGAATGGCTTTAGGGGCACGAATAAAAAACAAAACTTTCCGTGTTTATGTTGTTTTAGGTGACGGAGAACTTAATGAAGGTCAAGTTTGGGAAGCTTTTATGCTTGCACCTAAATACAAACTCGATAATTTGGTTGCGTTCGTTGACCAAAATGGATTTTCCTTAACAGATAGTACAGAAGTAGTATTATCTTGTGACCCTATCGATAAAAAGTTAGAGGCATTTGGCTGGCATGTAATTACTGTTGATGGTCATTCTGTTAAAGAAATTTATACTGCTCTTAAAACAGCAAGAATTATAAAAGATAAGCCCACGGCAATAATTGCCCACACAGTTAAAGGAAAGGGAATCTCATTCCTTGAAAATAAAGCAATATGTCATTCAACTAGCCTATCAAGAACAGAAGCTGAAACCGCACTTCGGGAACTTGATTGTTCTGAAGAAGAGATAATCGAAGCACTTAATAAATAGCAGAAAAATTGAGGCATTAATTTATGCAGAAATTTAAATTTTGAATATAAATATATTATGGAGAAAATTATGTCAGAAATGATAGCGCCAAAAGATGTGTTAGGTGAGACATTAAGAGAATTGGGTGAACAATATCCATCACTCGTTCTATTGGATGCAGATTTTAATACTGCATCTAAAACAACAGCATTTATCGAACGCTTTCCAGAACGTTTTATTCAAATTGGAATTGCAGAACAAAATATGATGGGAGTTGCTGCAGGATTAAGCACCACCGGCTTACATCCATTTGTTTGTGCTTTGGCAGCATTTTGTTCGCGTAGGGCGTGCGACCAGGTAATGGTCTCGATTGCTCTTTCAAATTTTAACGTAAAAATATTAGGTGTCTATCCTGGTTTGTTTGTCGGATTGAATGGAGCGAGTCATCAAGCACTTGAAGACATCGGCATAATGCGTTCAATGGCAAACATGATTGTATTACAGCCAGCTGATGCATGGGAGACAAAAGAGATTCTTAGATATGCTGCTTTGCATGTAGGGCCAATGTACATTAGAATTGGAAGAGACCCGGTACCAAGATTTGTCCCGGAGGGATACAAATTCCAATTAGGGAAATCTATTACCCTCAGAGAAGGGAATGATGTTACACTTATTTGCTATGGCGATTTGGTAGGAGATACACTTGAAGCCGCTTTATTATTGAAAAAGAAGGGTATTCAAGCACGTGTGATAAATATGAGTTCTATAAAACCAATAGATGAAGAAGCAATTATAAGAGCTGCAAGAGAAACCGGGAAAATTGTTACGGTTGATAATCACAATATTAATGGTGGTGTTGGCTCAGCTGTATGTGAAGTGGTCTCTGAGAATTATCCGGTCGAAGTTAAGAGAATTGGCGTTAAAGATGTGTTTGGAAAATCAGGTTCTAATGAAGCAATGAAAGAAAAATTTGGTTTGCGTAGTGTGGATATAGCAAGGGAAGCCGAAAATATTTTAAAAAGGTAAGGGTCTTATAATGAAAAAAAACATATTGGTATTATGGTTCCGGTATATCTTTCTTGTTTTTTTGTTTTTTGATACCTCGTCAGCGTGTTGTGGGGTGGTTCATTTTAGTAATTTTTGAAGATAATAATTTAATTATAGATATATGGAAAAAAAATATAGTGGTGTAGTAGTACCAATGGTTACTCCATTTACTAAAGAAGGAAAATTGGATACTTCAGCTGTTGCGAAAATTTGTCAACGCTTTGTGGAATTTGGTGTATCTCCACTACTTCTTGGCACTACTGGTGAGTCTACATCAGTTTCCATAAGTGACAGTAGAATGCTTGTAAAAACTGCAGTTGAGGCAATAAAGGGAAAGGTTCTTGTTTATGCAGGCCTATGTGGTAGCTCTGTTAGCCAAAACATTGAAAATGCAAAATCCTATGTAGATATTGGAGCTGATGTATTGGTTTCCACGCTGCCTTCGTACTACGCTCTTACTCCATCCCAAATGCTTTCGTACTATGAGATGTTTGCAGATAATGTGACTAAGCCAATCATGATGTACAATATTACATCAACCACTCACATGTCAATACCTTTGGATGTAGTCCTGACTTTAAGCAATCATCCCAACGTGAAGGGATTTAAAGACTCTGAGCGGGATGAGCTGCGAATGCAGGAGTGTGCAAAGTTGTTCCGTGACCGTGAAGGTTTTTCATACTTTATGGGGAGTGCAGTATTTTCAGCGGCTGCACTCAAACTGGGAGCCGATGGTATAGTTCCCAGCACTGCAAACTTTACTCCTAAAATGTTTAAGCAGCTCTATGATTTCTCTCTTGAAGAGAAGTGGGAAGAGGCGGAAAGAATGCAAAACGAAACGAACGAAGTTGCGAAAGTATACCAGTCTAATCGAACTCTCGGTCAGTCATTGCAAACACTTAAGGTCATGATGAGTGCATTGGATCTTTGTCAGCCAATCGCGATCCCTCCACTTACAAACCTTCCTTTCGATGAGCAACAAGAGATACTAAAGGCTACAAAAATTATAATGCAAAAGTATCAGATATAATACTTCAATTTTAAACCTTGATAATAAATAAATGAAGCCAGTCATAGGAATTACGATGGGAGATCCGGCAGGGGTTGGGCCAGAAATAGTTGTAAAATCATTAATGAATAAGTCAGTCTACGAGCGTAGTAATCCCATCGTAGTTGGGGATGCTGGCGTCATGCGAAAGACCGTTAATCTGTTACAACTTTCGTGTGTGGTAAATGCTGTGTCCCAGGTTTCCGATGCAAGATTTGAGTATGGCACTATTGATGTTCTTGACCTTACAAATTTCAAGGGAGATCTGGTTTACGGAAAAGTCTCTGCAGAAGCTGGGGCAGCAGCCTTCGAATCAATAGTAAAAGTCATTGAGTTGGCAATGAATAATCAGGTGGATGCTACTGTGACAGCTCCAATTAATAAGGAGGCAATTCATATTGCCGGCAAGCACTATTCGGGACACACAGAGATATACGCACAATATACCAATACGAATAAGTATGCTATGCTACTTGCTCATGAGAACTTGCGGATAATTCACGTATCAACGCATGTCTCCCTTCGGCAGGCATGCGATTTAGCCAAGAAAGAACGTATCCTTGAAGTAGTGCATCTTCTCCATGATGCTTGCCAATTGTTTGGTATTGTCAACCCCCGAATAGGGATTGCTGGACTCAACCCTCACTCCAGCGATAACGGGCTTTTTGGATGGGAGGAGGAAAGGGAAATTATACCCGCCATTATTGAAGCACAAAAAATGGGATATAATGTAGAAGGACCAATTCCAGCGGATACCATGTTTTCCAAGGCCATTGGTGGGGTATATGATGGCTGTGTGGCAATGTACCACGACCAGGGGCATATACCGTTTAAGGTAGTAGGATTCAAGTGGAACGAGACCAGGAATCGAATGGATGTTAAGGGTGTTAACATAACCTTAGGCCTACCGATTATTCGTGTCTCAGTCGATCATGGTACTGCTTTCGACGTTGCGGGCAGGGGAATTGCCAGCGAGGAAGCCATGTCAATTTCAATTGATTATGCCATTAGAATGGCGGAAAATAGTACAAAAAAATGATAGCCGTAATAGCGGATGATATAACAGGTGCGGCAGAGATTGCTGGGGTGGGATTGCGCTATGGCATGACTGTTGCGCTTGCCACCTCTGTGGATGGGGCTTCACCTCATGTGCAGCTTTGGGTGATTGCACTTGATACACGCTCTATGAGTAGCCAAGGGGCCGTAGCTAAAGTTTCCCTTGTCGTAAGGCGATTGGTAGATGTTGGTGTAAAGGATATTTTCAAAAAAACAGACTCTGTATTGCGGGGGCACGTAATTAAAGAGCTTGCAGCGCAACGTGAGGTAGAAGGGAAAAAAAAGGTGATTTTATGTCCTGCTAACCCTGAGGAAGGACGACAGATTGTTGATGGCGTATACCTGATAAATGGTATCCCTATTAGCGAAACAAGCTTTGCAATGGATCCCGAATTTCCGGCTACAACTTCTATTGTGAGAAAGATTCTTGGAGTAGATTTGATAGAACAGAGTGGCGTTTCGGTGGTCAACGCTACCAATAGAGCAGACTTGCTCGAAGCCGCTTCCCATAAAGATGAGGATACTGCTTTGGCTGGATCGGCCGCATTCTTCGCTGCCTACCTGGACTACCTGAAGTTTAAGACAACTATATCTCCCAGCTTTATTCCAAAAATAGAGAATACCCTTTACGTTTGCGGGAGTGCATTTGACAAGAGCCATCAGACGGTGGAGGCGGCAAGGAAGGCTGGGGCTGCAGTAACGTACATATCCCCACTATGGCTTGAAGAACCAGAACTGGAGGCAAATTTAGAGGGCTGCGTACAGAAGCTGGTTGAAGCCATCATGGTAAATGGAAGGGCAATACTGGCAATCGACCACCCTGTTGTAAAGGAGAAGAAGGCTGCTGGAAAACTGAAGCAATATGTTGTTAAGGTTGTGGAAAATGTTTTGGCAAAAGTCACTATTAATGAGTTAGTGGTAGAGGGAGGATCTACTACTTTTTCGATTGTTGAGGCATTAAAGTATAGACAATTTAGACCAACCAATGAGTTGGCTAATGGTGTAGTGAGGATGAATGTTGAGGAGAATCGTTCCATACACCTGACAATTAAACCAGGTAGCTACAATTTTCCTAAAATAATATGGAATTTCTTAAAACTAAAAAATGAATAATTATGGGAAAATTAATCTGGATTGACTATTTGATTATCTCCGTTTCGGTTTTAATTGCTATTGGGATTGGTATGTACTTCTCTAAGAGGCAAAAAACCTCAGATAAATTTTTTACTGGTGGAAGAAATATTCCATCCTGGGCCATTGGCATTTCCATCATGGCTACCCTTATTAGTAGCGTTACTTTTTTGGCTTACCCTGCTGCGGCATACAATTCCAATTGGATTCTCCTGGTGCAGGGCCTGATGGTGCCTCTAGTACTGGTAGGAGTGATCGGCTTTATTGTTCCCTTATTCCGCAAGTCAATTGGGATTAGCGCCTACGAGTATTTTGAAAAACGCTTTGGAATTGTTGCTCGAATGTACAGCTCCATTGCCTTTTTGCTTATGCATTTCTCTAAGTTAGGTACTGTTATTTATCTTATGGGATTGGCGCTGGGCTCTATGATGGGGGTTGATATTTTATTGACTATATGGATTATTACTGTTTCCATCGTAATAATAACATTTTTTGGAGGTCTTGAGGGCGTTATTTGGATGGATGTATTTCAGGGCATATGGCTTTTTGGAGGAGGTTTATTATGTATTGGAATTCTTTTGTTTGTGCCCGAAGGCGGACCAAATGCAGTATTTCATACAATGAGCGAGGCAAAAAAAATAAGCTTCAGCCCTTACGATTTGGATTTTACAAAACTTACTTTTATTGTAATAGCGTTAAATGGTATTTTTTATGCGATTCAAAAGTATGGCACTGATCAGACCATTGTGCAGCGATACCTTGCAGCCAAAACAGACAAGGCTGCTATAAAGGCTTCCCTTATTGGTGTGCTCTTGACAGTTCCTGTATGGACAATGTTCATGTTTATAGGTTCCTGTCTTTTCGCATTCTACAAGCTCTCCCCAGGCTTGCTACCTGCTGATACTCTTGCAGAAGGCGTATTTCCCTTCTTTATAACTACACAGTTGCCTATTGGAATAAAAGGCTTTATAATTGCCGCGCTCGTTTCAGCGGCTATTTCGACCATAGCATCCGATATCAACTGCCTGGCAGCAATAGGGGTTGAGGACTACTATGTCAGATTTAAGTCAGGCCTCAGTGATTGGAAGAAGCTAAAAATGGCACGTATCATAATAGTGGCTTCGGGATTTTTGGCAGCAGTAATAGCTACGATTTACTTAAAGGCGGGAGGAGAAGGAGTTTTAGGAATTCTTTTTGGGCTTTACTCTATTTTCTCTGCGGGAATAGTGGGTATATTTTTATTGGGTGTACTTGTCAGACGAGCTAATTCAAATGGCCTGATAGTAGGAATGATTGTTTGCATACTTTTTACCGGTTATGCAACGCTTACTACAACTAATATAGAAGTTGATGGCACGAAGCAATTAATGTTGGATTTTGGAAAGTATAACTTTCCACACCATAAGTATATGCTTGGCGTATACAGCCACTTTATTCTGTTTTTTGTAGGTTGGATTGCGAGCTATTTCTTTAAGTCGGTACCTGTAGATGAGAGTCTTACCCTTTCCGGTTTTTTGAAGAATAAAAGAAATTCTCAAATTGCATCTTAACCTGACTTTGTTATATCAGTTGTACAATTAGCTATTATACTACTAGGATCTAACTAAGATCAATTGTTAAGTTAAAATTTAATTTTTCAGCCAGTGAAATAAGAAAACGAAATGACAAAGACGTTCATAAGTTATTAATCTTAAGGTTGTAACCTAAGTTCTATATAGGTAATTCTCTAAATTTTAAGATAATCAGGAATGGGTATCAAATAGATAAATGGGAAAGAAAGGAGAACCAACTCAAGATAGTAAGTATGGAATGGTTTTTAGATTTCAAAAAATCAATGGATAGCCGGGAATATATCAGTAAGAGCAAAAGAAAGATGAAAAGTTAATAGAGAACGTATACTTATTTGTGTAATTGTATAGCTTATGAAAATTTATTGGATTAACTCCAATTCAAAATATACAGGTGATATATTAAAATAATAAGATTATGACAAAAAACAGAAATAGATTTTTTGTAAAGCAGAAAGGTTCTGTAAGCCGAACTTGGCAAGACCAACAACCTGCCGGAGGTCAATCCGAAGCTCTGTATAGTGATCTGCCAATTACTGAGCAGTCAGTAGAAACTGTCGGGATTCTCGGAACCAAAACAGGAACGGTTAAGAAAACTTCACGCAGACAATTTATTGCCAGGACCGCAATAGCAACTACGGCGTTTGCCGCGCCGCAAATTCTTGTATTAGGCTGTAAATCGGAAACACCAGGCAGGTCTAATTACCAAATGATTGACTGTCAGAGCCACATTTTTTGTCCGGAACTGGTTTCTTTGATGGAGAAGCGGCAGTTAGATCCAAGTGTGTATGTCAAGGACGGAGTTAGTATCCTCAAAATGGGAGACTGGTTACGTAAAATTCCTCCGCACTATTTAGATGTGAATGTAAAGCTTGCTGCTATGGACGAAGCCGGTGTCGAGCGAACAGCATTGAGCATCAACGATCCTGGCCCGGAATGTTTTGGCTCGGATGGTCTTGCTGTGGCACATATCGCAAACGACTTTATTGCTGGCATTGTGGCCAGCTATCCACAACGGTTCTTCGGGCTATGCGTGCTTCCATTGCAGGACATGAGTGCATCACTGATTGAACTTGATCGCTGCGTGAATCAACTTAACATGAAAGGCATCCTTCTCTACACTAACATCGCTGGCAGATACCCTGATGAGCAGGAATTCCGACCGCTGTTTGCACGGGCTTCTGAATTGGATCTGCCTGTGCTTCTCCATCCCGCAAAACCGGTCACGATAGAACAAGTTAAAGCCTACGAAATGACAAGCTCGCTTGGTAATATGTTCGACGATACCATCGCCTTAACACGGATAATTATGTCGGGGATGCTTGACGAGTTCCCTAAACTGAAGTTAGTCTGCCCACATTTGGGAGGTACCCTGCCGTACTTCATCGGACGGATCGACCATCAGACACAAGTGCTTAAACGCGGACCTAAGAACCTGACTCGCGCACCGAGTGAATATTTGCGCCAGGTTTGGCTCGACATAGTCTCTCCTCAGCCACTGGCGATTAAGTTCGCCTACGATTTCATGGGCGCGGAGCGGTTGTTGTTCAGCAGCGACCATCCGTGGGTAAGTCCTAGCCTTATCCGTGATTGCCTTATAAGTCTGAACTTGCCTAAAGCCGATGAGACGAAAATCCTTAGAGAAAATGCCCGGCTTCTGTTCAATATATAAAACAAATCACGACTGCAACTATTTAATATAATATGAGTTGCATCGAAAGTAATAATATGAAATTACATTTTTTCAACAGTTTAAGGTACATTAAAAGCTTAAATTCAGGCTTGATTTAGACAGCAAAAAAAGTGAAAGGAGAAAAGCTTTAAAAATTTACCAAACAAGAATAAAATAATAAAAGTTATGAAAATTTGGAATTTTGGAATTATCGGAGCAGGGCTTATTGCCGATATTCATGCTAAAGCTATACAAAGCATAGATAATGCCCGGCTTATATCGATTTGTGGAACGAACTCTGAAAAAGTAAGAAGGCTATCTGAAAAATATAATTGCAAGGCATATAGTAGTTATAATGAGATGCTTCAGTCAAATGAGATAGATATGGTTACAATAGCTACTCCAAGCGGGGCACATATGGAGCCGGCCATTGAAGCTGCTTTTTACGGCAAACATGTTTTATGTGAGAAACCGCTCGATATCACCCTTGAAAGGATAGACAAAATGATTGAAGCACATGACAAAGCAAATACCAGGCTTGGAGGTATCTTTAATTTCCGCTATTTTGATGTAGTTGGATATCTTAAAAAAGCTGTTGACAGCGGCCGGTTTGGTAAACTTACATATGCCTCCGTACATGTGCCAAGGTGGCGTAGTGATGATTATTTCAAAGATAGCTGGCATGGAACACTGAAGCTTGATGGAGGTGGTGCACTTATGAATCAGACGATTCATATGATTGATATTCTCCAATATATTATGGGCCCCATTGACTCTCTTCAGGGGTTCACTGCTACACTTGGTCATCCTATTGAAGCAGAAGATACAGGTACTGTCATTCTTAAATTCAAGAATGGTGCTTTAGGTATGATATATGGTACAACTGCATCATTCCCGGGCCATAAACGCCGTATCGAGATAACAGGCACAGAAGGAACTGTTATCCAGGTTGAAAATGGTTTTGAGCTTTGGAAATTTGCTGAACAGACAGATGCTGACAATGATATTATTAAGAAATTCGAACAGGTTGAAGGAGGAGGAGGGGTTTCAGATCCGGCGACAATATCCTATGAAACTCATGCAAGAAATATATCCGCTTTTATTGATTCTGTTGAATCAGGCAAACCATTCGCACTGGAAGCTCATGAAGCTAGAAAAGCAGTCGAAATTGTTCTGGCTATTTATACTTCAGCACGTGAAATGAAACCTTATTACTTTTAGTTCGCATTGAATAAACAATTTTGAAAAATGTATGAATACTTATTCAATATCCGAGACTATCACCAGATTATCTTTCCTGCTAATGCCATTCAGTTTCATTAAATATAACATGTTAATAACTGTTATTGACTGGGAAAAACGATTTTTATTTGCCGGTTCCCATTACTTTGCAAAAAATAGATGGTCATGCAGAAATTATTTTATGTAATCATTACTCTGGTTTTGTTGGCTGGATGCCACAACTCAAAAAAAGGTAATAACAAAGAGATTGTCGCTCCGGAAAGTATAATTGGATGGAATTATGCCGATTCGGTAATTAACGATATACAGCTACCAGTAATCCCGGCAGACACATTTTATGTTACCGATTTTGGTGATGCCGGAAATAACGCACGGATTCAACTGGCCATCGATAAAGCGTTTGAAAATGGCGGCGGAACAGTGGTTATCCCCAAAGGTATTTATTATTCCGGCCCTATTGTTTTAAAAACCAGGATCAATCTTCATCTTAAAGAAGGTGCTGAATTGAAATTTATCCCTAAACCGAAACTCTTCCCAATAGTTTTCACTTGGTTTAACGGAATTCCGTGCATGAATTATTCGCCAATGATTTATGCAAAAAACGCTTCCAACATACAAATCAGCGGAGAAGGGATCATCAATGGACAGGGAGACGATCCTGTCTGGAAAAACATGAAGTATTACGAACATATTGACTTGAAATTGCTTGAGGATATGGATCATGAAGGTGTTGACCCCATCAATCGTAAATTTGGAAGTGACCATTCATTGCGCCCCGATTTAATTGCATTTATTGAATGTTCAAGAATTAGAATTTCTGGTGTGAAGTTGATAAATACTCCTCTTGCAGCAGTTCATCCGATATTGTGCAACAACATCGACTTAAACCATATTAATATTAACAGCAGCGGTTTCGACCAGGTGGGCCTTGCACTCGAAAGCAGCGAAAACATTCGAATTGAAAGTGTTTTGATTGAATCGGTGAACGATGGAATTAAAATTCTGTCTGGGAGAGTGAAAATACCGGAGAATATAGCTTCACGCAATATTTTTATTCAAAAATCGGAATTCAGAAATATTATTTATTCAGCAATAACAGTGAGCATTGCTAATCATGCTGGCGCCAACCGCATTTTTATTTCGGGCATCGAAGTGGAAAAGGCCAGGTCAGTGTTTAAAATTCATGCCGATGGGAATATAAAAGGGGTAGTGCATGATATTTTTATTAAAAACATTCGTGCTGATAACATCCTGGATATATTTTTTCAATGTATACTTTCCAATACTTCAAAAATAGATGCTAAACCGCTACTCTTGTATAACATTCATCTCGAACAAATACATGTCGAATCCTGCGGGCGCGCTTTTAATCTAAATGGTAGTGGTAATAATATGATTCAAAACATTACCCTTTCCGATGCAACTTTTCACACTTTTAAAGGTTCTTTTGCCGAAGACATTAAAAACCTGAAATTTTCAAATGTAACCGAAAACACGGATACTTTAGACGGAATCTGGAATATGGGCAGTATTAAAGCCCAGGAAATTTCGCTTGACGATCATGATCTCGAAAAATCACTCGATTCTGACGATATCCGATTCAGCGATATGCCCAAACCCATACAAAGTTTGGTTATGGAAAAATACCCCAACGTTCCTATTGACAACATTCAACGTATAATTACCAAGTCGAATGTTATTTATGATATTAATCTGAAACCTGAGTCAACACTAGATTTAGAATTGTTAATTCAACAAGACGGGAAACTAATCCAATCGAAAACTGAAATTAACTTTGATGAGTTGCCTCTTTCCATTATTTCAGCTTTGGAGAGTTACCTGAAAACACCCCCCGTTCTGTTTATTATGAATAAAATCATAAAAAATATTTCTAAGAATTTAACCTATTTAGAACTGTCAGGAGAATTTGATAATAAACTATTTGCCGTTGCAATTACTGCAGATGGAAATATCATTGAAGCGAAACAAGAAACTATTAATTCCTATTTTCCAAATTTTAAATAATAGAATGTATACTAAAATATTTTAATCATGTCAGTTTTTTTGATTTCAATACAGCAGGAGGATTTCGCTGATTGCATGACCAAAGGTCAACTTTTTGATCTGTTTAAAGAACGGTTAGGACCAGGGCAAGCCAGGGCTTTAGCTAAGAAGAGTAAAAAATGATGTATGTTCCTCATATTTAAAGTATTAAACAAAGTACAAAAAAACAATAGATTGATTCTTAAAAAATGGACTCTTATAGCTGTAACAAACACACAATCTTCATGACAACACAAGAAAAAACTCTTGACTAGGAATGGATTGTGCTATACAATACAGTTCCGAAAGCTGTGTAAGTATTGCTTGGTCTTCTTGATATTTAACGTAAAAATAATAACCAAATCTTAAAATTATGAAATTACAAGCGATTACAATTGGACTGTTAGCAGCTTTTTTGTCATTCTCATTTGGTACAAAAACATCAAAAAATACTCAAAATAGTCAGAATTCAAAAATTGTTTTTATTAATCATGAGACTGAAAAAGAGGTGGATGTTATAATTGACGGGAAGCTTTTTACGTCATATTGCTGGTATGATAATATGTACAAGCCGGTACTTTATCCTATCTGTACTTCTACCGGTACTATTATTACACGAGGATTTCCGTTAAAACCAAGGGAAGGAGAACGTGGAGACCATCGACACCAAATTGGTCTATGGCTAAATTATGGGAATGTTAATGGTTATGATTTCTGGAATAATGGCAAAAGTGGAAATAAGGATCCTAAAGGTGGAGAAATCAAACATCTTGAAATTGAAAAATTATCCGGTGGAACAGGGGAAGGAGTAATGATTACTAAGGAAAGTTGGCTCGATCCACAAGGCAAAGAAATTCTGGTAGAAAATACTGAATATCATTTCATTGCTAAGGGTTCAACCCGTATCATTGACCGTATAACTACTCTGACAGCTACTGGAAATACAGTTATAATGAAAGACTCTGAGGAGGGAATGCTTGGTATTCGTGTTGCTCGTCAACTGGAATTGCCATCTAAAAATGCTGGTTTCCTGTTAGATGCTCAGGGCAATCTATCGAAGGAGAAAGATACTTTGAACAAAGGCGTAACAGGTAATTACAAAAGCAGCGAGGGAGTCACAGGAGAAGCTGTCTGGGGTACTCGTGCAAAATGGATGGACCTGTTTGGAATTATAAATGATGAAAAGATCTCATTAGTTGTTTGTGATCATCCAAAAAACCAAAGCTATCCCACCTACTGGCATGCTAGACCGTACGGACTTTTTTCTGCTAATCCTTTGGGCGTAAAAGATTTCACGGATGGAAAAGAAGAATTGAATTTTTCAATCCCTGCAGGCAAATCAACAACATTCAGATACCGTGTGATTATCAGTTCCGGGACTTATTTAACTGAAGCAGAGATTAATTCTTACGCAGACGAGTTTGCAAAGAAATATAAGTAAATAACATTCTTTACTATCGTTGATTATCTCGCTTATAGAATTTTTGAGTTGTGTACCGATTTGAATTGAAATTTGTGGTTTTAGTTTAGTTAAAAGCAAAAATAATGCAAAACAAAAAGAATTTATTTACTGTTTTTCTAACGACGTTGTTTTTAATAAATACAAATATTTTTTGCTATAGTCAAGAAAATATACAGCAGAGCAGAAGTTACAATACATTTGGCAATACTGTTTATTTCCGCTATAATAGTAACGAAAGGTGGGAGCAATATTCAAAAGTAGGAAACTACGCTGATATTATAATAGAAATTGGAGATAAAGGTGACAGGATAATTTTTTGGCGGGGTGCAAGTTATCGTCCTTTTCTAGAAACTGCAACTACTACCAGTTATGTTACTGATTTGAAACCTGAACAAAGAGAACCCAAGTCTGTTATCCCAAATCATACCGTTGTCGAGTCAGAAACGCATAAGAACTACGTGGATGTATTAGTGCCGACTATAGGTGATGGGGCCGGTTTAATGTTTGACGTGATCAATAGATATTCCCATGCACGCATCGTTGAAAATTCACCGGCTCGCATAATAGTTTTGTGGAGGTATATTCCTGACTTTAGTAAGACAAGACCCGAAGATTGGACTGAAGAATATTTTGCAATCTATCCGGATGGTACATGCTTTAGGTCAGTTAAGACCGGTACTTCCACACCTGAAGAATACAGCAATCCATCTCATACAATTCTTGAACAATTACTTTTTACAAATACTGGCGTTTATGGTTTACCACAATCATGGCTTAAACCTTCTGCATTAAATATCGATGAAATAACAAAAACTAATTTCAATTATCTTGGCTTCGATATGGTCAAAGGAAGCTATAATTTTGCAGCTAAAAAAAGTGGTTTTTCAAAAATAATTAATTTTAAGATCACATCTGATTTGGAAAATCCTGCAATTTTTGTAAAGAACTGGGGTAATGCCACTGTTAAAATCAATATTGATGGACAAGATTTTGATAATTACAAAATTGGTTATGTGAAAAAAATGGATAATAATGATTTGGTGTTGTGGTTTAATAAGAGTTTTAAAAGTGGCAGTTTAGTAACCATCACACCCCAAGGAAGTAATGCGCCAATTGTTAGAGCTCCAGTAAGTGATCCATACAAATCAAAAGTACCAATATTACCGGAAGGATCTAAAGATCCAGGTCCCTTTGGCGCTTACTATACTACACTAAAATATTGGGATCAATGGGATCAACCATGGAGAGTAGGAGATTATGCCGATGTAGTTGTACAATTTAGCCAATCTACAGATAGATTCATATTTTGGAGAGGGACTAGCAATGTACCTAGCTGGGTAAACGATTCGAATCATTGGTACAATAATGAGTTTGTAGAACGTCGTGCTAAAGATGCGGGGCTTAAAGGACTTTGCGAACCGATGAATGAACATGAAACCAGATACTCGAATGTCAAAATCATACAAAGCAGTGACGCGCGCGTGATTGTTCATTGGCGGTATTCTCCGGTCTCTCTTAGTTATGAATTCCCCTTTGTGGATAAAACGGGCTGGGGCGATTATGTAGATGAGTATTATACAATATATCCAGATGAAACATGTATTCGTGATGTAAAACTCCAAACTTCAGTTCCTAATAAATTCAATGAGTTCAATGAAATCATTCCGATTGTTAACCCCGGTATGATTCCTGAAGATGTTCTTGAGATGAAGGCTTTATCTCTGGCAAATGTTTCCGGTAAAGTAAAGGTATATGATTTTTCAAAGGGATTTCCCACCAATGATCAGTTTGAAGATAGCCTTAATATTGTTCTGGTAGGTATTAAAGGAAAGAGTAAACCATTTGCTATTTCGGAATCTTATGGGCAATGGTTTGATCCAATAAGCAGACCCGATGAAACCAGGTTTAATCAATATGATGATTGGCCTGCATGGCCAGAAGAATTTAGGCGCGGAGATTATAAGCGTGATTCTGCTAAAAATAATTATAAGGCATATTGGAAAATTTTACCCTCACACTCTTCTCTAATGCACCTGGATTGGGATAATTATGAAAGTGACCTTGATGGACCTGTGGTCTTTATTCGAAAAATATTACTAAATGGGATGACATCATCAAGTGATGTGGCATCCTTAATTCCGCTTACAAAATATTGGGGAAATGCCCCTGTCATTAAAGTTACAGGTTATGGTTTCGGTAGTGCTATATACGAAAAATCTCAAAAGGCTTACATTCTTGATAGAAGGATTAGCTGGATTGATAGCCTGGTAAATAGAGATGATGATAAAATGGTAAACGGAAAAGCGGATAAGGTTTCATTGCAAGTATTTGCCTCCAAAGAATCACCAATTATCAATCCCTGTTTTATCATAAATAATTGGCCGGAACACGTCAAAGCAAAACTCTATATCAATGAAAAAGAAATAGAAGAAGGGATAGATTTTCGTCAGGGGATAGAAAAATATTATACAAATTGGGAAGTAAAAAGTTCGCTTGTAATTTGGATCCGTCATACTTCGGAAGATGAAGTGTCCTTTAAAATTGAAATGGAAGATTAATTTGCATACTTAACAAAATTTAAAAGTATCTGACTTTTTTATAAAAAATGGCATGATATACCTAATTGATAATCAGGGGATAAAAATATTTATAGGGATCCTTTATTAAAACAAGTATAATGGTAATGAAAAAGATTATTCCTGTAATTGTTTTATTAATGTTGCTGTTTCTTAATTCATTTTCTCAAGAAAAGGTGAAAGAGCAACAGCCTGTTGCATGGTGGAAATTTGATTCAATCAATAATAATAAACTGATTGATGATATAAGTACCCTAAAAGATACACTAATAGGATACCAAAAACTTGTTAAGGGCGTTACAGGTAACTGTTTGAAATTTGACGGATATACAACAAAAGTAGTTCGCAAATTGTCAGAAGCACCATTGCTAGTTGATGGTTTGAGCATTGAATCGTGGATTGCATTACAGGCGCTTCCATGGAACTGGAGCGCTATTGTTAGTCAGGGGGGTAATTCTACTTTCAAAGAAAAGCTTGAATTGTCTGTTGTTGATCTTAATAATCTTAGTACCGGTTTAATTGGTGTCCAATACGGTAATGCTGATTTAACTGATCCTCTTGGAAAACAGGAATTTCTTTCTACAGATAATGACTGGACAGGCAGTATGAATAATTGGTCAAACAAATGGCGTGGTTATATTGAGGCGCCTTTTACAGGGGAGGTTCATTTCAGAGCTAAAGCAGATGACGGTTTGCAGCTTATCATCGGCAACAATAAAATAATTAACGGTTGGGAAGTTGGCGGACAAAGAACGGGCTCGTTAAATATGGTTAAAGGGGAAAAATATCCCGTTATTCTTACCTACGGCAACGATGGCGGTGAAGCAATACTTCGACTTTTTTGGAGCTGGCCCGCTCAAAAAGAAATGTTAATCCCAATTGAGGCTTTCGGTTATAGTGAAAAAGAGAACTTGCAAGCAACAAATGATATCATTCTGCCAAAACCTCCTGCTCCGGAATATGAACAAAAAATATTTTTTGGTGTGGATGCTTATGGTCATCTTGGTTTTAAGCTGAACCTCAACGATGAGTTATATGAATGTATATCAGAAAAAAAACTGCCTTTGCTGAAATGGAGTCATGTTGCTGCAACTTTTGATGGTAATGAAGGGATGAAAATTTTTATTAACGGTGAATTAGCAGCAGAATTAGAAGTTCAAGGTAAAATAACGCCTGTGGGCGGTTCCGATTTATTGCTGGGAATGAATATTGAAAATCTGGGGCCGGAAGGTTCTGAAAGACAAGCCAGTGCGAACATCCATTCAAACATGGTTATTTACGGTCTGCTTGATGAAATTAAAATTTATGACCAGGCATTAACTGAGGATTACATAAAAGAAAGTTTTGAAACCGAGAAGCCGTTCGAAATTCAACCGCTCAACTGGAATAAGATGCCTTCCGGACCAGCAATATTAGAAAACAAATTTGATGCATTTTATACACGTCTGAATTATACAGATGAATGGGAAGCTCCATGGAGGATTAGCGACTATCCGGATATTCTGATTCATTTCGATAATTTACCCGTACGTTTCATTTTTTGGCGAGGTACAAGCTATGGTGGTGCATGGGTTTCGGAAAACGGATTGTGGATGGGCGATCAAAGCTTGGAACGCTCCAATAAAGGTAAGTCCCCTATGGGATGCTCAGAACATATGTCCGATAAACAAACACGCTATTCAAGTGTAAGAATAATTGAAAGAAACGATGCACGAATTGTTATTCAGTGGCGCTATGCAGTTTCCGATATTATTTATGATATTTTCGGAACTGATCGAGGTTCAGGATGGGGTGAGTGGGCAGACGAATATTATTATATCTATCCCGACGGCGTCTCTACAAGGCATCAAACATTATGGACGGATTACCTTAGCCACGAATGGCAGGAAACTATAGTTCTTAACCATCCAGGCACCTCTCCCGACGATAATATTGATATTGACGCGATGACACTGGTCAGTATGAATGGAGATTCCAGAACTTATTCATGGAAAGATGGTCCGCCCAAATCATTCCCCGAACCTAAGAATATCAACATACAAATGGTTAATCTGAAATCACAATATAAACCGTTTATAATTTTTGAACCGAACCCTAAAATAAAACCTTTCAGCGGATCTGTTCGTATGGAATATGCTCATTTCCCATGGTGGAATCATTGGCCTGTAGCTCAATTGCCGAACGACGGCCGGAAAGCTTTTGGTCCTGACAGGGCCTCCCACTCATCTCTTTCGCAGTCAATTGAAGGATCTGAAGTTATACATAATAATGGTGATGGCTCATATGCGGTAGTGACTTTGGTGGGTATGTCCGATAAACCTGCTGCTTCATTGTCTATGCTTGCAAAATCATGGAACAATGCTCCGGATTTGATTATAAACAGCAATGAATTTACTGGAGAAAGTTATTCAAAAAAGGAACGTGCTTTTATCCTTTCCAATAAAAATGAAATGCATCCTTCCGAATTAGAATTTGTTGTTCGTGCCTCTAATGCTTCTCCTCTGCTTAATCCTTCTTTTGTAATAAAAAATTGGGGAGATAATGCTGCAGAACTATCTGTAAATGGGAAAAAAATGCCCCGCGGTAAATCTTTTCGCTACGATCACAGAAAAACCATGAATGGGACTGATCTTATATTCTGGATAGAATTAAAATCTGAAACCGAAGTTAGTTTTATATTAACACCTCTGAAATAATAAGGAACTATTGGTCATGCAATTTATCACATGAAGAAAATAAAAATGTATAAAATAAATGTAACCCCCAATAAGAAACTTAAATTATCTACTGGTTATTTGGTTTTCATAATTTATTTGGCAAATTATTCAATAAGTTTTGCTCAGAATATTAATCAAAAAAATATAACGCTACTTCCTTCCAGTACATCTGAAGCTGTTGAATTTGGAGCTTATTCCACCCACTTGAAATATACTCCGGAATGGGATAACCTCTGGCCTGTTAGCGAAATTTCAGATGTAGTTGTAAGGTTCGGTAATAAAGAACCTCGATTTGTGTTTTGGAGAGGTTCAAGTTATATACCTTGTTGGGCTACTTACGATGGAGCCTGGTTTACTAATGAATTTTTCGAGAGACGGGGAGGAGCAACCAGCGGGACCATCAGTATGGTAGAGCCAATGTCAGATAAACAATGTCGTTATTCTAATGTCCGGATAATAGAGAATAATGATGCCCGGGTTATAGTTCACTGGCGTTATGCCCCTACCGATCTTGAATATTCGATGGCTTATTTGGATGATGAAACGAATTGGGGCGACTGGGCGGATGAGTATTATATTCTTTACCCCGATGCAGTCGGTATTCGTAAATCAACTTTATTTACTTCCGCTCTGGATGAATGGATCGAATATCAGGAAAGCATTGTTATCAATCAGCCAGGTTCCTTCCCTGAAAATAGTTTAAACTATGACGCCGTAACTCTCCTTAACCTGAAAGGCAATGCCAAAACGTATTTCTGGACTGAGGAGGGCGCACCGAAATTTGAAAATGTTCCGCAAGAAGCTTGCATTCAAAAAATTAATTTTAAATCCGAATATAAACCTTTCACTATCGTTAATCCGGAAAATTTTGAAGTTCGGTCGTACGGTGGACATGCTCCTGGTTCCCATTTTAATTTCTGGGATCACTGGCCGGTTTCTCAAACTAAATCGCATACAAGAGCCGCCAAATCAGCCGATCAGCCATCTCATACATCACTTTCCAGTATAAGATGGAACTCTTCTTCTGAAACCGATAATTCAAGAACATGGATAATGATGCATGGTATGATTAATTCGGATGATGATAATTTAGTACAGCTCGCTGCATCTTGGATTCATCCTGCAGAACTTAAATTTCTTGCCGGAAATTATATCGACGAAGGTTATGACAAATCCCAGAGGGCATATGTTCTGACGGCTGCCGATGGAGCCGGTACTCTTAATTTTGAACTTTTGGCGGACAAAAATTCCCCACTGGTCAATCCTGCTTTTCTTATAAAAAACTGGGGTGAATCAAACGTAAATCTGAAGATAAACGATCAGGTTGTTGAAAGAGGGGATAATTTCCGGGCCGGACATATATCCAATATAAACGGTACTGATTTAATAGTTTGGCTTAAGTTGACATCAGATATGTCGGTTAAGATATTGATTTATAAATAGATAGATTATTAATAACCATGCTTAGAATTATACATTTTTAATAATATTAAAATAGGAGATAATAATTATGATTAATCGATTTTTTCAAGAAGGAGAAAAGCTTGATGTCGCAGGACTTAATAGAATAATAGTGTTACTCGACAGAAGCGAAACAGAGTTAACTGAAATAGGATTGAACGAATGGAGATCAGGGTTGACTGGCCCACCACATAAACATGATCTGAAGGAGCAGGTTTTTTATATAACATCTGGTGTGGGAATTATAAAACTAGGAGATCAAAGCTTTGAAGCCAAAAGGGGTTCATTAGCTTATATTCCTGCTGGTGTTGTCCATCAATCCATAACAACTGGCAATGAACCCCTATGTTATATGCTTTTTAATGTTTTTAGTGATTCTTCGAAAGAAGGTCATGCTTCTTTTGCCGATCATATAGAAAAAGTGAAAGAAACCAGAAAACAACAGGCTGAAAGTGTAAAAGCTGACACTGCCGATTCGCCGGTAACTTTTGAAATAAAGCCGGGAAATTTTTTTAATGATGTACATGAATTAGAAAACAAAGTATCTGATTCAGTTTCAAAAGAATATTTGTTAAAAAGTTCTGAAACAAACAGATGTGAAATGGAGCTCGTCACATTACACGATGAGATTGAAATTCCTGCCATCTCGCATAAAACTAAGGAACAATCCTTCTTTGTTACTCATGGTAAAGGAAGGATAACAATTGACGATGAGATGGAAGATATAAAACCGGGAGATTTATTATTTATCCCCCGGAATTCCGCTTATTCCGTTAAAGCTGTTGGTAATGAATTAGTTTATTTGTGTCTGAGTGCTATCGTATGAATTAAATGAAAATGCTTATTAAGGGATATTGTTTGTTGTGATTTATCACTATGAGGGTAACTGGTTAAAACAAAAAAAAAGGAGTCCTTTTAGATATCATAATGGTCACTTCCGGATGAGTTCATTTAGACGCCTTTTAAGAATTTAGCTTGCCATTAACTTTGAAGAATGAGAGTTCTGTTCGTTTAGACACTAATTTTTAGGTAATATAGAAAAAGTGAAACAAATTAAAATACAAATATTTATGAGACAGACTACTTTTATATCAAAAAATATCAACCTCAAGCTATGTGGATGTTTTAAAATGTTGAGAATTGGATTTTTACTATTCTATTTTAGTATAGCTTTAGCTGGGAGGGGTTTCAGCCAACTGGCGAATAATTATTATGATTTTTCCAATGCAGAAATAGTTATTCCAGATAATCTGACAGAAACAGAGCAAGCTGCTGTACAGATGCTGGTGGATGAGGTTAAGAAAAGGACCATTATTAAATTATCTACTAACCTGAAATGGCCGGATTCCAATATACCTGTTATCGCTATAGGAACAAGTGCCTCATTTAATGATGATTTTGCCTTTGATAAATCTATTATCAAATCATCAGATAAAGGTACTGAGGGATTCAGCATAAAAGTCATAAATGAGTTTAGAAATTCCCCAACGTTATTTATTATTGGGAATGATAGCAGAGGAATGCTTTTTGGCATCGGCTATTTCTTAAGAAAAGTATCAATGATACCTTCAACAAATAAGTCTTCCGCAGATGGTTATTTTGAAGAGTGGTCTGCAAGCAGAAGAATTGGAATGATCCCTGGACAATTAATGGTTCCTGATGATATTGGTATTGAAAATAGCTACCCCGCTGTATCCATCCGGGGACATCAATTGGGTTATCGCCCCAAGGTAAATGCATATGATGGATTTACTGTAGAGATGTATGAGCAGTATATCCGTGATCTGATTGTTTTCGGAACAAATGCCGTCGAATTAATTCCACCAAACTCTGATGATGACTCATATAGTCCGATGTTTTCTCTTCCGCCATGGGAAATGAATATAAAAATAAGTAAAATATTGGAAAAGTACGGGTTGGATTCATGGATATGGTGTCCCCTTATGTATGGAGATTATTCTAAATCTGAGAATTTCAAAAAATCTCTTGAAGAAAATGAAAAATTATTTAGTAGCTTAAAAAAAATCGATGCAGTTTTTGTTCCGGGTGGAGATCCTGGAAATGTTCCTCCTAAACTATTATTTGATTATTTGGAAAAGGAAGCACAAATTCTTCATAAATATCATCCAACAGCTGAAATATGGGTTTCGCCTCAAGGATTTAGTGTTGAAAGAATGGAGGAATTTTTAAATCTACTAAAGGGAGAACACAAATGGCTAACAGGAATTGTCCACGGACCTTGGGTAAGGATGAATGTGGACAGTTTACGTAAAGTAGTTCCTATGAAATATCGCATTCGACGGTACCCTGATATTACTCATTCCATTCAATGTGAATATCCTGTGCCAAACTGGGACATTGCATTTGCTTCAACCCAACACCGGGAAGTCATCAATCCAAGGCCCATCGGTCAATCTATTATTTTCCATTCAGTTGACCAGAAAAGTAGCGCTGGATTTCTTACTTACTCTGAGGGGGTTAATGATGATGTTAATAAAATAGTCTGGAGTGGACTTGGTTGGAATCCGGATACAGAGGTGCTGGAGATATTACGTGATTATAGCCGTTATTTTATAGGCCCTGATTATACAGATGATTTTGCACAGGGAATTCTTAATTTAGAGCAAAACTGGGTAGGTCCTTTGTTAAGTAATAATTCAGTTTTTATCAATCATGGAAAATTCCAGTCAATGGAGAAACGGGCATTACCAAATGTAAGGCTCAACTGGAGATTCCAACAAGCATTATACCGGTCATATTATGATGCATATAATAGAAGCAGGTTGATATATGAAACACAATTGGAAGATGCTGCAATGAATTTTCTGAGAAAAGCACCTGAGTTGGGTACAATGACAGCAATGAAACAAGCGAAGGAAATATTAGATAAAGCTAAATTAGAAAGAGTATCTGAGGATTGGAGACAACGTGTTTTTGAATTGGCCGAAGCTCTTTTTCATAGTATCCGCATGCAATTAAGCGTAGATAAGTATTTTGCAATAGCAGTTGGTAGAGGAGCTAACCTGGATTTAATTGATCAACCACTTAATAATAGTATTTGGCTGGAAGATCAATTTAACCTAATTACTAAGCTGGATACAGAAGAGGAGCGTCTTACTCAGATTGATAAGATAATAAACTGGGAAAATCCCGGACCAGGGGGATTTTATACTGATTTTGGGGATTTAAGCAACAATCCTTATTTAGTTCCAGGAGAAAGTTATAAAGATGATCCGGGTTCTTGGCATTCTCCATTTATAGGGTGGCGTACAGGAACACCACAAACTCAAGGTTGGAGGATATCCTGGAAACGATATGTGCATACTTTATTTAATACTCCATTAAAGATGCACTATTCAAACCTTGATAGAAAAGCCCAATATCAGGTGAAAATTACCTATTTAAGAGGTCCTGTACAGCTTGTGGCAGATGAGAAAATTATTATACATGATTACTTTGAAATGGAATCATGGGTTATCGAAACCCGTACATATGATATTCCACATGAAGCTACAGCTGATGGTGAATTAATGTTAACCTGGAATATGGATGCAGAACGCGGTGGCAACGGTAGGGGAAACAAGATAGGAGAAATGTGGCTGATTAAAATCCGTAATTAGCGTTATCCATTTTATGACAACTTTTTAACCTTATAATGTAATAAGATGAAGATTAATGTAATTATTTCCAGAAGTATCTTGTGTATATATATAGCTTGTTTTCTGTTTGTATTACCCCAGGTTTGTTTTGCGCAAAATGTTAACCAGCCTGGCGGCCCTGCCGAACCCGTACGCGTTCTTAGTGAAGGTATTGACATGGGTGTTCATGATGGTCGTCTCCGGCCTGTTGTCGGGGTCGAAAACATTCAAGTACTTCGTGCCAACCGTACACGTCCAGAAACAGCTGATAACTTTGGCTGGACTTATAATCACGCTCCGATGCTTGCCTACTGGAACGGCAAGTTCTTTCTCGAGTATTTGAGCAACCCTTTTGGTGAGCATGTGGCACCGGGTCAGACGCTTGTGGCTAACTCTTCCGATGGCCGGAACTGGGACATGCCGAAACAGGTTTTCCCCATTTATCTTGTGCGACCTTCACCGATTTCCGGCAATGAATCGGGCATGGCGATGATGCATCAGCGCATGGGATTTTATGTTGCGCCTAACGGGCGACTCCTTGTGTTAGCGTTTTACGGCCATGCACCGTCCCTTTTTGGTGCCGGTGGGATTGGCCGGGTGGTTCGTGAGGCCTACAAGGACGGATCGTATGGCCCCATTTACTTCATTCGATACAGCGTCCTTGGTAAGCAGAATGAGAGTAACACTTCTACCTATCCGTTTTTCACTCATTCGAGCGATAAGGGATTTGTCGAGGCCTGTAATGCTTTGCTCGCCGACAAATTAATGACGTTGCAATGGTATGAGGAGAACCCCAGTGAAAATGGCTTCTTCACTGTTGCTGGTCATAAAGCCGCTTCAGTTTATCACCGCAAGGACGGGACATCCGTTGTCTTATGGAAGGAATCTTGGGCTGCCATTTCCTCGGATGAAGGTAAGACTTGGAGCACTCCAGTCCGTCTTCCAACCTTAATTACGGATGGCGCCAAGGCCTGGGGCCAGCGGACCAAAGATGGCCGTTTTGCTATCTTATACAATCCGGCGAACGACGGCTCGCATCGGTGGCCACTTGCGGTTGTTTCCAGCGAGGATGGGGTGGTGTTCGAGAACATGGTATTAATAGATGGTGAGATTGCTCCGCGTCGCTACTTCGGCCGTGCGAAGGATTTCGGATTGCAATATGTGCGCGGCATTTCCGAGGGCAACGGTGATCCTCCCGGCAGTGACCTGTGGGTTACCTATAGCAGTAACAAAGAGGACATTTGGATAAGTCGCGTTCCAGTGCCGATTCGTTTCAAAGTCGAGGGTCCAGTCGAGGATACCTTTGATAAAATCGATGTCGGTGCGCGGGTTCCAGACTGGAACCTCTATAGTCCGAAGTGGGCTCCCGTTGGTATTGTAGCGTTCCCGGGAGCGTATAACAAGAGCCTACAACTGGAAGATTCCGATCCCTACAATTATGCTAAAGCTGTACGTGTCTTTGCTGAATCCAATTTGATTAGCGTCTCATTTAAGGTTTTCGCGCACCAGTTAAACAACGGTCGGTTGGAAATAGAGATTCTTGATCATGGGGGCCATCGCCCGGTACGATTAATATTTGGCGATGACGGGCATTTGCAGGTAGCTGATGGTAGTAAAATGGTGAATGTAGGGGCGTACAAAGCCAATAGATGGTATACCATAGAGGTAGCAGTAAACGCGACGGAAGGGAAGTATGATCTTTCTCTCGATAGTAAACTATTGGTTCGTCAGGCCGCCTTTGCCGAATCCGTGTCAACAGTTGAGCGGCTTTCATTTCGTACCGGCACTTTTCGCACCGAGCCAACTCGCGAGACAGATCGTTATGCCGGCGGCGATTTGCCTAATCCAGGCGATCCTTCCCAGGCAGCTGTATATAATATCGACGAGGTTATAATAAAATAGGAGAAATATGGTTGATTAAAATCCATAATTAGCATAAACTAAAATACTGAATTTTTAACTTAATGAATAATTAAAAAACAATTATTATGAAAAAAAGGAACATTACACTGGTATTCTTTTTGACTATTTTCTCACTAAGTATCAATGCACAGAATTATAAACAGGGCTTAGTAGGCATTTACTATAACAGCCGTACTTTCGTTGAACCGGATAGGAGTATAGACATTATTCCTGGTCTTAATATAGAATGGCAGAAATCACGTGGTTCAGATTGGTCAGCCAAATGGCATGGATTTATAGAAGCTCCTTACACAGGAAAGGTAAAATTTCGTGTTGATGTTAAAGATTCTTTTCTAATGTATATCAACGGCATGACAATAATAGACGGTTTGGATGAAAGCGGTTCCAGGGAGGGTGAATTTAATATGACTAAAGGGTTGAAATATCCAGTCGAAATTGAATATATCTCTATATACGGTCAGGCAAAAATACATCTTTACTGGCAATATGGAAATACAAAACTAGAAATTGTTCCTGATGACGCTTTTTCTTATGATGCTGATAAACTTCCAAAGAATTACCGCGTTTTCAATTATAATGAACGTTTGAAGGATGGGGATAAAATAGATACTGCATTTATAACCGAGCTTCCCCATTTTAGCGGTAGTAATCCACCTTATGCAAATACTGATTACCACGATGGCAGATTCAGACCCGCAGTAGGCGTACATAATTTTAAAATTGTAAGAGCTAATCGTTCTTATCCCGAACTGGTAACGGAAAAAGTTCCGGACTATCCCGAGGCAGGTTTTGTTAATACCGGTTTTACTTATAATCACCAGCCGCATATATGTTACTGGCAGGGTAAATTCTGGATGTTTTATCAGAGTGCCCCTGTCAATGAACATCAGCCTCCTTGTTATGGTTTAATTACCTGGTCGGAAGACGGGCGCAACTGGGCTAAACCTCAGACGATTTTTCCGGCAAAAAAGTTTAACAATAGAAAAAAAGATAACGAAGAACAATATTCAATCCTTCACGAACGGATGGGCTTTTATGTTTCACCCAGTGGAAAATTGCTTGTTATCGGTTATTACGGATTAAAAGATGCACCTAATGATGGTAAAGGAGTTGGCAGGGCTATCCGGGAAATAAATGGGACTGGTAATTATGGACCAATTTACTGGGTAAGATATGGCAAATATCAAGGTTATAATAAAGATAATTCTCCCTACTTCCCTTATTACAAAGATTCGAAAGATGAAAAATTTGTAGAATCTGTTGATTCTTTACTTGCAAATAAATTAATGGTTCAGCAGTGGTTTGAAGAAGACCAGGATACTACAGATTCGTTTTTTGCCTATAAGGATCGGAATGTTCGTTTTCTGAAAGCATTTGACTGGTATACATTACCGGATAGTCGAATAGTAGGTATGTGGAAATGGCGAAGGATGGTAGTTGCTAATAAATGGGAGCCGGGGGAAATAAGCCAACAAGGCGTACCTGAAAACATATATTATGGTGGTGCTAAAATATGGGGACAAAAAACAAGTGATGGTTTATATGCACTTGTATATAATCCGGTTTTGAACACTACTTGGCGGCATCCACTATCTGTTACAACCAGTAAAGACGGACTTAACTTTAATACTTATTTCCTTAATGTGCACAGTGAAACACCTCTTATGAGATACGGAGGTGGCAATAAAGACGGTGGTGGGGCACAGTACATCCGTGGCATTATCCCAGGTAATGGCAATCCTCCCGATGGTGCGATGTGGCTTACATATTCGTCGAATAAAGAGGATGTTTTTGTAACAAGAGTCCCCATCCCGATTACAGGAATTGTTAAAAAGAATGTAAGTGACAATTTCGATAATATGGAAACGGGAGGTATTGTAACTGATTGGAATATTTATACCGGTGTATGGAATAGCCTGGGAATAATAAAAGAAAACGGAAATAGTATACTGCGATTTCAGGATAAAGATCCTTATGATTATGCCAAAGCAGTAAGAGTTTTTCCTGAAACAAGAAACGCTGAGATTTCTTTCCGTCTTCGTTCTAACCGTGCTAAAGAAGGTCTTCTTGAAATTGAAGTGCTTAACTATAAAGGGCAAAGACCCGTACGTATTGTTATTGACGGCAATAACGGATTCATAATGTCCAATATTGGCGAAGAAATGGTAAAGATTGGTACTTACAAAGAGGATGAATGGCTGGATTTTAAAATTAATATAAATACCGTATTGAATTATTATTCGTTGATAATTAACAATAAAAGTGTGGTCGATAAAAAAGCTTTTGCAGAGACCTTATCAAATAAAGATAATCCGTATAATTCTGAATATGATACCCCTACCATTGAACGAATTGAGTTCCGTACAGGTAAATACAGAATGATGGATTTCAGCCGTTACGGATATGGAGCAAATGATTTTCTTAAAAATGAACCGGATCTGCCTGAGCCGGACGAAGCGCTCGAAAATGCTGTTTTTGATTTGGATGATTTTAAGGCAGTTTCCAGAAAATAGAAATATATATTAATATGGTTTTCTGTCACCAAAACTTTTTGAAATGAGAATTAAAACTTTAAGATCATCGAGTAATTTTTATATCGCACTTGCGATTGCCTTATCAATGGCTGTTACTGCACAGGCACAGGAAATCCCTCGTACTGAACATCCTCAACCTCAGTTTGAGCGCATAAACTGGATTAATCTAAATGGTATATGGGATTTTACGATGCAGACCAAAGTTGATAATCCTGAAGAGAACTGGAAAGTCAGGCCTACGAATTTTGAGAGTAAAATAACGGTGCCTTTTTCTCCGGAGAGTGAGTTGTCAGGTATTGGCTATACTGACTTTATACAGGGCGTTTGGTACAAACGGAGTTTTGACATTCCTGCGAAATGGCAGGGTCAACGTATTTTTGTCAATTTCGGAGGTGTGGATTTCGATACAAGGGCATGGATAAACGGACAATTAGTCGGGCGCCATATTGGCGGGACTGGGTCCTTTGAATTTGAAATTACGGGAGCTGTTCAGAAATCAGGAAATGAGATTGTGGTTTACGCCTATGATAATACACTGAGCAACAATCAACCTCTGGGAAAACAGTCCAGGCAGCAGCCACCGAGGTGGGGAAGTACATCCTATACACGTACAACTGGTATCTGGCAGACTGTGTGGCTTGAGGCAAGACCGCAGAAATTTATCGAACGGGTATTTATTATTCCTGACTTGGATAATAGTGAATTTTCAGTAATTCCTGAATTTAACGGAATTGCAAAAGGGGATATTATTAATATTAATGTTAATACACCTGAGGGTAAAAATGTTGCATCATTATCAGCACCAGCTAAAGATGGAATTCCTCTTTCGTTAAAAATTGCCAATGCTCATGCATGGTCACCAGATAATCCATATTTATACAATATTGAACTTATACTTAAACCAACTTCAGGCACGGCTGATAATGTAAAAAGCTATGCAGGCTTAAGAAAATTTCAAATTGAGGGGAATAAGTTTTATTTAAATAATAAACCTATATTTCTAAGGATGGTACTCGATCAGGGTTTTTATCCAGATGGAATATGGACAGCCCCGACAGATGCGGCACTTAAAAATGATATTCAGTTGTCAATGGCAGCAGGATTTAACAGCGCCCGTCTTCATCAGAAAGTATTTGAAGCCAGATTCCACTACTGGGCTGATAAGCTTGGATATCTTACCTGGGGTGAATTTGCCGACTGGGGAGGCGTGCACAATTTCAGGGATCCTGAAGGTCTTATTTATCAATCAAATGAATGGCGTGAATCCATTGTGCGTGATCGTAATCACCCTTCAATTATTACATGGGTTCCATTTAATGAAACAAGCGGTGCAGCATCGAACAATCTGGAGTTCTACCGATATATTGTTAAGAGTTTCTATGATCTGACACATGCTCTTGATCCGACTCGGCCTGTAAACACAACAAGTGGTTGGGTCAATGTTATCACCGATATTTTCACGGTGCATGATTACACTCAGGATTCAGTGAGCTTTAAAGAACGTTATTCATCAGTCGATCCGTTAAATCCGGAAAAGACTTATGTTGCAAATTCCAAACTGGCTGTTCCATATGCAGGGCAACCTTACGTAGTTGATGAATATGGAGGAACAGGTTGGCTCCCAGGTTATACCACTTCTAAATTACCGGAAGGGACCAGAAATAGTATGGGAAGGTTTCAAATAGGGTATGGTAAAACAGAAGCGGAAGTTCTTGTTATTGTCAAAAACCTAACCGATGTTCTTCTCAATAATCCTAATATATCAGGATTTACATATTGTCAGCTTACTGATGTAGAAGGAGAAGTTAATGGTGTTTATTTCTATGACCGGAAACCAAAATTTGACATAAAAGCATTTCACGACATAATAAATGCTCCTGCAGCAGTTGAAAAGACAGGCGGTGTGAGCAGATAATTTATTGACTTGACAATGTGTTGGGTAGTGGACTTTTAATACAGGAAAATTATAGTATTTGATTTTGTTTGTATGATAGGGAAGCATGATGTTCAATAGATGACCTTGATTGTAGGACTGGTAAATTCAGTATATCTTTCCGACAATTATTGACTGTTGCAGCGTATAATATGATAAGGTGGAAAAGGTTAAAGAGTCAAGAAATATTAAACTTAATTTTTCGCTGGTTTTACCAGACCCTTATTTTGGGACCGGTAAATATCCAACACTAGAGGATTAATAAAAAAACAAATTGATAAGGATCAACTATTTATCTTATATTATTAATTAATACCTTTTGTAATATTATGCTTAGCGATTATTATTCGTCCTCCAAATCAAGGAGTCAGAATGAGTATAAGTATTATTATGTCCTTATTGTTCTTTTCCTTTTTTCGGGTCAAACAATAAGAGCAGCAAATAATATTTTCTCTCCTGAGAAAAGTATTAATTATTCCGAAATGCTTGATTTGTCTGACGCCAGAATAATTATCCTGCAAAAGGGAAAAAAATTAGAAAATGCTGCAAAAATGCTGCAGGATGAGATTCTCTTTAGAACTCGTATCTCTCTGCCTGTATCTGATAGACCTGTCACGAAACAATTAAATTGTATATTTATTGGTACCGAAAGTGACTTCAGTCATGCTGATGTGGACCTGCCGGTTGGTATGGAGATTCCGAAGAAGGCAGATGGGTACTCAATATGGGTAAAAACAAGTAATACAGAGGGGAACTCCATTTACTGTGTCGGTAACGACGAAAGGGGTGCGCTTTATGCAGTTGGTAACCTTTTACGTCTTTTGTATATGGATCGTGATAAATTATTATTGAATAAGAAAATTCAAATATCCTCTGCTCCACGTTATTCCTTACGTGGTCACCAAATGGGTTACCGGGCAAAAACAAATGCATATGATGCATGGACGATTGAAATGTGGGAACAGTATTTCCGTGACATGATTGTATTTGGGATGAATTCTGTTGAGTTAGTCCCACCCAAGACGGATGATCATTTTGACAGTCCCCATTTTCCTTTACCTCCAATGGAGATGATGATAAAAATGTCCCAATTGGCCGATGATTACGGATTGGATGTGTGGATTTGGTATCCGGGTGTGGAAGGTGATTTCTCAGATTCGCTAACAATGGATTATGCGATCAGAGAACGTGATAAAGTTTTAAGTCAGCTCCCCCGCGTGGATGCTGTCTTTGTCCCAAGTGGTGATCCGAGTGAGATTCATCCCGATGAATTATTCCCTTTGATGAAGAATATGAAGGATGTACTTAACAAGTATCATCCAGATGCAACTATCTGGAGTTCTATTCAAAATTATGATGATAAACCAAAAACAATGGGTTGGACAAATGCTTTTTTTGAAAAACTCCGAAGCGGTGAAGCCGATTGGTTAGAGGGTGTTGTGTTTGGCCCTGCTACCGAAATTACTATACGGGAAATGCGTGAACGACTTCCAGAACGTTTTTTAATACGGCAATATCCCGATATTACACATTCAAGAAATAGTCAGTATGAAGTTCCTGATTGGGACCCTGCCTATAAAAGAACTGAAGGACGTGAAGTTATCAATCCAAGGCCACAGGCTTATGCAAAAATATTTAAAGATATTCAGCAATATTCATTAGGGTTTATTAGTTATAGTGAAGGGTGTAATGACGATGTTAATAAAGTGGTATGGAGTAGTTTAGGGTGGAATCCTGACACTCCTGTTGAAGAAATTTTATCGGAATATGCCCGGTACTTCATAGGTCCAAATTACGAAAAGGCTTTTTCTAAAGGGATATCAATGCTGGAAGAAAATTGGCAAGGTCCTCTTAAAAGTAATGCTGGTATTTATTCGACTCTGGAGTATTTCCAGGAAATGGAAAAGAGTGCAACTCCTCATGATAAGTTAAATTGGCGCTTTCAGCAGGCTCTCTACAGAGCTTATTATGATGCTTATGTTAAAGCTAGGCTTGAATATGAAAGTGACCTGGAAGAAAAAGCAATTTCGATTCTCCGGAATGCAAAGAGTCTTGGATCACTTGAAGCATTGAAACAAGCACAAGAAATTTTGGATATGTGCCATATATCTATCAAACCGGAATGGCGCTCTCGTATTTTTGAATTGGGTGAAGCTCTTTTTCAGAGCATTAGAATGCAATTGAGTGTACCAAAATATCAGGCAAAAGAAGTAGGGAGGGGAGCCAATCTGGATTTGATAGATGTGCCTTTAAACAACAGCCGCCGGTTGAACGAAATGTTTGCTGAAATCAAAAAGTTGAATAATGAAAGTGAACGGCTCTCCTATATTGGGAAAATAACCGCCGGAGTGTATCAAGAGATTAATTATAATTGGGAAGATATTGTTGAAGAAAAGCTAAAAGAGAAAAATCTGCTTTGGTCTATTAATCGTAGTGCAGAAGATATGGAACATGGTCCAGTAACTCGTCTTGAATTTAAACCGGGGGATGAAAGTTACCCGGGATTGATTGGATTTAAGAATAACAAACCTGATTTTGAAAATCCATCAACTTTGGATACACTAAAAAGTGTTAATCAAACTTGGGGTAACAAACCTTATGGATGGGTCGGTTATTGGAACGGTTATATCGAAGCACCTTACACAGGGCAGGTTACTTTTGATGCTGAGTCGGATAACATGATTTGTCTGGATATTAATGAAACTCTGTTGATAGATGGATTTGGGAGGGAATCTGAAAGGTCCGGCAGAATTTATATGGAAAGGGGAAAAATTTATCCAATACGTATCTGGTATTATAGTAACAACAATTTATCCTTTTTGAAACTGTACTGGTCCTGGGGAAATTTTTCTAAAAAAATTATAAATCCTTCTGCTTTATTTTACGGACAGGAAAATATCAACCATATCAAAAATTATATAGATTAAAAAGTGTGATATTCTTCAAACATGATGCTGTTGTACTTCAATAAAAAACAAGTTTTCATTTAAATAATGTTATTTAATTAGATCAAAATATTTATAAATCAAATAGTGAGGAGATTGCTTTATGGGTAAAATGAGATTAATTCTAATTTTGGTTTTTTTGGTTTTTATTGCTGCTTGTTCAAATAATGGTGATAGCAGAATTGAAAAACTTACTACAGAATATTTAAACAAAATGGATAACAATTCGGGCGATTCTAATATGCCTGGTTTAATTGGTGTTATTTGTGAAGGCGCTGATTTTACATCACCCTCTTCGGTTGACATCTTGAAACATCTAAATCATGATTGGAGCGGTGGCCCCAGTAATTGGTCGGGGTATTGGCGTACATATATTACAGCTCCTTATACAGGTGAAGTAACCTTTTCGGCTGAAGTTGACAATGGCATGAAGTTAATGGTCGGATCGTATACCCTTATCGATATGATTGAAGGGGACAAAGATTCCGGCACAATTATGATGAAAAAAGGGGAAAAATATCCTGCTATGGTCTGGTACTTTCAAGATGGAGGCCCTTCTTATGCAAGAGTTTTTTGGAGTTGGCTGGGTCAGAATAAAATTATTATTAACGAATCGGCATTTTCTTACAGTCAAACAGATAAAAAATATGCTGTAAGTCAGCTTGAGGGAGATTTCTGGAGTGACAAAGAAGCTCCTTTTAATTTTGATGATTCAGGAAGTGAACCCCTCGATCTGGCTTATCAGGACGGAAGACTACTACCGGTTGTCGGTGTGGAAAATTATCAGGTGTTCCGGTCTAACAGGGAATATCCCCAGTATATAAGCAATATGATTAATACTTATAATCATGCCCCTATGATCTGTTACTGGAACAATAAATACTATCTTGAATTTCTGTCTGCACCAAAAAACGAACATGATCCGAATACTGAAACATTATTAACGACTTCAGTCGACGGTAAGAACTGGGAAACTCCGAGATTAATATTTCCTGCGTTCGTTCCCGAAGGAAAAGACAAACTGACTGTTTCGCATCAACGAATGGGATTTTATATTTCGAAAGATAACCGTTTATTGATTTTATCTTTTTATGGAATGTATCCTTCTCCCAACGAAGGTAATGGAATCGGAAGAGCAGTACGGGAAATTTATAAAGACGGAAGTGTCGGGCCCCTTTATTTCATTCGTTATAATAAGAACGCCGGTTGGGACGAAAATAACACTCCTTTCCCCTTTTATAAAACTTCTCCCGACAAAGGTTTTATCAAAACCTGCGACGAATTGATGGCGGATAAAGTAATGGTTCAGCAGTGGTGGGAGGAAGATCGTAGCGAAGACGGATTTTATTTGATGTCGGGTGACGGTTTTAAAGCCAAGGCTTTTAACTGGTATACCCGTAATGACAGTGTAATGGTCGGTCTTTTTAAAGCAGGTTATGCCACTAAAAGTAGCGACCGCGGTAAAACCTGGTCCGATATAAAAAAGATTCCTTCTATTATAGTCGGCCATGGTAAAATGTGGGGACAGAAGACCAAACAAGGCAACTATGCACTTGTTTATAATCCTCACTTTGAATGGCGTTATCCGCTTGTTACAATTACTTCAGCCGATGGTGAATATTTTAAAGATATGAGCTGCGTTCATGGTGAACTACCACCGATGCGTTATCAGGGCTCTGCTAAAGATGTGGGTCCACAGTATGTGCGTGGCATCGTTCCTGGAAATGGTAATCCTCCAGGTGACGATATGTGGCTTACATACAGTATGCATAAGGAAGATATATGGGTAAGCAGAGTTCCCGATCCTATTCGTCATTCGGTTGATAAATGGGTAAATGATAATTTTGACAACATGGAAATCGGCGGCCCCGTTACCGATTGGAATATTTATAGCTTGGTATGGGCACCTGTAAATATTACGGCATTCCCGAACAATTCCGATAAAAGCTTGATGTTTAAAGACAGCGAGCCGTATGATTATGCAAAGGCAGTCAGAGTATTCCCCGAAAGCAAGACGATTACTGCCCTTTTTGAGTTATGTCCGGATCAGAATAATAACGGCAGAATGGAAGTGGAAATACTAAATAAAATGGGGGGCAGGCCAGTTCGAATTATTTTTAATGATAATGGAATGATTCAGGCTGTAAACGGAGAGAAAATTGTTGACCTCGTGCCATATTATATGAAACAATGGGTGAAGCTAAAAATCAGTGCAAATGCAACAAGCGGTAAATTTGATCTGTTCGTAAACGATAATAATGTTTTAAAAGACGCCGACTTTACCGAAAATGTAAATGAACTTCAAAGAATTTCATTCAGAACGGGTGAATACCGTCAGCTTGGTATCGGTAACAAAGAAAATATAAATGATTTACCCGATGCAGGCGAATCGGTTAAAGAAGCTGTTTATTACCTGAATAATGTATTAATAGAGAAATAATAAATGTATAGGAGAATTACATAATGAAAATTACGGTGAAATATTTAATCAATAACCAAATTGCAGCTATGTTCAAAAAAACATTTTGCCTCATTGTTGTTGCATTTTCTTGCTTCAATATGCTGCCTGTTTTGGCTCAAAATAAGCCGCAGTCAACTGATAAGGTTGCTTCACAGGTTTATCAGATTGACCTTTCTTCTGCTGTCCTTATCCTCCCACCGGGAATGAGTGGTCCGGAAATGAAAGCTTCAGAAATGTTGCTTGATGAAGTTAAAAAGAGAAGCTGGGTGAATTGGACTATTGCAAATAAATTACCTGAAAAAGGTAATAATGGAGTTGTACTGGGTCAACGAAATGATTTAATTCGTGCGTTTCCGGTTCTGGCAGAAAAACTAAAGGTTACAGGGAATGAAAAACCTGAAGGGTATAGAATTGTCACACTTGAATCAGGATTGGTTGTAGTTGTCGGAAATGATGAACGTGGTGTACTTTTCGGAGCTGGCAGGCTACTTCGATTGATGGATTATTCCAGAAATACAGTTTCTCTTTCGCATGAAATTGATATATCATCATCACCTCGTTATCCTTTGAGAGGTCATCAATTAGGCTATCGACCAAAAACGAACGCTTATGATGCATGGTCGGTTCCGATGTGGGAACAATATATTCGTGACTTAGTTGTATTTGGTACTAATGCAATTGAATTGATCCCTCCTGTTTCTGATGATGATGCGGATAGTCCACACTTCCCTATGGATCCTATGAAGATGATGATCGAGATGTCAGGGTTGGCTAAAGAATATGGAATTGAATGTTGGATATGGTATCCTGCTATGGAAAAGGACTATAGCGATAAAGCTACTGTAGATAAAGCATTAAAAGAATGGGGAGAAGTGCTTCGTCAGCTACCAAAAGTTGATGCAGTGTTCGTTCCTGGTGGGGATCCGGGACATACTGCACCAAAAGTTTTATTTCCAATGCTGGAAAAACAAACCTTACAATTGCAAAAGTTGCATCCCGGTGCCAAAATGTGGATGTCACCACAAGGTTTTAATTCTGCATGGATGGAAGAGTTTTACGCAATAATGAAAACAGAACCGGTTTGGCTGGAAGGAGTTGTATTTGGTCCGCAGCAAAGAGAAAGTTTGGATGATTTACGTGCAAAAGTACCGAAACGATATAAGATGCGATTTTACCCGGATATTACGCATTCATTGGCAGCACAGTACCCTGTTCCGGATTGGGACTTTGCCTTTATATCGACTCTTAATCGTGAGACAATCAATCCTCGTCCGATGGATCAGACCAAAATATTTAAAAGATTACAGCCTCTAGCAAAGTATGGGTTCCTTACGTACTCAGAAGGTTGTAATGATGATGTAAATAAATTTATCTGGAGTGGTTTAGGCTGGGATCCGGATGCAAATGTCACTGATATACTTCGTGATTATAGCAGGTATTTTATAGGGACAGGAGTTGAAGAGTCTTTTGCTCAGGGACTACTAAGTCTGGAACGCAACTGGAGGGGCCCATTGGTGGATAACCTGGGCGTACAGGTAACCCTTTCTCAATTTCAAGAGTTGGAACGGTATGCCACACCCTCGATGTTACTAAATTGGCGTTTCCAACTAGCCCTTTACCGGGCTTTTTACGATGCAACAATCCGTAGCCGGCTAATACAGGAAACTGCACAGGAGGAAAAAGCAAAGGATTATCTTAAACTGGCTCCATTAACAGGGAGTTTAGAGGCGATAGCTAAAGCTGAAAAAGCTCTTGCAAAACCAGAAATGCAATCCGGATCAGTTACACGTGCTCGTGTTTTTGAACTTGCTGAAGCCCTGTTCCAAAGTATTCATATGCAGCTAAGTGTCTCGCGATATCAGGCAATTGCAATTCGTCGTGGAGCCAATCTCGATCTAATTGACTTCCCTTTGAATGATGCGCCCTGGTTGCGTAAACAATTTTCTGAAATTGTTTCACTTCCAAACGAAAATGATCGTTTGCAAAAGATTGACGCAATACTAAACTGGAACAATCCTGGTGCAGGCGGCTTTTATGATGATCTGGGTAAGTCAGGTTCACAACCTCATCTTGTTGCAGGTTCTGATTATTCTGATGATCCTGCATTCTTGCAGGCACCAATGACAAGTATGGCAGCACGTAGAGAAGCTCCTATTTCATCTTATACTTACGCAGAAACTTTACATGATTATCCGCTGGAAATGTTTTATCAGAACCTGGACAAAAATGCAAGATATCGTCTAAAAATTGTATATGGTGCGGAGGTAAGGACTGACATAAATTTAGTTGCTAATGACAAATTTGAAATCCATCCTATGCTCCCTAAGGATATGACATACAAGCCTTTAGAATTTGACGTACCTGCTGAAGCAACAAAAACAGGTGAAATGAAACTAACTTGGAGTCGGCCCAGTGGAAGTGGAGGAAGTGGTAGAGGTGTTCAGGTTTCGGAAGTATGGCTAATGCGCGTCCATGATCTTCCTTCCCTAACTCGGGCCCCTTATCAGTTTTAGTACTGCCTATAAATCAATAAAATATATATGCGAATGAACAAACAACGAAAGATCTTTAGTTTAACTTTATTTTATTCACCATTTCGATAATTGTAAATTGTAAAACTTCTGGTATGAGCTTGAAAATTAGTAATGTTAAGAAAAGACTAAAAAATGGAGAGGTTTGTTTTGGAACTATGCTTCGTATTCTCAAATCGCCACAGGCAGTATCTATGTGTGCATCCGAGGGCTGGGATTATATAATATTGGATACCGAACACAATGATTATGATTACGAAACGCTGGCTAATTTTTCTTTAGTGGCAAAATATGAAGAGATGTCCTTGTTTGTACGGGTACCGGATAAACTGTATCATCAAATGGCTCAAATGCTGGATATTGGTGCAGAAGGTTTAGTATTGCCACAGGTAAAAACAAAAGAAGAAGCAGACAGGATCATTAGTTCAACTAAATACGCCCCTATTGGAAAAAGAGGGGTAAGTGTGTCTACAACAAATACTTTATTCAGAGATTGCACTATTGAAGAATATACAGAATGGTCTAACCGGGAGATAATGACAATTGTACAGATTGAGAATGAAGAGGGCGTGAATAATTTAGAACAAATCTTATCTGCCAAAGGTATAGATGCTATTATGATTGGTCCGGCCGATATGACAGATGATATGGGAATCCCCGGCCAGATACACCATCCAAGAGTTGAAGCGGCATTTAGAGAAATCATTCATCAATGTAATAAATATGGTGTGGCCCCTGGTGTCCACTTAAATGACATTGATGATGTAAAAAAGTGGGTTGCAGAGGGTATGCGTTTTGTTACTTATAGTTATGATACAAAGTTTTTCAAAGATGCTTCAAGAGAAGCTTTGCATATCCTACGAAATTTTCCTATAGATTGAATAGAATAATTTAGAAGAACTATCAAAGAAATAACTGGATCAGATAATTAGAAAGGTTTATTATCCTTTGGGCAAATATTGGATATTTGTATTTAATGTATTGTCTTTTGTATTAGCGGATGTTAATACCTGTATTGTACCTTACAAAAAAAATATTATTATGAAAACGATAAAGAAGGGAATTTTAATTTTAGCATTGTTAATGCTTATTTTGACAGCATATGCACAGAAGACATTACCTGAAAAAATCACGGCAAAAGTTTTAAATACTGAATTTATCTATGAGATAGCATCATTCAGAAGTTGCCATGCTTCTACAGTTCTTGAAACAGATGAGGGTATTTTAACTGCCTGGTTTGGTGGAACAGGCGAAGGTCGTCCTGATGTTTGTATTTACACCTCAATAAATAAAAATGGGAAATGGGGAAGCCCTGAAATGGTTGCTGATGGTATCATGAATGATACACTTCGTTATCCATGTTGGAACCCGGTGCTTTTTAAGAAGGATAATGGAGATATTATTCTATTTTATAAAGTTGGCCCTAGTCCACGTGAATGGTGGGGGATGTATAAAATCTCAAAAGATAACGGAATATCATGGTCAGAAAAGGTAAAAATCCCAGATGGTTTTTTGGGGCCAATTAAAAACAAAGCGGTAAAACTAAAAAATGGGACAATCCTTTATCCAACAAGTATCGAGACCAAAGAAAATTGGAATATTTATGTGGAAACCTCGGATCAGGGTTTAAATAACTGGAGAAAAACAAAAATCGACAATAGTGGCTTTAATGCTATTCAGCCCACTATTCTTTTTTACAAAGGTGGAAAAATTCAGATGCTTTGCCGGAGTAGAGAAAAAAGTATTGTTGAGACATGGTCGAAAGACCAGGGTAAAACATGGTCGCCAGTAAAAGCCACAACTCTTATTAACAATAATTCAGGGATTGATGCTGTATCGCTTGACAATGGTTTGCAATTACTAATATGTAATCCAATCGAAAGTGGCAGGAACAAGGTGAATATACTTGCTTCGATCGATGGAAAAGACTGGAAAGAGATAATCGTTTTAGAAGATCAACCGAAAGGCGAATTCAGTTACCCTGCAATTATAAAAGGGAAAGATGGTACTATTCATGTCACTTATACTTATAACCGGGTAAAAATAAAATATGTCCATCTGGAGATATCTGGAAAATAGCTCTATTAAAAAATAATTAAAAACAGTATTATGAAAAGCGCATTTAAATCCCCATTATGTGGAATCATTCCACCATTGATTACGCCTTTACTCGATAATAATACCCTTGATATTGAAGGTTTGCATCGGTTGATAGAGCATACCATTTCAGGAGGAGTACATGGCATATTTATTTTAGGTACCACTGGTGAATTTGCCAGTTTAAGTTACAAGTTACGAATGGAATTGATTGAACGCACTTGTTTGTACGTTGGTGGAAGGGTGCCGGTTTTGGTGGGGATAACGGATTCTGCTTTCTCAGAAAGCCTGAACTTAGCCAAAGTAGCTGCCAGCAGAGGAGCTGATGCAGTTGTTCTGGCTCCTCCCTACTATTTTGCATCGGGCCAGCCTGAACTTTTAGAATATTTGAAACGAATAATGATTCAAATGCCTCTGCCACTTTTTATTTACAATATGCCCATTCATACCAAGGTGATATTTGAACCGGCAACAGTAAAAGAGGCGGCAACTATTCCAGGAATTATCGGAATGAAAGACAGTTCTTCCAATCTGGCTTATTTTAAACAGGTACAATATGCATTAAGGGATAGACAGGATTTTACTTTTATGGTTGGACCGGAAGAGTTTATGGCTGAATTTGTCCTGACCGGAGGACATGGAGGTGTAAACGGCGGGGCAAATATGTTCCCAGGGTTGTACGTGGAGTTGTACAACGCAGCTGTAAACCGTGATTTTGAAAAGATTCTCCCTCTTCAGCAAAAAGTAATGCAAATCAGTTCCACAATTTATCAAGTCGGACATTATGGATCAAGTTATCTGAAGGGTCTGAAATGTGCTCTATCTGTAATGGGGTTCTGTAATGATTTTATGGCCGAACCTTTTCATCGTTTTAAAGAACCTGAACGCATGAAAATCAGTCAATTACTTGAAGACTTAAATTACAGAGAATTGATTCGCTAGAATAATAGTAACTAAGGCTCTAATAATTTATCTTCTTCAAAAATGAAAACACTAGATATCATTATATTTATATGCTACCTGATCGGAATTGTTCTGTTTGGAGGTTCTTTTTATAAAAAAAACAAATCGTCTTCTTCATTTACATTGGGGAATAATAATATTCCTACCTGGGTGATTTCTATGTCTATCTTCGCTACCTTTGTAAGCAGTATAAGCTACCTGGCACTTCCTGGACAGGCATATCAAACGAACTGGAACCCTTTTGTATTCAGCTTGTCAATACCTTTCGCCTCTTTTATGGCATTTAAGTTTTTTGTTCCGCTCTATAGGTCTGTTAACAGTCCCTCTGCTTATACATATCTTGAAATGCGTTTTGGTCCATGGGCGAAAAAATATGCTTCAATAATGTATTTGTTGACTCAATTAATGCGGACTGGGACTATACTTTTCTTACTGGCCTTAACCCTTAATTTAATTGTTGGCTGGAACATGGTAACTATAATCGTTTTAACGGGTTTAAGTGTTATGATCTATTCACTGTTAGGAGGAATCCAGGCTGTGGTATGGACCGATGCTATCCAGGGTATTATTTTAATTTTAGGCGCCCTGGTTTGTGCAGTCTTCTTACTTTTTTCAATGCCTGAAGGACCTGACCAATTATTTCGGATTGCTGCAGCTAACCACAAATTCAGCCTTGGAAGCTTTAAATTGGGATTAACAAGTTCAACGTTCTGGGTTGTTCTGATTTATGGAATATTCATAAACCTACAGAATTTTGGAATAGATCAGAACTACGTCCAACGCTATATGACAGCAAGTTCTGACAAAGAGGCAAAAAAATCAGCTCTCTATGGTGGTTTGATTTATATCCCGGTTTCTTTATTGTTTCTGTTTATCGGAACAGCACTTTTCAGTTATTACACTACCCATCCGGGTATCTTAATGCCGGGTGTGGCGACAGACAGAGTTTTTCCTTTTTTCATTATTAATACTCTTCCAACTGGATTAACCGGATTACTCCTTGCCTCTATCTTTGCAGCGGGCATGAGTACTATAGCGACAAGCGTGAACAGTTCAGCTACAGTCATTCTGAATGATTATTTCAAGAAAAAACTAAACGATTCTAATGCCGAAAAATCATCGATGAAAATTTTGTACTCATCCTCTTTTCTTTTTAGCATAATCAGTATTTTTATTGCAATCGCTATGATCAATGTTCAAAGTGCTCTTGATACATGGTGGAAACTTGCATCAATATTCAGCGGTGGAATGCTTGGATTATTTCTTTTAGCATATTTTTCAAAGAAAGTAAATAACCTTGCCGCTATAATTGGAGTCACTGTTGGGGTAACTGTAATTGGATGGATAAGCTTGTCTCCCTTATTGTTCAAAAGCGATGATTTACAGAAGTATGTAAGTCCATTTCACAGTTATTTATCTATTGTTTTCGGAACCACGGCTATTTTTATAATTGGTTTTCTTGCAGGAGTTGTAATTACCAGGATCACTAAGAAAAATATAACTAAAAATAAGATAGAACAATAAATAAGTCATAATGATGAGTGCAAAAACTATGAAACAAGACGTCTCAAAAAATCCTGAAAACTGGAACGAGAATAAACTTAATAAATGGTTTCAAAAGGGTGAATGGAGGCTTGAATGGAATATATTCCCTGACGAATCAATTTACAAAACGGAGTTGGCTATCCTGGTTTTTAAAAATAGGGAGCTATGGAAAAAAGCATTTAATTTTCTTAAGACTTCCGACCTGAAAAAGATTGACACAGGGAAATATGAATTGTAAGGTAAAGACATGTATGTAATTGTGGATGAATACATTAACAGGAATGAAGAAGATTCTGCTTTTGAGGCACATAGACGATATATTGATATTCAGCATATCGTCGAAGGTGAAGAAAAAATTGGAATTTCAGCATTAGAAAACACAAAGGAGATCACTCCTTACGACAATTTAAAAGATATAATTTTCTTAACTGCAAAACAAAACAATTACCGGATAGCATCGCATGAAAAGTTTTTTGTATTTTCCCCTGAAGATGCCCACCGTCCTTGTGTGAAAACCTCTGAAAACATTAGAATTCGGAAAGTGGTTGTAAAAATTATGGTTGATTGACATAATTAGTAGTAGTATTTTATTGAACAGAGATCTGGTATCCTAATCAATAGATATGAAAGCTCAGATAATTATTCATTGCATTTGCTTAAATATTATTATACATGATATCAAAAAGACAGTTAACACATGCAGAATTGCTTGAATTAAAACGATGGAATACACCTAGCATCTATAATGGTTGGGAGCAGATTACAAAACATAACACACATTCTGAGGGGTTTAATATAGAGCCTACTACAGATTTTATGCCTTATATGGGACCTATGATAGGTTATGCTATAACTGTAGTTATTGAGCCTGGTAATGAGGAACATTTAAAAAAAAATCCAAATGCATGGACTCAATATCGGGAATATGTAGCATCTATACCAGGTCCTAAAATTGTAGTAGTGCAGGACTTGGATAAACCGTTTTTATATGGTGCTTTTTGGGGAGAAGTTAACAGCAATATACATAAGGCCTTAGGATGTGTTGGGACTATTACTGATGGAGCTATACGAGACATTGACGAAATGAATAATGTTGGTTTTAAAGCTCTCTCCAGAGGTGTATGTGTAGGACATGCTTTTAGTTACCCGATACGTTGGAACTGCGAGGTTGAGGTATTTGGAAGCAAAATTTATCCCGGGCAATTAATCCATGCGGATAAACATGGGTTTTTAGTTATTCCTGATGAGGATCAGGCACCTTTGCTTGATGCAGTACGGTTCATGGATTTCAATGAATGTCATACACTCATTTCCGCAGCTCGCAATTCATGGGGCAAGACATCTCCGGAAGTGCTGAAAGACATTAATAAAGCTAATGAAGAATTTAGCGATAATGTGAAAAACAGATTTAAAGTTAAATGAGAATGTTAATGTTAATGGAATTTACTTGTCCGATGATTGTTTTCTATTGTCATAAATTAAGTAAGATCAAGGTTGAACTACTAATTTATTTTAAAATGATTAAACGTTTAAGCTTACTTTTAAATAATTCCATCTATAAAAATAGATTATTGAAATTATTATAAAAAATAAAAGAAGAAAACATGCCTATAATTGATTCAAAAACATCCCGGATAGTTCAGGACTATTCGTTAGAACAGCTTGCTCAGAAAGCAAAGGAGATGCGTGTTTATAATATGATATCGCTTTGTGCTGCCGGATCAGGTCATACTGGTGGTACTTTATCCATTATGGATGTTGCAACTGTTCTATACTTAAAAGTCATAAACCACGATCCTTCAAATCCAAAATGGGATGACCGAGATCGTGTATTTTGGTCTGTTGGGCACAAAGCACCTGCACTTTATGTTGCGCTTGGGATGGCAGGATACTATCCAATTGAAGATACAGTTAAATTGAGAAAGTTATGGTCCGGATTTGAGGGTCATCCAAATCAGTTTAAACTACCGGGAATAGAACTTTCCAGCGGATCCCTGGGACAAGGTTTGGGAGTAGCAGTAGGCTCTGCCCTTAGGGCAAAATTAGATAATAAAGACTATCGGGTTTTCTGCATAATGGGTGATGGGGAACAACAAGAAGGATCAATTTGGGAAGCTGTTATGTGTGCAGGTCATTATAAGTTGAATAACCTGGTTGGGATCATAGATCTGAATGGACTTCAAATAGATGGAAAAACGGAAGATGTAATGAGTGTTGAACCTCTTTCCGATAAGTATAAAGCTTTTGGGTGGGAGGTCATTCAGACAGACGGGAATGATATAGAAAAATTAATAGAAGCTTTTAATCTTGCAGAAAAAGTAAAAAACAAACCAGTAATTATCCTTGCTCATACAGTTAAAGGTAAAGGTGTTAAGTTTGCTGAGAATGTTCCTAGTTATCATGGTATAGTTCCAAAAGACGGACGTTGTGGTAAGGAATCTCTTGAACAAGCTATAATTGATATCTACGGTGGATCCAAAACAGTTTTTACACCCGAAAAAATAGATAGCTTACTTAATCTGGCTATTAAGTACCAGAAAGAGGTAAATCGGAAACTTAAAAGCATGATCCCAAGGTTTAAGCAAAATTATTGGTGGAATGAGACCTCTAATATGAGAGTAACTATGGATCCGACGAGAATGGGTTTCGGAAATGCCTTGGAAGAAATAGGGGAGGATGAAGATACGATAGCATTCGGAGCAGATATTACAAGTTCAATAAAAATGGATGATTTCTATAAAAATCATTCGGATAGGAAAAGGCGGTTTTTTAGTATGGGTATTGCTGAACAAAATATGACAGTAGTGGCTGCCGGAATGGCCAAGGAGGGAAAAAAATCTTTCATTGGTTCTTATGGTGTATTTGTTTCAGGTCGAAACTGGGATCAGATTCGTACAACATGCTGCTACAACAATTTCAACGTTAAAATTGCCGGCGCTCACGGTGGAATATCAGTTGGCGCTGACGGAGCCACTCACCAGGCACTTGAAGAAATTCCTTTGATGTATTATCTGCCAAATATGAAACTTGAGGTCCCCTGCGACTCCGTTGAAACCAGAAAATCTACTATTGCAATAACAGAAATTGACGGACCTGGATATGTCAGGTACGGGCGGGAAGCAACTCCTGTCATCACAAAGCCTGAAACAGTATTCGTGTTTGGACAGGCAAATGTCATTCGTTTTCGTGAAGTGCGGCCATATTTTGTGGATGCATTTGACATTTGTCTGGGAACCGGTTATAAAAATGAAAAAGAAGATATCTGTATTGTTGCATGTGGTCCAATGGTAGCTGAGGCTATGAGAGCGGCATGGATACTTAAACAGGAATATAATATTGAAACAAGAATAATCAATATTCATACAGTAAAGCCAATAGATAAAGAGAGTTTGGTTAAGGCTGCAGATGAGATTGGGAAGATTCTTACTGTTGAGGAACAGCAGACAGGAGGGTTTGGAAATATTATTGCCGGTGTGATAGCGCAAGGTAAAAAGTTTTCTAAGCCGTTAGCTATGGATATGATTGGTATAAATGACCATTTTGGAGAATCCGGAGCACCATGGGATTTAATGAAGGCGTTTGGGTTAAGTGCTGAACAAATTTCCGAGAGAGCAAAAAAACTTTTTGATTGAGACTGTTAAATTACAATTTTCATGAATAATTAAGGTTAAAATTGTTTTTATATCAATTTATTTTTTTATAATCAATCATAATACATGACAAAATTTATTAATCTAATTATTCCCCTAGGATTCAGGTGAATAAAGCCATTTCAGGGAGCATATTTTTAACTTAATCTGAAACCAGTAGTAACAGGGCCATCGATACTTATACGTCGTGAAAAGACAGGTCGGATATTCTATGATCCATAACTTGCAAAAAAGTCGCTATTCTCAAAAAAAATGTATTTCTTAAGGGAAATTATGATATTTCAGAACCTTTCATTAACCACATTATTAAAAATTGATCCAAAGGTAAACCGGAAACCAATCTGACTGCTTAATTCATAAGTTGTTTCTAACTTCCGTCTTTTTAGCAATATATCTTCTAATGAAGCATCTCCTTTTGGAAGATAGAACTGATCATGTATCACCTCTGACTGAATTTCACAAAATACAGACAGATTTTTTGAGAGTCGTATAGAAAAATCAGATTCTAAAGTAAGCCTGTTCTTCGAGAAGTCATGAAAATAATGACTCCCTTCTAGTCCAACAGAAATATCACCCCATGGTTGTACTAGCTTAAGCCTTAGTAATAATGCTTCAGAGAAAAGTGTTTCTTTTAATTTGTCATAAATTGTCTCTTCCATGTAATTAATATAGTTAATCCCGGCACCATAGCGTATAATAAATGCTCTGCGGTTACACTCTTCCCAGGGAAAAAAATTGTATTCTATGCCAGAAGATACTCTATAATAGTTTTTTGTATTGAGATAAGCACTTGATAAATAATGTCCAAAAAAGCCTGCTGACCACTTGTCTGTTAGGTTTTTAATAAAATCTGTAGAAAGTTCCTTAGCGTCCTGTTTGTTGGTTATTTTCTCTCCGTTATCAAAGTAATTTTCCTGGTTTAATTCATACGAGACTTCAAATTTTGTCTTCCATTCTTCAGTAACTTTCCCGGCATTGGCATTAATATTTACTGAGTATTGATTCTGACTTTTTTCTTTCTGCAATTCTACTTCTGATTCAATATTGAAAACCCATTTATTCCAAGCATCTGTTACCATTTCATCTGCTCTCTTATTATTAGATTCTTCAAGGTCAATGTTGAGCTGGTCAAGAAAATCGGTTTTTGAATAATATGGGAGGATCCCTATCTTGATTAATTTGAGAAGAGTTTTCCTGACATCGTTGTCTGTATCTGATTGTTTTGATGTCATGGTATAATCATAAGATAGACCCTTAAATTCTTTCAAACCTATGAAATTCAGAAAATACTTATTTCCCCCACTTCCTGTGTTTGAATCGGTAACAAGTATATGGACATCGGCCAGTTGTGGGTCTCGAACAAATGAGACAAAAGGGAGCTCTTGTCTGACAAAAGTAAAATCACAATCTTCACAATCGAGAAAGAAACTGGCAGGTGATGATAGTTTACTATTTTCCTGTGAGTAACCATTCTTCAATGTTAAAATCTGAAGTAAAAGAACTATTTTAAAAATCAAATTATATCTCATGAGAATTGTTTTATGTTGGTTAAATATGAGAAAGTGTTTGCAACGTGCTTTTGATTCTGTTCTATTATGTTGCCATCCTCAACAGATTTGATTTCAGAGTAATCTTTGTCATTTTGGCGGTATCTAATATTTATTATCAATAGTAAAACCGTAATGTAGAATAGGTGTTGCATATTTTTTTTTCAAAAGTAGATTAGATGTTGCTTAATAAAATGTTTTTAACCGTCAACAACAGTTATAATGAAATGTCAATCACTGTTAAAAACAGTTATTGACAGACTAAAAGGCGATATCGGATATCAATACTCTATTAAATTTATTATCTTTCATAAATATTTATTTTATGGAGGAGATTCGTAGTATAGAGGTCTGGATAGATAAAATTTGCAAGAGTAAAACGTTTACATCCCCGATTGATTCTCGTCTTCTACGTTATCTTGTTGATGCAACAATTCATGAAAGGGTGCTGAAGGAAACAGTTATCGCTGTTGATATCTTCAATCGCGATCCGATCTTCAATCCAGGTGATGATTCAATAGTAAGATCAAGCATCTATAATTTGCGAAAAAAGATTGATGCATATTATCGTGAAGAGGGGAAAAATGATTCAATACGAATTTCCATTCCAAAGGGAAGCTATAGTGTTGCTTTTGAGGAAAATATTTCTGTCCGCATAGCGGATAAAAAAGAAAAAAAATCAACAAATTGGTTTTTTTTGTACTTGTTTAGTTTTTTAATCACAACATCTGCATTATTAGTTCTATATTTTTCAGAAAGGCACTCTTTACAAAAAATTAAAACTCAATATGAGAGCAACTATTTCTGGTCAGATTTAATAAAGTCAGACAAGCCTTTAATGATAGTTTTAGGTAATTATTTTATGATGGAGAGGATACAATCTTCTGACAGCAGTAAGAATTTTATACGAAATTCAAATGTTAATACACCTAATGATTTCCTTGCATACAGAGATAATAATCGTGAACTAGAAGGCCAGCTTAAGGCTTTTGGAATGAGTTATTTTGGTGAAGAGATTCCCTGGTGTCTGATGAAAATATTCGAAGTTTTCCGTGGTACTGAAAAAGTAATTAACATTAAATACTCATCCGAATTAACACCTGCTGATTTACGTGATCGAGATATCATTTTCATTGGAGATTTTTCAACCATGACTATTTTGAAAAGTTTTTTAAATCAAAGCCATTATAAATTCAAATTAACTCCGTCAACCATCTATTACAGTGCAAATTTTACAGATACAACAGAAATCATTACTATTGCTAACCTTAATAAAACGGATTTTCAGAATGACTATTCAATAATTGGAAAACTGACTGGCTCCCATGGAAATAAGGTTCTGTTTTTTCTCTCATTTTCTCCCTTAGGCAAAACAGAGGCTATTTACAGACTTACAGACCCATCTTTCGTTGAGGAATTAGAAAATATCAATTCTGATAAACCAGCTTCGTGGGATATATTATTAAAAGTTTCAGGATTGAAAACAATTGGATTTTATTATGAAATATTGCGATTTGAATCATTGGAAAGTAGTAAATGAGTTACGTTATGCAAATACCAGTATTAAGGTTATTCAAAACAGCCATTTTTAGTGATATACAAACACAAATAAAGTTTTATCAATAATAAAAATTCAGTCACTAATCAGTTTGCAAAAATCAGGTGTTATTAACAATTTTGTTTACGAAATTAACATTTTTCTTTTTAAGAATAGTGGCATTTATTTGAAACGGACACATATCAACAAATATAATTATATGGGTTGATAACTAAGCGATTACGTTCTCTGATATATTGGATTTCAGAGTTAGTTTTGTAGCATAAGATATGAAAACATCTGATCAAATTATCATCGAAGAATTGAAGCGCATCGTTTTGATGCAGGCGCAGGAAAATACCCTGTTGAAAGCAAGAATCGATGTTCTTGAACGCGAATTGGCACGATATACAACAAGAAAGAACAGTAACAATAGCTCTATGCCACCGTCT
>DATKUO010000245.1:0-8642 GCA_035530515.1 Bacteroidales bacterium
AGCGATATAAAAGACCAGGGACTATATAATAACATGGAGCGCTGGCTTGAAAATTGGAACCCTTTTAAAATTCATTGTACATTCATACCTAAATGGCAACCTACGGTTAATCAGGTGATAGGAGAAGTGAATAAATGTCTATCCCGATAATATTAACAACATATGAGCGCCCTGAGTACTTTTCCTCTACGCTGGCAAGTATGCTAAGAAGTAATGTCTGCTTAGATGGTCTTTATATTTTTGATGATTACAGTAAGAATAAAACAAAAAAGGAATTGCTCGAAGTAGCAAAGACCACATTTAACGTAATAATTAGAAACGAAAACAAAGGTACCGTTTTAAATAGTGTAACTGCAATCGATCATGTTTATGAAAAATCTGATAGTAAATATATAGTTTATGTCCAGGATGATGTAATATTTTCAAAGACCTGGCTTGAAACCGGATTAAAGAAATTACAACAAATTGGCGAAAAACAATTTAAAATAGCCTATATTAGTCTATATAACCGTGACCAGGAGAAAACGAAAACCAGAATAATGACCGGGCATCCCGGAGGTGTATGCTGGATAATAAATCGAGATTTTTGGACATGGTATCGGGCTACTTATAAAAACAGAGACACAGATTACATGGTAAAAAACAACAACGCCAATAGTACGAAACATATTTTTGATTATAAATTACAACTCAGGATACGTGAGAGCGCGTGGCGGATCGCATGCGTTGGAAAATCTTTAGTACAGCATATCGGCGATAAATCATCATTGCACAATAACTGTATGGCATATTGTAGGGTAAATAACTTTGTGGGGGAAAATGCCTGACGAATTCCAAAACATAAAAGAACTCGAACAAGAGTTAATTGAGTCTCAATTATTAGACTTGCGCATAAAAGCTAATGATGGGAGAAATCCTATTCAAAAGATAGTTGATTTTTATGCGGTCAAGGCTTCTTTGTATGATGACCCCCGCAGACTTGAAAAAATGCTTAATGATATTAAAGAAGCATATAGGTCGTATTTGAAAACTGCAAACATCACCGGAAAAGTTCTTGCTAAAAAATCAATAATGAAATTCCTTGCTACATCAGAAAACAGGGATAAAATACAACGCCAACTACGATTAATTAGCAAAGCAAGCGCAAGACAGGCAGAGAGACGGTTAGATTTGGCCTTTACTGAACTCGAAAAAGAGGCTATGATATTAAAGGCCGATTTGAAAATATTTAAAAAGAATGCGACCATTGCCGGGTTCAGTCCTAAAGAGCAATTATCTCAATTGGTTGAGTCCGGAAGAAATAAAGATGGAATTGCCCAAGGCTTTGCACAAAAAGTTAAATCGACAACAGCGGCAGCGGTCAGGCGGGAACAATCAGCGGCCAAAATTGATGAATATTTAAAAGTTGCAAAAGACAACGAACAATGGGTGTGGATAACGGTATCATCAAAACCGTGTCCTGATTGTAGCGAAAGGGCCGGTAAAATACTTCCCTATGATAGATGGGTAAATATGGGACTTCCTGGTATGGGTAGAACTATTTGCGGTAGGGCCTGTAAATGTGATGTCATGCCGGTATCGATTGCAGATGAAAAACATCCAACTATCCGGGAATTTACTTTAAATACTCGCGATTTGGTTTTAACAACGGCTTCAGAACAAAGAATCCTGGAAGCCAAAAAAAATCAATACAACCTACTAAAAAGGAAATAACATGCCAAGAAAAAAGAAGGATAAAATAAAAGTGGTTGAAGAAAAAAAGCCCGAAGTTACAACGGCATTCCCTAAATTTAAAATAGGGAAACCTTTTTTAATGTCAAAGAATCGGGAGCGCAATATTAAAGAATATTATGGACTTTAAAAATAAATTGTATTAAATAGGGTAATATGTATTATATTATTACATAATAGGACAAAAATGCCTACTATTGAACAAAAATTAGAAAAGGTTGAATACATCAACAACAAAAATCTCAACTTTTGCCATCGTGGATTTACCGGAAGCATTACAATCCACTGGAAAGAGGGTGAGATAATGAAAGAAGAAAAGCACGAGTCAAAAAATGTAATACTCGAAAAATAATTAAATTTTAGTATATCCGGTATTCAATAAAAAGAACCCGGTATTGTGGATCACTAAAGGAATTGTGATTTAACAATATCGGGTTTTTTGTTTTATAAACGCTGATAAAGGAAATTCAGCAAACATCAATAAAGGAACTTTGATGAACGAAAGGTTAATTTATGCCAATTCCAAACACTAAACACAAAGTATTGACCGAAGCACTTAAAGAAAACAAAGAGCTTTTAACTGAGATCGAAAAATGGTATGACGAATCCGAAGGGCTGGAGAAAGTAAAAAAGGCAAATGAGGATTTAGTAAAAGCGCGTGAAAAATCAGAGGCTTTTGAAAAGGAAGCTAAAGAGAAAATAACAAACTTTGAAAAATCCGAAAAAGAAAAAACTGCCGAAATTGAACGTCTCCAGAAAAACATGCTTACCGACGACGACAAAAAACGATTTGAGGAGTTTAAAAAAACCGGTGTTAGCTCTGATAAAGAAAAAGAGTATGATGCTAAAATTAATAAACTCATGGACACGGTAACTGATGTTACCAAGAAAATCGAGGAATCTGAAAAAGCCAGATTGACAGCGGAGGAAAAGGTTAAAACTGAAGGTTTAGCGCGGAAACAGACGGAGCTTGACAATAAATTGACCACAGCACTTGCCGGGAAGAAAATTACCGGGGAAAAAACGGGCCTCGCATTACTTGCCATTAAAAATAATAAACTCGCAGAAATAAAAGCCAATGAAGACGGTTCTGTTTCTGAGAATTATTATGTAGTTGGCAATGATTCAAAATTCAGGCCCGCAAATATTGATGAACTGGCTGATTATATTGCGCGAAAACATGAGTATCTTGTTGATTCATCCGGCAATGGTGGCGGTGGATTTGATCACCAAAGCAGGGTAGATAATGGGGGCGGGACAAAACCCGCTCAACTCCATGACATACGCAATTCGGCCAGGGCAATGCTTGAATTACCAAAATAAAGGAGCAAACAAATGCCAACTGGTGCAATGACACTTTTAGAAGCTGCAAAAACCATGCCTGCGAGTCAGGCAACGGGGATTGTAATGACATACGCCTCTGCTTATCATCCTATGGTAGCGATGCCGATGATTACAGAGCCGCAAGGGATACACTCGTGGAATGTTGAAAACGAATTGCCCTATACTACGGGTGGAACACGTTTGGTAAATGGTACCTGGACTGCTACTCGTAGCAATATTAGCGCCTTTACCGAGACGTTTAAAATATACGGTGGAGAAATCCAGGTTGACCGTGCAATAGCAAAAGTCAATCCCGGAAAAGTCCCCCAGGAAAAAGAATCACAGACAAAAGCCAAGGCCCGTATTTTTACGAGTGATTTTATTGCCGGTGGCGGCGGTCAGGCCCTGCGCGGTATTGATGACTGGTTAGCAAATGAAACCCTGTTTGCGGGCCAGACTTCAGCGGTGGGTACGGCTTCAGCCGGGTCGGTTCTTTTAACTGATCATCTTGACAAACTGCTTTCTTTGCTTAATGTGGTTCCCGGAAGCACATATATCTATTGTTCCGACAACATTGCGCTCCGGGCATCAAAACTCGGTCGCGGTAATGTTTCAGGGTCAGATGTTCCCTACAACAACCAATTCCGCCCGGAGGAATGGGGCTTTTGGAATGGTATGTATCGGGGCGTTCCGATTATCCCTCTAAAGGATGGAAAAGGAAGCGATCTTATTTCAATAACTGAAGGTGATGGGTCGTCAACTACAATATACGGTGTTACCTATGGCACCGAAATGTTGACAGGTTTTCAGGTATCAGCACCCGACGTTATCCCGTTAACTCAGGCCGATGTGTATAATTATTTTGATTTTGAGCATCTTGTTGGTGTTGCTCCGAAAGCAATCAAATGTATTGCACGGCTTACCTATGTTACAGACACAGTCTAAGTTTAAGGATTTTTATGCCGACTAACACCGAACGAATTAATGAAATTGAAAAAACATGCTCCCAATTGGGAGATAAAATCGATAAGATACTTGATTTGCTCACTTCACATGGGAAGGCTTTAAAAGAGCCGGTAATGAATTTCAAACCGCAGCCTCAAGATGTGAAGATTAACGGTCGGCTTGAACCTATGACCACAGACGAAGCGCTTAAACCAAAAAAGTCAGAACCTTTATTGATGGGGAAAGTCCCCATGGATAATAAAGGAAACATAACTGATAAGTCCTGGAAGCGCGTCAAATGTGATGACGGGTCTGAAATGTATGTTAAATGTAAAATAATTGGGGCTTTGCCAGATGGAACTTTTGAACTGTCTGATGAAGTCATCGATAAAACAGACACTTTTTACGTAGATGATAACCGCAAAAAACTTGCTGAATGGCGCATGGGTCGCGGGGAAACTTTCAACAAAAGTGTTGCTTTAAGTGAAAAATTTAAATCGGAGGTTATATAAATGGCAGGATGGCAAACACAAAGAGTACAGTTCGGGTGTGATGGTGCGGCACTCGCTACTGCCGAGGTCGTAACGGCAACAGGTACGGTTGGAGATTCGCTGTATGTTGGTCGATGTGACTTTGATGTCGATTTTACAGTGTCGGGATATTCAGGCGGCGATGCTTTTGACCAGGTTTTACTCGTAGTACAGTGTAATACTTTGGCACTTCCCGATACCTGGACTACTCAGGAAGTAGGAAACCTTTGTCTTGGTGATGCAACAGCAAGAGGAAGCGCCCTAACGAGCGTGACCAATGCTGTTGTTGGCTGCAAAAACCAGGGCGATAACCAGGTCAGATTATATGCTTATCTGACCGGGTCGGCTGTAACGGCAACCGTTACTGCAAAATTGTATCCAAGGGCGCGTAATATCGCTTAATTGTTTACAAACCTGAAACATTTTAAATACTGGTAACACAAAACGCTCCAGGGTAATCTTGGGGCGTTTATTATTTAAGGAGTGATATATGAGCGCAATGATACAAGGGGTAACCGATCTTGCACCTGTTTCTGATCTGGGCGGGTTTGACACTAAATATGTATATACGGGAAAGACCGCTGCTGTAGTGGGTAGATCAATACTTTTAGGAGAGTCACGGAAAATAAGGGTAAAGATGGCATGCGGGAAAAAAAGATCCTTCCCCGCCGGAGTGTTAGCACCGAATATTATGCACGCCATACAGACTATAGAGGTGTGTTCTGAATATACGGAAATTTCCGCAAATAACATTTATATCGGAACGGATGGGCCTAAATAATGTCAATCGTCTCAATTAATATGTTGAGCGACAGAATACCCGGCACGAGTGATGGAACTGATCTTTTAAATGCTGTTAATCGGGCCACAAGTTTTGTAAATACCTGGACATCAAAAGTATATGACCCGTGGGAAGACTTTCAAGCGTCTCCTGAATTACTGTTAGCACCACAGGTTATAGGGGAAATTTGTATTGAGGTAGCAGAGGCTATGTATTACATGCTTATAGGGCAAATACAGCGCGACGGTGAGGGAAATGACTTGTGGCGGCAATTGTTAGATGACAAAAAAGAGGAATTGCAAAACATTGATGTTAATCCCGAATGGAAAAGCCAGGCAATTTCACTTGATTCTAATAAGCGCATGGTTGTCGGAACTCGAAACACTGTTACAGGGGTTTATCCGCGCGTAATACCATTTAATGCCAATGTAATTTCGGGTGCCGGGAATAATTGGAATAGGGGCACTGATTATTACGTGAGGCAAGGTGGCATTAATCGCGATGAAAATAGTGATGCCTGGTATTTTGACGCTCAATCATCATCTTTAGAAGGTACGTTGAATTACTTGCGAACATACCGCAAGGACACCAAGGACTATATGACTTATAGCAGGGCATAATATGGCAGATGGATTAAGCATTGAAATTGAGACAAAAGAAGTAGAGGCCATGTTGCACAGGTTGTTGGTCAAGGTTGAAAAACCTAAAGAATTAATGAAAAACCTGCAACGCCTTGTACATGCTTTGACTATGAAAATGTTTAGAGGAAAACGACCGGACACCGCACCTGTGAGGGGAGTAAAATGGCCTAAATTAAAGGAATCTACATTAAAGGCAAAGCGAGCAAAGGTTAAGCGAGGTAAATCGATAGTCGCATCGCGTCCAATGGTAGACACCGGGAAAACAAGGGACACATTAAAGGTGTTAGAGGATAAGGGAGATGGGTTTGTATACGGTACAAGGACAAAGAGTGATAAAGGTTTTGCTTATCCGGGATATCACAATAAAGGACGTTTTCCTTTTTTGTTTTTAACAAAACAAGACTTTGCACAAATACAGAGTATGACGGTTGATTTTCTCGAAGACAAAATGCAAAATTTTAAAAAGTATATGAAGGAATAAACTGCTCAAATGGCAACAATAAAAATACTATCAATTAAACCGGAAATTAATCATGGAAATAAAAGGTTATAAATTTATAACTGGAAAAACATGTCCACGTCCGTGGGGAATAGAATATCGTTTTTCTGTTATTTCTGATAATACCGGAAAACATTATGACGATATAGTAATGATTGATAAAAATGACAACGAAAAGAAAATTGAATCTATAATAACAAATAAATTGTTATCTTTATCAAGTGTTGTTTCTGTTGAGCCTGAAAAAATATATTCTGAGACTGAGATTAATAATATTCTAAAAGAGAAAAAGTATTTTTCAGGAAATGAAAAATTCCCTAATGACTTAGTTACCAAACTTGACGCAAAGGAAGTTACAAATGGCGAATAAATATGCTTGTGCATCAGGTTTATGGTCTGCGACATCAACATGGTCTGATAGTGACGCGGTAGTTCCTGGTGCTGATGTTCCTGCTGATGGTGATGCTGTTTTTATTGGTATAACAGGTCAATCTGGCATATCAGTTAAAATGGATACTGATTTGTCAGGTTATACTGGCCTATTAACCGTTACAATTCGTGGAGGTTCAACTCCATCTATGCTGTACGCTATGGATGGCACTTCAGGTATATTAAAAATAAGAACTGGATATAATCTTGTTGGTACTACAGATACTAATAGAGGTAGATTATTAGCAAACTCTGATGGAGTTTGGGGTAATACTGGGTCTCTGGCTTTCGCTGACAAGTTTATAATTTCCTTACAAGGAACATCAATACTTGATGCAACTAATATAGATATTGCATTATATGATACTGAACCCACAACAAAAATAGTTAGGACATACGGCACAAAATACACCTTAACTGATGCTGAAATAAGTATAGTTAATGATACATTAGATTTAAGTACGACTCCTCCATCTGAGGGAACTGTAGTAATGATTACTACTACAGGGACGCTTCCAGGTGGATTAATGGAAAACCACCAATATTATGTACGGTCGATTTCCGGTGATACATGTAAATTAGCAACTAAAGATTCAGATGCACAAATAGTTAATTTAACATCAACTGGTTCAGGTACATTTACTGTTTTTACTGGTTATGCTGCTGGTTCAGCAACTGTTAATGTTCTTGAGGATGTAACATCAGACACGCCTTGGGTAACAACCGCAGGACACAATGCTTGCGTGTTAGCCAATATGGGGCAACAAGCATATGATCAACAAAGATTAACTTTAACTACAATTAATGCAGGTACAATTGTTTTAAGTGCAGTTACTGATTCTGCACAATTACCTGGTTCAAGTATTATATTATCAAGTAGAAATATACAAATATTATCTTCAGGAACATCTACATCACAACCTATCGTTGATTTTACAAATTCAACATTTACAGGTTGTGTTTTTAGGTGTGAAATTAGAAATACCGCTGGGACAGGAATTACATTTTATGGATATGGAATTTATAATGGAACATCACATACAATAAGTGGAGTAATTTCAGAATGTTATAACGGAATTAATTCTGGAATCTCACATACAATAAGTGGAGTAATTTCAGGATGTTATAACGGAATTACTTCTGGAATCTCACATATAATAAGTGGAGTAATTTCAGGATGTTATATTGGAATTAATTCTGGATTCTCTCATACAATAAGTGGAACTATTTCAGGATGTAATTATGGAATTTCTTCTGGAACCTTATATACAATAAGTGGAGTAGTTTCAGGATGTTATTACGGAATTACTTCTGGAATCTCACACACAATAAGTGGGGTAATTTCAGGATGTGGTTATGGAATTAATAATGGAATTTCCTACACAATAAGTGGTGTAATATCAGGATGTAGTAATTCTTTTAGGACTCCTATAATTAAAAATTATGTAATTACAGGAAAAACGACTGATTTTGCTTTATATAATAGAAATACGATTGGTAATATTTACGATATATTAATCGAGGATGTGTTAGGAGTACCAAATACACACAAAAGGATAGACAGTTATGCTGATATAATTAAAACAGCTTGCGATGGTACTGGTAACGCTCCTTCTGTTGACCCAGATGCAGGTAATGGATATTGTATTGAAGTAAGCAATTTACAATCAAATATAGAATATCAACCACCTAAAATATTTGATTTTGATAATATGAGAGTATGGGCTACTGCGAGTGTATCTAAAACGTACACTTTCAAATGC
>DATKUO010000246.1:0-26236 GCA_035530515.1 Bacteroidales bacterium
ATTGGCATCGGTGACACTCCATGCATAGGCTGCCCCTGCAGGGATACCTGCAAAGATACCGGTGCCATTGGTCACTCCGTCAAAGGTATATGATAATGGTGCTGTGCCGCCGCCACCCAGAAGGGTTACTGTTGCTGTGCCTCCATTACATGTTATAGGTGTGGTGACTGATGCTGAGCCTGTGACTGCTGATGGCTCTGTGACATCAAGGGTGCCGGATACAGGTCCGCAGCCATTGGCATCGGTGACACTCCATGCATAGGCTGCCCCTGCAGGGATAGCTGCAAAGATACCGGTACCATTGGTCACTCCGTCAAAGGTATATGATAATGGTGCTGTGCCGCCGCCACCCAGAAGGGTTACTGTTGCTGTGCCACCATTACATGTTATCGCTGTAGTGACTGATACCACAGGTGCAGTCAGTGAAGGATATACTGTAGCTACAATAGCTGTCCTTGTTCCTGTCGTACAGCTCAGAGAAGTTGCATCAACATAATAGGTTGTTGTCGATGAAATAATTGGTGTAAAAAACGAAGTTCCTGTGCCTAAGGATGTACCTCCTGATGAGACATCATACCAGTTTATTATACCTGCTGAAGCTGTTGCTCCAAGGGTAACAGTTCCTGTGCCACATGTTGATCCCGGAGTTGTAGTTGTGATAATTGGTACTGGATTAACGGTAACCACAACATCAAATCTTAAGATACTTTCGCAACCAGTAACTGTCTGGCTTGCAAAGTAATGATTGCCATCTATCAAGACATCAAAACCAGAAAGAAGTGTCCCTCCGGAAAGAGCATCATACCATTTAATTCCTATCCCGGTTGCAACTGTCAGATCAGCAACTGTTGCTCCTGCACAGAAGGTTTGAGTTGCATTGCCGGTTGGGGCTGATGGTGTGACATTAACTGTAGCAGTAACATCTAATCTTGCTGTACTTTCACAACCATCAACAGATGTCTGGCTTGCATAGTAATGAGTTCCATTCCCCAGAGCATCTGAAGATGCAAGTAAATTACCAGCTGTCGGATCATCATACCATTTAATTGATGTTCCAATTGCAACCAAATCCGCTATTGTTGGAGAAGAGCCAGAACAGAATATCTGTGATGCATCACCTGTAGGGGCTGCCGGAGAGGCATTTACAATTGCAGTAAGATCAAATCTATCAGTGCTTTCGCAACCATCAACAGATGTCTGGCTTGCATAATAATGAGTTCCATCTGACAATAAATCAGTACTAAGTAATAGCGTACCTCCAGTATCTGCATCGTACCATTGAACAGATGTACCTGTTGCAACCAAATCTCCAACAACTGGCAATGCATCTGAACAGAAACTTTGAGGACTAGTGCCTGTAGGAGCAAGCGGAGTGGGATTTATAGTTGCAGTTACATCAAGTCTTACAGTACTTTCGCAGCCATTAACTGTTTGACTTGCGTAATAATGGTTACCATCTATCAGAATATCTGTCCCGGTATAAACTGTACCTCCTATAATTGCATCATACCATTGAATAGCTGTACCTGTTGCAACCAAATCATTAATTGTATGTGAAGCATCTGAACAGAATGATTGATTTGCAGAACCTGTAGGCTCAACCGGAGTTGTATTTACGGTAACTGTTACCTCTAATCGATCTGTGCTTTCGCAACCAGCCACTGTCTGACTTGCAAAATAATGATTGCCATTACCCAAAGGGTCTGTACTTACATAGAGGGTACCTCCAACTGCTGCATCATACCATTGTATCGATGAACCAGTTGCTATTAAATCTCCAATAACAGGGGAATCGCTTGAACAAAAAGTTTGAGTCGAAGCTCCCGTTGGAGCAGATGGAGTTGGATTTATTGTTGCTAGTATATCTAATCTTGAAGTGCTTTCACAACCGCTAACAGTCTGGCTTGCAAAATAATGATTCCCAGTTCCCAAGACAGTTCCATTCGCTAATGGAACACCACCAACTGCAATGGAGTACCAAAGTATAGTTGAACCTGTTACAGCAAGATCAGCTACTGTAGGTGTAGCATCTGAACAAAATAACTGAGGTGAAACACCTGTTGGTGCAGCCGGGGTTGTATTCACTGTTACAGTTACATCAAATCTTCCTATACTTTCACATCCGCTTACTGTTTGACTTGCATAATAATGATTTCCATCTACCAGAACGTCTGTACTCAGATACATACTTCCTCCTGATGCCGCATCATACCATTGAATCGAGGTGCCTGTTGCTGATAAATTAGCTATTGTAGGCAAATCTCCTGAACAAAAAGACTGGGCTGCAGTTCCTGATGGAGCAATTGGGGTTGTATTTACTGTTGCTGTTACATCGAGTCTCCCAGTACTCTCGCAGCCGTTTTCAGTTTGCGTTGCATAATAATGAATTCCATTTCCCAGAGCAGTTGAAGTAGCTAAAGGGACTCCTCCTGATGAAAAATCATACCATTGAATAGCAGTACCAGTTGCAACAAGATCAGCTATTGTTGGAGAAGCACCTGAGCAGAATGTCTGTGGAGAGAAGCCTGTAGGAGCCAGAGGGGTAGTATTTACAACAGCTGTAACATCCAGTCGAGTTGTACTTTCGCAACCATTAACTGTTTGTGTTGCATAATAATGAGTACCATTTATAAGAGTAGTTGTTGTTAATAATGCAGATCCCCCGCTTGATGCGGCATACCATTTAATAGACGAACCAGTTGCAACAAGATCATTTATTGTATGTGAAGCACTTGAACAGAAAGACTGAGTAGCTGAACCTGTTGGTACTGCAGGAGTGACATTTACTGTTGCTGTCACATTCAGTCTTAATGTACTCTCGCATCCGTTTACTGTTTGACTAGCATAGTAATGATTACCGTCAACTAATATGTCTGTTCCCAGGTATAGAGTTCCACCTGTGGCAGCATCATACCATTTAATTGCAGAACCAGTGGCAGCTAAATTGCTTACAGTTGGCAGGGAGGCAGAACAGAATGGTTGGGTAACCAGGCCCGTAGGAGCAACCGGGGTAGTATTAATTGTAACAGTTACATCAAATCTTGTTGTGCTTTCGCAACCACCTATTGTCTGACTTGCGTAATAATCATTGCCATTCCCCAGCGCGGTTCCTATTGCTAAAGGAATTCCGCCGACAGCTGTGGAGTACCATTGAAGGTTTGAGCCGGTAGCTGTTAAATCACTTACCTTTGGAGAAGCTCCGGAACAGAAAGTTTGAGTATCAGAACCTGTTGGTGCAGAAGGGGTTGTAGTTACAGTTGCAGTTACATCAAATCGTGCTGTACTTTCACAACCGCCAACAGTCTGACTTGCAAAGTAATGAGTATTATTTACGAGAGGAGTAGTGGTCACTAAAGCAGTTCCTCCGCTTGATGCAGCATACCATTTAATCGCTGTGCCGGTTGCTGATAAATTAGCTACAGTTGGTGATGTACCTGAACAGAAAGATTGAGATGCAGAGCCTGTGGGTGCACCTGGTGTTGCATTTATTGTAGCCGTAACATCAAATCGTGATGTACTCTCGCAGCCATTTATTGTTTGAGTTGCATAATAATGAGTTCCACTAACTAAAGGAGTTGTGGTTACCAATGCCGTGCCTCCACTTGATGCAGCATACCATTTAATAGCTGTACCTGTAGCAGTTAAGTTAGCTACAGTTGGTGAGGAGCCGGAACAGAATGTTTGAGAAGCACTTCCTGTTGGAGCTGATGGAGTTGTATTAATTGTGGCAGTTACATCGAATCTGGATGTGCTTTCACACCCACCAACTGTTTGACTGGCATAATAATGAGTACCATTTTCTAATGCAGTTGTAGTAGCTAATGCAGTTCCGCCACTTGATGCGGCGTACCATTGAATAGCTGTACCTGTTGCAGATAAATTTGCCACTGTGGGTAAAGAAGCTGAACAGAATGACTGAGCAGCAGTGCCAGTAGGAGCCGCAGGTGTTGCATTAATAGTTACAGGGGTAGTTGCAATCACTGCAGTACAACCTCCTGATGCAGGAGTTGTATAAGTTACAGTATATACTCCAGGAGTACTCGATCCCGGGTTAATGTCTCCGGTTGCTGCATTGATTGATAAACCACCAGGAGAAGCAGTGTAAGTTCCACCGGGAGTACCTGAAAATGTTACAACTCCGGTTCCTGATGATGTACAGAATGGTGTACCTGAATAAGATATAGTGGCTGTAGGAGTTGCAGTAACCTTTACAGGATAAAAGACCTTTGTGAAACATCCGGCAGTAGCGGTCTCAGTAACAAAAACAGTATCATTACCAGCAGTTGTCCAGTTTACAGAAATACTGGTACCTGTGGGGGGAGGAGTAATTGTGCCTCCTTTTACAGTCCAGTTATAGGTATGACCTCCAACTGGTGCTATGATATTATATACAAATGTAGTAGACTCACATACAGCATTATTCCCGGCGATACCAGGTGTTGGCTGAGGATCAACAGTGAGTGTGGCAGCAGTACTTGTCAGAGGTGTCCCACATGATGATGAAACAACACAGGTATAACTTCCAGCATCAGAGACAATAAGGTTGGAAAGAGTAAGAGTATCAGAAGTAGCGCCTGAAATATTCGGACCATTGATTAAATTCACTGCACCTTTCTTCCATTGATACGTCAGGTTAGGCCCGGTTGTCTTAATCCTGAATCCTGCAACACTTCCAGCACATTTACTTTGATTTACAGGCTGAGACGTGATTGTAGTCGATGAAAATATTGTTAGAGTTACAGGGGTACTTGTACTTTCACATCCATTTATTGTCTGAGTACAAGTATAATTATATGTTCCTGGAACAGTCTGACCGGTTGAGAACGGATTAGCGGTACTTACCAGTGTTGCACCACTGTACCAACGGATATTATCTCCTGATGTAGCATTCAGATAAGCGATCTGACCTGTACAGTACTGCTTATTAGAAGCAACCGGAGCAGGCGGAGCAGCGGTAATAATAATATCTTTAGATACACTTGATGGTCCACAACCATTATTATAAGTGTAAGTAATACTATATGTTCCTGCCACGGGTGGCGTAAAAATATTACCTGAAATATTCGGATCTCCAGAATAAGTTCCTCCTGACGGATATCCAAAGGTAAGCGTTATTGGTCCCGTACAAATACTTGACGAAGGAAGGTAATCTGCAGGAGAATCAACATTATCAATACTATAAAAAGTAGCCGGTGAAGATTGACTATTGAATTCGGTTCTTAACCACCCGTTAGATCTTACCTCATTTGAAACCCTAAGTTCGTCGATTCGTCCACTGAAGTAATAATTAGCTTGCCAGGGTTCTTTTCCTATAGTTAAGTTATTGGATGATACCCCAAGTGTACCTGTTTTCTTAAATGGACGTTCAGGGATCCCACTTACAAAAGTTTTAATTGAATCCAGAACATCTGAAGATATTCCGGCAACATAATACCATTGTCCGGTATTTAAGACTGTTCCACCAGGCTCTTCCCTGTTAAGTGTTGGTGTATTAGCAGCATTCCTTATTTCGAATTCAACTTTGTTATTTGTATATACACCGAATTTGTAACCTCCGGATGTCCCATTCTCGTTACCTGCAATCTTTTGATCACGTACTCCTGCATTCATATAAATCCAGCCAGAAACAGTCAGGTTACCTGTAAAGTTAATATTAGGGTCATTTATAACATCAACATACTGGCTACTTCCATTTAAGCCAAGTGCATTATATACTCTTCCAACCGGATATGTCGGTCCATTGTAAGGTGTTCCAGATTTGTTGAAGATTGTAAAATCATTAAGGCTGCTATTATCAAGATGCCATACACCCTTATAGTGGCTATCCCAAACAGAGGTCACAGAAAGATCTGTAGTTATTTTTGGATTTTCATAAAGGATTTTAATTATAGTATTTGATGATGCGGATAATGTAGGAACGCGAACCCAGGCAACCATATCACCATTTGTTCCGTTATAATACTCAACCTGATGGTCCAGCTTATTATAATTTGCATCAGTAAAAATAAGATCATAACCGTTCGCATTTAAAAGCTTCCCGGCAGGAAATGTTTTAAGAAAAGTCTGACCCGTAAGGTAGATCAGTACCGGGAAGTTACTCAGATTAATTCCTCCTGATACTTTTGTATAGTCTATAGTAATATTTCGTTCATAAATGTATCCCATCGTAGAGGGAACACAACTGGTAGCAAAACCGTAATCGAACGAGGTGGTATTAAGGTTTGTCACACCAGTACGTGAAACTTCATTTCCACTTTGGCTTCCGTGCAATCCTAAACCTCGCCATGTGCTATTAGTATTATCTCTCCCCGTAATCCTTGTAATTTCATTAACCGAATAACTGGAAAAACCGTCCCCTGCAAGTTTCAATGTATATGTTGACACAGGTGTTGCAGAACTACTAAAACGCCAATAACCATCCGTGAAGATGTTATCAAGATTTAAAGAACCATCGGCATATGGCACAAATCCAGCCGGTGCTACAGCAATAAAACTACAAGTAATATCTACAGTTGAAGGAATAGTGGAGAAATTGAGAGTTGCAGGGAGATAATTTGTTGCAGTTCCCACAGGAAAGAGGTAATCATTGTCTGCCGTAGTACTTATCGATCTTTTAAACTGACCTATTATTGTACCTGATCCATACAGCAAAGATCCAACATAATTGTTTGAAAGAAAGAGAGTAAATGCCCCTGTCGAAATGTTGCCCAGGTTCATCGTAAAATTATGGGTTACTGTTTTAGATCCAGATAATGTGAGTCCAGAACCATTGTTAATTATAAGGTCATAAACTGAAGCGGGAAACTCCGGACCTGTTGTCTGCAAAGCAGTACCTTTATATTGAAGTGTTGCAGTAGCACCATACGTAGGTGTGGCTGTAGCTGTTGCAGTTCCCTCCATTGAAAGAATACCATTTACATTTACACCTGTAGTAGTTTTTACTCCTGAACCTGAAAGAGTAAGGTTATTATATGTATATGTTCCAACTGTTTGAGCTCCTGCTTTATTATAGTTTACGGTTCCTGTTCCACTGTTAAATGTACCTATTGTGTTACTGCCTCCAATATTTAGGGTTCCACTACCCATTGTAACAATACCGTTTCCTGTCAGGTTTCCTGTCATGGTAAGAGTATTATTACCCATGTTTAAAGTTGCTGTTCTGGTTTCGATATAATTTATAGAAACATCTGAAACACTTTGGGTTATATTAACATTAAGATTTAATGTTCTTCCTAAACCATTTCCTGTAACCCCAATTACGACAATATGGTTTTCACCTCCAATCTCACCAGGATATGTTGCAGAAGTAGCTGTTCCAGACTTAACCCAGGCGATAGTAGTCCAGTTTCCAGTAGGATTGGTGGGAGAAGTAAATGTTGTTTGGCCTGATGAAATAAATGTAAATGCATAAGATAAAAACAAAATAAGACCCCATTGCTGTATTCCTCTTTTAATCCTTACCAAGGAAATCTTTTTACCTTTACCAATAATCAATTTTGAACTTACGAATTCCCTGATTAGGGAGAAGAAAATCAAAATTGTTTCGGACTTTAGATTATTAAACTTCATATATATCAGGTTCAGTTTATTCAAGTTAAATCATAACTTCATGTATATCAAACAAGTAACTATCATCAGCTAATTCTTTTCCTGTTTGAGCTGCAGAAATTATTCATCAATCACTATAATAAGCGAATATATATATTTTTTAAACATCTGTAACACTCTATATTCCATGTATTATCAACATAATAATAAGACTTTTGAAATGTTTATTAGGTTGCTTTAAAATATCATCACTAATTCATTGATCCTTAAAACACAATAAAAGGTTGCAAGCAGTTTCAATTAAAAACTCTTCTTTTGATAAATACCAGAATTTTGTTAGTAAATACAGGCTTAATTTTGATGAAACAATTTTGCTTTTCTCTTTTCCCTTTCAAATTTTAGCACTCAGGAGATGATTAAAGAAATAAATTAACTAAAGATTTTTTGTAGAAATGAAAATGTAGTCTATATTTGCACTCGCTTTTTTGGGCGATTAGCTCAGTTGGTTCAGAGCATCTGGTTTACACCCAGAGGGTCGGGGGTTCGAATCCCTCATCGCCCACAACACAAAACAAATAAAGCCTTGATACATAACAATATCGAGGCTTTTTTGTTTATTACTACTGAAACACTACTGAAACATTTCTGAAGATTAAGCTATTATGTATATATGAACCAGGTTCCCAGGGAATGTGAAATGAGGGATTTTGGGGTGTGTGAATAACATCTTTCCTCTGTAAAAAATGAGCACATTCAACCAATTTATTCATTTTCATAGTAGGATATCTCATCATCGTTTCTAATTTCAATTTGTAACTTAAAAAAGTACTTCCTAAAAAGCAATAATGGATCATCTCGATCATCTTCTGGCTGGAGCTCTGATTCTTTTTGTGCATAATATTGAGCCACAATTATCAGCACAAAATTGGCAATGTTTTCATTTCTTACAGCATCATTACTTTTTATATTATCAAATTTGATTATTATTGGATGTACTGCATTGATCCATATAATACCTTTTGATGTTAAATCTCTGTCACTCACAGGATCATCATATTCTGAAAAAGTTGGACTTTCAGAATTATTGGAATCATTGGAGAACTTTACTTGTAATCCTTTTTTTGATTTTTGATGTTGAGCGGGAGTTCTAACTTTCTCTCCAATTTTTATGGCAACATCTTCCCCTTCTTTGTCTGGTATAAATTCTGGCGTGCCGTGACTTGTTCCGCCATTTGATGTATTTTCCTCAGTTTTAATAATCCATCTGCCTTTCGTTAGTAATTCCTCTGGATCTTCAGGTAAGGGTTTCCTAAATATGGGCTTATTCTCATCATTTTCACTCAGTTCTGGCTCTTTTTCATCCGTGAAAGGGAATTCTTGGGTTTTGGTAAATCGTTTTTTTAATTCTTTTATTTCAAGGTTAAACTTTAGATCCTGTTTGCTCAAAAACTTACTGAGTTCCTTAAGTTTCTCATTTGCTGCATTAATTCTTTTTTCTTTATCAAGTTGCTTCTGAGCATTTTCGATTTCATCAATTACTTGGTTTATTTTTTCTCCGATAAACAATTTTATATCTTCGGTGAGATCATCTCCTTCCTCCAAACCTCTCCTATTTTCTTTTACTGCTACAGAATCTTGGAGTTTTGATACTATTAAATTTCCATTAATATATTTAGCAAATTGTCTATCATCAAACGCAGAAATATGTAAATCTTCAACACTAGATATTCCATCGGAAAGATCAATAAAGGCATGTTCAGAAATAGGTTTTTCAAAATATCTTATTATTAACTGATTTTCATCTTCACTTTCATTTTTAATACTTTTGGGAAGTACAAATCTCCATGTGTTTTGAGCTATATCTGGATCGGGCTCAGAATATTTCAGATCGATTTGTTCAGTCTGGTTAGGTCTAATTATTTTAAATATTATTTTTTGACTTTTCAGGATATGCCGGATATTCCCTAGTTTCTCTAAATGAACTACAAAGTCTTTTAATTGATGCTTTACATTAATACTGCTCTCTAACACTATAATAGTTCCATTTGGGGATACGGTTTCTGTATCCTTGTAACCGCCATTATTGTAGCCTCTTATAATTTGTTTATTTTGATAGTCCCACTTAAACCATGCTTTACATTCTTTCCCATTTTGTACAGAAGTAATCCAACAATGTCTAAAATTCATAATTGCATATGCTTTGCCACCTGTTCCAAAACGTCCAATTACTTTTTCGCCTTTTTCTCGACCACTAAAACTTTCAAAGTACTGAAAGAACTTATTTTCCAAATCAGAAAAAGACATTCCTTCTGTAAAATCCTGAACAATTACTTTTTCAATTTTTTCCCCAGATCTTGAGTGTATCTCAACAATGATTAAATTATCATTATATTTTTTTAATCGCCTATAAGAATCATCTGAATTTGTTATATATTCAGCAATTCCTCGTGGATGATGTCCACCTCCTTCCCATTTTTTAAGTTGATTCTCTAGTAATCTTCCAACATTTACGGGGACAGTAGCTGTCTGAACTGTTTCTACCATTTTAATTTCTTTTTAAAAGTTTGTCTTTAACATAAGCAAATTCCTCATTTAGATATTTATGTACCTTTTCTAATAAAGGATCTTTATCCGAAAAAGATTTAACTATTAAATCTATGTTTTTAATTTTACTCTCGACAACTGTGTCTTTTGTATGCCAATTAATCCCATAGAAATACAAATAATCTGTTTCAACTATTTCATTCACTCTATTTGATGAATATTTTTCATATGCTGGTGTTTTTCTAAGTCTTTTATATGGTGCTTCTTCTATTGAGCTAATTGTACGATCTGCAGCATATTTAGAGGATAATTCAGGGACCCCCATTTTACTGATTAAAGCAACTAAATCAGCATACCGACGCTTTGATATTTCTGTTAAAAAAAACCCATTCTGAGAGGATCCTTCCAATAATCCTTTGCGCCCTTTCATATCAAATATTCTTTTAATAATTACAAATGAATCTGGGAATTGTGTATATCCTCTTAATGAATGTTTCTTAGGATTGATTAACCAACATTCTAAAGTTATATCTTCAACGGTAAACTTAATACCCTTCTCACGACTTTTCCCAACCACCCAAATAATAAGACTTTCTGTTGAGAGTTTTTGCAATTCTTGTATTTCACTTTCCTGAGCTAATTTTAAAGTAATTTTAATTGGTTCCATTTTCTTAATTCTTTGTCCATTTTCTTAATGAGATCTTATTATCTTTAATCTTAACAAATCTTTTTTCTAGATCATAGTCTAACAATACTGTTAATATAGAATCCTTTGAAATATAGAGTTCACGACTTAGAATATTGTCTAGTTCTTGCTTTAAAATTGGCTCATTTCTTTGTTCAAGAATCTGTTCCGCTACATCTCCTATACTCCCAAAAAAACCACCCCATTCTCTTAAGCCATACATGCCAGGACCTTTTACACCAAAAATATCTGTTCGTCGAGTTAAAGTACCATGGACACTACTTTCAGTTGTAGGTTTCAGCCTCTTTTTCATGCATTCAACATAAATATCTGAATAATGCATCGGTCTTTTATATTCATAAAGGATTTGGTATATTATTTCATGCATCATCAAATTCTTATTTTTATTCTTTATAACTAAATAATCTTCATCTATTTCAATAAGTACCTTCCTATTAATATTATGCTTAATGAATAATTGAATTATTTTGATTATTCCCTCTTTACTAAATGTTTTTAAAGAACCTATAGGATATTCCCTTTTTGGAATTTTCCTAATAATATCATCGATGGATACTTTTTCTCTAGAATTACTCTTTGGTATATTTATCATTTCTAAGTAATGGAAAAGTCTAATAAAATCAATAGGTATATTCTTATGGATAAAGAACACACTGTCTGGTGATTTTTTATTAAAGAAATAGTAACTATATTCAGCAGGGCAGGTTATAGATAAAACAAAGCTGACGAATTTAGTACTAAAATTAGTATTTTCATTTCGATTAATTTTGTCTACAAATTCTTGATCAACAACAAAATATTCATCCTGGAAATATTGATAAAAGTTAAGGTTATATTTCTTAGTTGCAATAATTATAATTCCTTTTAAGCGGCGCTGAATTGACTTAGATATTTGACGTACTCTTTCTCGTGTTAAGTGGTGACGGTATCCAAGCTCCGTCAGTGTTACCCTTATTTCATTTTGCCTAAAACCGTAATAGGAATTAAAAAGTTCAGTTTCAATTGGTCTTAAAAATACTGAAGTGCTTAAATAATAATACAGATTTGAGAAATAATTATTATCAATGTTGGTTGTCTGTTGTTCAAGGATTTTTACAAATATCTTCTTGAAAGTTGATATCTCTTCAACCGTTGTCAGCCCACAATTCCTAATATTAAGAATGAAATCAGCAGGTTTATATAAGATGTTATCGTGAAATCCATTTATTGTGTTTCCACCAATTCCGATAAGTATATTTTTAGACCTGATTGATAACTTATTAAACTCTTCCTCAAAAAGTAAATTAGTTTTAAAATCAACTTTCAATGGAATAACAGGATTTTTTTCAAGTAATTGAGGCCTGAGAATTGGTGGTCCAAAGTTTTGAAATTCAGTTTTCTGTATCTCACAAAGATTTGAAACAAATTGATCCAGTTCTTTTTTTGTCTTTTCTCCACAATTCCGAACTAATTTAAAATTGATTGTTTTAAGTTGAATAAAATAGAGATCAAAAAAAAGTTCAAATGTCAATAATCCAAGGTCTTCCAAAATATTTTTTGCTCTAGTATTTAGTTTAATGACTCTAGTTTCAAATTCTAATTTTAAGTTATCATTAATCCCTTCTGAAATAGTCATAATTCTTATGAATTTTTCTATTTCCTCTTTAGTTTTAAATCCACAGTTTGTTCTTTTTAAAAAATCAATGTGATTCTTCCTAATAATATAATAATTATAAAAAGATTCAAAGTCAAATACATTAAAATACTTTAGAGTATTCACAGCTCTTGGGCTTAGTACTTTTAACTCATTAAGATATTTATGTTTAAGTTCTTCTTTTGTCATTTAAGCCTATTAACTCATTGGATTTTATGAATTTAGACGAAAATTAGATCTTCTCGAGGAAGTATTTTCAAATTTCCCTTTTATTTCTTTGACTTTTCTATCAATCTCATTAAAGATAATCTTCACATCTTTTTCTGAATATTCATAGTTTCTTTTGTTAGCACAATTCGCAAGACTATCAAGGTTTTGTAAAATATTATTAACTCTTTTTTCTACTATTCTGATAAATCTATCTCTTTTGTTAGATGCATTTATTTTTGTTTCCATATTGATTATTTAAGTTCCTTATTGCACAAAGCTATGAAATAATACCAAATTTGCCAAGTGATTATCAATATATATTTAACATATAACCAATATATATTAGTTTTGATATTCAGATATATATCAAATATATTTTCTAATTATTGCTGATATTATTATTAATCTTATGTGATAAATTCTACAAACAAATCAAGATCTGGTTATTTTCTCAAATTTGTTGTATTATCTTTCCCCTTAATTAATGGGATTCAGATTAATGGACCTAAATTCAAATCTGGCTTAACAAAAATCAGAATATACTGATTAATATAATCATAGTTTTGAAACGAATAATGTATCGTCGCACTATTACTTCAAATAGTAAATAGAAAGGAACGTTGCTTTTATAAACAAAAATTCTCTGCATCCTCAGAAGTGTTTTTATTAAATATTATTTATCAGATTTTAAACAGCAGGAGCTTAAATGATTCAATTAATTATGTTGAATCCTGATCCCAATTCTCCATAAATATATCAAATGCATCCTTTGAGCATTTAATCTGTAGTCTCTCTGAAGCTTTGACCTTAGTCCTATAGACAAGTCTTACTTCAGATATAGTTGTCTGTTGTGTTTTCATGATAGAATGATTAGTGAGTAAATAGAAATGAAAAAACCTGGTCCCAAAGTCCCAGGCTGAAGTGTTTCGTAATTAATATATTGATATAGAATAAGTTATAATATTGTGCAATTAGCACAAATGCCCTAATTAGCTGTTATTAAGCCGTTTAAAGCAATGTTGCGTCTCGTATATAAGAATACTGGCGAATGGGAGATAGTGTCTTAAAATGGCTATTAATGGTCTTAAATGATACTGTAGATGTACTGTATGTAGTTGATATACTGTTAATTGAAATAAATGCGGAACTGGGATTGAGAATTACAGGTATTACTTTTTTTCTTTAAGTTAGGCTATGGTGCCTACCGCATTTTTATTGATTATTTTCCTACTCACTAGGATATTGTCTATAACTCTCTAATGTCCAAATCTAAAAAAAACATGCGGTATAAATGATAGCCATTTTTGGTGGTATATTTATTCCCAATCCCTTTCAGATAGTGATGCTTTAATATGTTTTCGTAATCCGTTTTCAATTTTTTTCTTTCCGGCAATTGAGTTCTCGTAAAAAAGTGTTCTGAATGGAGAAACATCAAAAGGAAGTTTAGTTGTTTTCTCTGCGATTAATATTGTTGGCTTGTTCAGTGCATGCGCAAATCCTACTTCGTAAAACACATTGGCATTTATCGGACTAATTTCTGCAATAATTAATCTACTTTCATAAATCTGTTTGGTAATATCTGCTAGAATTAATCCTGGTCCATAAGTTTCATCAGCACGAACTACATCCAAATTGAAATCTTCGCAAACAGTTTTAATTACGTCTTCATATAATTCGTTATAAGGAGATGAAAATTGCATAACAACAAATGCTTTTGGCTGTTCCTTTTCAACGTTAAAGTTTTTTATATGAATGTCTCCAAAACTTTGACACCAAAGTCCAACTTGGCTCATTGGTAAATTGAATGGTAGTTTTGTAGTCAAGACAAGTATACCATCAACTTTTAATGACACTTTTGAACCTTTCATTTCTATTTCTACATGGTACTCTTTATCTATTTGTAAATTTTTGTATTCCCCAGTCAAAGAATGTTCAGTCCATTTATTTGTAAAACTCCTTATTGAGTACATACTAGCGCTACCACCAAGTCCTACAGAAACAAAATTTTTTGTTTCAGGGTCATAGTATATAATTATTTCACATGCACTTGGGTAGTCAACAGATTTGAAAGTAATACCGGCAGATATTTTCCCACCTCCAAAAGTTTCATCACAAATTAAATTAGCTATTGAAGCACTAGGTTTTGCTTCATCATACTCAATTGTCCCACCCTTAAAAATAATTACTTCTTCACCAAGTGAATATTCTCCGAAAATTGAAGTCCAATTTTTGGTCATATTGTATATTTTATATTGCTTCCAACGTTTTTAAAATATTGTATAAACCAATTGATTATATATTCCTTATATGACTTATTTCGTAATTGCCTGTATCTCTATTATTTACCTTGCAATATTATGTCCAATAGCCTTTTTATTTTTGCAAGAGATTCTTTGTTAACATATGTGTATATTTCTGTAGCCTTGCTTGATTCATGTCCAGTCTTATAACAGCCTACCCATTAAAGGTTTCGATTATATCAGACTTCCACCAAAGTTAAAACTTAGTGCTGTTAAAAACAAATTTATATTACACGTCCCAAAGTCCCAGGCTGTACTGTTGAAATATTAATATACTGATATATAAATAGTTAGGATATAGTGCAATTATGATAAATGTCGTATAATGCTGTTATTAAGCGCTTTAAGGCATTGTTGCGTTTCGTTAACAGTAGATACTACAGTGGTGTAGAAAGTTGCTTAGAATGGCTGTAAATGGCCTTAAATGAGGTATTGTTAATATTGTATGTTATTGATAGTCAGCATTATGTAGATAATGGGGAATTGGGGATGTGAATTGCAAATACTATGACAAACAAATTGGCTTTGTAATCGGGTTGTGCTGAATTATTATTTTGGTTTAAATTCACATTGGTTGCCAAATTCTTCTTACTTATTAACTTGACATTCAATATTAAATTAGTACCTTGGTGATAAATATGTAAACAAATTAAATGAAACCCACATGTTTTTTAAACACAACCGAGCTTGCGAGCTCGCTGTTTTCCCTCTGAAATTTAATTACTCATAAAAAGAAAGGAAATTGAAATGAACTATTTGTATTTAATAATTCCTATTGCAGTGTTATTTCTAGCAGGAATCAGGATTGTACGACCAACTGAACGAGGCTTAATTGAGAGGCTTGGAAAGTACCATAATTTTGCCCATCCCGGATTTCACTGGATTATTCCAATTATTGACAGACTATTTATGGTAAATGTAACCGAACAGATGATAGATGCCCAGCCACAGGAAATAATCACTAACGATAATCTGAATGCCAGCGTCGATGCGCAAGTTTATTTCAGGGTAAAATCAGATGAAGAGAGCGTAAAAGGATCAACGTATGATGTTGATAGATATAAATGGCAGATTGTTAATCTTGCCCGCACCACACTTCGTAATATAATCGGCACACTTACCTTAAAATCTGCCAACAGCGAACGGGGGAAAATTAACACAGAGCTTCTTGAAACCCTTCATAAAGAAACTAAAAGTTGGGGAATTGATATTATCCGTACTGAATTAAAACAAATTGATCCCCCTGCGGATGTTCAGGAAACCATGAATAAAGTGGTAAAAGCTGAAAATGAAAAAATTGCCGCAATAGATTCGGCTACTGCTGCCGAAACAGTTGCCGATGGGGTAAAGAGGGGAAAGATAAAAGAAGCAGAAGGTATTAAACGGGCTAAAATATTGCACGCTGAAGGCGAAGCTGAAGCCATTAAACTGGTAAATGAAGCTGCAGATAAATATTTTGTTGGAAACGCTCAATTATTGAGGAAGCTGGAGGCTCTGGAAGCATCACTCGGGGAAAATGCGAAAATTGTGATTCCAACAGGAACCGATCTGGTAAACATTATTGGGGAGATGGCAGGAATAATTCCATTAGAGAGAAAACAAAAGGATGAGTAATAATTCAATTAACGAACTGCAATTGTAAATTAGCCTTATCTTTACTTTCATTGTTGTAAATGTTAAGTAATTCGGGGACAGATCTATTTTACCTTATCTAATATTATGCCTATTTCCATGGCAAAAGTTAATGGGTCAGTGGGCATAATGTGCTCTATTACATAAGTGTAAGATCCTGTTTCCTCATATTTCTTGTTAGGCTCTACTAAGTGATCACTATCCCAAATGTCTAACCCTGCTTCTCCAATGTAATCACCGTTGTCTTCCCGTACTTTTAAATCGTATTCTTTTACAGTTTCTTTACCGCTCGGACTGGTTTCGGTTACTTTCACTTTTGCAATTTGATATTGATAACCGTAGACATATCGAAATGATAGACTCATATTGTATGCAATATTAATGTCTTTAATGGGCACCTTAAATTCTCGTGCATCTTTCTTTAACCATTCTAGCTGAGGAGATAATTCTTGGTGTTTTACATAAATTCGCCCTCCCAGTTGACAGGAAATTAAGCCTATTGTTATTGTTAATATTGTAAATGATCGTTTCATTTTTTTTGCTATTTAAATACTCTTTCTCAAAATTTAATTTCTTAATTGCCGGCTATTAATAGTGTTTTATATACAGTCTTATTACTTCTCTACCAAAATTAAACATAAGTGTTATTATAAACAATTTTATTTTCTATTCCCTCAAGTCCCAGGTTGTAATGTTGCTTAATTAATATGCTTATATATAGGCTGTTAGAATATTGTACAATTATACTAAATACCCTAATTGGCTTATATTAAGCGATTTAAGACAATTTTACGTTTCATTGACACATAATACTATAGAGGTATAGAAAGTTGCTTAAACAGGCTGGAAATGACCCTCAGTGGCATTGTATCTATACTGTATGTGATTGATATACAATATTATAAGCTATATGGGGATTTGGGAGGAGTAATTGATAAAAGTTGTTCAATCTGTAATAAAGAACTTTATTTTCAAGAAAAGCATACTTCCAACATTTGTATGGATCATCGATTTTTAAATTATACTTATTAAACCATTAAAGACATTCGAATCTGGTTCATTCGCATTTTGAAACCGGTTTATATCCAACATAGATGAAGTATTGTTGTCTGCTACTTAGAAAGTAGATATTTAATCTGGCATTAATGATATAAAATATTCTAAGTGCTACATTCTGTAAAAACAATTTCCTTTTTATTTTTGGAATCCAGTTCCTGTAAATGCTCCAACCTTTTATCACCCGATGAGTTATATCCTCTCTGTAATTTATTACAAGTTCAGATCTTAGAAATTCTTTCTCATATCTCTTTCTGTTCCAAAAATAATGTCCCATTGGTTTACCCCATATCTTCATAAGGCCCTCTCTTTTCTTACGAGTAGATAAAATATCTGCAATGAGGTATTGCCCACCCGGTTTCAGAACTCGATAGACTTCTTTTAGAAATGAAGACTTATCAGGATAATGGAAGGCACTCTCGATGTTTAGCAGAACATCTACGGAATTTGACGGGATCTGTGTAAGGTTTTGAGCATCATCAAGAAGGAATTGCACATTATTCATTTTAAGGCGATCTCTTTCATTATTAGCAATTTCAATGTTGGCTTTGCTGAGATCAATTCCGGTTATCATTAAGAGATCATAATTGGCATTTATATACAAAGCTTGAACACCATTTCCACATCCGATCTCCAGAATTACTCTGTTTTTTAAGGGTTTAAGTAATGAAATGCAATAATCTGTAAGGTTTTTCTGCGACTGGATGAAACTATCGGATTCTTTTATATAAAGTGGATAATGAAGCATAGTGTACTCACTATTCAACTCTTTGAGAGCCATATTCATCGACTCATAATACTGGTTATTAGTGAACCCCGTTCCCGATAGCTTAAGTAATTTTCGCAGGAAATTCATAATATGAAGGTTTAAATTCGATAGTTATGGAATCCTATTCTGATTGGTGAGGTTGGCAAAGAAAAAATCAAAGATTAGATTCATTTCGAAAGACCACAGAAAATATTTGAGAATAACATATTGACAACAAAATAATTTTATTATCTATCAAACCATTACCAAAATTAAACCTTTTCCTGATGTATACAATTATATTTTTACCTGCAAAAGTCTCAAGTTGCAAAGTTGCATAATTTATACTAGCCTATATATGCGTTGGATATATTGCAATTAGAAACATATATATTATATGGCTGTATTAGTGCGTTTTAAGTAACCTTTTTGGTTGATAAACGTATACAATAGTACAACACAGTTCGTGTCGGTTTAGTCCGGTTTACTACTCAGTTTAATTCGGATTAATCATAACAATTTAACAACACACAATAATGAAAAAACTGAAAACAAAATTCAGGAAGAATGATTTATTCTACACTTTAGTCTGTAGAAATGATAAAGTGGCTATGTATGAAACAAGACAAGAAGAAGACATGATTCGTTGTCATTATGAAGTAGCCAGGATTTATGTTAAACCAGCACACACTGCTATTGGTGTAGAGTTTGAAGAAGCAGAGGTATTAACAAGTAATGAGAAATTCTTTTACGATGGTAGTGGTGCTTTTATAAAAAGAGACAATGCTATGAAACACTTTCTTAAATTATCAAATAAATTAACCCGTATGCCAAAACAGCCTACCCCGTTAATAAATGAATCTCCCCGAATAGGATAGGTCCAACTGGTATGAGTTTATAGAAACGGGTATAGCTGTTTTGGGGTACGTACAGGTAGTTTTGATGGGGGTTCAAGTATCAACTACAATAAACAACTTACAAGGTTGATTTAAACCCTTTCGGTTTGATATACTGTAATATGAATATACTGATGATAGTTGGAGAATTGGGATAATGAATAGCAGGAGTTTGGCAAAGTATCTTATTGACTTTTATAACAAGAATAACAAACTGGTTTCGCAAAGCTTCCTTTATTAGCATTACCACAAATGTGGCAATACTTTTCAATATGAGTGGGATTTTTATGCTTATTCCATTCTGAATAACATGTTTTACAAAAAGGGTGTTTTACATCAATCTTCAATTCATCTTTGCATCTAATGCAATATCCTGTATCAGGTTTCTTTTGAAATGTAGCTATTTTTGTTTTAATCTCTTTTGCATCTTTTTTACTGCTCTGATCAACTAATGACCATAGTTTCTTCTGTGGAATTGATACATTATGAGCAATATCATAATTCTCAAGAAATTCCTCAGATAATGAATTTGATTTAATATCACTCATTGGAATTAACAAAACATATTCTGGATCTTTTGGTTCTCCATCAAGTCCAATAAGTATAAAAACAGGTTCCTTTTTATTTATTTCTTGTAGACGTTTAAATTGATCATTTTTACAAAACTCTATTTTCCCCTGATAAAACCAGGTTCTAAATTTAGATTCAACATAGAATTGTTTTCCTGTGTCTTTACATTCAAATTTAAAATCTGGTTCTAATGAATCCTGAACAAAATCGATACTATTTTGCTTATAATCATGTGTTTTTTTAATCAGTTTATATCTATCAACAGAAAATATTACTTCTCTAGTAAAATCTTCAAATTTTTGTCCTTTCTTAAATGATTCTGGAGTATTAATATCTTCCACAAAAGTTCGAGCTGCTTTCTTAAAACTATCAAATATCCCCATTATAATTTCTTTTATATTAGTGTATATTTCTACAGTTAGTAAAGTTGACAATAATAACTTAATAATACAACCTTAATGATCAACCTTAATCTAAAGTACGCCATTACTATTGGAGAAGGGTCCACGAATATGATTTATGAATAGGAATTTACATTACGAAACTATAATGAGCTGATCCACAGGCTTTAACTGTATCAGGGGGTACCAAAAGTTCAGGGGTAGGGGAAAACAATGAAGCTATAGTAGAGTATCAAATGGGATAGTCTATGTAACCCTGCTATTAATAATGAGGTTATATCAAGTATGATACATTAGGGGAATTGGGATGGTGAATTGCAAATTCTATATTAAGGAATGATTTATAACGATTCGCATATAAGGAGTTGGGCATTTCGAAGTGATACCCTATCAAGATACAACGAAATTTGATAAGAGCTAAAACCTTGAAATCCGCACTGTAACGGCAATTAACTATACCACTTATTGTGTTTAGTTGTTGATTATTTGCCGCAACAAGGGCAATGATTTGTCGAAGTCGGGCCAAGAATTCGTTTTACATCATCACCAAGACTTTCATTCATAATGCCCTTTTCGATGGTGTTCTTGTCCAAATACTTTTTAATTTCATCGAGGAATTCTTTCTTCTCAACATCGGTTAGTTCAACAAATCCTTTTAAAACAATTTTAACTTTGTTTGTCATAATAGAAAAGTTTTAGTTTAGAAATTTCCACATATATTGCATTCTGTTGCTATCATTGATTCTGGAACTATACCGCAACCAGCACAGGGTCTTTGATAATTTCGTAAAGCATATCTCATTCCCATTCTTTCGTCCCTTTCTGAAATACTATGCTTATCATCCTGCATATCTCTTGATTCTTGTTTTGTTTTCAAAACTTGCATTTCAACTATCAAATCACTTTTCTTAGGTGGATTTTTCGCAATAGTTTCATACCCAAGAGCTATAACTAAATTTTCCGATGCGCTTTCATAAGAGTAGGAAAGCTCATTATCCCACTGGTTAATTATAGCGTTTAATGAAACAATCAGTTGAATTATTGTCAGAGGGAGAGCTAAAATGACAGACATTTTTAGAATTTCAGAATTGAAACCGTATCCTATAGCAGTTGCTCCTACTGTTAATGGAACTGCAATCCCAAAAAACTTTAATCGCGAAGTTAACTTTTTATACTTTTCAGCTTTCTTCCTGAATATATATGCAGTCCCAAAAGCGTTTAGAGCATTATTCCAACATTCTTTTCTAAGTTCGTCCATTTTCATTACAATTAAACACAACGTTTTATGGTATGGTGTCGTGCGGGATTACGAAGCGATTTTCTATCAGTTTACACCGACTTTTTTTACGAGCCACAAACACTCGCAAACCTCTGAAACCCGCATTGCGTATGAGCTGTTGTTAAAGCCAGCGCTTCTATTCAATTGTCACTGCTAAATAAGGTTTGTTCTCAGAACCATATCCAAATTTCGCCACCACTTCTCCATCTGTGTTTGTTGTTAAACATTTCCTAGTTTCTGAATTTCCGCTTTTCTTATGAACAGTCCATCCACTGCTTTTTGCAGAATATCTTCCATTAGCACTGGTTTCACAAAATCTGCCGTCAGAAACCACTGTGAGTTTTGGATTTACTTGATTAATAAAGTCAACATTGTATCCAGATTCTCGTCCGTGGTGAGGGGCTAAAAGTATGTCTGCGTCTTTAATAGCTGCCATAAAACTTGGACTTGACATTAATTCGTCATAAGAGCATTTTTGATTGTCTCCAGGTATTACAATTTTTTTAGTAGCATACTCAATGATAACAATAATACTATGATTATTAATGTTGTTATGATCACAGGTTCTTGGAGTAAATGGTTGTATTTTCAGCCCACCCCAATTTTCAGGCTTGGAAGGATTATTAATGCTGTCTTCTGCAATGTCAGTATTATAGCGGTTATTGATTTCACAATATTTTTCCATTTTCTTTCTGTCCTTTTCCTGAACACCTTCCATCACTACTTCGTTTGTAATATGTCTTGGTCGATTTAATACTTTTGGACTTACCAAATCAAAATTTAATATATCATCTATATGGTCAAGGTGAGGATGTGTAATAACAACATAGTCCATTTCTGTAACATTATATTTATATCTCAACTGTCTAAGCGGACTAAATTCAAGATTATTTCCTGAATAGTCACCAGTTCCTAAGTCAACAACTATATGTCTGTTGTTTGGTGTTTTAATGTATGTAGCGTGTCCGTGTTGAACGTCCCAAAATACAACAGTGCATTCTTGTCCCATCATTTTAATGCTTTAATTCGTTTTGTAATGTAATTTGTTTGCTTCCTATATGAAAGCAGGAAGAGAAAAAACAAAAATGTCAAGAGTATTATGTCTTGATTGTTTTTTAAGAACTCCCACTTGTCAGCCAAACTTTTAAATCCAAAAGTCAAAAACAGCAATGAGAACATTGAAACCAAAGTTCTATACATATTATTGGCTTCTGAAAGGATTTCAAGTTTATTGTCACTTTTTGAGACTGTAACAAAGTCTTTGTAGTCTGCAAACTTCACTATTCGTATTAACTTTAAAAGGGGTTCAATAAAGACAGAACCAAATCGGCTTATAACAAGTCCAATAAAATAATATGCAAATGCTCCAAGGAATAGATTGTCAAATGTCAGATTTAAGTCTGTAAACTTTGTTGCTAAAATTGCAAATACTACTCCGGGAAAGAGGTAGTTGAAAATATTGTAAGATGATAATTTTTCTATTATTTCTTTCATTGCTCAAAGTTTATGTTGTCGTTTTCTTAGCATTGGCTATAACTCAATTATTATAAGTATAAAAGTTACTCAAATACACTATATCTAGCCGGATAGCATTAATAGCCTATTTTTAATAACAATTGTTTTTCAGACATCAAACAAAATCAAAATTACAATTTATCTTAATAAATAACCAGTTTAAAATTTGTCTTCAGATTGTTTAATCAGAATCTACCTTAAATTGTTACCTGTTCAATTCATTTCATTAGTCTAAAGACCTTATAACATTTGTCATACAAATGGCTTCCCAAATACCTTCAATTAAATTCAGTCTGGCGCGAGCCGCCCGTGAGTAGCAGACAATTTTCGGCATTTGAAGTGGGGTTATTGAATGACTAAAGCAAGGCTTATGCAATAACCCATTGGGCTTGGCCTTGCTGTGTCATGAAATATTGCTTATGCAAACCCACGTTTGGCGAATAAAATTGGATGCCGCAGGCTCGCACTTATCAATAGTGAGGGTTGCGGTTTGTGTTGCACGCATAAGCCTATAGATACTGGTGCAACGCAAAGAGAGCAACCCGAACACCTTTTAACCTGGTTTAATTAAATCACTTGTCCCCCTTTTGCTGGTAGTTGATGAAGTTGTAGTATTCGTGAGGGAGGATAAGACTAGATTTATCAGTTCACAGTATATTTTTCTATAACCTTTTTATAATCTGGCAGGTTTTTTAATGGAGCCCATATTGGATCAATCTCAAGAATTTTTGTTGAAAGATTTCCAGGGATAGAAAGAAGATATTCTATTTGCTTCAAAGCTTCAGGATATTTTCCAAGCAATACATAAGTATGAGCCAAATCTTCAACAAGAAATACTCCCTTCCAGGCTTCCTTTTCCACCGGTAATATTTTTACAGCTTTCTGGCTTGCATTAAGTGCTTTCATTTCAATACCCAAACCTGCATAAGCTATTCCTAACGAACTATATAATCGTGGATCTTCAGGCAATTTTTTTATCTTGTCCTCAAGGAATATACGAGCTGAATCGTAATAAAGATGCTCAAGGTCAGGTTTGTTCAATAAGCTATAATTAGCAGCATAGTAGAGATATTTAGGTCTATAATAGAACTGATTTTGAAAAACTTTGAATTTGTAAGCTGACAGTACCTTAAATACCTCATCATATCTTCCCTCGTACAAGTTGATCAATATAATTGTTTCAATAATCAGTGAATCAAATGCATTAGCCTGATTAAAATGAATTTCATTCACAATAGTTTCTCTAGCTTTTTTCGTGTCTCCTGACCATCTAAGATGTAAACGCGATAATTCATGATAAGGGTATACCCAATCTGGCTGGAGCATAATAGCAGTATTATAGTAGTTTTGGGCTGTCGAATATTCTCGAAGCAAATCAAATGTTTGTCCGGTATTGAATGCTATACGAGATGATCTGGGATCGAGTTCAAGTGCTTTTAAATAATATTTCTTAGATTTTCCTAAGTTTCCTGCGCGACGATAAACTGAACCTGCTAGGTAGAATGCTTCGGAGTTTCCTGGCTGTTTCTTTAGCGCTTTTTCCAGTTCCTCAAGTGCTTGCGGGTATTTTAAATATCCCCAGTAATAGTAATATCCAAGGGCAACATGAGCCTCGGGCAGATCCGGATCAATCTCGAATGCCTTGTCAATTACATATTTGCTTTTAGCGAGGATGTTTTCATTGCGATCCACATAAAACTAGTACTTCGCAAGCAGGCTAATTCCGATTCTTGCATAAGCCATAGCAAAATTCGGATCAAGTTCCACCGCCTTTTCATATAATTTGATAGCAGACTCATAATCCTGTGAAGCATAACTTTTCCAGTAATAATAATTACCCTGCAGATAGTAATTATATGCTTCAAGGTTTTCAGTAGGCCTTTTTTCAATTTCCCTGACTTCTTCTGATGATAGAACAGTATTCAATTCTGTAGCGATTTCTTTTGCTATTTCACTCTGAAGTGAAAAGATCTGCTCAATCGTCATCTCTTTAAGATACTCACCCGACCATATTTGCCTATCAGCTTTCGATTCAATAAGCTGAACCCATATTTTTCGTCTATTCCCCTCACGTCCGACACTCCCCTGGATAAGGTAATATGCGTTCAACTCATCTCCGATGGCACTAATGGACTTTTTAGTGTCCCTGTATTGTTCGGAGGATGTCCTGGAACGAACAGTAAAGCTCTTTACCTTCTGAAGATTATTGAGTAGCTCTTCCATAAACCCATCAACAAATTTCGTAGTATCATTGCTCAGATTACGAAATGGGAGTACAGCAATAGTTTTATCGAGTTTCCCGGGTGATTTAAATAATTTAGGAATTGTTATAAAACCTATTATCAAAAGTAAAAGGATAGAAACAGTCATCAAAATGATTGTCGCTCTGGAATTCTTTGCACTCCCAGGCCTTCCCCTTTGAAATTCAAGTGACTCCTTTTCTTCTGTTAGCTCTAATTTACTGAGCGATGAGATTATCTCCTTAGCAGCATTTGCTACCTTATTGATCTGGTTCCTGTAAAATGTTTTATTAAGATTATTATCAGGATGGTCTTCATTTGCCCTTAACGGCCGGTTTACTCCCGGTTCTTTATAAATGAATTCAACTCCTCTCAGGAATCCTCCCAGTTCTTTTTCTACCAGTTTTTTGTCTTCTGCCTCAAGTTCGTGTATTTGTACTGGGAGAATCCGGGTGGCAATATTACCCCCGGGCAGTTTTACTTTCAAACCAAACTGATTCTGAGAAGCCTGCTCTATAAATGCTTTAAACTCATGTTCCCAGGCAAAAGATTTAGGATCGCAGTAGGTACGAGATATTATTGGGATAAACACCAAGCATTTGAGTTTCTCTTTTAGGGAGGCATCCACATCGTGTGTCTCTAATAGTCCATCATGGGGGTTGATGTCAAAATAAACGCTTATTTCTTCTTTGAATGTAGATTCAAGTTCGTCCTTTAAAGCATCAACAAACTCACTCACCCACCTGTCTCCTTTGTTGTCTTTCTGACGGTAGCTGATAAAGATGTCGTATTCGTAGCCTGGGATTATGCTTGCCATATTAACCCAACTTGCGCCCCAATGCCTTTAATCATCCTTATTTTCAGGAGGTTCAGTTTTTGGGATTTGCTTTTCGGGTAACACGGATTTTTTTATCCAGGGCTGATGTTTGTAGTTTAAGGCGTCATATATTTCACACGC
>DATKUO010000247.1:0-2675 GCA_035530515.1 Bacteroidales bacterium
AGAATTGAAGGCTTTATTTCCACTGCGAGAAAGAATCAACGGTGCGTCTTTACAGAATTATGCACTACCTTTGAGGGACATAATTTTATTACTGCATAAATCCAGCTAAATAATTACCAAATTACTTAGAATGTACATTTCTAATATGCAACACTTCCTGGATGAATCCGGGAATATACCCAAGCAAATGCCGAAGGAAGCCAGAGAATTGGCGAGTTTCTTTGCACTGGTCATTGATGCCACCACCAAGAATAGTCCTTTCACATTAACACAAACCGATATCAGGTGCTTCGAAAAAGGATGTCAGGGAATGATTAGTAGTGAGATATTAGGCAAAACTGAGGAAATCCATTGGAAATGCTCAAAATGCCCAAATGAAGGCATAATAAGTGGCTGGAAGTTGACTAAGTGGGATAACCAACAAAAGTTAAGACTATAAGGACAAGGTAGATAGGGATTTTTATGAATGCTATTCCAGCAGTCCTTTTTTAAGGAGAATATCGAGGTATTCTTCTTTGCTTAATGGGCATTTCGCTAAATCTATAAAATCAATTTTATCTAAGTGACATTGAAATAATATTCTTAATTAATAAGTTATGATTAGTCAGAGAAGATGCTTCTAAGGAATTTAGTCTGTGGTACATAAAATCAAACTCTTCAGCAAATGAATTTTCAGCATCATCTTCCGTCAGACCTGTTCCAATAATTCCAAGCATCTCGGATTGAATAATGTAATAGTTATCCTCCTTTTCAAACAAGCATCGGAGTGGATACTTAAAGAAATATTTCACTGTACCTGTCACAATAACAACAGGTGCATACTCCAAGGAAAATTTATTTCCAGAATAAGTATTCATTATTCTTCTGTGGATTTTCCCGTCTTTTTTTGTTATTTTAATCTTACCCACAGCTTCATCACTCTCTGTTTCAATTTCGGCAATTCCTATTATTTCACTAATAAGTTCATTTTTGAGAGAAGGTTTAAAACGATTAATCTTATATATTGGTGTAGTCTTTTCTTTTACATCATCGTACTCAACAAAGTTTACTGGAGCATCTCCAAAGTCATTGACAAATGCATATAAATTCTCGACTATTGGATTACGTTTAATTGGCTCAGGATACAGTTCAATAATTTTCCCATAATCGCCACTATTTGATATTTCAGCAAGTTTCTCAAATTTTTCATTTACAGTATTCCGGTGTACTTGCCAGAAGAGTCCGGTTTTGTTTTCAGCACGTGGAGTATATGCAAACTTTGGAACAGCACTACCTTTCATAAAGCCAACAAGTTCTATTTTAAAGTTATTGAGGTCAATCGCTTCATTTGCTGGCAAATCAATCTTTGCTAAGGTAAATACCAACTCCTGCAAGTCCTGAGCAATCTTTATTAGCGTATCAATCGGTAGGGAGTTGTACTGACCCAATGCTCCACCAATTTCAATAAATGTGCCGTTATTTAAATCGATTTTCACTAATCAAATATACGAACTTAGAACAAAGGAGCAGAGAAATTGAAAGAGAAATGTATATAATTAAAACACATCAGATAAAACTTTCGCCTTTAGCAACTTCTCATATGTAGTGTATCTTGGTGCTTGTGGGGCAGTTCCTTTCTTCTTTGTGTCAAGTAAAACATGACTGATTTCCGTTGCAGGGTCTTTAAAGTACACAATATACTTATTAGTGTCTTTATACTTCTCGATTTTAGCCACTTCAGCCAAATGTGTTATTGCCGATATTGGCGCAACCTGGTAGGCAGCGATATATTTTATGCGATTCAGCATAGATGATGATATTCTGATTGACCACCATGCATTGGTTTCAATAAAAGCAGATTGAAATCCTTCTGGCTGGGCAGGAACAACAATTGTATCCAATTCCTCAACTTTCACATCTTTTTTATGACCTTCTTCAATCTCCCGGATTTCCTCGTTGAATGGCATGAACTTGTGAATTCGTTCATCTTCGCTAATGAAAGTCTGAAATTCAATAATATCAGTATCCATTGTCAGTTGACCCAGAACATTTTCAAGTTCAGTAGATGATTTATCTATTATAACAATTGCAGCAACAGGAATGTCAAAGATAAGTGCATCAAGGAATGCATCAATATTGCGAAATCCTGCTGTTTTAGATCTTTTTTCGACAAAATCATAATAATCCTTGTTTGCAATCAAGAAGTCTAATATGAGTTGTTTTAACTTTCTGCCACTGGCTTTATAGCTTATACCAAATTTCAGCAATTGTGAGCCGATGTGTTTATAAGGGTCGTGAGTGCTTATTTCATTTTCGATGATATACAGTCGGGGTTTTTCAGCGAAAGAGAAATCAATTAGGTATCCATCAGGAATAGTGATTATACTATCACCAATCTTTTTTTTAATATCAATGTAGACTGTATTACTACCAAAAATATCTTTGGACTTCTCTACAATAATTTGCTCAAATTCCATTTCCAGGGTATATTCATAGTACCTGTATGTCTTACTCTCACTAATTAAACGCTCCATTATTATAACAAGGTTACTGAACCTTACCCCCAAACAAGACATAGCACTACCACCTTACTGAGTTGAAGGAATGACAAGGCGTCCAGGCTGTAGTAAAAAGAGAGATTCCGGTGAAGATTTTCATGTTCGTTTTTCAATTGAAAACAGGAACATATTTCAGTG
>DATKUO010000248.1:0-28428 GCA_035530515.1 Bacteroidales bacterium
CTTTTCACTGAGTGTGAGTGCGAAGAATGTATAGCCGCCCGCGGGGACCAGACATGGTCAAAGTATTATAACGACCTGATGGTTAAAATGAGCCAGGAACGAATACTTAAACCGGCAAAGGCGGTTAATCCGAAAGTAAAAATCATAATAAAATATCCACTGTGGTACGATGAATTCCATAAACGTGGGTATGAGGTGGTCCGTGAGTCCAGAGACTATGATTTTACGTATGTTGGCACGGAAACACGTGACTACAATTATACTGTGACACCCTTTAATCCTCTAGGATATGTCCAGTATAATGCTTACTTTATTATGCGGTGGCTCGGAGGTATTGGTGGGGAAAAGACTCTCGGAGGATGGTTCGATGCATTGGGCACTACACCGGTAACATATCGTGAGCAGGCACGGCAGACGATACTTGCAGACGCGAAGGAGTTGATGCTGTTCTGCTATAGTAATCTTATCAACGAAACCAATTTTTATACCGGCTGGTTTGGGACCGGCATTGCCAATGTAGATGGATTTCGGAAAGAGCTTCCCGGATTGTTTGAGCTTGCCAAACTCGTGCATGGCAAGAGCATAAAGGGTGTCCATATACCTAAACCACCTAACAGCGAGCCGTTTGAGGAACCGTATGTCTTCAGTCTTTTAGGTATGCTTGGTCTTCCGCTGGTACCGGCCCATGAAGTGAATGAGCAGGCCGGATCAGCAATTTTTTCAATACATATGCTCAAATCACCCGGTTTTTCCGGTACACTTCAACGGATGTTAGACAAGGGGACACCAGTTGTTGTCACAGATGGTCTGGCAAAAAGGCTGACCAACCAAGCACTAGTTAAGAGTGAGAATCTGACGGTGCTGAAGGTCGAAGGAGAGCCGAAGAATCTATTAAAACTGACACAGGAAGAACTCAAACCCATCAGGGATAAGCTGCTGGCGCCAATGGGAATGCAATTAGATGCACCGAACAAGGTAGGATTGTATCTGTACGGAGAAGACGGTTTTGTTATTGAAAATTTCAATGATCAAAAGGTTAATGTTACACTAAGTTTTCCCCGTATTTCTGATGCCCAGAAAGTGTTGATATTACCGGAAGGCGGAAATGTGGATCTTTCAGTGAGCAATAAAAGTGTTATTATGCAGAATCTTACTCCACGGACACTTATTGCTGTTAAGTACCGATAATTGTGTGAGAAGTTCGATTTAATAAGATTGATCAGGATATAACAAAAATTTTCCAAATCTGTTAAATTCATCTATGCGGAATTGTTAAATATTTATGGAAATATTGAAAAATAAAATTATGAAAACTAAAAAAACAAAAACTTTAAATCGCAGAGACTTCATAAGTACTTCAGTCGCTTTAGCAGGAATCTCCATTATCCCTAATGTAGCTGTTTCCGGACTCGGGCATATCCCTCCCAGTGACAAGTTAAACGTTGCCGGCATTGGTTTCGGCGGTAAAGGAGCCAGTGATATATATCCTGTTTCCAAAACTGAGAATATTGTTGCCCTATGCGATGTAGACTGGAGTGAACCTGTTGAAAGAGTTTTTAAAACATATCCAGGAGCAAAAAGGTATAAAGACTACCGTTTGATGCTTGATAAGCAAAAGGATATTGATGCTGTTATCATTGCCACACCCGACCATACGCATGCAGTGATAAGTATGGAGGCTATAAAAAGAGGGAAACATGTTTATTGTGAAAAGCCACTTACCCATACTGTATATGAAGCCCGTGCTCTTGCAAAAGCAGCCAGAGAATTTAAGGTTGCGACCCAGATGGGAAATTCAGGTCAAGCCAGTGATGGATCTCGCCGTCTGCGTGAAATGATTTGGGATGGGGTCATTGGTCCTGTAAGAGAAGTTCATGCGTGGGCTGATCGACCCAATAGAGGCTATTTTGCTTCAATGTGGCCCCAGGGAATTAATCGACCTGAAGATATTCCACCCATTCCTAATACTCTGGATTGGGATCTATTCGTCGGACCTTCACCTATGCGACCCTATAATTCAACCTATCATCCGTTTAAGTGGAGGGGCTGGTGGGACTTTGGCAATGGTGCCTTGGGGGATATGGGATGCCATATTTTTGATCCTATTTTTCGTGCTTTAAAACTGACATATCCAACCAGTGTTCAAGCGGTCTCTACTCTTATAAATCAAGAAACATATCCTTTGGCGTCCACAGTTCGATATGAATTCCCCGCTCGCGAAGGAATGCCCCCCATTAGTCTGACCTGGTATGACGGTGGCCTTCGCCCACATCGTATTCCTGAACTCAAAGATGGAGAACAGTTTGGTAATAAAGACCGAGGTACTTTATATGTGGGTGATAAAGGTAAAATTTTCGATGACCTAATTCTTCCCAGTTCTCTGCGGGATTCCTATAAACCACCTACACCATACATCCCATCCTCAGCCGGTCACTTTATGGAATGGATCCTTGCCTGCAAAGGAGGAGAACCAGCAGGTGCAAATTTTGACTGGGCTGGTCCGCTAACGGAAGTAGTGTTGTTGGGCAACATAGCTCTGCGCAAAGAACTGAGAGAAAAACTCAATACAGAAGTTCTTAATTTTGACCCTGAAAAACTCACTTTTTCAAATATGCCTGAAGCAAATAATTTCCTGCATTATGAGTATAGAAAAGGATGGGAGCTTTAAATCCCTGCTACCTAATACCTCACAAGAAAGGAAGATACTAGGATCACTAATTAGGCTAATCAAAATAAAATAAAAGAAATACAATGAAAGAGAAGTTAATAAGATCTTATGTCTATGCATTATTTTGCTTAACGACAATTATGACGACTGAATTGATGGGTAACACATCAATGAATCTCAACGATGAAAAACCTTTTCTTGGCCGATGGGACATTGATGTAATTAGCTCTGGACCCGGCTACATTAACAGGGCTAGATTCTGTTGGCTAGAATTGAAACTGGAAAATGGGATGCTCCAAGGTCGTCTTCAGCCAGGCGAAGGAGCAACCGTTAATGTGACAGAGATCAAAATAGAAAATGGTGAACTTTCATTTAGACCAGTAAATCAAACTTTAGTAAAATGGAAAGCAATTAAAAAAGGAAGACATCTAGAAGGTACGGTGAACTCCCCTATCTTTGGTAAAGAAACTCGTTCATGGATTGGAGTTCGCGCACCTGTTTGGCCTTCGAGTCCACCTATTAGGAAGCCAGACAAACCTGTAGACCTAATTGGTGAAGATGTATCAGATTGGTTTGTGCAGACTCCAGATATACCTATCGGGTGGTCGGTCAAAGATGGTATTCTAATGAACCAGAGTAAACAGGCCAATAATATTTATTCAAAACAGAAATTTCAGGACTTCAAGCTTGATGCTGAATTTAAGGTAGATCCAAAAAGCAATAGTGGAATATATCTCCGAGGACGATATGAGATTCAGGTAATGGACGGCTATGATGAAACGTCATTGAATATACACAGTCAAGGATGTCTGTATGGGTATATTGTTCCGTCAGTCAATGCTTGTAGGCCGGCAGGAGAATGGCAAACCTTCGAAATAACCCTCATTGCTAACCATGTTACTATTATACTTAACGGAGTCAAAATTATTGAAAATGGTGAGGTGCCTGGAATAACCGGGGGTGCTCTGGATGCAAAAGAAAAGGACCCTGGACCCATTATGATTCAGGGTGATCATGGAACCGTACAATGGCGTAAATTGATAATCACACCATTAATATGATCATGGGAACATTGTCGATATTTAAATAGAACCGTAACAAAATTGTTTTGATTGTGTAAGGTTTTTCTAGGACGAGACAATTATTAAGTATTACTAAAAACTAAGTTGTGAAATCAAACTTTCTTGTGAAATAATGGAAAAAAGACTATGTAAAAATGTAGGTGTAGAATTGTCTATTATCGGGACCGGTTGCTGGGCATTTGGTGGTGGAGAATACTGGGGAGACCAAAATCAAAAGGATGTAGACGATGTTGTTCATGCTTCCGTCGATAAGGGCATTAATTACTTCGATACGGCAGAAGTGTATAACGAAGGGAGGAGTGAATATTCGTTGGGTAGAGCAATAATCGGAATACCGAGGAGCAATCTTTTAATTGGAACAAAGGTAAGTCCTTCTAATTGTTATAAAAACACTTTAATTGAGCATTGTGAGGCATCATTGAAACGACTACAAACTGATTACATTGATTTATATATGATACACTGGCCAATACACCCCCATTCAATCAGGCACTTTACAAAGGATCCTAGTATAATAGAAAAACCTCCCACAATTGGTGAAGCTCTTGATGCTTTAGTAATATTAAAACAACAGGGTAAAATAAGACATTTTGGAGTTAGTAATTTTAGTCGCACCAGGTTAAGTATTTTACCACTTGAAGAAATTGTGGTAAATGAACTTCCATATAACCTTCTTTGTAGAGCAATTGAATATGATGCATTGCCACTATGTGAAGAAAAGGGAATTGGTGTAATTGGCTACATGGCTTTGTTGCAAGGGATATTGGCAGATATTTATCCTTCGTTTAATGACATTCCGGTGTGGCAACGACGAACCCGACACTTTAATTGTATAAGCACAAAGGAATGCAGACATGGTGAAAATGGAGCAGAATTGGAAACAGAAACTGCCGTAAAGGGCATACGCCGGATATGTAAAGATACTGGCATTGCCATGGCAGATATTGCACTTAAATGGATTATGTGCAATCCAGCTATAACCAGTATGCTTGTAGGATCGCGAAACATTGAGGAACTAGATGCGAATATAAACGCAGTTAAAAATCCAATAAATAAAGAAATCAAGGCTGAGCTTGATCAAATTACACTTCCGCTTATGGAAAAACTTGGTAATCATTTTGATTATTACGAAAGTGCAGAAAATGATAGAACTCTTTGAAAATCTATATGGTGAAACACTGATATGAAACAAAGTGAAATTAAAATTGATCTGACACATTGGGTAATTTCTAAACACATTTAATTTATAAGAAAATGACAATAACAAATCAAAAATCAATAAAACACTTATTAACGGTGACATTATTAACAGGTCTCTTGTTTTTGGTGGTGTTCAAAATCAATGCATCTGATAAAACAGGTCGCCCAGTAAGAGTTACCAGTCTTTGTTTTCAGGGAAACGATTTTTCTGAAATCCTGAAAATAGTAGATCAGGAAGGAGCCAAAGGAACTGATATAATTGTATTGCCGGAAACCTGGAGAGGTGATAAGCTGGTTGAAAACTTTGAAGGGGAATCAATTACAGAACTTTCTAAATTAGCCAGAAAACATAATACTTACATCATCTCACCTATTGAACGCAAGGAGGGGAAATATCGTTTTAATACGGCAGTTCTGATAGGAAGAGATGGGAAAGTAGATGGGTGTTATGATAAAGTTTATCCATATTGGAGTGAATTTGATTTGAAACCACCTGTAGACCCAGGAATTAAAGGCGCACCTGTTTTTGAAACTGATTTTGGGAAAATTGGTCTGGCCATTTGTTTTGATGCAAACTTCCCTGAGGTATGGCAGGCATTAAAAGATAAGGGTGCTGAAGTAGTATTTTGGTCAAGCGCTTATTCTGCAGGTCTGCAGTTACAAGCATTTGCACTTTTACATCATTATTATATAGTGACTAGCACTTACTCCAGGGATTGTCAAGTTTATGATATCACTGGTGAAAGGATTCTTGATGAGAAAAATGATAATATAACCATAGCCAGAATAACCCTTGATCTTGATCGTGGAATTTATCATGAGAATTTTAACATGGACAAACTGGATGATCTGTTAAAAATCCATAATGAAGAAGTTGAAAAAGAAATATATATGCCAAGAGAACAATGGTTTGTGTTGAAAGCTAAAAAACCCGGAGTATCTGCCCGCTCATTGGCTAAGGAATTTAAGATGGAGGAACTTACAGATTATCAGAATCGCAGCAGACAAGAAATTGATAAGAAAAGGGGATTTAGTTTTAGTAAAACCCTTACCCAATAAAACTATAGTTATCAGATTATTTATAAACTATGGCATAGAAAAACTTTGTTTTAAATGCCTTTAATTTTCATTCTATGAAAGCACTTGTTTTAGAAGAGTACAAAAAGTTTGTTTATAAAGATGTCCCAAATCCGGTTATAAATGATGATGAAGTTTTGGTTGAAGTAAAAGCAGTAGGAATATGTGGCAGCGATGTGCATGGGATGGATGGCAGCACTGGCCGGCGTATGCCTCCAATAATTATGGGTCATGAAGCCTCCGGGGTTGTAGTTGAAATTGGTAAAAATATAACTGGTTGGAATATTGCTGACAGGGTGACTTTTGATTCGACCATTTACAAACTTGATGACTGGTACACCCGGAAAGGCCACTACAATCTAAGTGATAACAGAAAGGTATTAGGAGTTTCATGTACTGATTATAGGCGCGATGGTGCATTTGCCCAATATGTCAATATTCCAAGTCATATTCTTTACCGGATACCTGATAATGTTACTTTTGAACATGCAGCTATGGTGGAGCCAATTGCTGTAGCATTGCACTCTATTAACATTTCAGGAATAAAAATTAATGATACTGCTGCAGTATTTGGTTCCGGTATGATCGGTTTATTTATCATCCAGTTATTAAGACAGGCTGGATGCAATGTCATCGCTTTAGATATTCTTCAGGAAAAGCTTGACATGGCAAAAAATGCTGGTGCCAATGTTATACTTAATTCCCAGACAGACGATGTTCCTGGAGAAATTCGGAAGCTTACACAGAACAGGGGAGCTGATTTTGCATTTGAAGCTGTGGGTATTACACCAACAATCAAGTCCGCCATTGAAAGTATACGAAAAGGAGCAACACTGGTTTTAGTAGGCAACTTATCCCCTTCTATAGAACTTCCATTGCAAAAAATAGTTACTCAGGAGATTACGGTCAAAGGTTCTTGTGCCATCAATGGCGAATACCCGGCCGTACTGGATTTGATTTCAAAAGGGAAAATCAATGTAGATAATATGATAAGCACTGTTGCACCTTTGTCGGAAGGAGCTTTGTATTTCGACAAACTGTACAAGAAAGAACGAGGATTATTGAAAGTTATACTTAAACCATAAAAGTAATTCATATGAATGATAAATTAAAGACTGGGATAATAGGTTATGGTAAAGTGGCAGGTATACATGCTGCTGCATTAAATGCTATACCTCGATCAGCTTTTACAGCAGTTTGTGGAAGAAATGAAAAACGGACAATGGAGTTTGCTTCCAGATATGGGGTGAAAGGATATACCAACATATCAGAAATGGTGAGTAAGGAAAAGTTAGATATGGTGATTATTGGTACCCCGCATCCTGCACACAGAGATCCTGCCATTGAAGCTATGAAAGCCGGTGCTAATGTGCTAATAGAAAAACCCCTGGCTTCCTCTTTAAAGGATTGCGATGATATGCTCTCCGTATCAAAAGAAACAGGGAATAAAATCGCTGTTATTTCCCAAAGACGCTTCTATTCTCCTTGTTTGCGATTAAAAAAGGCAATTGATTCAGGAAAGATCGGGAAGCCTGTATTGGGTACGGTCTTTATGTTTGGCTGGCGTGACGAGGCCTATTATAAAAGCGATCCATGGAGAGGATCTTGGAAGTGGGAAGGTGGAGGTGTTTTGGTAAATCAGGCCCCACATCAGTTAGATTTGTTACAATGGTTCATGGGCGGGGAGATTGACGAACTTTATGGCATCTGGAAAAACCTGAACCATCCCTTTATCGAAGTCGAGGATACTGCTGTAGCAATCCTTAAATTTAAAAATGGTGCCGTTGGAAATATTATTGTAAGTAATTCTCAGAAACCAGGCATTTATGGGAAAGTCCATATCCATGGAGAAAATGGTGCTTCTATTGGAGTTCAGACTGATGGTGGCGCAATGTTCATTGCAGGTATGACAAGTATTCTGGAACCTCCAATAAATGACTTATGGTCAGTTCCGGGGGAAGAAGAAAACCTAAATGATTGGGTGAAAGAAGATTCCAACTTTTTTAACAGTGTTAATTCCATGGAATATTATCACAAGTTACAGGTTGAGGATTTTTTAGATGCATTGATTGAAAACAGAAAACCTATGGTAACTGGAGAGGAAGGAAGAATAACTGTAGAGATCTTTACTGCAATCTACCGCTCACAAAGGGACGGTAAGGCCATAAAATTTCCACTATTGCCAGAATATGACCGTATTGATTTCGATGGGAGAATATGATTTTATGAGAAGGAAATTGGAGAATGAAGACCTCCTGGGTCAAAACAAACCATTAAAGATGCGATGGGTGATGATATCTATGGCATTTTTAGCTACTGTTTTGAATTATGTACATCGTTTATCATTTAATTACCTTACAGCGGATGGTCCTCTTAGAGATCTTATTCCGGATGATGCTTTTGGATATATTGCAACGTGCTTTTTTATTGCTTATCTGGTCTCGAACGCTGTTTCTGGATTTGTAATCGACAAACTTGGTACTCGTATCGGATATGCAGTATGTATGGCATTCTGGACAACCGCTGGCATTCTGCACGCATTAGCCAGGACCCCATTTCAATTCGGATTTGTTCGTGCTCTACTTGGAATTGGTGAAGCTGGAAACTGGCCTGCTGCAATTAAACTAACTAATGAATGGTTTACTCCTGAGGAGCGTTCCACTGCATCTGGGATTTTCAACAGTGGTTCAGCGATCGGGGCGGTTGTTACACCCCCACTTATAGCCTGGTTGGGTACGTCCTATGGTTGGCAGACTACTTTTATTGTGATAGGAGTTTTGGGCTACCTCTGGTTGGCAGTATTTTGGTTTACTTATTATACTCCAAAACGCTCTGTAAAAGAATCGAAAGCACGAATTATTCCTCCTGTAAAGTTATTAAAGAATAGATTTGTATCAGGTCTGACTTTATCAAAGGTATTCATGGATCCGATATGGTATTTCATTACTTTTTGGATCGGCAGATATCTTGCCGATGTATATGGATGGGATCTTGTGAAGATAGGCTGGTTTGCGATGTTTCCTTTTATTGTAGCTGATTTCGGCAACATTCTTGGAGGATTATTTACTCAATGGATTATTAAAAAAGGAGTCCCTATTCCTAAAGCAAGAAAGGTCGCGGTTTGTATATTTGGGTTGATGATGGCATTAGCCTTGTTAATGGGGCCTTTGGTGATAAAAGGCCCAACGGGTGCAATAATTATTTTAGCTATTGCAGGTTTTGGATATACTGCATATACAGCTAATACAATGGCAATGCCGGCTGATGTAGTACCCCCAAGTGCAACAGCTTCAGTATGGGGTATTGCAAGTGTAGGTGCAGGTTTAGGTGGAGCAGTATTCCAATCATTATCTGGGGTAGCGATAAAAAATTTATCAGTACAGTTTAATTATTCAATGGCATATTCTGCAGTTTTTATAGGATATGGGATAATTGCCCTAATTGGATTAGCGATAATACTATTTCGGACAGGTCCACTTATTCGTAACAAAGAACTTCAGGATTTTGTAGAAAATGAAATCGCATAAATCGGATGTTCATATCTAGAATTAGTATATTGAAAATTGGAGATTAAGTAGTTGAAAATAATTTTTATTGGTATGTTGAAAACAAAATTATTACATCCGGAGATACTTTCAATATTGGGAAGTAATGGTCATGGCTCAAGAATATTAATAGCAGATAGCAATTTCCCCTTTTCGACTTGTCCGCCATCGACAGCCAAAAAGGTATTCTTAAATTTTGCTCCTGGTATGTTAAAGGTGACCGATGTTGTAACTATACTAAAAGATTATATTCCAATCGAAGCAGCAATAGTTATGGTCTCTCCAGATGATAACTTACAACCTATTCATTTAGAATTTGAAGAAATATTGGGAATGGATATTTCCTTAAAAAGACTTAAAAGGTTTGAGTTTTATGAGGAGGTAAAATCAGAAGATACATGCCTTGTAATAGCAACAGGTGAAACTAAAAGGTTTGCAAACATCCTTTTGTTTATTGGAGTTGTAAAAGAATGAAATACAATTTTTAATAAAAAACTAATATGAAAACAACAATATTCTCCATCATTTTTTTTGCAATGACCTTCGTCGGATCTTATGCACAGAAAACCATTACTGAATTGAATTATTCAATACCTAAAACTGACCATCATTACCGAGTGGTTAAGGATTGGATCGAAGATAAAATTGATACCGGTTACAACCACCCTTCTGCAGCAACAATTGAGTCATTTCGCGATATTAAGTACGGGGTTCGAATACATTGGGGGCTATACTCGATAACTGCACAAGGTAGCGAATCATGGCCATTTCTGAAGCTTTCGAATGAAAATAAACAAGCCTATCAGGAGCTATATATGACTTGGAATCCAACTGGATTTAATGCTGAAGAATGGATGGAGCTATTCAGTGATAATGGCATTAAAATGTTCGCTATCACAACCATGCACCATGAAGGTTTTTCAATGTTTGACACTAAAGCAAGGGTCAAAAAAAGGGTTAACTGGACTGCACCTGGAGGACCTGTTTTAGAAGATTGTGACTTGGCTTACAGTATCATGGAGACGCCTTTTCACAGAGATGTAATAAAGGAGCTTTGTGATGCCGGCCATAAATATGGAATTAAAATAGATCTTTATTTTTCGCATCCAAATTGGTACAATGCCGATTTCAGACCTTACAACTATCATCCATTGCAGATTCCTGATTCTAAAATACATCCTGAACTTTATGGAGATGCAGTACGTGAACCATTCATCATCGTCCCTGACCCAAATCCAGATGAGGAGGCTCGAATGATGGCTAACCATCGGCAGCAACTCACCGAACTACTTACTAATTACGGAAAGATAGATATGATCTGCCTCGATCAATGGTTAGGTAAGAAAGTGTGGCCACAAATGCGGCAGGAAATGAAAGATTTTCGTAAGATACAACCTGAAGTAATGTTCCGCGCAAGGGGAATCGGGAATTATGGTGATTACTACACTCCTGAGGGATTTATTCCAGGCAGCCGGGAGAATACTGATATGCCCTGGTTTGTGATTTACCCGTATGGCAAATCTTTTTCTTACGTTAAAAATGATGATTTCAAAGGAGTTGCATGGATTATCAATAGCCTTACAGATATTGTAGCAAAAGGAGGAAATTTCATGTTAGGAATCGGTCCCGATGGTAATGGTCACTTCGATCCACTTGTTATTCAGGCACTCAAAGAGGCAGGAGCATGGCTAAAAGTAAATGGGGAGGCCATTTATGCTACTCGTCCTCGTGAAGGTGATTTTTGGAAGGAAGGAGATACCATCCGTTTTACTTGTACTAAGGATAAACAGACAATTTATGCAATATGCCGTGGATGGCCTGGCAAAAATCTAATACTAAAGACATTAGAACCAAAAAAGGATTCTAAAATATACATGTTGGGTTGGGAAAAGGACCTGAAATGGACATATAACAAGTCTACTGGACTAAAAATTATGCTTCCATCTGAATTACAGGATGAATCGAAAAGGCCATGTAATTTAGCGTGGAGTTTTAAGATCGATATATTAAATTAACGAGAGTTCGACCTAAGAGGATTATGTAACATTAAGATTTTTAATAAAATAATATATCAAAAGATTTTTGACTTCGGACTTCCGACTTCTGATTGATTGGATAGTAATCAATAAGTTATGTAAAACAATTCAAAGATGAAAACAAAAGCATTTATTAAAGAGGTTTTTTCAAAGACTCCTGTCGTGAGCGATCCGTCAACCTCTCTTTTGTTAAAGAGATGGTGCAGCAAGATAATAGCAATGCAAAAAATATTTATCCGTCTGATTCATACTAATGTATGTTTAAGTAATTATTCCGAATGGAGATTTATGAGATTCAGATTAAACATAAATAAGGTTTGTCCCTTCCTTTTAGGTAGCATTTTGCTTTTAATGGTGTCAGCACCAGCTTATACCCAGATATTAGAATATCAAGCCATGGCGCTCTGGGGAGGTAGTCGGTCCAATTTTTACGACACCGGCGGCACTGGTCTTAAAAATATCGATATAATCGCTGCTTCAGGTGCGAATGCAGTCACGCTCTGTATCAATTCAAGGATAAATATAAAAGATAATGAATCCTCTTTCACGTCGATACTTGATGATCCAACTGCCTATACAAATTATAAAAAGGCAGCATTGTATGCAAGGAGCAAGGGATTAATGGTGATCCTGAAACCTTTTGTCTTGGGGACGCAAGGCGTCCTTCAGAATAGCCGATACTGTCCACCTGATGGAAATGTTTTTTTCGCCTCAGTTGAGCATGACCTGATGAACAACGTCAAGTTGGCAAAGGAAGTCGATGCAGAAATGCTAATCATTGGTACTGAAATGGGAGGCAAGATTACATCTAATCATAGTGATTATGGTTATAATAACTGCATTGCCTGGCATAAAATCATTAAGAATATCCGCACTGCAGCTCCAAAACTCAAGCTTACCTATTCTGCTACAATGACCAATACCTGGAATAAACTCTCATCTAACGAAGCACCACGTATTTGCTTCTGGGATGAGCTCGATTACATAGGTCTTAACGCATATCCAGATATGAACAATATCTCTCCGACCGCTAGCGCAGATGATTACTATAACCGACTGTTCGATAATGGCAATCCTATCTCAAATGGAGGGGATGACGGCACCGCAAACCCTGTCTTTTCGTTAAGTGATTTCTCGAGCCAGTACGGCATTACAAACCAGTCATGGGTGAAATATATAGAATTTGTCACAAATGGTATCCGAAAATTGGCCAATAAGCCGAACATGCAAGTGATCCTTCCTGAGATAGGATCAACAAGCACTAATAATGTACTCGGCTACTGGGGCGCCTCTGGTGGCGAGGGGACTAAAACCCTGAACTACACCGGGCAGGCAAATGGCTGGGATGGCGTTATGAAAGCCCTTGCCACCGATAAATCTATGAGATCTATGGTTGTTGGAATCTCCATTTGGGCTGTTGAGGCTAGTCATGATCCAAGAGATACAACAAGCACCTCCTGGCAAAAGAGTTTCGATGTGGTAGGGAAGCCAGCTTATGATGTAATTAAAAAATGGTTTACACTTCCCCAACCATAAGAGACATTAGGATAAAAGCGAAACTTCACAATAAAATTGAACACAGAAATGTATAATTGATGACCTGAGAAACAGCTTATAGTGCGGATTTATTCCAATGATGTCACAAGATGATATTGATTTTGTTTATTTAATAGACTTTTATCGTTTACTTATGTTAATAACTTAATAATTAGAAAAAATGAGACTCATTTTAGTACTAATTTTAATCATGTCTTGTGCTTTTAATAATCTTTCTGTTGCACAGAAATCGACAAAAAAAAATACTATCTCGGGTTTTGTGACCGATGAAAATCAAAATCCAATACCAGGAGCGAGGATCCTAATTGATAATAAAAACACTAACAGCATTACTGACAATAAGGGATATTATAAAATTAAAGTCAGGTTAGATTCAAAATTAATCTCAATCTTCACTGTTTTGAACGGGCTTAGTGAAAACCCAATCAATGGAAGGACAACTATTGATTTCATTATTAAAGTTCCGCGGAAGTCACAAAACGCTGTGAAGACAAACAAAGAGAATGATGAGAAAGTCAATGTCGGTCAAGGCACACAAAACAAGAAAGACCTTCTAACTCCAGTCGGGAAGGTTGATATTGAAGGCAGAGAAAATACTTCTTACCAGAGTATTTATGATATGATACGAAGAGTCCCTGGAGTTATTGTTTCAGATAAAAACATTACTATCCAGGGTGCTACTTCATCATATGGATTCAGTTCTCAGCCTCTTTTTGTTGTGGATGGTACTGTTGTTAATTCCATAGATAATATATCACCACAAACAGTTAAGTCGATTGAGATATTAAAAGGACCATCAGCTTCAATTTATGGCTCACGAGGAGCAAACGGAGTTATACTTATTACTCTTAAGGGGACTAGATAAGATATAATTAGGAATGAGCCTGGTATTGATTCGTTTAAGTCACCTGTATTTATTTAAAGAAAGACAATATAATATTTTCTTTTATTCTGGCATTTAATATCAGTATGGGATATTAATCTCAAACAATTTCCCCTCAAATTGAATCTTTATCAAACCGGGATATTTCTGAATTGAAATAGCATAATGACCTGGTAATCTTCCTCTTGTTCCGTTTGTATAAAAAATCATTGGTGTATTTGGGGGGATAGGGGCACTGCTATGCCAGAAAGGATAAGCTCCCTTTCCACCGAATAAGTGGGTATGTTTCCAACCCTCAACAGGTTCAAGAACGACCGCGTCTAATTTACCTTCCGGAGCATTTAATGGTCTAAGTTCAGAATAATAATCCCCTCCTTTAATAATTATATGTTGCTTATTTACTTCTCTCACTAAGTCTGTACCGTGTGGTACACCGATACCGTAACTTCCAATATGCAGGAAAATAGGGTCGGGATTATTATGCCAAAATATATGGATTTCTCCATCGTTTCCAACAAGAGTGTGCGTAATGATCTCGTCTCGGGAAAAATCTGCCCGGTTTAAATCTTCCTTTTTGGGTTTAAGTGGATAAGTGCTTACAAGATGGTCTGATTCAATTAAAACAGGTCTTGCACGCTCACGGTAATACCATTTCACCCCATCATATGAATATCCTGAACGTCCTGCTCCAATATCAGGTTGATCTTCCCAGGTAACGCACCATCCTAAATAACTTGAATAAGCATGTTGATCGTACTTTGCCCCGTTTTGCCACACAGACCGACTTTGTGAAAGTGGCTGTCCAACAGGGAACATCCGGGATTCGCCATCAATCGGACTGACACGAAAGACAAATTGAGCACCAGGTACGGCTAATTTACCTCCCGCTCCATCTGCTGGCATTGGTTCTTCAACTGAAGTCCAGAAAGGGTCCGATTCAGGAATAAGCAAACAGGCAAGACCCATGGTGGCAAAATATGGATCTCCTGGATAAAGATACTTTTCACCTGCACCTGCGTTATCTCCCCAAAATCCGACGTTCAATAAATTGTTTTCACCCAAACAACCATGCTCCCAGAAATATTTTAATGACCCGGACGCAATTCTTCTGGCTTCACCCGGAGGTAAAGTACTTGTATGGTTAATAACAGCCCAGGCTATAGCGGCATTGCTTGCAAAACGATAACTGAGTGACCGGCCCCAGGGAACCGGGCCTCCGTCTCTTCCAAAAAAATACGGGAAGGTCTCTAAAAAGCGGTCTGTTGTTCTCTTAATTTCTGATCCAAACTGAAGGTGCCAGGTTTGATCAAATTTATCCAAAACCTGGTTATATAGCTGGAATCCCCACATATTATAATAATCAAATCCCCTGTTAACCCCATCCAAAAACCAGCCATCTCCGCGGTACCAACCCATCAGACGTTCAAACATTTGAGTATAATATTCTCTATTCGATTCATAACCATACTTTTCCAGAAGTGGAACAGCAGTCATGTGAAAATAATAATGATTCCCGGCATAAGTTTGCGTCAGAGTCTGTTTTTTAAAGTAGTTTAAAAGGTTCTCCTTTTGTTTCTGTCCAAGGGGGTCCCAGAAGAATTTGGGATTCAAATATATCCCTAATGCGAAAATTGAGCCTACCTGGTCATAAGGGACGGGATCACCCCAAAAATCTTGATCATCGGGATCGGTACCCTTTGTTATGGCCTTAATAAAAGGTGAAGAGATGGATCCTTCATAACCAGGGACATTATCCTTACCAGTAGCTGTTGTATAAATTATAACTGCCATCATAATCCGTTCCAATGGTCGTTTTGGTTTTATTCGTCCTTCAATCATATCAATCCCTAATGGTTTACCATCAGATTTGGGAGATTGCAATTTTTCAAATGCCTCATCTCCTAAAGCAAAAGGGAGAAATGGCATTCCAGTTTTTTTATCAAAATATGGAAGTACACCTGCAATTATTTTTTCAGTTATTTCAAGCCAATGTTCCCTTGTATAGCCTGAATATGGACTATTTTTAAAGTTGTTAGGTGCCTTAAGATGATTTCTCTCCGTCGGACTGACCATAGTGCCTTTTAAATTCGATTGTCCGATTACAGTGTAGCAGAATAAAACAAACACCATAGAAATGGAAGCAAGGAGTCTAATTTTGTTCTTCATCAGGTTTTTTATAAATTGATTAAATATCTTTTCATTTAATAATCTGTGCTGCGGCTACTAATACCATACCCGGTACAAAACCCATATATCTCTCATCCATTTTCAGTAATTTTTGCTCAGATGGGACTGCCCATCCGGTATAAGCATTAACCACTTTTCCATCCACGGTTACACAACTATTAATAAATTTCCAGGCTTTCCGTACATAGTCGTTATAGTTTTCTGGTATCCACTGCTTATCCATTGCTTCCTGGATACACCCGGCTGTCATCGAAGTTCCGGTTACTTCCTCAGGCGAATCTGGCTCATTTACCCAGACACGTAAACCTCCATTAGGACCCTGATAGGTAACCAATCCATCTGCTATTTGTTTGTATATATCTGTAAAATATCGATAATCCGGATGGTTTTTAGGTAAATGCCTTAGTAAACCAGTAAGGGTATAAATCATCCAGCCAGAAGCCCTGCACCAGTAGGTTTTTCCCGGTTCTTTCCCTTCAAGGTAAATGGTTCTTGTGAGTTTTTTCTCTTTATCGAAAAACAGGGTAATGGATGTTCTAGCCTGAAATACTGCATTTTTTAAAAACACCTGAGCGGTTTTTTCATCCACCAACTCTGAAGCATCTGCCATCCCCCGAACAGAGAAATATCCCACATCAGGAATAGCAAATTTGTAATACTCATTATCATCGTGAGCCATAAACCCGAATTTGTCTCTTGCTGAGTAATGCAAAATAGCATCTGCAACTGAAAGGCAAACGTTTTTCGCATTTTTATTTTTTGTTTGCTTGTAAAGCGTATAACAGGGAAATGCCACCCCCAGATTACCAGCATAAATTGAGAACGGGAGTACTCCATGCCTGTCAATTCTGGCTTTGGGCCCTTCATATGATTTCAAATATTCTTCGTCTGACATATTATTGTCATGTTCGATATGGTAACTGAGCCATTTTTCTACATATTCTGTGCCCTGAGGATATCCTTTTTTGGCCCACAACAAAAGTGCTTCTACCTGGATTGTTCCAAACCAGTCAGTATTCATCTTTTCACAAGGTATTTCAAGCGTTTTAACCAAAAGGGTTCTTATATTGTCAGTAAGAACAGCCTTTTGAATTGCATTATCAGGTTTTTCGGCCATTTTCTGGCTAAAACCGTCTAAAGAAATAAAACAGATAAAAATTAATAGGAAAAAGGATTCTACGGTTTGTCGACTTTTCATTGTATAAAATTTTAATGAGTTGATATTAATATAGTTACTAAAGAAGTAAAACCTTATAGTTCTCTTTACAAATAGTTATAAGAGTTTTCTTAATCCAAAAATTGAACCGTCTATTTATCTGCTTAAATGTAAACAAACGTACAATGTATTGTAAATCTTTTTTTCGATTACAAACATAGTTTTGCTGATAAAATTCGTCAATTGCCTCGAACAATGCAACAATATTTTCCGGTGGCACATCTGAAAGTATATTGTGAATTGTAGCAAAAATATATCCACCATCTTTTGAGAATATCTCCAGCCTTTTCTTAACATGGCTCTTAACTTCATCGGGTTTTGCAATTTTAAGTATAGTTCTTGGTTCACAGCCTCCCCCCCCAAAAAAATGTAATATCTTTTCCAAAATCTTTTTTGAGTCTTTCAGGTTCCATATTATAACAAGAGGTCTGAACAGGGTTTATTATTTCGAAACCAGCTTCAATTAAATCCGGAAGCAATTCATATATTGAACCACAGGAATACAGTGAATATGCATAGAACTGTTCTTTTTTACATAATCACATAGAATCTTGTGAAGTGGTTTGAAAATGTTTTGGTATACTTCCTTTGACATAAATGCATTGGACTCCATGCCCAAATCATCACCTGTGATACGTCATACCCTTCCAGACAAAATATGAATTATTTTAAAGTGCATTTTAGTGCCTTGTAAGGAGTTTTTCCCTAAAATGCTCCATGGGGTCTGTTAAAGTTATAAAAATTCTCCCAGACTTTTAATTTTTCATTCAAATTTATATCATCAATATAAGTTAATAATTGATAAAACTCTTCCTTATCAGTACGATGAGACCTTTCCACTTTTCCATTTAATTGAGGAGATCTTGGTTTAATATACACATGCCTCATTCCCTTATCTTCAACATGCCAATGAAATCGTGCCTGGAACTTCTGCCCCCGGTCAGTTCGTATCGTATGTATTCTAAATTGAAATTTCTCAATCATATGATCAATAAAATCAATTGCACTTGTTTGGTTATGCCTTTTATATATCTTCAACGCCCTGATTCGCATTATCAATTAATTTGTATATTAGATGAATAATAACCATGAGGACAAAAATTAGGTTTCATAAAGCCTATTTATAAATTAGAATCAACAAACGGCATCTGGGAAAGCAGTTTTACTAAGTACCCCTAAAATTTTTATATCATGGCATTGAAAAAAAAGTTTTAATTGAGCCTTTTGGCAAAAATAATTAATACTAAAGTCTATGAAAAATGATTTGAACAAAACAATCCTTAAGCAAGAGTCCCCTATTCCACAAGCATATGAAAACACTGGTATATCTCCTGTAATTGAAGGCTCCTCAATGAGCAGGCATGTTGATCGTCGTGAGTTTATTAGAAGATCCGTTTTGCTGGCTGGTACAGTCGGGTCATTTTCCATAATCCCCCGGCATGTTTTGGGCGGATCGCGGTACATTCCGCCAAGCGATAAGCTGAACATTGCCGGGATAGGCATTGGCGGACAAGGGAGCGGCAATCTGCGCAATCTCGAAACAGAAAACATCGTTGCTCTCTGCGATGTAGATCCAACTTTTGCGTCGAAAACGATTGCAAAATATTCCAAAGCCAGGTTCTTTATCGATTACCGGGAAATGCTCGATAAACAGAAAGACATCGAAGCTGTCATGATAGCGACACCCGATCACAGTCACGCGGTGATCGCCATGGCCGCTATTGAAGCTGGTAAACACGTCTACTGCGAGAAGCCGCTGACACATGATGTCTATGAAGCGCGGATGCTTACAAATGCCTCACGTCAAGCAAAAGTTGCGACGCAAATGGGCAACCAGGGTAATTCCGGAGAAGGTCATCGTTTAATATGTGAGTGGATCTGGGCTGGAGTCATCGGTGAGGTACGTGAAGTCGATGCATGGTGCAGTTTATCCTACTACCCATGGGGTCATGAAAATTGGAGTTCCCAATGGTCAGATCGTCCAAAGGAAACTCCTCCAGTGCCTGACAGTCTGAATTGGGATTTATGGATTGGTCCCGCTGCCATGAGGCCTTATCACAGGGCCTATCATCCAACCACATGGCGCTGCTGGTGGGATTTTGGCAGTGGTATGATGGGGGACCGGGGGGCGCATACGCTCGACTGTGTATACTCTGCCTTGAAACTCACTCCGCCTGTAACTATAGATGCTACTTCATGCGGTAGCACCCTTGATGTTCATCCATTGTCGGCGATAGTAACATACCAGTTTGGCGAACGCGCAGGTATGCCACCGATGAAACTGACGTGGTACGAAGGCACACGGCCGCCACGCCCGGCTGATTTGGAGGATGGCCAAAATATGCCCGAGCAAGGAGGGGTTTTTTTCAAAGGTACAAAGGGAACTATAATGTGCGGCCATGCCAGTCAAAATCCACAGATAATACCTCAGTCCAAAATGAAGGAAATCAAACTACTGGAAAAGACCTTACCGCGAGTGGAAGAAGGACACTATCTGAACTGGGTGCGTGCCTGCAAAGGTGGACAACCAGCCGGGTCCAACTTCGCTCACTCTGGTCCGCTAACTGAAATCTGCGTGCTAGGAAATATCGCAAAGCGAGTCGACAGGCGTATCGATTGGAACCCGGAAAGAATGGAGATTACAAATTACGCTGAGGCCAATCAATATGTCCGGACCGAGTATCGCAAAGGATGGAAACTATAAACCAGGCTATTGCTACTCTCTAAGAGAAGATTGGAATTGAAGAATTTGTTAAAGTTAGCCTCACTTTGCGCAAGCTCATCAACGCAGCACAAAAACAAAGAAAGATTGAAAAAATGAAATCTGGCACCAGAGTGAACGGAAGAAGTACATTCACATAGCTTAAAAATCAGAAAATGGTGAGGGAAATCCTTCTGAATACAAAGGCAAATAGAATATTTAATCGTTAATTGAAACTAATTTTGCCACAATTGAATAGCTTTTACAGTTATTCCAGATTAATTCCGATTCATATTTTTCAAATTAGACATTTAAGTATAACAATATTATGAAAACAAGAGCATTATTAAGAAGCAGTTGTTCAGTTTTGCTTGTTACTATTTTATCTTTTCAATTAAATGGTGCAACCGGTTTACTTCCTGCCGGATATCTGCATACTAACGGCACTCAAATCGTTGACCAGAATAATAATCCTGTAAGAATTTGCTCCGTTGGTTGGGGTTGGTACGGAGGCACACCCTGGGGCCTTGGCTCTTTCAATTATAAACCAGCGCTTCAGGCCCTGGTAGCTAACGGAATAAATTGTGTTCGTATTTGTACCGATGATGCACAAGTATTAAATAATTCAAGTGTAAATGTTAACATTTCAGTTAATCCTGATCTTGAAGGCTTAAAATACAATCAGGTTCTACAGGCAGTCGTAAATTATGGTGCTTCAATCGGCCTCAAATTCATTATTGAAAGTCATTTGAACGAAAACAACAGTAGATTTCCAAGCAACGGAAATGGTTTATGGTACGATGTGGGAGGTGCCTCTGACGGTACAGACGGGAATGGCCAGACCGGTACTATAACGAGCGAAATGTTTACGCAGATTTGGCAGATACGCGCCAACCTGTTTAAGGGGAATGACGCCATTATAGGTTATGATCTTCGCAACGAGCCACACTTTGGACCGGCCACCTGGGGTGATGGCAACATCGATACTGATTACAGGATGATGTATGAGAGAGTAGGAAATGTCCTACTGGCTATTGATCCGGGACCAATGATCATCGTTGAAGGCCTCCAGGCATATCGCAGAGGAGCTCCTTCTGGCGACCTGCGGGAATCTACCATCGGAAATGCCCTGATAAAGCTAACCGTGCCAAATAAAGTCGTATATTCTGTTCATGAATATCCGACCGAAGTAAGCAAGACAGGGCAAGGTACCGGTGCAGATTATATCAGCTATATGAATACAGTATGGGGCTGGTTCTATATCAAAAATATCGCTCCTGTATTTGTTGGCGAGTGCGGTGATAATATGCGCACTACAGCAGGGCAGGATTGGGCAAACACTTTCATTGCTTACATCAATGGTAATTTGGATTCACAAGGTGGTCCGACTTTTTCAGGTAATCAGCAAGGGATCAGCTGGTCTTGGTGGGATTTTGAGAGGGTACAGACCAGGCGAGTTCCTGGTTTCGGTATTCTTGATTCCACTGCCACTGGAGTTGATGCACACCAAAAAACCTACTGGGGTCAAATATTGGGCAAATGATATCAATAAAAGAATATACTGTTTACATTATAAAAAGAATTGAGCTGAAGAAATTTTATTAAAGTCACCGCAGCTATTTCTGCAATTGCAATATTAAAACTGATGGCAGCCCGGGCGTCGGGGTGACGATTTATAAAAAGCAGGTTGGGATTGAATATTTTTTTGATAGAAAAATTCATTTTTAAGGTGATTTTTTTGAAATTACAATAATCCTCACTCCTCCACCCTTTGATTTATCTTTTGGGACAATTATAGAATAGTTATCAAGAGCATTTCTCTTCATTTTTTTTGTCGTTGATGTCCAGCAATCTGTAACATAGAACTCTTCAATATTGTTCATACCCATTTCTTCCAGTGGCACATGGAGTGAGAAGGTAACATCATCTGTTGTGCTGTTATTGCCGATAACAATTCCGGCTTTTTCTCCGGAAATAAAGCGAACATAAGGATTAACAGGCGAAAGTGGTGTTGATTCATATGGAACATTGATAAGTTTGGTTTCATACAGATTGAAATGAAAAATATCTTTATTTGCCAAACGAATTTGATTTATCAATCGAAAATCCTCCACCACATCTTTATTGGTTGTAGCATCAGTCCAATCAATCCATGAATGAAGCATTTTTGAGTTACCTCTGATTCCCAAATGTGTCGCGTCGATAACTTCTCCTGTCATCATCAGTGGAACCATGGGTGCAAACATTGAATTGTGTCCGTATAAAAATCTGCTTCCTTTTATTTTGTAGCATCCTTCTCTTGGTCTGGGAGTAACCGGATAGTTAAATGTGTTAATTTTATTTTTATCGTTGGGTTCGCCAACATTATGTCCACTGATTTCCTTTGCTCTATAAGGATTATCCTGTGAGGCACCAGTTAGAAGGAAATTGTTTTGCATATCCAGTATTTCGGGAAAACCCCAACGTCCGCCACCTTGAATATATCCATAGAGATGTGCACCTTCAGTTGCAATTAGAATTCTTTTCCCCTTATCATTGCACTTCTTCAGAATATCGTTCCATACGTTTCTTTTAAATGAGAATTCCGAGGCGCAATCGATACGCCATCCATCAAGGCCTATCTCGGTACACCACCATGAGTGAACATCAATAATGTATTTATGTGCTTCGGGATTACTCAGGTCAAATACGCGTTGATTGTATCGCATCTTATCATTTGGCAAAAACCAATCGGGATGTTCTGTCAATATCGGAGCATCTTTAGTAACCCCATAATGATTGGTATTGCTTATTATATACATATCTCTTTTGTGGGCCTCCTTTATAAGATTTTTTACATCATTCAATGTCCCCATATCCGGACTTACATTGTTGTATCGGATTGCGTAGAGATTAGTTCCACTAGTACAATCATAAACGGAATAAAGGCAAAGTACATTAATACCCATTCCTTTCAGAAAATCGAGTTTTTTTGTGAGCGAATTAAACGTTCCATCCCCATTAGAAAATTTCCATTTTGATGGATCTTTATAATTTGAGCAATTGAATCCTCGAACAGGTAATTCTACTATTACAGCATCGCGAACCCATTCCGGTGCAGGATAATCCATCTGGCCAAGACTTTCTCCTCTTTTGATATTGACCATAAAATCTTCCTGCCCAAAAATATTTCCATAATAAAGTGAACAGAGAATGGATAAAAAAATAATTTGTTTTAATTTCATGAGTGTTCAAATTAATATTTCAGAGTAATCGCCGATGAACTATTCATCATTTCTTTAAATCTTAAATTATACAATAATAGCGACATCTGCATTTCTCCAACTGTGCCATTGAAGAAACCAAGCCGCATTTCCCTTTAATTTCGCAATTATTTCCATTTCGTCATATTTCCTATATCCTGCTTTTGAAGGTCCAATTTCAGAGACGACTACAATTTTGTTTAGCTTCTTTATAGTTTCGTAATCTTTAAATTCCGGTTCTTTTGAGTAGATGTCTACACCTACGATATCAACATATTTAGTTCCTGAATAATAATTATCTACAGGTTGAGTAATTCTCAGAATAGTTGGTGCAACCAATCCGATATGCAACACTTTCGGGTTAGTAGTGGTTTTCCTAAATACCAGTATGTTCAACATCGCAAAACCTCCAGCGGTGGCCAGAGTGGTGATTTTTATAAATGATTTGCGATTCATCTTCTTCATTAACAGTTGATAATATATATATTCATACCCTTTATTCTGAATTAATCATAGATTTGAATAACAACAGTTCAAATATAAAATCGACCTTTTTGGTTTTTCATTTTTATGAGGCTTGTTTATGGTCTTTTGTTTTTCCATAGTTTAAAATCATCCCAGTAGATCTGAAGAGTTTTTCCCTGAGATTTCATAAAGCCTACAACCTCTTTGGAAGTATAGAGTTTCATGGGATTATATTCGGTAACACCGTCTGGATTCGGATCTTTACTGTTTTGAGTAAAGGCTGTAACATCAAAAACCACTTGTTTTGCTTGTCCTTCTGGCTTAATGGCCATATAGAACCGACCTGTCTCATTGTTTCCTTCTTTATAATAATACTCCATAGTAAACCATTTGCCAATTGGCACTTTTACTTTTTCATTTGTATTATGCCATAATGTTGTATAATTTAACTTTCCATTAACATCACCATAATCCTGACCATCAAGTATGAAATATAAGTCGCTTGTTGCTTCGGTTGGCTTGCCAATTCCCAAAGTTACCCTGAATGCATATGGAGCATCTCCCCATGTTCTGTTATTCCAGAACTCTGAAATAGTAAGCCAACCTATTTTCCTGGGGTAGGATTTCAGGCTATTAAAATCATCGTGAAGAAAGACCCTTTCCGATTGGTAAAACTCTTTGTACCCTTTCTTTATTCCGTACAAATTGGTCTGTATGCGCGCTTTTACGGTATTCAGATCAGCTAACCATGAATCGTCAAGCCAATAGTAAAGTACCTTGTTTGAAGGATTGCCAGGTTCGGGGATAATTTTGGCATACCTTTTCGTTGAATCCCCTCCTGTATATTGAATAGAAAATTCACCTCCATCTGGATCATTATCCAGGTCCTTAATCCAATCATTATTCCCTTTAAGAGTTTTATCTACTCCTATAATATCATCGTCATGAGATATTGAATATTTACCGCGGATAACCGGAATCACTTTGGAACTTTCCTCAAAACCTGATTGAAAAATCAATTTCGGTTTTGCTGAAGAGTTTTTTGATTTTTGACAAGAACTGTCAAGGGGAAATAAAAAAATCATTGCAATGATGCTTGCCGCAATAACCTTCAATTTTAGTTCTGTTTTCATAATTTTATTTTATTAATTTACCGTGAGTTCGATATAAAGTTAAAATGTGATCCTTCAACATTTAGCAGACGATTTTAAACATTTTTTAATGCCCATTTTAATTTCTCATATGGTGTTTTACCTTCATAAGCTCCGTGTGGGCGATTAAAATTATAAAATTCTTCCCAATTCTTTAATTTCTTGTTTAAATCATCATCAGTATAAGTCAAGAGTTGATAGAACTCTTCTTGATCAGTACGATGAGATCTTTCGACTCTACCATTAAGCTGCGGAGATCCCGGTTTAATATAAACGTGTCTCATTCGCTTGTCTTCAACATGCCAATGAAACTGTGCTTGAAATTCGCGCCCACGGTCGGTTCTGATCGTGTGTATACGGAAAGGAAATTTCTCAATAATATGTTGAATAAATTCAATGGCATTTTTCTGGTTATGTTGTTTGTAAATTTTTAGGGCACGAATGCGTGTGGCATAATCTATTGCTGGTTCAGTTAATCATCTGTAACTTATAACTTGCGACACTCTGTTAACTAGCAACTATCAACTTAGGTAAATATTTAAACTTATTTTGATGTGATCAGCTTTTCAAGATATTCTTTTGTTTTTAACAGATATTCGCTTGTATTGTCAGCAAGTTCATATTCAATAATAATACCGCCTTTGAAGTTCAACTTTTTTAGAAATGAAATTACTGCCGGAAAATCGACATCTCCTGTGGGTATAGGAACCTCTTTACCGAGCTCATATGGATTTGTCGGGTACTTACCATCTTTCGCATGAAGTGATCTGACATACCTCCCCAGAACCTTTAACCCATCGACAGGATTTGATTTCCCGTACATTATCAGATTGGCAGTGTCATAATTCACAAACAGGTTACCGGTTCCTATATCTAAGATTGCCCTTAGCAGTGTAACAGGTGTTTCCTGTCCCGTTTCAAAATAAATGTCAATGTCGTTTTTCAATGCATATTCCCCAAGTGGTTTCATCGTTTCAACAAACTCGACATAAAGTACGTCATTTGGATTTTCCGGAATAAAACCAAAATGAGTTTGAATTGCAGGAATGCCGGCTGCCTTGCAAAAATTCATACCATTTTTAAGACGTTCCACACGTGCTGCTCTGTTTTCACGCGGTACAAGACCAATTGTTGAAGGACCCTCGGTAAAGTTATACTTGTCTACACCAGGACCTCCGCAAATCAGCGCCATAGCTTTAATCTTGTATTTTTCAAGCGTTGCAGTAAGTTGTTTCGCCAGCTCGGGAGAATAAGTTCTGATATTAAGTTGACATACAGGATAGCCAAGATCCCTGACAATCTTCAGGTCCTTTTCCGGATTGTCAGCTGAAACGATCACTCCAACCGGAATATCGTTTGCCGTGCCTTCTGATTTTTCCGGAGCACTGGATGCAAGAGAAGAAAGAACACCAGGAATCCCGCTAATGAGTGCTGTGGAATAAATAAATTTCCTTCTGTTAATAGATGCCATGGGAAATAGGTTTTTATTCGTTGTTTATTAAAAGGTCTTATCCATTAATGATTCTTTAAAATTAAAGATTTTACTAGAAATTGCTTCATTATATAATAAAAATCCGAATTTTTTATTGCAGGGAAATTAGAAAATACCGGGCAAATGTTTTCTCTGCTCATTCGACCTCTAGAGAAAATGCTGAGCATAAGATTTTAGTATTTCGATATTCATTTCAAGCCTTATGTGCATACACCATGTCAATAAAAATCTTATTCTTCATCTATTTAATACTGTAAGGTTTTTCTAGGACGAGACAGGTTTTCATAATAATGTATTTAAGTTTTTTTTAAAGTTTTGGTTTAATCTTTTTTCATAAATAATTTCCGAACCTTTTCAGTCTCCTGAGCAATATAATATTCGTCCACTTTTGCATATTTTCTCGTCATGAAAAGGCTGGTATGACCCAGCATTTTGCTTACGGCCTCCATGCTGACCCCATTTTGGAGCATTATAGTTGTAGCGAAAGTCCTTCTGGCAGTATGGGTTGTTAATATTTTTTTTATTCCGGATATATCAGCTAGCTCCTTCAGATACGCGTTCATCTTTTGATTACTGGGAACAGGTAGGAGAGTGGTTACATTATCTGACCGTGGGTAATCTCTATATTTTTCAATAATTCGTGCCGGAGCATCGAGCAATGGTATTTTTGAAACAATATTGGTTTTCTTTCTTTTTTTTATTATCCACTTGTTTTTATCTACACCGAACTGAATATTTTCATCAGTTAATTCCTTTATGTCAGAAAATGCTAATCCGGTATGGCAACAAAACACAAACAGATCTCTTATAATGTCCAGTCTTTTAATACTTATGTCTTTTTCAATAATGGATGTTAGTTCATCTTGAGTCAGATAAGCCTTATCAATTTCTTCAAGCCGATATCCGATTTCTCTATAGGGAGTCTTTGCTAACCACCCATTATCAACTGCAATACGGACAATTTTATTGAAGTTTCTTATGTATTTAATGGTAGTATTATGGGCACATTTCTTTTCTTTCTTGAGAAAATATTCAAATCGATCATATAGCCGCCTGGTTATTTCAGAGACAGGTAAATCATCAACTTTATACTCTTTCTTCAGGAATTCTTTTACATGCTTATAACATGTTTCATAGCGTTCATAAGTCGGGTACGTTATCTGAACTCCAACTTTCATCTTGCATTCTTCATTGTGTTTTTTAAAAAGTGCAAGAATTGTACGATGATTCTTATCCTTATCAAGAAATTTATTTTTAACAGCGTCGAGTGTTAATAACTTTCCCTCATCTTCGAGTCCGAGTTTTATCTTGTGAATCCGGAATTTTGTACTCTCAATTGTCTCATTTACCAGGTTCGAAAAGCTATCGTCTCCGGTGGCTTTTTCTTTTATTGGATCCCACTCGTTAGGATTGATTGCTATCTTAAGAGCTGAATCCCAACGTCTTCCATTGACAGTGAGCCTCATAAGAAGGGGTGCTTTACCGTCTTTTGTCAGTCTGTATTTTCTTATAAATACCCGAATTGTACACCAGTTTGTTTCCATAATCCCCAGATTTTTACAAAATTAAGTATAAAAAATCAATATATTATTACGCAAAACGCTGCATAACAGTGCATTACATAAAAAGGTGAACATTTTCGCGAAAAATGAATGTTCCTCGATTCGTTCACCCGGGAACCGGTGATTTTTGCTTTTTTTTGCTTTTTTCTGCTTGGGGGTAAAAATGAAAAACCCTGAAACAGAGGCTATTTCAGGATTTTGCTGTAATTTGCATTTTCATTCAGCGGAGAGAGGGGGATTCGAACCCCCGGTCCCGCGATAGCGGAACAACGGTTTTCGAGACCGCCGCATTCGACCGCTCTGCCATCTCTCCCATTCTCAATCTGTAAGGTCACAAAAATAGCAAATATTTGGTAACCCTTTA
>DATKUO010000249.1:0-4718 GCA_035530515.1 Bacteroidales bacterium
GAAAAGACTAAGAAAGCAGGATTAATTGCAGCTTATCATAATCACAACAATGAATTTGAGACCAAAATTAACGGCAGGCCTGTTTATGAATTATTATTAGACGAATTGGACCCCGATTTGGTGAAGATGCAGTTTCAGGTAGCGGTTATAACATTGGGTTATAAAGCATCGGCATATTTTAGAAAATATCCGGGACGTTTTATTTCAGCTCACCTGCAGGATTATTCACCCAATGATTCAACGAAAGAAGTTGTTTTAGGACAAGGTATCGTTGATTGGAAAGATTTTTTTACCGCATCAAAAGAGGGTGGTTTAGAAGTGGTCTTTATCGAAATGGAGTCTGACCCCGCTACCCTAAAAGATAGTGTGACATATTTAAAGAATCTTTAATGTTCCAATTCTTGCTTTTTTATAATAAAATCATGTAAAAGCTGATACCAGGACAGAAATGATTGAGGAATATATGGTTACTGATGCTTCCTTGCATAATTCACCCTGTGAAATATTAGTTTTGCTATTTCACAGGGTGAAATATTTGTAGCTGAACTCAATTAAAAATAGTGGTTGCCATGGGATAGATATGTACAGGTATAAAAACCATAATGTTGTGATGTATTGATTATTAGATATATAGGGGGGCGAAACCAGGTTTTTAGAAAATTAATAGATATATTTGTCTTAACCAACGGCATCGAAAAAAGAAGTTTTTGGAGGTGTTTTTCTTTTAAAAAGGAGGTTCAAATGTTTTGCAAAATTACTCTTAGGGTTAGTTTATTTGTGCTTTTTCTGACGATTTCATCTTTTTCAGTCACTGAAGCAATGGGATTTAAATGTATTGAGAAACCTGCTAAGACGGATTTTTCGGTAGAAGAAACCACAAAAGGCATATCAATATCCAATGGGATAATTGAGTTGAGGTTTTATGAAGAACAATCCGGATTCGGATTGAAGAGCATAAGAAATGTTCAGAAGGATCATGATTTTTTATTGGAGCAACCCAATAATAGCACCATATGGGAGATAGAGTTCAAACATACGTCTAATCGACTTGTGACTATTGATAACAAAGTAGAATGTAATCGGACATATAATATAGAAAAATCGGCTGATGGCAGTAACCTCACCCTGCATCTGTACTGGAAAGATATTTCCTTGGATAATGAAGATAAGTCCTTTGATGTGCATGCGACGATCAGGCTTGATAAATCGTCCCTGTCTTATTGGCGGATTAATGTAGAAAACAGGAGTAAACAGTTTGGAACGTGGGAAATAACATACCCATTAATAAAGGGCTTGAGAGCTTCAGAGGATGAAGATGTACAGTTAGCTATTTCTGATTTTAGTGGACGCCTGTTAAAAAATCCAGTTAAAAGGATACCGGAGCTGTTATCTGGCGATCCCCGGCCACCACAAATTATGTCCTATCCGTCGGCAAGATGTACAATGCAATACAGTACTCTTTTTGAAGGGAAAAACAATAATGGATTGTATTTGGCAACGCATGACGGGAAAGCCTATGTAAAGAAGTTTGGCTATGATGTTGATGAAAAAGGCAGAAGCCTGAAATATGGGATAAGGAACTATCCGGAGGGAATGGGTGTTCCGGGAAGCAAAAGCAGCTATACTATGCCTTATGAAGTAGTAATTGGCGTTTACGAAGGCGATTGGATAACAGCATCAAAAATATACCGTGATTGGGCAATCAATCAAAAATGGTGTTCAAAGGGCAAACTATCACAGAGGGAGGATATACCAAAGTGGTATCTGAATACTGTGGTATGGTTTGCAGGTCTGCCGACCGACAAGATGATACCTCTTGCAAAATATTTAGATGTACCCATAGCATATCATTGGTATAGTTGGCAAAAGTATCCTCATGACGTTAATTATCCTGATTATTTTCCACCAATTGCAGAATTTTCGGAAAAGTCTAAACAGTTACAAAGTGCGGGAATAAAAATTACACCATACATAAATAGCCGAATTTGGGATATGAATTCAAAAAGCTGGAGTAGTGAAAATCCTCAGTCTGCTGCCTGCAAAGTACCATATACATTATTTGATGATTTAATAAGTTATTCAAGGTGGCCTTCACGCACCTGGCAGGACCTTGCAATTAATATGGAGCATTGGAATGACGAACCACAAGCAGTAATGTGTCCGACTACAAAAGTTTGGCAAGATAAGCAGTCTGAAATAATAACCAGGCTGGTTTCAGAGTATGGCATGAATGGTGTGTATATGGATCAGATAGCTTCATGTCAACCGGTATATTGTTTTGATCCCACCCATGGACATTCTATCGGCGGAGGAAGTTACTGGGTTGAAGGCAACAGAAAGATGGTTGAGATATGTAAAGAAAATGCCCGCAAAAAGAATCCGGAAATGATTCTCACCACTGAAGATTTTGCAGAACCCTTTATTGATGTTTTTGACGGATTATTAGCATGCAACACTTCAAGTATAGCACCTGAACTTATTCCGATGTTTAATTATGTGTATTCCGGATACTGTATAACTTTTGGTAGATATACCAGCAATTTTTTCTCTAAAACAGGAAGAAGCCCTGAAGGTGGTAGTATTTATTCAACAGGGTTACCCTTTATGATGAGAAACGCACAGATGTTTTTATGGGGTGAGCAGATGGGATGGTTTGATCCAATAATTTTGAAATTAGGGAATTCTGATACTGAATATTTAAGAGTATTATGTAAGATATTCGATAAGGATGCGATAAAAAAATTCCTATTCTTTGGTGAAATGGTACGTCCTCCAAAGCTTGAAGGAGACAATCCGATTCTCAGTGCATCATGGAGTGCAAATCAAAAAAATACTGAAATGCCGGCAGTTTCACATTCTGCATGGAAGGCAGAGGATGGTACTCTGGGATTGGTATTCACCAACATAGATAACTCAGCCCACACCATTAGCTACATTGTGGATATTATACAATACAAACTACCCCAAACCAAAAAGTATAGTGTAAGAATAATCGATGGAGTTGGTGCAGGGAATGTAAAGAGTTATAATTCAGGCTCTTTTGTCAGAACTGAGAAAATGCCAGCCAGGAGTGTACTCGTGGTTGAGATTAAAGCAGATGAGCCCGCTGTAATAAGTCAAAATTGATGATTTTTCCAAAAACACAATTTTTAATGCCTTGAAAACAAACATTTGAAAATATAATTTTCTCATTTTAGCCAAAAAATACATTTTATAGTGGACTCAATGTTTACAAATAATCTTTTTGCCTATGAATAAACCCAACATGATCACTACACCTTTTTGTAAAAGCAGGACTTAATTACAAGTTTTGTACAATAAAAAATGATAATATGTTAACTATTTAAAAAAGCAATATGACTAAATTTACTTTAACTACTATTTGTATATTAATTGGAAATATTTGTTTCGCTCAAAATCCTTTCATTTCTCACATATACACCGCCGATCCATCAGCAAGAGTATTTAACGATACATTATACGTGTATCCTTCTCATGATGCAGACACAGCAACATGGTTTAGTATGCAAGACTGGCATGTTTTTTCTACCACCGATATGCAAAATTGGACCGATCATGGCGTGGCGTTTTCATTAAAGGATATCAGCTGGGCTAAATCCGAAGCCTGGGCACCAGATTGCATCAAACGAAATGGTAAATACTATTTTTATTATCCTGTTGAGCATAGTAAGATTGGAGTAGCTGTGAGCGATAAACCTTATGGACCTTTTAAGGATCCTTTGGACTCACCCTTAATTAATACCAACTCTAAAGGAGTTGTATGTAATCGCGATTTTATCGATCCGGCAGTTTTTATAGATGACGATGGACAGGCTTATCTTTATATGGGACAGTTGGTTGTCAATGCAATAAAGCTCAACGAAGATATGATCTCCTATGATGGTAAAGTTCACTTGCTGAAAGGGACAGATGATTTTTTTGAAGCCATCTGGATGCATAAATACAAGGGCAATTATTATCTCTCTTATTCAGCTAACAGTGGTGAAATTAAGTATTGTATGAGTAACAATCCATTAGGCCCATTTGAATATAAAGGGGTGATCTTGCCAAAAATGAACAGCGGAACAAATCACCATTCTATCGTTGAATATAAAGGTCAATGGTACATGTTCTATCACAATTCTGACCTATATTTTAAGAAACATCCTGAGGAAGAACCAAAGTTTGGCTGGGGACATAAAGGAAGCCCTCATCCATATCGCAGATCAATATGCTTTGATAAGTTGTATTACAATGACGATGGAACAATACAAGAAGTAATACCCACAAAGTAGAGTGTAAATAATATAATTACGGTGCACAACATGCGGTATAAAACATCGAAGGGTAAATTTTGGTTTTTATGAAATCGGTTTGTATATTTATTTCAAATAATGCCATCGAAAAATGAAGTATTTAGAGGTGTCCCTGATAAATAATAACGAAGAATCACTATGAAAAACAAACATTTAATAATTCTGCTATTTGGTTTGATTGTTTTGACCGTTATGAGCTGTCAGCAACAAACAACCTCATTCAATATTCTTGATTTTGGTGCTAAAGGCGACAACTTAACCGTCAATACCAAAGCTATTAATAGTGCTATTGAAAAAGTAAGCGAAAAAGGCGGAGGTACTGTGGTGATCCCTTCCGGAACCTTCATTTCGGGTACTGTGGTTTTGCTTTCTAATGTGAACCTTCATTTTGAACCGGGCTCA
>DATKUO010000250.1:0-17516 GCA_035530515.1 Bacteroidales bacterium
AATTAACAGGGTTACAATATTATAGCACCAAACTGTTAACAACCATCCAAAAACTATTTTTTATCTAAGAAGGCTGTTAATAACCCTTATAAATTTGTTAATAGTCTGTTAGTTTTTTATTTCTTCGTGCGTTGACCCTGGGACCTGGCAGTTATATTGCCGTTATGCATTGTTATTTAGTTATTTTCATTTATCATTCTGTCTATTACTCCCTTTATAACAATGTCAAGTTGAGAGCCATCTCTATAGTCAGCAGGAGCCACATAATGTACTCTATCCTCTGAGATTAATTTGTAAATTCGTTTCTGTGAAGATGGGTCATTCCATGTTTCAGGATCAAATACACCAATAGATATTCCACCCTGGGCTCTGACCATTTTCATTGCAGGAATATCAGTGTCTCCATCTCCGATATATATAATTCTTGAAAATGGAACTGGTCTTTCTTTCATTGGAACCCAGGCATTTAAACTTTTGTTATCGTAATTGTTTAAGATACCTTTATTAATTCTAAAAAGGTATTGGGTTTTTGTTGTATAATTAATTGCTACCCCAGGGGAAACAATGGTCCCATCTTTCCCATAAATGTACTTCGAGGCAAATATTTTTTTTATGTATTTTGATATTTCAGTTGTTTCAATGATTTCCTGGAGCCCCGATGATACAATATAATGACAAATAGTGAAATTGTCATTATTGAATAAATTGTTAAGCCTTGTAAACCATGAGATTACACCATCGAAGAAAGGAATACTTCCCTTGCCGAAATTGTTAAGAGATCCCTTTGTTATTTTAATATTTCTCCCGGCTGCTTTTTTTGCTAATAAATGCATATAAACAATGACTTCATCAGAATCTGTCTCTTCAGTTATTTGTTTAACTTCTTTCCAAAAATCATCTTTGTTTATTCCAAGTTCCTGGAGTAAGCCGTGTTCTGGAATATTGCCTTTTGCTAATGTTCCATCAAAATCATAAATTATAGCAATTTCTTTCATTTTTGTGTTAGATTTCATTAATCAAGTGTTACCGGCGTCAGCCGGTATATCGCGGTTTTTGCCAATCACGGCAGATGGGCAGGAGTTGTCATGTCATGATGAAGTTGTTAAAATTACAAAATCCCGGTAAACGGGAAGGGGCAGCCATGAAAAGAATGGAAAAATATGCCAATTATTTACAAAACGCAATTTTATTATATCCAATTTCACCACAATATTGAAAAATTAGACGAACTATAGTTTTATTGTGGTAAATACACTTAACAGAATAATTATTCCTAACACAATGATAGCAATTCCTGAAACCATGTTTATCCTGACAATACCCCTTAGTCGTATTTTCTTTTTAAACCTGCTGATAAAATAGCTTAAGAAAAACCACCATGTTATAGTTCCAATGAATACCCCCGGGATCAGGAAAAAAGGGACAAGCTCAGGTCTGATATTCCCAGGCGCATGAATACCAGAGAAGAATGCAACAAAAATCAGAATTGTATAAGGATTCGTTATTGAGAGCACAAATACAGAGTAATAATCGCGAAATAAAGATTTATTTGCTTTCTCCCTGTTCCTGAAATCTTTCACCGGATTAGAACTAAAAATCTTTATCCCGACCAGAACAATAACAACTCCGGCTATAAGGCTAAGAATGAATCTTTCTTCTTTTATAAAACCAATAATAAATGTAAAGCCTAATCCTGCCAGAATTGCAAGTAAAGTATCTGCTGTAGCAAGTCCCAATCCTGAGAAAAATCCGGAAAGGATGCCCCGCTTTATTGTTCTGTTAATCAGCACTATCCCTATAGGCCCTAAAGGCATGGACACTGCAAGCCCAAGAATTACACCTTTAAGTAGTATTTCAATAGCCGGGATCATCTTCTTTTTATATACTTTGCAAATATAACAAGTTTATTCGCCTTGCTGGTACATCTAAATTTTCAAAAATTTGTTGAAATCATTTTGATCTGCCATTCTTCTGCTAATTTTATGGTTTAATAAATAATCAAGTAAATAAGTAAAATCTGACATTGAAAAATTTTACGTTACAAGCATCTATCTAAGATCTTATGAATAAATATAGTCTTGTTTCACTGTCTGTTATTGGAGGAATTCTATCAGGATTAGCCTGGACAAGCTGGTGTCCTGGTCATATATTGCTTATTGCTTTTGTGCCGTTCTTCATAATTGAAAATCATCTGTTTGAAAATCCCAATAAATTCAGCAAAAACAGCTGTTTTATTATTACGCTCCCCGGATTTGTAATTTTCAGTATCACTGCGATAGGATGGATGAGAGTTGCCAGCATCATCGGATCAATAAGCGTAGTAATGGGATTGTCATTCTTAATGGCATTCACATTACACCTGGCTCATAGTGTTAGGTTGAAAACAGGCAATATCCCTGGTTTTATTTCTCTTATAGCTTTCTGGCTAGGCTATGAATTTATAAGCCTGAATATAAATATTGTAACACCCTGGTTAAATCTGGGCAACGGGCTTGCAAAAGATATTATATTCATACAATGGTATGAGGTAACAGGGACAGCTGGGGGATCGCTCTGGATATTATGCTCTAATCTTTTTCTTACCTTATTTCTGATAAATTTTACGGATAACAAGAGGAGATCAAAAAATTTCATATTGATATGGCTTTTGGTAATTATTATCCCATCAATTATCTCTATTACAAGGTTCTATACGATTAAGCAGAATGAAAAGAGCTCAGGTGAAGTATTAATAATTCAACCCAACTTTGACCCATATACTGAAAAGTTCGATATGCCATTCGAGGATCAGTTGAAGAAGGTAATCGTACTGGCTTCAGCCGGAGGTTCAGACAAAACCATCTGGATAGTTACACCGGAGACCACAGTTGACGATCCTGTTAATCTTGATGATCCGGATAATGATAAATACGTCAAAATGATTAAAAAATTGGCAGCACAATTTCCCCGGGCATCAATTCTTACCGGATTAGTAAGCTACAGATTATATTCACCATCACCCGAAGCACCAACAATAAGTGCAAGGAAGATTGACTCATCAGGAGCATATTACGACCATTTTAATTCTGCTTTTAAAATTGATACCGGGAAAGTTATTGAGGTATATCATAAGTCGAAACTAGTACCAGGTATTGAAATGCAGTTTTCTAACGGTCCAGGGATATTTATTAGCAAGATACTTCCTTACCTGGGGGGTAACAAGTGGGGTTATGGTATCCAGAAAGAGCGAACTTGTTTGACTAATACAGCTACATCTCAGAAAATTGCATCAGTAATATGCTATGAATCTGTTTTTGGAAAGTATCTGACCACGTATGTTAAGAATGGTGCAATAGCTCTTTTTATAATAACAAATGATGGCTGGTGGTATGGCACAAATGGCTATAAACAGCATCTTTCTTATGCCTCAATAAGGGCAATTGAAACACGTCGCCAGGTTTTCAGAGCAGCTAATACAGGTATTTCATCTATTATCGATATAAGAGGGAAAAGGAGTAATGAAACTGAATGGTGGACACAAGCAGTAATCAAAGGTGAATTATTTCCAGAAAACAGAATAACACCGTATGTAAAATACGGAGACTATCTATTGCGTATTTCTGCAATAATAAGTGTATTAATACTTATAATTACTTTCATTGCTATCCCAATTAAAAAAAATATAGCGAATTAACAAAATAGTGCAACCCTTAAAATATCCTATTGTCTTTATAACAAGGTAAGCTTATCAGGTGGCTAATATTAACGTTTATATACATGCTCCCCTTATTGAGGAGTGCAGAAAGGGTAATAGTAAAGCTCAGTTCAGGCTTTATAACCAATATTCAAAAGCTATGTACAATCTTGCATACAGAATATTGAATAACCGGGAAGATGCTGAGGATATACTTCAGGAAGCATTTGTGGAATGCTTTAAAAATCTAGGGTCTTTCAGGTTTGAATCCACATTCGGTGCATGGTTGAAAAAAATACTTGTAAATAAATGTATAAACCAACTGAAAAAAAAGAAAATCGACCTGACCCTCTGTGAGTCCCTTCCTACAATTGAAAATGAAGAGGAAAATGAAAATAACTATGATACCGGAAAAATATTTAAGGGAATTGAGATGCTTCCTGATGGTTACAGAATAATCCTTACTCTTTATCTGCTTGAAGGATACGACCACTCAGAAATCTCTCAGATACTCGGGATATCTGAATCAACTTCAAAATCGCAATATTCAAGAGCAAAAGAAAAACTTAGGAACATACTTATACCAAATTAGTTATAAAATGGACAAATTGGAAGAATACATCAGGAAGAACAGGGAGGACCTGGACAGGTACAGTCCATCTTCAGGTATATGGAAAAGTATCAAGAGGAAAATAAAAAGGAAAAAACCGCCAATAGGAAAATGGTTTTCCATTGCGGCGATGGTCATTGTTATAATAAGTACTGCTGTATTGTTCTACAAACCAGCTTTGTGGAGGTCAGATACCACCAGTGAAATAGAAGTGGATGCTATTGTACCTCAGACCAATCCTCAGCTAAAAGAAACTGAGATCTATTATAGCAATCTGGTAAACTCTCTGTATCGCGAGGCAACTCCCTTGCTAACAGCGAATCCTGAAATTGAAAAAGAGCTTACAATTGACATCTCCCAACTGGACAGTATTTGTTCAGAAATAAAGAAGGACCTGAAAGATAATGTTGCAAACCAGGAAGTTGTCGATGCATTGATACTGAATTACAGAATTAAAATCCGTCTTCTTGAGGATATGCTGATAATATTGAAAGAAGGTGAAGATAATCAGGAAAAAAATAATAATTATGAACTATAAACCCATAATAGCTGTTATTCTTATATTGCTCATTTTCTGTTCATTATCGGCACAGAGCGATTCGGAAATGCGGAGTTTTATTAAGACAGTCCCCGTGGGGAAAGAATCTTCCCTGGAGGTTTCGAACAAATACGGGACCATACAAATAACTCCCTGGAATAAAGATTCTGTTTCCATAAGAGCTGAGGTTAAGGCTTTTGCATCAAACCAGTCAAAACTTAATAAAATGTTTGATGGAGTAAAAGTTAATATCACTGATTCAAAATACGTGATAAGAGCTCAAACAGAGTTTACTCAAAACATTAGTATGCTTTTCGAAAGTTTTAAAGGAATGACCAGTAAGCTGATATCATACGATTCGCGCGTTGAGATCGACTATTACATTAATATACCTGAATACCTGAATCTGAAGATTGAAAATAAATATGGGGATGTATATATCGAAAACAATACCGGTAATTTTTCAGTGTCAGTCTCCAACGGCTCTTTTAAAGCTAACTCACTTGGTAAAGGGTCATCAATAAAGATGGCGTTCTGCAATGCAACAATCAACTCTTTAACTTCAGGAAAAATTGATGCTTCATTCTCCGATATTTCGATCGGTGAGACCGAAGACTTATCAATAAACTCTATCTCATCAAGATTTGACATTAAAAATGCCGGCATGGTAAATATTGAATCAAGAAGGGATAAATTTTTTATCGGTAATATAGAAACCCTGATGGGAAATTCATATTTTACGGACTATAAAGTGAACATATTAAAGAAAAAAATAGACCTGACAACAAGATATGGAAGCCTGAATGCTGATCTGATTGAAAAGGGATTTGAAGGCGTAAGTATAAATTCCGCTTATTCTGACATTTCACTTGAGTTTGACCATAGCTCATCGTATAATCTGGATATAAGACATATAAATGCCTTCCTGGTTTTACCTGACAATAATATTAAAACTGAACAAAAGGTTCTGAATGAAGACAAAAAAGAAATTATGACGTATGGAACCGTTGGCAAAAATCAGGGAACAGCCAAAGTAAAAATAGATGCTACCCGGGGCAATATTTATCTTAAATAATTTTCCTGGATATGCAACTATGATTTTCTTCAATTGTCTTTATCAAAAACAGAGATAATAAATATCTAGTTCAAAACATATCCGGCTCAGGCTGAATTTTCAAATACTAATAGAAATCATAAACCAATGAAGAAATTATCCATTTTATTTTTATTCACAATTTTGCTTACTTCTGCATCTCTTTCAGCCCAGATAGTAACCAAACAAGCAGGAATCAGAACCGGCTACAGGAGTGGAATATTCTACCAGATGACAAATGAGGCAGGTAATGCAGAGATTGGATACAATGCTATGCTTAGTTTTAACAATAACGGTATTCAGCTTACCGGGTTGCGAATAATTTATGAAACAACGTTAAGTGAGATTTCTCCTGATCTTTTTTTTGCCTGGGGTTATGGAGGCCATGTCGGTTTTATTTATACTGATCATCTTGGATTCCTGGGAGAGAGATACAGTTTCTCTGGTGAACGACTGTGCCCTGTCATAGGTGCTGATGGGTGGTTAGCTGCAGAATACAGATTTCGTGATATCCCGTTAAATATAAGTCTTAACATAAAACCATTTGTAGAATTAACAATTCCGGCTTTTGTAAAAATAATGCCAGGCGACATTGGTGTTTCGGTCTCTTACGTTTTTTAACTTTTGATACTTATAAATATATATTATAATGAAAAAAACAGTTATTTTATCAGCTTTAATAATCCTTCTTTATTCATCAGCATTTTCACAGGATCCTGAGTTCGAATATTATAAAAGCAAGGAGATTAAGACATTATTAGGTCGTAACAGATCAGGTGGAGGATATGGTGCATTTACAACTGGTTATTCGGTGATCGATAATAAGCATGCTGTCCTTTTCGGCGGCAGATTCGGATGGATTGCCAGCCATTCTCTCGGAATTGGCATCGGGGCAACCGGTTTCATAAATGAATTCCATTATGAGCCATCTATTGACAGGGAGGTATTTCTTGCCGGGGGCTATGGAGGATTGTACATCGAACCTATCTTGTTGCCCAGATCTCCAATCCACCTCTCATTTCCTACCCTATTCGGTGCCGGTGGTATATCCTATGTTTCAAAAGAATCAAACATGAATAATAACTTTATAGAAGATTCTGAAGCATTTCTCATTATTGAACCAGGAGCTGAACTGGAGCTGAATCTGACCAGATTCTTCCGTCTTGCTATAGGTGCTACTTATCGATTTCCAACCTCTTTTGATGTAGGTCTTTCAGGTACTCCGACTGCTAGTGCTGAATCTATAAAAGGTTTAAGTTATATGGTAACCTTTAAGTTCGGTAAGTTCTGATCAGATTCTCTTTATAATCTACCTCATCCCCCTCCTGATAGCTATCGGGATCCCCTTATCCCATGGGAAGAGGAGAGTAAAGAATAGATTATCTGCTAGTTAGCCCCTCTTCCATGGGAGAGGGTTTGGGGTGAGGTAAAAATTTCCAATCCATCATCAAGCCACTTTTTATACTCTTCAACATTCAGATTAGCAGGCATTGGTTTATTCAACGGGTTACCTTCATGATCTGTAATTACATAAAGCGGTAACGCATTAGTTTTAAACTTCGATATCTCAATATCTTCATTAATCTTACCAATTGTTTTCTTCTGTTTACTATCAATTGCGGAAATTATCCATTCATTTTCAGGCAATTGAGTTCTGTCGTCGACATAAAGAGCTATTATCACAAAGTTATTCCTGAGTCTTCCGAGCACATCAGGATCGGACCATACTTTAGCCTCCATCAGCTTGCAATTGGCACAAGCATGGCCCTTAAAGTCTAACAACACAGGTTTGCCCTGTTCTTTTGCACATTCAAGGCCCTGTTTATAATCAAAATAACCGGTAAGACCAAGTGGCATATTGAAAATATTATCATATTTTGGTTCGGAACAGAGTTGGCTTAAGTTGGCTGGCAGAACAGCAGCGCCTGTATATGATCTGTTTTCCGAGATCAGTTTGGAGAGATTGAACTCCGAGGTAGACGGAGATGGAAGAAAAGATGATAAGCCTCTCAAGGGAGCTCCGAAAAGACCGGGAACCATATATAAAACAAAGGAGAAGACAACTATTATAAGGAATAATCTGAAAGTACCAATATATGGAAGATCACTATCGTGAGAAAATTTAATTTTCCCCATCAGATAAAGACCAAGCAATGAAAAAAGAACAATCCATATAGCCAGATAGACATCTCTCGATATTATACCGAGTGAATAAACACTATCAACAGTCATAAGAAATTTCATGCTGAAGGCAAGCATAATAAATCCAAGAACCACTTTAATTGAGTTCAGCCAGCCTCCGGATTTAGGTATCCTGTTCATAATAGAAGGAAATAGTGCAAAAATTGTAAATGGTAAAGCGAATGCAATTCCAAAACCTATCATACCTATTGTTGGTCTTAAAACATCACCACTTGCCGCTTCAACCAACAGAGCCCCAATAATGGGACCAGTACATGAAAATGAGACAATCACAGTTGTCACACCCATAAAGAATACTGCCAGCATACCTCCTTTGTCTACCTTTGAGTCGGCACTGGTAACCCATTTATTAGGTAACATAATCTCAAATGCTCCGAAAAATGAGGTAGCAAATACCACAAATAAAACAAAAAAGAGAGTATTTGGTATCCAGTGAGTACTTAAAGTGTATGCAAATCCTGCACCTGCACTTGTTAATGAGACTACTATACCCAGAGAGGAATAAATCAGAATAATTGAAATTCCAAAAACCAAGGCTTTAAAAATAGCTTTCCCTCTGTTATCAGAACCCTGTGAGAAAAAAGCAACTGTCATTGGAATCATTGGAAATACACATGGAGTTAGAATACCTGCAAAGCCGGCAAGTAAAGAGATAAGAAAAAACTTTAATAACCCTCTATCCGATTTGGATACTCCTGAACCAGCACCCGTAGTATTATCAGATGAAAGTACTGCTCCTTCAACGTTATCGACAATCTTAATGGCAAATTCTACATCTTTGGGTGGAGAACAGGTAGCATTATTACAAGCCATAAAATTCACCGCTCCTGTTACAGTAAACGAGGATGAAACAGCAGCAATTTTCTGACGGAACTCAGCTTTGCTGCTGAATGTTTTAATCTTAAAACCAAAAGCTTCATCAAGGGTTTCAACTGATTTTGTAACCTCATATGCATCACCAACAAGTTTATAGCCCGTTATTGTATCGAATAAAAAAGATGTCGGAATTGGCCCTCCATCAGGTATATCCATAGAGTAAATATGTGAATGCTCATCAATCGAAGCAGTAAATATTAGTTCATACTGCTTTTCTCCTGTCTTCTCATAATTAAAATCCCAGGAAACCGGATCATAAATCTGTGATGAAGCATTGGCTGCAACAATAAACAGAGATATTAAAAGAGTGAGTTTTCTTAACATAATTCATATTCTTTATATGACTATTTTATATCTTAAATGCAAATTTATTGATTTTCTTCGATTACCTCGCCCCCGCCAGCTGGCTGGGAGTGAAGAAAATCCATCATACAATGATTAATAACTGTACCAGATTAAGTAATAAAGAGTGACTTAAAGGTCTATCTCATTGCCATCGAGGTCATAAAAATGGTATTCTAGCATATGGTATGATGTGACTGCCTGTACTTTAAGGTTGATCTTATATTTAAAATTCCATCTGCGGAATATTGGAAACAGACCCTTCTTGAGGTATGAAGCCACAAATGGATGAACATTAAAAATAACCTTTCGGGTTTTAATCTTATCTACAATATAAGAAAGTCCTGATTCGAGCTCATCAGTAAAGAGTATTGTTGGTTTTGTTTCACCGGTTCCCTGGCAAGAGGGACATTTTTCGTTGGTCACAATGGTCATTTCGGGTCTGACTCTTTGCCTGGTAATCTGCATCAAACCAAATTTTGTAAGAGGAAGGATGTTATGTTTGGTCCTGTCATTCGTCATTACCTCCTTCATTTTGTCGTAGAGCTGTTGCTTATTGTCGCCTGATTGTATATCGATAAAATCGACAACAATAATTCCACCCATATCCCTGAGTCTCAATTGTCTGGCTATTTCAGTAGCAGCTTCCATATTAACTTCCAGCGCATTTGCTTCCTGATTATTACCTGATCTTGACCGGTTGCCGCTGTTGACATCAATAACATGGAGGGCTTCGGTATGTTCTATGATAAGGTATGCTCCTTGTTTGAACGAGACTGTTTTTCCAAAAAGAGCCTTTATCTGTTTATTAATCCCGAAATGGTCAAATATAGGAAGAGTGTTCTTGTATAGTTTGACAATCTTTTCCTTTTCAGGAGCTATCTCTATAATATACTTACGGATATCATCAACTAACGCGGGATCGTTGATATGTATACTGTTAAAAGTAACATTCAGCATATCCCTGAGGATTGTTGAAGTCCTGTTCATTTCACCTATTAACAACCGTGGTGTTCTTGTCTCTCTCTTAACTGATGTAAAAGAAGATTCCCATTTACTGACAAGTTCCCTTAATTCTGTATTGAGTACTGCAACTTTTTTACCTTCAGCAACAGTTCTGACAATAACACCATAATTTTTTGGTTTAATGCTCTGTAGAAGAGTTTTAAGGCGATTCTTCTCCTCAATATTTTCAATTTTTGAAGAGATGGAAACCTTGTCAGAATAAGGCATTAGAACCAGGTTTCTTCCTGCAAGGGATATTTCGGAAGCCAGCCGTGGACCTTTAGTTGAAATTGGTTCTTTTGTAATCTGAACTATTACAGTCTGTCCAGTAGTTAATACATCTGTAATCTTGCCATCTTTGTCAATGTCGGGTTCAGGCTTGAGTTTATGAACAGGAACTATTTTACCCGGTATCTGAATAGCTGATACATAATGTTTTTGCTGTGTTCTGAACTGAGCACCCAGATCAAGATAATGAAGGAAAGCATCACGCTCATAACCAACATTAATAAATGCAGCATTCAGTCCGGGCATGATCTTTTTTACCTTCCCCAGGTAAATATCCCCAACTGAAAATTTTATATTTCGCTTTTCCTTGTTTAACTCAACTAACTGCTTGTCTTCCAACAACGCTAAAGAAACCTCGGAATCACCAACATCAATGATTAAATCCTTGTTTACCACTTCACTATATTAATCTGAGTTGATATATCATCAGCAACATCCGTCATAATAATACAATAAACCTAAAGACCTCCAGATCTTTAGGTTTAATATATTCATTGAATGACCACTTACTGATCTGCTACTTCTTCTTATGTCTGTTCTTCCTCAAACGCTTTTTGCGTTTGTGAGTGGCCATCTTATGTCTTTTTCTTTTTTTACCGCTTGGCATAGAAACTTATTTCTTAACGTGAGATTTTACCTTAGTTATGAAAGATTTTGCCGGTTTAAAAGCGGGAATATTATGTGCAGGAATGATGATAGTTGTATTCTTGGAAATATTCCTTGCAGTTTTCTTAGCTCTTTTCTTAACGATGAAGCTTCCAAAACCTCTAAGATAAACGTTATTACCCTTTACCATAGAATCTTTAACCGTTTCCATTAAGGCTTCAACAGTTTTTTGTACTGTTACTTTTTCAATACCAGTGTTCTTGGCAATTTCATTAACAATGTCTGCTTTAGTCATTTTTCGTGAAGTTTAAAATTCAACAAATTATTTTGAGTATGCATTTTTTCAACTGTGCAAATATAAAAATATTATTTAGTTATAATGAAACACTTTCAGAAAATATTTTTTTTTTTGCTATTATTAATGCCTTAATTACAATGAAATAGATATATGGGACATAAATAACGGAAATAAATCCGTAATAAATGATAATTCAATAATATTTTCATAAAATATTGATAATATGAGTCTTCATCAAATAATAGTGCCTATGGTTGTACAAAATGGTTTTTTTCTTAACTTTACATACAGTATCTGAATTATTAATAAATACATAACTACATGTCAATCAATAAAGTTATACTTGTCGGTAATGTCGGAAAAGATCCAGTTATCAGATATTTTGACAAGGGTGTTGCCAAAGCAACCTTTCCTCTTGCTACAAGCGAAACCTATACCAACCAACAGGGGGAGACAATAACTTCAACCGAATGGCATAATATAGTTTTATGGCGTGCGCTGGCCGAAGTTGCCGAAAAAACTGTTAAAAAGGGTGCACAAATATATATTGTCGGGAAAATCAAAACCCGATCTTATGTCGATAAAGAAGGAAATAATAAATATATTACTGAGATTCTCGCAGATGCTCTGTTATTACTTGATAAGAAACAAGTAGTTGTGAATACTACTGCACAGGCAGATTCAGGCAAAAATGAAGTACAGGACAAGGAATCATCAAATTCATCAGTGAAGGAACCATCTACTTCATATCAGACCAGCAATGGAAACAATGATGATTTTAGCAAAGAAAGTTTCCCAAAAAACGGATCAGGATCAAACCAAAATGAGGATGACCTGCCTTTTTAGCTAGTTTTATTAAAAGAGACTCAATTGGAACCGGAATATCCACTTTCTTTTATATCACTCCATTCAGGAGTTGTTATTAATGTACCTGATTTTAAAATAATTATTGGGCTATTTGTACTACTCGTACTTCTTTTTGCATCTGCGCTAATGTCAGGTTCAGAAGTCGCATTTTTTTCATTAAGGCCTGACGACATTGAAAAGTTAAAGAACAACAAAAGCAAAAAGGCACAAGCTGCCCTGAAGCTTTACATCAAGCCGGAGAAACTACTAAGTACAGTACTTGTTGCTAATAACACTATTAATATAGCTATTGTATTACTGGCTGCCTTTCTCAGTTCCGAAATGTTTGTCTTCAGTTCTAAAACGGTTGGTTTTGTGATAAATGCTGTTGCAATTACTTTTCTGCTTCTGTTTTTTGGTGAGATCATGCCTAAGGTTTATGCAACACGAAATCATGTAAAGATGTCTCTCTTTATGGCTGCTCCGCTTACAGTGCTACAAAAGATTTTTCAACCGATAACATCGATGCTGATTTTATCTTCATCATTTGTTAAAAAAAGGACAGGAACCAGAAGGTCGAATATTAGCATGGATGATCTTTCAGATGCCCTGGAACTAACTTCGGATGAATTCAATGAAGACGAAAAAATACTTAAAGGAATAGTCAATTTTGGTAATATTAATGTTAGTGCCATCATGTGTCCAAGGATCGATGTGACAGCGATTGATATCAAAACCGGATTCGATAAAATAGTACCTGTAATAATCAGCTCCGGTTTCTCAAGAATTCCTGTTTACTCAGATTCATTTGACACTGTCAAGGGTATCTTGTTTGCAAAAGATGTCCTTCCATATATTAATAACCAGGGAAGTTTTAAATGGCAGACTCTTCTGCGTCCACCATATTTCATCCCTGAAACAAAAAAGATAAATGACCTTCTAAAGGAATTCCAATCCAAAAAGATACACATGGCTGTAGTTATAGATGAATATGGAGGAACTTCAGGGATAATTACTCTAGAGGATATTCTTGAAGAGATTGTTGGTGAAATAACCGATGAAAGTGATTTTGACCAGTTATTGTTCCGGAAAATTGATGATAAAACCTATATTTTTGAAGGGAAAATTTTATTGAACGACTTTTGTAAAATTATGGAAATAGAAGAAGACGTTTTTGAAGAGGTCAGGGGAGAATCAGAAACCCTGGCCGGCTTGATTCTTGAACTGACAGGCGAAATTCCGGAAAAAGATCAGACAATTAAATTAGGAAAATTTGTTTTTAATATACAATCCGCCGACAAAAGAAGGATAAAGGAGATTCGCGTTGAATTTGATAAAGAGGAAAGTGAAATCCAAGAAGATTAGTCTGGTAATACTATTTTTATTAACATGCACCGGCTTTGGCTGCAGAGAAGTAGCTATACCAAAACCAAAAGGCTATTTCAGAATCGATCTTCCAGCGAAACAATATCAGGCATTTGATATAAAATCCTCTAAAACAACAGATATGCCGTTTACTTTTGAATATCCGGCATATGGAAATTTATCATTCCAGGCCGGACATAATGATGAGCCTGGCTGGTTTAATATTGAATTCCAGGCCTACAGAGCAAAGATCTATTTCACTTACAAAGAGATTGATAATGATTTTAATAGGCTTATGGAACAAACATATAAAATGAATGTTAAAAACCATATTTCCAAAGCTGATGCAATTAATGAACATGTTATCAGTAATCAGGAAGACAAAGTTTACGGAATCTTATATGACCTTAAAGGGAATACAGCATCAGCTGTCCAGTTTTATGTTACTGACAGTGTGAATCATTATCTTAGAGGATCTCTATATTTTTCATCAGAGCCAAATGCAGATTCCCTGGCACCGGTAATTGAATTTTTCAGGGAAGATATCATTCATCTGACAGAGACTCTGAAATGGACAGAAATATAATCCTTATAACCTTGCAATGGGTTGCATAACAAAACATTTTTTAAATGAGTTCTCCATCCTTGGGGTATGGAAAATAGAAGAGGATCTGGCTTCTATGTTAGACATGGTAGTACTTGACAGCGATGAAAAAAAGAAATATAAAGTATTTAAAAGTAACTCCAGAAAGCTTGAGTTTTTAAGCGTAAGAGCATTGCTGTCAGAACTTATCGGAAAAGAGGCAAAGATTGTTTATAATAAAAACAACAAGCCTTTCCTTAAAGATGGTTCAAGATTTATAAGTATTTCGCATTCCCATAAACTTACTGCTATTTTGCTAAGCACAAATGAAAAAGTCGGGATAGATCTTGAATTCATGAGTTCGAATATTGCAGCCCTGGCATTCAAATTTATTAACAGAAAAGAAAAAATTGCAAAAGAAACTGATGAGCGTAAATATCACTTGTACATACATTGGTGTGCGAAGGAGGCGCTGTATAAAATTTGTGACAAAGAGGGTATCAGAATTCAAAAAGATATTACAATTGAACCTTTTAAACTGAAGGAATCAGGGGAATTCAAAGGAAAGGTTCATAATAAAAAAATAAATGAATCATTCGATCTTTACTATTCAAAATACGATAATTATGCAATAGTGTGGACAAAAAAAAATTATGAAAATAAAGAGTTTCCCAGCTAAAAAAAGTATTGCACTTCTGCTTGACCCGGATAAGGCCAAAGGTGATTCACTTCAGAATATCCTGAAAGTTGCTGAAGATAATAATACAGATTATATTCTTGCAGGAGGAAGTCTTACTTTCAACAGTATCGACAATCTGATCGATGCTGTCAGAAGACTATGCTCTATTCCGGTTATTCTGTTTCCCGGTAACCTTCTTCAACTGACTCACAAAGCAGATGCAATTTTGCTTCTTTCTCTTATCTCAGGCCGTAATCCTGAATTACTTATTGGTAATCATGTCATTGCAGCACCTTATCTGAAAGATATTAAGGATAAGCTTGTACCTGTCGGATATATCCTGGTAAGTTGTGGTACAAAAACATCTGTGGAGTATATAAGTCAGACTGAAGCAATTCCTTCCGATAAGCCTGAGATAGCTATTGCAACAGCCCTTGCAGGAGAGATGCTGGGTCTTCGGATGATCTACCTCGAAGCCGGTAGCGGAGCTGGAAAACCGATACCTTTGAGTTTTATCAAAACTGTAAGAAAAAATATATCAATCCCTCTAGCTGTTGGTGGCGGAATTACAGATAGAAATGAGGTTAAAGAGATCTTTAATGCAGGTGCTGATCTCATTATATTAGGAAACGGGTGCGAAAAAGATCCAGACCTGTTAGCAAACGCCTGCAGGATAAGAGATGAATTCAGAAAATTATAGTGTCACCTGAACAACTCAAACAGCGGTTCTCCTGTACATGCATTGGGATATGGTACTTTACATAAAGATGAAAGTGTAGCCGCTATATCTGTCATATTTACTTTTCGTGTTACAGTAGCCCTGTTTACTGACCAGCCATACCAGATTAGCGGAACATGGGAATCATACTCGTATGGTGAATTATGATTTGTAATGGAAGCCCCCTCCTTCTCCACCCAACCTGGATTAAGAGTAACTATGACATCTCCGGATCTCTGTGGAGTAAAGTTATTGATGATTCTCTTAAGATTGCCATTTCCAAAGTCATTTGCCTCAAATGCCGAATAGGGATAAGCAGCAGCAACCCCTGTAAACTGAACAAGAAAACGTGCCACTTTCTTTTGTACCTCTTCAAGAGAAAGCCGTGCATCCTCAATTAGAGTTCTGTTAAGAAAAACCTGTCTTTCAGAATAACCTTTTACCCAGTCGCCCTCCCCATAAACCGCATTCAGGTAACTCCGAAGTAACTGCAGAGCCTGGTTCTGTTTAAAATATCCGGCAGGGATCCTGCTGTTTTCCAGAACAGCAGGCACTTCCGAAACACCATGGGCAGCTGTGAAGTAAATCAGAATATTCTTCTTGCCGATACTGTCGTTCAGGTATGCTAAAAGAATCTTTACTTCATCGTCGAGTCGTAAAATTGCATCTCCCATCTCTACTGATGATGGTCCAAATCTGTGTCCAATATAATCGGTCGATGCATAACATATTGATATATAATCCGTTATATCATCCCTACCCAGTCCCTCATTTTCAATCAGCTTAATTGCAAGATTAGTTGTAAGTGAATTGCCAAAGGGAGTCTCTCTTAATAAAGAAAAATCATTTCTGAATCCAACGATTCCCTTTGATCTCAATTTCTTAAGATCATATGGGAAGTAATTGATGCCGTTAAATCCTGTTTCGAATATATTTGAATCAGCAAGACAGTTAGAATAATCCTGTTCAGGTCTGAATAGGCTCCAGGTATTATTAAGGTATGATTCCGAAAACTTCATTGCATTAAAATCATTTACCCATGCCGGTAAAGTATCGATATAATATGTGCTCGACATCCAGGTTCCGGTCGCATTATCAAACCAATAAGCACCATCCGCAGCATGGCCGGCTGAGAATATAGCCGAGTTCTCCTTTAATCCAACTCCAAATACTTTTGCTTTCTTATTTGTGGCCATCTCAAGTTCATCAGAGAATGTTGAAGCCTGAAGGTTAACGGGTGAATGCAGTCCCGATTCAAAACTTCCGCCCACAGGATTAACAGCAATGTCTTTTGAACAAAATATAAGTTCATTCCTAAGCGGTAAGTACCAGTTATCGGATGTTATTCCATGATATGAAGGTTCTGCTCCTGTTGAGATTGTCGCATGTCCGGGAGCCGACTGTGTAAGCATATATTCAAATGAGGCATTTTTAAAATAAGTACCCTCATTAATAAGTCTCTTTATCCCGTTCTCACCCAACTTATCCCTGAACTTCTCAAGCTGATCGTACTTCAACTGTTCAACCACGATTCCGATAACAAGACGAGGTTTTTCAGGTGGGAGATATGCCCCCTGTCCGGATAATTTGAAAAAAACTAATATCAGTAGAAAGAATACTGCCGATATTTTCCTTACTAGTTTCCAATTGTTCATATCTATTAAACGTAGATTTCCTTAACCATAGATTATCACGGAAAACAACTATACGTCTTTTATGAATAGGAAGCGCCTATATATTCCACTTTAAGATTGTTTAAACAGTCATAAATTTTTGAGTTGAATTTGGACATAA
>DATKUO010000251.1:0-24085 GCA_035530515.1 Bacteroidales bacterium
CGACCCATTGGTACAACATTTATTGAGTTTGAAGGAAGATATAGATCAAGATACATTAACCGGTCGTTTGAAGGCATTAGGTCAAAGAGGATCATTCTCTTTGCAGGAAGGGCTCTTTCGGGTGACAGGTAAGATGCAGAAAAAGAGCAATCTAAGTTATATCACAATAGATTGTGATTCCACTGTAGCGACAGTATATGGTAACCAGGAGGGGGCGGCCAAGGGTTATAACCCGTACAAATTAGGAGCTAACAGTTATCACTCACAACTCTGTTTTTGTACAGAGATGAAGCTGATTCTCAATAGTTGGTTTCGCACAGGTTCAGCCTATACCTCAAATGGTATTTGTGAGTTCATGAAGCAAACACTCGCATCATTGCCACGAAGGATACGGAGAATCTTCTTTCGGGCAGATAGTGGTTATTTTAATGGAGCGTTGTTTGATTTATTGGAGAATGAAGGACACGATTATCTGGTGAAAGTAAAGCTCAAGAACTTAAGCAGATTGATGCTGGAACAAAAATGGTCATCCATCAATGAAAAAGAGTCTGTTTGTGAATTTGAGTACCAGGCCAAAGATTGGAAGAAGGCAAGAACACTCAGAGGCATCCGCATTTTAACCGGATACAAACAGACCAACTTCTTTGGAAAAATATCCTTTGAGCCTGAATATGAGTACTTTTGTTACTGCTCTAATCTGAACGACAAGGATGGTGAAGCATTGCATGAGCTATACAAGAAGCGTGCTGAGAGTGAAAATTGGATTGAGCAAACCAAAAATCAACTTCATGCTTCACAAACCTTGACCGATGATTTTTCGACAAACGATATACTTTGGCAGTTATCTGTATTGGGTTACAATTTATCGGTAATGATGCGATATGAAGCAAACAGTAAAATATGGAGGCAGGAACACCTGACTTTTTTCCGTTGGTTTATCAATGTTCCGGGCAAAGTTGTCAAAACTGCCCGTAAAGTGACAGTCAAAATGTCACGGCATTATTGGTATGCTGACCAATGGCGAGATTTTGAGCAACGGCTATCAATAGCTTGCTGAAAAACTCTCAAAACACCTCCGGAAACATTACTGTCGCAAACACAGAATGGAAAAATTATGTAAAAACGTGAAATTATGACTATAAAACACCTTAAAAGCGGATGAAAATCCATCTGGTTACCCTAATTTTGAAGAAAAGTAGGGAATCTCTTCGCAAAAATCCACAGGTGCGAAGTTGAAGTGTAAATTTCCTGCTGTATAATTTTCAATTTAGAAATTTAGGTTGAATTTTAAAAGATTCATGTTGTTTTATAAGCTTAAGCTCTTTTAAAGTTGTCTCAGGGAAGAAATAAACATTTGTTATTTTAATCTCATTATTATTTTTAATTCTCGCATTAAGTTGTTCTATTTGGTCAATGCAGAAGTCTAGAAGTATATTGTCAAATGACATTAATGATTTTACAGAATCAATATGAGATTTAAAACTATCTATAATGGGTTTTGTAACGGATAAGATCGAATCTTCCGAGTAAGATTCTTTATCTACACTTATTTTTAGTTCCTCCGGTATTTTTATATTATAAGCTTCAGAAATAAATTTAATTGCATTAGGATAGGATATTTTCTTGATTTCACTTATAAAAGATATACTGTTTCCAGTCTTACCGCACCCAAAACATTTGAAGATTTGTTTTGATGGGGACACTACAAAGGATGGCGTTTTTTCATTATGAAATGGACATAAGCCAAGATAGTTCATTCCTCTTTTTTTAAGGGTTACGATCTCACCTACAATATCCTCTATCTTTGTATTTTCAAGTATTATTAAGTCTGTTTCCATCATGGTGTATGTATTTAATTACAGCCAACGGGAGTCTGTCTAATAACCTATTTTAAATATATTATTTATTCGGATACCTATACATGAAAAATGTCAAATAATCGATTCTCAAGGACTTCATTTTAGTTATTAGACAGTCTGACGACCCGGCAATAAAGAGGGCCGAGCGTTAAGAAATTGCCTAATAGGCAATTTTAGCGCAGGAGCCAGCCTGCAGGGCAGGCCTGTTACCTGGCGCAGCCATCCGGGCACTGGTCTTGGTACTTTAGCCGGGAAGTTGTCCCGGTGGGCAAGACACCATGGCGCGGCATTTGCAGTCCGGGCAGAGATTTCGGTAGTTATACGAGCTTCGCGGTACAATTTTTATTAGGTATTGATATTTTATCCCGGTATTGTTGTTTTATTAGTAGCAGAGGTGCGATCTCGGTATAAAGTTTGGCAGTGATCCCGGTAAAGGGAACTATTGTCCGGCAAATGCCGTGATAAGCTTATTGCTTATACCCGCTTATGTGTAGGGTAAATTTTAAAATTGTCGAGATGTATGAAAGTTTGTCGTCAAGTAATCTTTCTTATTGTCAAGGATGGCAAGGCTGGAAGGCTTTTGCAGCTTTTGGTTTCGGTTAAGATTGTGTGAGCTGCAAATGTGCCTGACAGCGAGAATAAGTTGGAGATAATTTGGTTATACTTTTGAATAGCCAGAATCAACTTTTCTTGGTAAGAAATATCCTTTTATACAATTTCGGTTACGAATACAGATCTGAATATGATTTTTTTCTTTAAATCCAGCATTAGGATATATCTCCTTTCCTTCCCAAAAAACTCCTCTTACAGAGTCAAATGGTCTCAAGTCTGAATCTGGGGACCTAAGAGAATGCAATGTTTCAATAACAGCACAATCTAGTTCTCTAAACAAAAGATCATTATTTTCACCAATTGGTTTATTAACTAATTTTACTCCTAATGTAGCAATAGCTGTCTTTAATAAATCATATCCTTCTCTTAACAATTGGAGATTTGAATAATCAGTAAAATCTAAACAATAACCTAAATCAATCACTGCACCAATTACTGAAGGAGATTCAATCGGTGTTTTTGCTCGTTGAGGATTATCTTTTAGAAATTCCGCAAATTCGACTGCTCGAGAAGGACTATTCTCCCAAAAATAAATCCCATGACCTAACCAGTCATAAGTATTATCACTTTGTTTAAGTTCTTTTTTCCCTAGCAGAATATCATTTATAATGGATTCATCACAACCATGAAATCCAAGTATTAACCCTGTTTTGGTGGAGTACATAAGTTAGTATATGACTTGCTAAGATTACCTTTAGATGTAAGGATGCCTGTAGAAACAAGAAATGCTCTTGCATTACTTTTGGATTTTGCAACAGTTTTTGTTTTTGCTTTAATAACCCGTTTAAAATCCCTTACTTCTCTTGTTGTCATAGTAGATTATTTATTATTGCAAATTTGAGAATTTGTTTTCTAATATCAAAATAAGTCAGGGTTAATAAATAGCAGCTTTGATCTTATTGTAACTAGAAAAACTTCTACCACCACTTTTGCTCCTCATTGAAGGTGTGTCTGTTAGAAGCATAATCACTTATTCTAAGCAATACTTCAAATTCCTTCTCTATTTTAAGTAAAATGTTTCGACCTATTTTATTACCTTTTATATCCTTTAAAATCATGTACTTTTCTTTACTTAGGAGGAATCTTGGATACCAAGTTCTATTTGGCTTATGCTTTAACTTTTGATCATTTGAATATTTAAGTTTTTGTTCCTTTGTTAGACTATTGTATGTTGGAAAATTTGGAAATTCTGAACCATATATTTCATAGCCTAATTTATATAATTGAGATCTAAGTTCCTTGTAAAAATTATTGAGCCAATCTCTACCAACTTCTTGAATTATAGTATCCTCTGGAACATAATTAGATAAGCGAAAAACTAATTTCCAATAATCTTCATCTAGTTTCCTTTCAACTAATAAATTGGTCCAGTATTCACAATATAGTGATTCAAGATTAATGGCATAGGAAATGCTTAAACTTTTAAGATACCACAAAAGATCAGCCCATTTGGTAATATGTTCATTTTTGTATTTAAGATAGAATTTATCTGATTTTAGGTAATCAACATACTCTAAGATTATTCTCTTTATTGCGGAATAGAATGGTTTGTCTAAGACTTTTAGCAAAGAATTATTTTTTAATGTGAACCATTTAATTAGAATAACTATATGGTGGAATTGGAAATCATTGTTGATAATTAACCTACTTATACTTATCGATAGGGAATCTATATCATGCGACTTAATACCAATTGATTTGTTGTCTTTTTGAGTATTAGGAGAGTCGAAATAACAATTATCCAGCAAATCTAGATTTAGGTTCTTTATAACAGCATTATGTATAGTACCATTTTCATCATCTTTGATAATTTTGATTAATCCTTCTTTCATTGAAGGATGGTAGTACTTAACTTGAAAATAATTGTCGGTCTGATTGGTTTTAAGAATGCCCCCATCCAATTCAGTCAATATCGATTTGTAAGAATCAATTTTTGAAGAACCGAGATCATTACAAAGATTAGTATAGGAATTCCCAATATCCAATAATTCAGAATTATGTGAACATAGAACAGCGAGTAGAATAATTCTCTTTGATACATCCAGTTGAAAAAATAAATTTGTTAGATATTCATCTGGAGTGTTTAGGTGTGAAATTAATTGTTGATGAACAAGATATTTAGAATCCCTTTGCTCTGAAAGATTTGCAAAAAATGATCTTAATGTTTCTGGTGAGAATTTGTCATGATTTATTATGTCTTTCTCAAATCCGAGCAGGAAGTTTTTTGTTTGAACGGAGAGATTAGATAAATTTATGTATTTATCGAATAGTGCAGATTTCTCGCCGGGAGAAAGTCTTTCATTATTTACGACTATTTTTTCTAAATGTTTTTCATTAAAATTGTTTGCATATCTCTGGAACGCATTATATACATGTTCTCTACTCGTGAATATAAACTTATGTTTGTCATCAGCAAGAGCTAAAATACCTTCAATTTTTCGATCCCATTCATCTGCGCTTACGTATGATAATTTATGAGATCCAAATGCATCGTCGCAAAAAAATATTTGACTTAATTCTTTTTTATAAAATTGTTCTATCTCATCTGGTGAATCAATTTTTAGTGGGTTAAAATCATGTTCTCCCTTAAAATTAAAAACCAATATCTCAGCATTGAAAGTCTTGCCAGATTTAGGTGGTCCTGTTAACAATATTGCATGGGAATCAAATAATTTTCTGTAAGCTTTTTCATAAAAATTTGTATAAATAAAATAGGGTCTGTATTTACTTATTGTTCTGAACCAACCTAGATTTCTATTCTGAATAATAGAATCAAGGATTGTTCTGCATAACAATTCAAAATCTGGATGGCTGATTAAGTTTGGGAAACTCCATTTAAGATCAATATTTTGGTCAATACATGATTCTAAATGCCTATAACCAATTATGCTAAAGTTCTTTACCTCAACTTTATTGTTTTTACAAAAAGCATTAAATACGATTTCAGCCCTGTCATTGATGTCGGGTGTAATTACCAAATTTGTTACGAGGATATAATTGGTGAATGTCGACTTATTTTTAATAAAAACTTTTTCTAACTCATTATTCAAATCATTTAAAAGTGACTGGTGATTTTGCTTCTGTTCAGCATCTTTATATGATTTGTGTTTTACTTGGAAAATCCAGCTTCCACTCCAAGATGGTTGAAATTCTTTGGATTGGCCTTCATAAATTATGTCTCTTCCTTTATCATTACCTCCCTCAAGAAATCTTACTCCTGAGGATACTATTTTTTGGAGGCACCTAAAAGCAAAAATTTCAAACTGTTGCCAATGTTGATCATTGAGATTGTATTTCATCTATTGATCAGTATTTTACGTTTAATTTATTAACTGTTTAAGCAAATATACCAGAATCTAGGCGGGTTTGGTAATAAGCATGTGTTTGGCAGCGGCAAGGGCTGTCGCGGTGGCAGGCTGCCAAACTCTTGCTTGCGTGTTGGATATCACGATATTATGTACGAAACCTTACATACTCGTTTATAAAGTTAATAGAATTGCTTATTAAAATTACAGGCAGGTAGATATCATTATGTTTATACTTATATCTGACAATCATTTATTTTACATTTTTATTAAATTATGCCAGGCTCCCCGGCCATAAAACAGTAAGGGTCAAAATTTATACTCAGATCTATGAGCCTCAGAGCTACCATTCACTTAAAGCCCTGCCCCGTCAGTCACAGAAACATCTTTCCAATAATGTAGTGAAATACATATTAATACAATGCTTAAGCCTGACTTTTCACTTTTACAATTCATACTAAAGTTAAACAATAAAAATGAATTGGAATTGAATACTATAAAATTCTCCTCAATCAACCCTACTTCAATACTTGTCGAATTGCTTTGTATACAATAAATCCTTTGCGGGGAGTCTTGGAAAAAAAAAGGAAGCATATAAACTTCCTATTTTTGTTACTACCGGAGAGCGACTTCAGTGACTCCATACTTCTCACGGATTATCTCAAGAGGAATTGGCTCCTGGTTCCCGGATCTTCTCAGTTGCAGTTGCTTTCTCTTTCACAACATTTTCAGACACGGTGGCTTTTTCTTTTACTGCCTCAACAGGGTTAGATTCAGTAAGAACACTCATCAAAGTTGAATATTCAACCTTTATAGTATTAAGCATCTCATCCTGGTCATTAAAAACCCTGGATAATTCATCGAATCGTAGCTGAACCTCATCTTTAGAAGTACAACCGAAGAATAAATTACTTTTCATAATAAATAAGTTTTGATTAACAGGTATATGAATAACTTGGATTTAAAAAGAAAGCCATCATTGCGATGGCTCTTAGCTACAACAGTCCATTATCAGCGAACGAATAGTAATCCTCCGAGGTGATTATAAGATGATCCAGAATCTGAATATCCATTAGGTTTCCTGCTTCCTTAATCTTCTGAGTGATCTTGCTATCCGATTCACTAGGATTAAGATTACCTGAGGGATGGTTGTGAACAATAAGGCCTGATGCATTCGATTTAAGGGCTGCCACGTAGACTAACCGGACATCTGTTACAGTTCCTGATATTCCACCCTTAGAGACAGCCAGGATGCCTAATACAGCATTAGAACGGTTCATTAGGAGGATCTTGAACTCTTCAACATATTCAAGAGTATCGGAATCCCAACTCTTCAATAACAAATCATAAGCATCTCGGGAACAAGTTATCTTAACTCGTTGTGATGCAGGAACTTTACTTCGATAGATCAACTGAACTTCAGCGATCTCAGTCTGTGAAAATAAATCTGGTGTTTTCATATCGGATATGTTTTAGTTTATACCCGAATCAGAATAACTTATAAGATTTAAATGTTTTTTCTCTGGGGCCCCATATGGCTATATATAAATAGCCCCCCAGATCGGTTTTTAACCGCCACCCATGGATTTTTACAATATTAGCTTGGGTATCCGCTTATAGAGTAAAATTGCATTCCAGGGTTGTCAACAGGATATTGTGGATATTTTATTCGAATAAGTGGACCACCTCTTAACAAGGTGGTCTACCTTTGTAGAAAATGGATTATGGTATAATTATATTATTATGGCAACAGAAAAGAGGAAGTTATCGACGTATGTATATGGTAGCGTTTATGAGGATTTGATGCTCATATATAAGATTTACTGTAAGAGTTATGGTAAGGTAACCATAAGTAAGTATCTGGAGGGTATTATAGAGAAGCATATCCAGGAAGAGGGTAAGAAGCTGTTAGAGAAAGCAAATAGATAGTCAAATACAAATTATCTTTATAAATGACTTCTGCAGGCTGGCATATATCAATTGTGAGGGTTGCGATTTATGTTGCATGTTTAAGCCAATAGAAACTAATGCACCCTAAAGAGAGTAACCTGAACTTCTTTAATAAGAAACTTCGATTAATAACCTGGATTCTGATATAAATTAGGATTTATGTTTAAAACAGGGTGCGGAATAGGTAGCAAAAGTTTAAAATCTGCAATTTGCAAATCAGTAATTGCTTTATTAAACCTCTTTAATGTAATAAACATACTCCCCTCTTTAACCAGTTCAGTTTTCCAATGTTGAAATATATCCTCTAATGCCTCTGAGGTTGTAGAATAGAATGGGGTATCGGGTTCGCCACGCCTCATATTTAACTGATTTACTAAAGCCAGAGCACTTGCCAAATCTCCAACATTTGCTTTTGATTCTGCTGAAGATAAATAAGTCTCAGTCAACCTGATTACAGGAACAAAATAACCTTTTGTGAAAAAATCATTAAATTCAGTATTGCTGCCTTTATCAAAACCCCAGAATATTTCACTATTTGTTGATGTAAAGTTATTTGTATCGATGCTCAAAGAATACCCACCATTAGCTATAATTTCATTGCAAATAGTTATTGATTCAAAATAATCTTCATTGTACAATGATACACGCGTCAGTAATCCATCAGTAATACTTTTAGGTATTCTGAATTGTTCAGGTGAAGGCCAACTCTGAGGTAAGGATAGAGCTGCATCTGCTGCATCCTTCTTTATTTGTTGTATAACCTCTGCAACGGAGTTTCTGGGATTCATGCTTTCAGAAATTCCGGTTTCAAGAGGAATTTCACCAAACCAGATTAAAAGACTATTGAACAGGTACGCCCTTATTACTTTTGCCTGTGCATTAATTTTGTCTCGGGTCAATTGGTCAGTTATTACTAATTCTGAGTTGGATAAAATAAAATTAATGCTGTAAATAATATCATATGCATCTGACCACAGCTTTAAAACCTTCGCATTATTAGAAGACTGTGTATGTTCGTATATTTCATTCCATGTACTATTAGGTGCCGGAACATTATTTGAGTAAATTGCATCAAACAGGTAGGTAAATTCAATATACTCATATAATTTAGAATAACACAATAGAAGTGTTTCATTAATTACTTCTTCACTTAATGGTGTAAATGTCTGGTCAGCTCCATATGTTATTCCTCCGCAATTTTCTGCTTTTACTCTGTAATGATATGTAACATTTGAGGTTAATCCAGTCACTTCTCCACTGACAGCAATATCGCTATTCCCTGTAACAGGGCTTTGATCTGCTGTTATTGTACTTCCGTAGCCTGTGTTTGTACCATACTCAAATGATACAATGGTTGAAAAATTATTTGCATTTACTGTGCCATTAAGTGTAATCGTCATATAGCCCAGGTTTGTAGCATCATTTGTGCTTGTTAAAGGTGATGCACAAAGAGTTGTAAAACTCTGATCTTCACCATAAGTCGCTCCCCCAGAACTAACTGCTTTGACCCTGAAGTGATATAATGTACCCGGGGTAAGTCCGGAAATATCTGCACTAACACTTATTGTATTCGTTCCGGTTAAGGGGTTTGGTGCTGCAATCGCTGTTAATCCATAGGAAATAGAAGTTCCATATTCGAATATAACATCAGTAGAAAGATTAGTAGCATTCACAGTTGCATTCAGAGTAGCTGTAGTAGTTGTAACAGATATTGCTGTTTCTGTTGTTGCTGAAGGTAATTGAAGTGTTGTAAATGTCAGATCGTCGCTATAAGCTGTTCCTTCTGCACTAACTGCTTTTACACGGAAGTGATAGTGGGTGCCTGGAGTTAATCCGGTTAATGCCGCATTTACGTTTGTTGTACTTGTTCCAGTTAAAGGACTTGGTGTAGCAGTAGCTGTAGATCCATATAATGTAGTAGGTCCGTATTCGAATGTTACAGCTGTACTAAATCCATTTGCATTAACTGCGCCGTTTAGTGTAGCTGTTGTATTTGTCACAGCTGTTGCTGCTGCTGCTGCTGATGATGGGGGTGTTGAAGTGATAGCATTTGTAGTAAAGGTCAACTCATTTCCGTATGCAGTCCCCACGCTATTTGTGGCATAAGCTCTTACATAATATGTAGTGTTACCTGATAATCCTGTAAGATTACTTGCGAAACTACCGGGACCTGTACCATTAGTAGTTTTATTATCAGATATAGTAGGACTGTTAGCAGTGTTCCAGCATACTCCTCGTGAAGTAACTGATGCTCCTCCATCACTGGTTATATTTCCTCCACTAGTGGCAGTCGTTGTTGCTATTGAAGTTATTGCTATTGTAACAACAGTTGGAAGAGAAGCTGCAAGAGTTGTAAAACTTATCTCTTTACCATATACAGTTTCCTTTTTATTACTTACATATGCTTTAATGTAATACAGTGTATTGGCTTCCAGATTTGATAACTGGCTTGTAAAACCACCAATAGCTGAGGGCTGGCCAAGTTGTGTTTTCAAATCCGAAGTGGTCAAGTTGGACTCTTTGCCATAATAGTGGCCATGCTGGTTAGCTCCATTACCGAGGTCTATAATCTCCCCGGGAGCATCTGCGGAATTTGACAAAATATTTGTTACTTCTCCAGTTGAAACCAACATCGACTTTTCCAGCTTCTTGCATGTTGTAGGTACTATTAAGCAAAGCGAAAGAATAAGAAGAAGGAATAGATTTGGGATTTTATTTTTCACTACCATTGAATTACCTGTTAATATTAAAGTAAACCCATTTTCTACTATCTGAGGATAAAGATGAAATCTCCCCCTTCATCACCAACATCCTGAACCACACCAAATTGTGGTATTACACGACTATTATTTATAACAGCTATCTTGAAGTTGCTAAACAACTGTTCAGAAGGAAGATATTTTTCATAATTATTTTGTAATCTGTCAATCAGGTATTTCATAAACGCGCTCTGGTCAGGTACCTCTGTAAGTGTTCCGCTGGTCATTGCTTTTCTGCTGGGCAGCTCATAGAGTTTATTTATTGCTACGGAAGCATCCATAAAAGCAGCCCGGCTTTTCAGGATGGAGCCCCCAAAACAGGCATCAGTAATTAGTAATGTATGCTTTGAATTGATCTCCCGGAGGTAATCACGAAGAGTACTGTTTCGAAACCAGTTACTTCTGCTGTTCTTCTTTGCATCATTGGGAAGCCAAAAGCCAATATCCGATGCCTCATTCCATACTCCGTGACCGGCATAAAAAATCACTAAATTATCAGTCGGCTTTATTGTCTTTGCATAATAGTCAAGTGCATTAATAATATCTCCATAGGTAGCATTCCTTATCAATCTCACATTCTCAGGTTCAAAAGTGTATTTTGTGGTGATGGTATTATAAAACAATCCTGCATCCCTTATACAATAGTCAAGTGAGTTAATCTGTGGATCGCCGTAATCATTAATTCCTATTATGAGTGCATAGTATTTGCCGGCGCCAACTGATAACTCTGCTTCAGCTAATGGTTGAACTATTGTACTTGGCTCAACCATAGGAGGTACATTCTGCTTAACTTCTTGTTTCGGCTTATTGTTTATAAATACTGAAACCTTTCCGCTGCTTACAACCTGTGCAAAAGTGATCGTCAACTGTGACAGGCCTAAAATCAAAACTATAATAAGCTTCTTCATTTCGATAATAATCAAAAGTTTAATCTCAATGATAATAATGTCGTTCCCTTATAAGGGCCGGTTGATTGATACAATGAAAGCTTAACATTTTGCAGTGGCTTATACTTGTTTGGAGTCATAGCTACCCAAAAGATATTTGCCGCCCATATGGCCGCACCTGACACAATCAATACACTGGAAAGATTCATCTGTTGTTGCGCCTGATTCAACAGATCAGCTCTCACCGAAGGATTTTCTTCTATTCTGTAAGAATCAAAAGTCTTGATATAACTGTTGTGAACAATTAAACCGCCTGCCAGAGCTCCATATGCTGCTACTCCGGTCAACCACCAGGGCTTACCTTTACTTATCTTTGTCTGTCCCAGGCCGGGCATTACAGTGGACATTAGCATTGCTGAACCTTTGTTGAACGATTTAACATATTTTTCAGCTTTAACTTCAACAAATACCTCTTCATTTAGAAAAATGGAGTCCTTCTCAGGAATCCATGAAATCTGCTTGTTTGCACCTCCTTTTACATTTTCGCCAACATCACCGGAAAGGGCTTTCACCTGGATAGGCTCACCATTTTTCTTCTCTATCTCAATCCAAACATAGAATTGATCTGTTAGATTTTTGCTTATAACATCATAGGAAATAAGTAATTGATCGCCATTGAACTCAACCCTGGGTGTAGTTATCGAAACACTCTGGGAGGAAGATTTGCCAACCAGGAAAAGAAAAAACAGGAAAAGAAAAATTCGACGTTTCTTCATAGATCATTGATTATGATAGCAACATAAAATCGTACTTTGTACAAATTTACGAAATAACCATCAAACAATCATTGAATTATAGTAAAAACCATCTACCAGGGATTAACTCAAATGCTTGGAATGTGCAACGCATAGAGAGCATACCCGAACACCTACACACCTAGAATCCCATTTTCTTCAGAATATTAATAAATCTTGGATTACTTCTCAGGTTGTCAAACTCAGGGGATTTATTGATGTGTATTAATCCATAATCTCGGTTTAAATATGCCTCTTCCAACAATTTTAATGCTTTTTCTTGCCAACCAAAAGCCAAATAAAGGCTTGCAAAATTTGTTTTTGAAATATAAATTTCACTTGGAGCGACTTTAGTTTCTCCTTCAATCTTTGTGTCTGTATCTGATTTCAATGTCAAAATAATTTCCTTAATAGAATTGGCTACCTTATTTATTTGATCACGATATAAAGTTCTATTTAGGTTATCATTCGGACGATCCTCCTTTGATTGCAATGGTCTGTTAACACCTGATGCTGTCTTGAACACAAAATCCATTGCTCTTAAAACACTTCCGCTCTCTTTCTCAAAAAGCTTTAGATCTTCTTGTTCAAGTTCATGTATACGTATTGGAAGAATCCTACTTGCATAATTACCATTCCTTAGCTTGATATTCTTTCCAAAATGATCATTGTTGGCAAATCTGTTAAATGTAAGATATTCATACTGCCATGCATAGCTATTGAGATCACAATACGTTTGGGAAAGTATAGGAATGAATATGAGGCACTTCAGCTTACCTTCAAGGCTCTTGTCGACATCATGTGTCTCTTGAAGCCGGTCGTGGGGATTTTCATCAAAGTATATTGAAATATCCTCTTTGAAAGTAGCCTCTAATTCTGCCTTCAGCGAATCAACAAACTTATTCACCCACTTATCGCCTTTGTTGTCTTTCTGGCGGTAGCTGATGAATATGTCATATTCGTAGTCTGGTAATATGCTTGCCATGATGGATTATCTAAATCGGGAATTTCATTTTTTGCAGTAAGTTCTTTACCCGTGGTTCGTTCCTGAATTTCTTAAATGCCGGATCTACTCCCAAGAAGGTAAGCATTTGTTCTTTGGCAGCAAAAGACCTTTCGAGCCATGTATAGACTTCCTCTGGCTCATCCCCCTATCGGTGATATATGGTTAGGGAAAGGGATTATACACCAAAGTGGATACTAGATATCACTTTTACTTTATATGCGAGATATCAAAGGTATTCCAGGGACACGTCAGGTAAAATATCGCTATGCTGTAAACTCAATCCCTCAAGCAACGAACAGAGAAACCGGCTTTCTTAGGGTCGTTAAACTCAAAAAAGTCTGAGTAATCGATGTCCACTTCCCGACTATAAGCCCAATCCGCATTGGACGTTGTAACTGACCACCAAAAAGCGTTTATTCCCATAAAATCAAATTTTCCATCGTTATAACGATAGCCACCCGGAAGAGCTGTAAAACCGCTTTCGTTGGTTACTTCGGCATTAGTGCTAGACCAGTGTGCTGTGCCTGTTTCTTTCATTTTACCGGCTACATTCCCTCCTACTAAATAGTTACTTAATGTTATCCATTCGTCTTGGGTGGGAACATGCCAACCTGTAGGGCATAAGTTACCAGTTTTTACTGTAAACCAATTATACAATGCTCCATAAATATTTTTATAGGCAGATTCATCGCTATTATACCAGCAATAGCCGGGTGTACTAAGGCTGCTCCATGCTGTACCATCTATAATTAAGGGTATATCTGTACCATTCTTAAAGTGGGTTGTTTTTAGGTTTTCTACCATCCAAACTTGTGTGCCAATTACTATTGAGGTGTATATATTACCATCACCATCTTTAATAACACTGTCATCATCCTTCTTGCATGAATGAATTAAAAATATAAGCAGAAGAAAAATGATTGCTCCTGAAATTCTCAATCTATTTATCATCTGAGATCATTTTAAGATTAACCTTCTCAATATATATTCTTTACCAAATTTACACCATGGTTAGACCAAAGTCAAGTTTATTTTAGTAGTTAATAATTCACTCACCCAAATCCCCCTTCTGAGGGACCGGGCAAGTGAAATTAGAATAGTTGGTTTTTAGTGGTTCTTGATTACTTAAAGTCGTGTGGAACCATCTCATAATAACAGATAAGAAAATCATCTATTATTTTTTAGTCCCATTTAGGACCTCTTCATTTGAAGATATTCAGTATTCTCACCCGACCGTGATCATAATAAAGGGGGGATCTTACAATAGAAATTTATTGGAAAAATGTTAAAGGTTTTACATTTGTTGAAAATTTCTAAAACCTAGCTAATTTTTAGGATCGTCTAAAAGTGGCTTATACTATTAAGATGAAGATATATTTATTTGATTTTTCGGGATGTTGAAAAAATGATCAATTAAGCTGTGGGTAATCCTGCCACCCCGACAAAAGAAAAAGCCTTACCGCTAAAGCGGCAGGGCTTTTTCTTTTACGAGGCGGTAAAAGTTTGCTTTTAATTTTCGCTCTGACTACTTTCTTGCTGTTCCTTCTCTTTTTCTTTTGCCAGTCTATGGGCAATAGCTTTGTTAAACTCCATTGCCTGGATATCCCTTTTTTGTGAATACTTCTCGCTGCGCTTAGCTGCAGCAATTAAATCTTCATCTTTTTGTACCGGTATTATTATTTCATCTCTCATTTTGCAAAGGTACGAATAAACAAGGCTCATATTACATTCCACTGTTGTTATCTGAAATTATAGAAAACTCAACAGATTTTTTTGCTATAGAAACTTCATAAAGGTTTGTAAACAAAAAGTAGTTTTGATTGTTTCTAAATAAAGAACCGCAGAACAAAACATAGGTAAATCAGTACTACCCAATTTTACTTGGATCTCTGTTTTTTTACCTATAGATCTAATCCGCTCGGAATGTCGTAAGGTACAGATATGTGCTGTTGGCATGAAGTGCAGTAATAAACATCGAAAATTATGGTAATAGTTTTGATATTTCCCATGCAAATAATCTAAATTATTAGGATGAATAACAATAAACCTGAAAACAGATTAAAAGATCTGGAGCTCGAGCTCAGCGATCTGGAAGAACAAGAAATTTCAGCATCATTACAAAAAGAAATGTCATTCAGACAAGCTATTGAAAACGCCATTCCGAGTGGTATTGCTGTGATTGATGATACGGGAAAACAAATATATGTAAATCAGTCATTTTGCAAAATCACTGGTTGGGATGAAGACGAACTATTAGGACAACGTCCACCCTATGTGTATTGGGCTAAGCATGATATAGATAACATAAATAATGCTTTGGAGAAAACTCTTAGCAATAATTCTCCAGAAAACGGATTTGACCTTATTTTCACAGATAAATCAGGAAAATCAGTTAATGTCAATATAATTATTTCACCATTTGTCCAGGAAGACAAAAAAACCTTCTGGCTGGCAAACGTAATTGATATAACTGCGCGTAAGAAGGAAGAGGAAGAACTAATAAAATCGCAGTTACTTCTGAAGTCAAGCATTGAGAGCCAAAAAGACACAATAATTTTCTCCATCGGAAAGAATTATGAGTATCTGATTTTCAATAAAGCCCATGCAGATGCCATGAAGTATGCATATAATACAGATATTGAAATAGGAATGGATATGCTGGTTTGTATTTCTTCAGATGTTGACAGAAAAAGATTAAAGGCGAATTTTGACCGGGCATTAAAAGGGGAATCCCATTCAATTACGCAAACTTTTGGTACTTCTAACCTTGGCGATTATGAAGTATTTTATAATTCTATTTATAATGATAATAATGAGATTATTGGTTGTACAGGCTTGGCCAGAAATATTACTGATCGTTTAAAAATGGAACTTGCTCTTAAAGAAAGTGAAACAAAATTTAAAGAAATAATTGATCAGATAAACGATGGGATTATTGTTTTTGATGAAGAAGGAAAAATATTTATCTGGAACCAGGGGATCGAGGATATATCCGGACTAAAAGCACATGAAACCATAAATAAAAACATTGTTGATATCCGATATCAATTTACTCCGCCGGAAATAAGGGACAGAACACAAATTGAAAATACAATAAATGGGATTGTAACACTTCAAACACCCGAAGCTTTCAATAAGATAGTTGACAATGAAATAATTTCATTAAATTCTTCAGAAATACGAAATATCCAAAGTAATGTATTCCCAATTAAATTAGACGGATATAATTTATTTGGAGCAGTTCTCAGAGATACAACTGAAATAAAACGATGCGAGAAGGAATTGCAAAGGACAATTGAAGAAAAAGACAAATTCTATTCCACCATTGCCCAATATCTTTACACTCCATTCAGCCTGTTTAATAACTTTTCAAAACTGATGGCTGAGGAATTGGATACGCTACCAATTAAAGAACTTCAAAAGATGGCAGTGATGATGAGTAAATCAGCTACCAACCTGTACAGTCTTCTTGATAACTTGCTTCAATGGACAAGAATGAACCAGGGGAAAATAAATTTCAGACCACAAAAATTAAATTTTATAAAAGTCAGCCAAACTGCTGTTTCTATTCTTAAACCAAATGCCGATGCAAAAAACATCACAATAAACCATTTTGTAGAAGATGATATTTCTGTTTTTGCTGATATTTATATGCTGAAGACTATTTTAAGAAATCTTGTATCAAATGCAATAAAATATACCAACAGTGAGGGACATATTGATATTTCTGCAAAGCAAACACCTTCAAATGTAGTTATCTCTGTTTTGGATACAGGCTCAGGAATTAAGCCTGAGTATCTCGAAAAAATGTTAAATGGTTCTCAAATTAATACAACTCTGGGTGAATCAGAGGAGAAAGGAACAACTTTAGGATTATTCCTTTGCAAGGAATTTGTAGAAAAGCATGGCGGAGAAATTTGGGTGGAGAGTGAAAATGGTCAGGGTAGTAAATTTAATTTTACAGTCCCTCTATATACTGAACAGGAGTATGATAAAAATAACTGAATTAAAAATATGCTCCGAAAGTATTTTGGAGATTATAACTACGTAACATTTTTTTGTTTTTGGCGTAACTAAGGTTTATTTTTGATAATGAAACTAATGGAAAGCTGAAGTTAGCTTTTTATTTATCTTTACCTGATGGCAAGTATAATTGAAGGCTATAAGTATGATATCTTTATCAGCTACCGCCAGAAAGATAACAAAGGGGGAAAGTGGGTCAGTGAGTTTGTTGATTCACTTAATAACGAACTCGAATCGACTTTTAAAGAAGAGATAAATGTATATTTCGACATCAATCCATATGATGGACTTTTAGAGACTCATGATGTTGATGCTTCCCTTAACGAAAAACTCCATTGCCTGGTTTTTATACCAATCATCTCACGAACCTATTGCGATCCGAAAAGCTTTGCATGGAAACATGAGTTTATGGCATTTATCGAGCAAGCCTCACAAGATCAATTAGGACTAAAAGTAAAATTGCTTAATGGGAATGTGGCAAGCAGGGTGCTCCCTGTTCGGATACATGATTTAAATATAACAGATCTGAGATTATGTGAAGATGTATTAGATGGAGGTTTACGTTCTATTGATTTTATTTATAAATCGCCCGGCGTTAACAGACCATTGAGAGCAGATGAAGATCATCCACATGACAATCTGAATAAAATATATTACCGCGACCAAATTAATAAAGTTGCAAACGCAATTTATGAAATTATTAATGGTTTAAATAGATTACATACATCATCACTAAATGACAATCTCCTATTAAAAGGAACTGAGTCTCAAGAGGACGTTCTAAAATATGATAAAAGTTCTATAACCCTGCCTGAACAGACTCAGGTTCGAGACAGTGGCACCATTTTGATCAATAGAAATGGCAGATTAAACAAATACAAAAAATTATTTTTCAAGAACCTTGGCAAGACTATTTTTTCTTTCCTGGTAACTGCTTCTGTAATTATTTTAGTCTTTAGCGGTGAGGGACCAACTAAATTTTTTGGAATTAATAAAACAAAAAAGGAGGTGGCTCGATCGCATGTTATAAATGCGGTTGACCTAATCGACAATGATCAATTGGAGGCAGCAAAAGGAGAATTGAAATTAGCACTGGAGAGTGATCCTAAAAATTCCAATGCATGGAGCTCGATGGCTGCAGTTAGTGTAAGAGAGGGAGATTTAAACACGGCAATCCTTCAGACACTGGAAGCTATTAAACTCGATCCGGATAATTGCTATGCAGCTTATAATTTGGCCTATGCGCTTGATGACAAAAAAGATTATAATCAAGCGATAAAATGGTATGAAAAGGCTATTGAGATAGATTCAGCATTTATTCCTGCATACAGTGCCTTGGGCAGGTTGTATAATTCTATAAATCAGCCTATTGATGCCATTCTTATTCTAAGTCTGGCAAAGGATAAATACCCTGAATCAAATACCATTTACCTTATCTATAAAAATCTTGGTAATGCATATTTGCTTCAGGAACAGATTGATACTGCTGTCAAATATCTTGAACTTTCCAGAGAAATTAAAAAGGATGAGCTGGAGACAAATCTATTTTTAGCGAAAGCTTATGAAGCTTCCAGTCAATTAACTAAGAGCATTGACTCATGGCAGAATTATATCGAACTTGAAAAGGACACTTTAAAGATTAATGAAACTAAGAACCATATAAAAGATATTACTATGAAACATCTTCAGGAGATTATTAAATAGTCACTACAAAAAAAAAGCGGAAGTAATTACCCCCGCTTTTTTACTCTCTCCTTTCTTTTAAGTTATTTCACTATCATTATTTCTTTTATCTCTTCCACATCGTAACCTGCTCTGAAAAGCACAAAATAGATCCCATATGGTGCCTTTTTACCATTTTCATAAATGCCCTTCCAAACAGTTGAATAGCTACCCGGCCTCATAGGCGTGTCAACAAGTGTTCCTACGAGGCGGCCACTAATGTCATAAATCCTTATGAGCACCTTTTCAGGCATATCATTGTTTTCAGCTATCACATAATTTATTGTAACTGATTGGCTGAACGGATTTGGATATATTACTCCAAGTCTGGTTGGAGAGATATCTTCTTCAGGAATATATTGCTCTCCATGCTCACTTAATTCAGGCTCATATTCCGGCGTATCAGACTTGGTCTCCTGCAGCTGGGCAATAATTGCATTCGCAGCATCAATAAGGGCTTTACCCTGTTCTTCAGGAATCAGATCAAATTTCATCCGGTTGTTAACTTTATTGATAAATGCCCCCAGGTTATTAATTGCAGTTTTTGTTTTACCAGCATAAAGTAATAACAAAGCATCATTCAGTTTCTTTATCAGGTCATCACCGGCCGATTCGGAAATAGTACCATTATTAATCATGTTCTGAATGGCAATGATAAGATCTCCTATCGCTTTGGCTGGAGATATCGGACCGCAGCAAATCTGGACAGTAGTAACTTGCCTATTCCCGGTTGGTTTTTGGTCCACATCTAACTCTCCATCAATTACATAAAGATTTCTGGCATCAGCATCTATTACCAATCCTGCAGGAGCATCACCAATAGGAATTTTATTATGCAATGTCAGTGTAAAAGCAGAATATGATGTACTGGCTGCTCCGGCTCCACCCATTCCGATTTTATACACCAAGATCTTATCATTATCAATATCAGTCATGTAAACAAACAGGCCATCACCGCTAACCTCCACATCTGAAACCCTGGTGCCTGTCCTGACATTGGCAATCACAGCATCGGAATAATCACCATTTTCAGGATGCAGATTAACTATTAACAGGCTGCCCTCCTCAGTTGAGACTATTGCAAGCCCTGCATCCGGAGTTATCGCAACATCCCTTGTCCTTGTTCCTGCACTGACATTTGCAATAACACTGTTATAGTCCTCGTCATCAGGATCGGAATTTACGATCTTCAGACCAAAGTCACCGGTAACGACAACCATCCCGGCATCCGGAGTAATTGCTATATCCCTGGTCCTGCTACCTGTACTTACATTTGCTATTACATGATCGAATCCGCCGCTGGCGGGATCCACATCAATAAGAGACAGGTTTTCAGAATAATAATTGGCGACATAAACCCTCTTCCCGTCAGGTGTTACTGCTATGCCATAAGGTTCAATACCTACGCTAATTGTATTAATGACTTTATTTGTTGAAAGATCAATTACTGAAACATCGTGTGAAGTAAAATTGGTAACATAAGCCCTTGTACCCATTGGATTTATGTCTATCTTCATTGGTGTCTTATCCTCCCCGATTGTTATATACTCTGTTTTAAGGTCTGTAGAGGTCAGATTAACGACAGTAACTTTACCTTCATCGGGATTGGTAATATATGCAAATGTAGTAATTACACCATCAACTAAAACACCATCCACCAGGTCAACATCATGGTTTGAGCCGGAACCAATTGATTTATTCGCAATAACATCATCGCATGGGGTCAAAGATTCTGGAATTATATCAAAATGCATGGTATTTGATGGAGTCCAGTTTACTGTAACGGAAACCTGTCCTGTCATAGCTCCCAAAGGTACCTCAGTTGTCAGGCTTGTAAGATTTGCCTTACTAACTTCAGCACTTATGCCATTAAAAATCACTGTGTTTTTAGAAGGATCAGGATCAAATCCGCTTCCAGCAATTGTAACCACTGCTCCAGTAACTCCGCTAGGTGGATCAAGGTAGCTGATATGTGGCTGGACTATTTTGTCTGCAGTTTTAAAGAATGTTAATGATTCATTTTCTAAAGGCAGACTTATTGGTTGAGAAACATCCTGAATTCCAGTAGTTAGTTCTATTGTATAGTTTGTGTTGAAGCTCAAGTCAGCGTCAGGTCTGAAAATAACTCGTGAATTCTCATCTAAAAACACGAAGGAGCCCGAAACCGGTGCATTACCTGATAGCAATCTAAATGATGTTGAATTTACAGAAGCAGTATTTATCGGTTCTGAGAAATCAACAACTACGGGTGTTTGAACTGTAACACCTGTCTCTTCATCACCTGGTCCAATATAGATGATTTCAGGAGCTGCTTCAGGAACAGTTGTGAAGGTAAAAGATCCACCATCTAACTTCATCCCTGCAAGATCAGTCGCATCATTTGAAATTGTAATAGTATATTCTTCTTTTCCTTCTTTCAAACTTCCGAAAGGAGTATAAGTAAACGATGTATTATCCTGGTCCCAGCTAAATGCACCATCCACCTCTTTTGTAACGGCTGGTTCTCCTTCAGTCCATGTAAGAGTGAAGCTGTTCTCAACGGAAGCTTTATTCATCGGTTCTGAGAAGAACAGGATAATTTTTGACCTCACAAACACGCCATCGGCTCCATTTGCAGGGATTATGTCTGTAATCTCAGGTGCATTTTTATCAGCTTCTATTGTAGTGAAGCTGCTTTGGAATTCAGCATCTAAATCATCTGGTTCTTCATCCGCTACCTGTAAGCGATTGCCTTTCAGGTCTTTAACTCCTTTTGTAACATGAAGAGTATAATCTTCATCATATCGCAGAACTGAATCAGGGTCAAATAGAATGATATTGACACTGTCCGCTAAGGTTGTAAAACTTCCGGTAAAATTCTTTTCTTCCGATCCTAATACCAGATAGCAAGTCTCACCTGAAAGAGTATTGATGTCCACAGGCTCAGAGAACCTAATAATTATGTTCTCTTTTATATCGAAATCTACAGCATCATAAGCTGGAGAAACAGAAACAACAGTAGGCGGTGTAATGTCTTTATTTGTTATAAGGTTTATACCTTCAGTTGGAGGTCCGATTGAAACACTCACAGCTTTTGCAACATCATCCTCTTCATCAGCACCTTCATTTACACTATAATATTCCCCCGGATAATCCGTATAGACCGCATTACAGTATATATAAGAGCTTATATTCCCCGGTCTGAGCGGATAACCGCTTACATCTCCATCAAGGGGTTGAATGTAAATATTATAATCTCCCGGAGTAAGTCCCGGAACAAGATAATCACCCAGTGCATCGCTGTATGCATGCACAGAATCATGTGTGGCCGTATTTATAGCTATTACTAATGCTCCGGCTACAGGATCGCCGCCATAGCCGTATGTAATATTGCCTGATATTGAGCTATAGGTGCTATTATAGACAGCATTAGGATAACGGTAGCTTGCCCATGATTTATCATCCTGTTCAAGACTTCTGACAGTAATTCCCTTATCTATGGTAAAGAACATTGTTGAATTAACCAAACCGGAATGCAGCAATCCCAGGGCATGTCCGAGCTCATGAGTTATAACACTTTGAATATCAAAATATCCTGCATTTATATTATCATATCCTACACCAAGATTATAGGTTATATCATTTACAAAATCAGGGTTCACGACTATATCTGCGTCTATGATCTGAGCCACCTGATCAATTGGATCCAGTTTAAGAGTTTTTGCAGCAACAGCAAGTACACCGTAACCAAACGGAAACTCCTCGTCAACAAAACTGACAAGGTTGATCCCGTCAGTAGCAGAAGCATTTTTTGCTGAAGTAGTACCGGCATTAACAAATCTTATATCAGCTGTTGCAATGGATGACCATGTCTGCAAGGAATTACTGACAGCAACCAGGTCACTGCCATCGGTAATATTAGGTACCCCGTCTATATTTGTACTAAAGCTAAATGGCCAGTTATTTGTTGCAATTATCTGGTATTGTAAGCCTCCGATAGACTTTGAAAATTCAGATGTATTTCCATCCTTATCAGTTGCAGTTGCTGTTATTACATCGCCCCATGAGCCTTTTATTGTAAGGGTATCTGAGAAACCGATCTTACCATCATCACCTGTAGTTACATTCTTAGAACCCAGATATTTCTGTCCTTCCCCATACCCAGTGTTATCACCTACCTTACTTGTAAAAAACTGCAGCGTGAATTCACTATTGGGAGTACTCTTTAAATATCCACTCACATAAACTGTTAAGGGGCTAAACTTAATAGAATCAAGCACCGGGTAGTTCTGGAGGTTGTTGGGACCGGTGTCATCGTCAGGTTCAAATTCATATTCACCTTCATCTTCATCATTATAGGTTACTCCATCATATCCAAGATCAATGCCAAGACGGCCATTTGAATAAATTGAATTTGATAATATTTTATTCCCAGTATTTCCATTTCCATTTCCATATAACAGAATTCCATCTAATTGAGAATTAGCAATAATGTTTCCAGCACCTATAAGGGTATCCCCTATCTGATTATTTGAAGCCCCGTTGCCGATAAACAATCCAATCTTGTTACCAATTGGAACTGTTCCGGTATGATCAGTACCCAGATAGTTACCGATTATTTTATTATCTGTTGTACCCTCACTATCAATTTGAATTCCACTACCTGCTGATCCATTATTACCGGAAATTACATTTCCTTCACCTGACATCACACCACCAACGATATTGTTAGAAGCTTCTTGACTGATGTATACACCAACTCCAATATTCCCTAAAGGTGAAGTGCCAGAAGCATTAAGTCCTATATAGTTGCCCTTGATTGTGTTTTCAGTTGAACCAGATCCATAAATCCAAATTGCAGCTCCATATATACCCTGAGCCGAAATAACATTTCCTTCACCGATTCCCCCAATTATGTTTTCCGAAGATTCTCTGATTACTACACCATCTTTTTCATTACCCAATCCCACTTCTCCGGTGACATCAACACCTATATAGTTGCCCAGAACAGAATTGCCTGTACTTTCGAATATATAAATTCCCATATAGTTTCCTGAAATAATATTTCGTTCAGGCAATGTTTGGCCGCCTATTCTATTATTCGATGCTCCAGATCCAATGTTTATTCCTATCCTATTACTAGCAGTCAAAGGGGGTATTCCCGGTGTTGTTTTTCCTGTTATGTCCGG
>DATKUO010000252.1:0-6584 GCA_035530515.1 Bacteroidales bacterium
ACAAATATAACGCCTGGCGGGGCGCCCTGGAATGAGCATGTTTTGGATTATTGTATTAATTTCTATGGGAATAAGATGTGGCTTATTTCTACAGATAATACTGCCATACCCGGACAGCCATATAAAAGTGTTGATCAGGGATTAACGTGGAAACAATATTATGGGGGTGCTCAAAAAGAATGGAGAAGGATACGATGTGATTCGGCAGGGAGAAATGTATATAGTATATATATAACTATCGATGATATTATCTTAGTTAAATCTGTAGACGGGGAATCTGGGTGGATATCAATAGATTCCATCCCTCGTGTTCTTACCCCTCCGATAGAATTAGCCGTTAATGGTGATGGGTCTGTTATATATCATATAGGGAGCACAAATAAAATAAGAGTATCAAGAGATTATGGTGATACTTTTACACAATATAATCTCCCCGCCACCTTTGCCGTAGCAGACATAATGAGATCATTACGGTGTAATTCACTGGGGAATATAGCCTATCTTCAGGACAGGACGTTAAAGAAGTTTTACAGATCATCTGATTATGGTCAAACATGGGTTGATATTTCTTATCATCACCCCACATTGGGTCCGGCATATAATGGATATTCTATAGATGCCTCCGGTGTTATAGTTTATGTTTTAAAATTGGATGTTATTGGCGGAAATATACAAAGATTACTTGTATCAAAAAATGCCGGAGATACATGGATAAACTTAGCCACCTTTACTGTTGGCGGAACTATTGTTGATTCTGATATAGAATGTACTCCTGATGGATCCAAGGGCTTGTTTGCCATTGATAACGGAAGCATTAACGGTTATTATTTTACATCTGCCGGTGGCGTTTCCGCCCGCACCATGCATGGTCTCCACATACAATTGCAGCAAACACTTGCAAATATTGAAAGAGAAAAGTTTTATCTCAGGAATAATATTTCCGGATTTGATATGCGTGTCGAGACAGGTAATAAGCATGTGGATAAGATAAGACTGCTGTATCGTTATGCCAATACTACAACATGGAGGGTTCTTGATGAACTGGACAAGGGGTTACTGAGTATTGCCGATAATACTACATATGATTATACATTTGACAAGAGTGCCTTTAACCGTATCTTGTCGGAAAATACAAGTGGCAAACTTTATGATAATGTCCCGCACCGTGCCAATGCAATGGCACTGATAAACAATCAGTTGGTTTTCGGGGGATACAGGGATGGTTATTCCCTTGATATTACGCCTGATTTTACAGTCACCGAGCAGCGCCCGGCAGGCAGGACCGGATTATCATTAAAAACAGGCACCACGCAAAAATATGTATTGGTATATTATGATGAATATAACAGAAGCAGTGCTCCGTTAGTTGATCCTGTGGGATCAATTATCACATTTAGCAGGGCATATGATCCGACTAATCCTCGTAGGGCCGCCAGGATTACTATAGAACATCTCCCGCCAACATGGGCTGTTAAATATAAGGTGCTAAGGGCAAGACCTATAATTGATTACAGGTTTATAACAGACCTGACATATACCAAGGCAGTAAATGATAAATTATATATATTTATCGGTGCGACAGAAGGTGAATATGCCATAGGGGACAAACTTGAGGCCGTTTCATTTAAGAGCGGGGTCCTTGTCGATGAGGATTTGTTTGTTGAGGTTGAGGATGTTGTCTTTAAGGATGCTGCTTTTAGTAATACCGATGAGGGGTATTGGGTTGTAATCACCCCTCCTGCCACGGGGGTATATTCACTGGGATCGGTTCTTAACGGAAGCAGTGCATATCCGTTTACAGTATTTTATTTAATCAAATATGATCTTGATAATCCCGAAAGTATTTACCTGGAAACATCTGAATCATTCGCCATAACAGGCGGATATCATATGGGTAACACACAAAGTCAGACAGTCGCACAGGATGCCATACTCGACCTGACTGACGGTGATGTGTTCTGGGCAGAAAGTCCTTATCATATAGAGAAGTTCCAGGTTGGGGAATCAATCCCATATAATGCACTTGGAAGGGGGATGCTTCTGTCGGATAATTTTAAGCAGATAAACAGATATGCCTCACTGACATTTTCCGATGTGTTTGTTCCGGATACCGGATTTAACGGCTTGTCTTCCTTTAATCTTGCCATGATTAATTACAAGGATCTTAATATAGGTGACGGGGCGATTGTTCTGATTGATGAAGAATATACTAACCTGTTGGTTCTTCAGGAGGATTTTGTAAGCAAGGTACTTGTTAATAAAGATATTTTACAGACAGCTTCGGGAGAGGGGCTTGTAAGTGGATCTAAATTGTTTCTTGGTCAGCAGATACCTTATGCCGGAGATTACGGGTGTCAGGATCCGGCTGCGTTTGCCAGATGGGGAAATGCCAAATATTTCCCTGATAAGAAACGTGGTGTGATATTAAGATTAAGCCAGGACGGACTAACTGAAATATCAAGATATGGTTTCAGGGATTACTTTAATGATTTGTTTAAAACATCAGGTGTTTTAAAGGGCGCATACGATCCCCGTCATTCTGAATATATTTTACATGATGTGGATAATGCACTGACCATTGGTTTTTCGGAGCCGGAGAACGGATTCCCTACATTCTTCAGTTATATGCCTGATTATATTGTCAACGGAGGGGATCAGATGTGGAGCTTTAAAGATGAATTTTTATGGAAACATAATGCAACCGATGTATATAATAATTTTTACGGTGTGCAATATACCTCTAAAATAGTTTTTGTTTTTAATGAAGAACCGGATATTATAAAAGTCATAGAATCTATATCACTGCACAGCGATAGTGCCTGGGTGGTTAACCATATCAAAGACAGATTCAGATTGACAGATATCCCAAGTGCGAATTTTGAAAACAAGGAAGGATTCTTTTTTGCTGCCATACCAAAGGCGGTAGGGACGGCAAGGGCTAATATATTCACGGATAATATTGCCACACAGGGACTTGGTGTGGGTATTTCTATGCCAACCACCACGAGCGTAATAATTCCAAAGATATCTGCCATGCAGGCTTCCGTTGGTGATATGTTATGGTATATTGAAGCAGGCGTCCCAACACTGGCTGATGATATTACAGTAATTACCGATAATGGCAATGGAACAACAACAATTACAATATCGTCCATTCCTGCTCATATTTTAAACACTAAGTTTCTTTTTGTCCAGAAAAATTCGTATCTTGAGGGCGATTCTTTGAGGGATTATTATTTTGAATTGGAATTAGAACATGCAGGTAATAAAGACACGGAATTATTCTCTGTAATAGCGGAGGTTAAACAATCAAAACAATGATGATATGGCAGCAATAGCAGCACTTATAGCGGCAGGGGCATCAACCCTTATCAGCGTGGCAGGCGCCGCAGCCCAGATGAGGCAAGGACGGCAAATGATGAACCGGGCAATGGATGCCATGAGAGATATGTCTATGCCTGATTTGGAAAATGTCTATAAAGATATAGCAATATCAACCGCGGCACAAGATTTACAACGCGAGGAACTGGCGCGATCCGCAGCGACAGCAACGGATATTGCATCCAAGGCAGGTGCGCGTGGCGTTGTCGGGTCTATGCAGGATATTCTTGAGTTTCAAACTAAAGGGATACAGTCTATTGCGGCACAGCTGGAAGAAAAAAGAACCCGCAGGGATGAACTTATTGCCGCCGATGAGGCCCGTATTCGTGAGGTAAGAGAACGCAGAATGGAGATGGATAAAATGGCACTGTCTAATTTGTATGCAACAGGTTATGCAGAGAAAATGCAGGGACTGGGCGGGCTGGCAGGTGCCACGGCAGCATTTACATCTGCTGCACCCTCACTGTTTGAAGGGTTTGGTGGTGGACAGAAAAAAACAACAGGAGGACAATAATGGTAAGACCGGGATTATATGGTGCAATAAAACCATCAGGTGTTGACTTTGGTGGTATAGCCGAAAGAAGTATTGAGCGCATCCTTCGTGAGAAAAGACTGGATGAAGAAAGAGCTGTTGAAACAGCCAAAAGCCTCCGCGCCGCCCGCGATGCCAGGGATGAGTATGCAGTGGATGCTATTGAAAATACCAAACTGGTAGAACAAACAGGGATTTATTCCCGCCAGGTGCATGATGTAAATGAAGATATCCGCAATGAGTTGCTTCGGTTAACTGATAAATATCAAATGTCCGGTAGCTCAGAGGACAGGATAAATCTTGCTATGTTTATTCAGGAATCCAATCAGAGAGTGATTAATATTGGAAACTTTCGTAAGAGGATGGAAGATATTAATGGTAAGTTTAGTGCCGTTGATAAGGATAACAAACCTGTTTACAGTCTTAACAGAAACGCTGACAAACAACTGCTTTATAATAAAATATTAGGTGCTTCAGATGAATATACCCTTGATCTCAAAACACTTAAGATTACAGACGGGGAAGGCGAAATGGAGGCCGGTGATTTTCTTACTAAGAATTTCAGTGATATGAAAAGATATGTCGATCCGGACGAAGCTGTTGACAAATTCTTTAAACAATATAATAAAACAGGTTTTAACAAAACCAAATCAGAGATTACTGATGATGATGGTAATGTAACCGGCACCCAGACTATTTACAGATTATCTACCGCACAGGAAGGACAGATGAGAAAAGCATTCGGAGAAGTATTTACCTCCGATGATGATGTGTGGCAGGAATATGCTGCAGATACTGACAATGATGACACTCCGGACAATTTAATTACAGACACTATGTTCAAAAGGGGTATGGCACGTAATCTTATGGCAATGACCACTGTTGATATAGAACCTGCTGCAGCAGGGGTGAAGCCAACCGCGGCAGAAAAAACTCTTGCAAGGAAACAGGAGATGTCTATGAAATGGCTTCCGGATATTCTTTCGGGCAAAAAGGAATTCGGCGGAGCCGGAGCATTAAAGGATGCATACCGCACTACGGAAGAGCATGGCAAGGAATCTGTTTATTCGGCAGAGAGTTTCCGTAATCCAAAAACCGGCAAGATAGGTATTATAATGAGATTACAGACAGCTAAAGGTGGCGAGACTATTCCTCCGCTAATTATAGAAGATGTATCTACTCCGGCAGGAGCAGCAGAAGCCCTGAAAATGCTTCCTCGCAGCATATATGCCATGTATGATGAATTGGATATTACCCCTGAAGAAATGGCCAGTAAATTTGCCTTGGCGGCAGGACAGATGACTCCTGAACGCGCAGGTGAATTAAGTCAGGTCGGGGCCCGGGTTGGTGTTGAGCGCTCTATTGATAAATCACTGGCTGATTTTGGCAGCGGGGCACTTGAAAAAGAGTCCGCTGATATGGTTGTTAAAGATTTATTCGCAGAACTTTCTAAGTATCTGCCGGAAGATGTTCTAACAAAAGTCGGGATAAGGGTTGGGCTGGGTAATAGAAAGAAGTTTATTGATGTTGACAAAGATACATTTAGAATACTTAACCGTGATACCAGACAAACTATTATAGATGCCATTACTGCTGTTATCAAAGAAGAACTTGCGAAAAAAACCACCCTGGCAACAAAAGAAACAGTAGATGTGAGTGATATTTTTAAAAAATAAGCAATGCCAGATAAATTACGGAAATTTTACGAGTCCTTAAAGGCAAATAAAAATGTAACAGGATTACCAGATGATTTTGATACATTTGCTACTGCAATGGCAGACACAGCTAATGCACGAAAGTTCTATGATAAGATCAAGGGTTCTAAATATATAACCGGACTGCCTAAAACGTATGAGGATTTTGCTACAGCATTTGCAGAAGATATTTCCATTGAGGCGCCGGAGTTTAAACCTATACTCCCTGTCGAGCCAAAGATAGGCAGAGAAACCACGGCTATAGACATTCCTATCATCACCATGGAGCAGATGCAATTAAAGGCCGAGACGGAAGAAGAAGAAAAAAAAAAGAGTCAGGAAGAAGGCCGGGAAACAGGATATGCCGCCGGAGAGGCTGCATTGCTTCAGCCGTTAAGATCATTCGGGAAATTCGATTTAGATCAAGAACGCGGGTTCTTACGTGGAAGGGACGAGTTTGTAACCGAACAGGCCAATTTAAAATATGGCTACGATAAAGCCATTGAGGAAAAGAAAAAAATCTCACCAAAAATTTCTAATGAAGATGCCACTGTTGCCGTTATAAACGACATGGCCCGTGATATAAATGAAAATGTCTGGAATAAGGAACGCCGTATGGCTTTTCGGGCAGGGAATGACCTGAAAAGAATATCAAACGAGATTGCAGCCAATCAGAAACAATTAGAGTTAACACCCGGGGATAATGCCCTGATTCTCCGTCAGAAACAACTCGATGAGGAACTTGCCCGTAAAGCTAAAGTGTTTACAGACTTAATGGGAGATAACTATCGCCAGTTGTTTGATGAAGAAAAAAGAACATTTCTTGATACTGACTGGACAGAACAGGATAATCAGGATGTTGAGAAAATATACAAAGAACACAAAGAATGGAGCGTTAGTGCGTTAGGGGAGATATTATATGAAGAAAATACCAAGTTAAGATATCTCAGAGATATTCGTCATAAGGTTATTTACGG
>DATKUO010000253.1:0-22466 GCA_035530515.1 Bacteroidales bacterium
GGATGATTCTGTGCCAGAGGAATCAGGTATGAAAAGTCGATTGTAAAGATTTTTAACCGGAACCCGGCACCGGTAGTAAAGTATTTACGATTACCTTTTGTTTCATTTTCATGAAAATAGCCTCCCCTGATAGCAAACTGGCTATTATACCAATATTCTGCTCCAAATGAATAAGTAAATTCATGAAGTTCTTCTTTAAAACCACCCGGTGCATCAATGAAAGACTGGAAAATTGCAACAGGAACAGCAACATTCGGATCTTTACCTGAGATTATGCTATCGGGGGTTGTAATACTATATATAGGAGGTGTTGGAACAAGAAGCTTGTTAATGTCGATAGTTAAAGTAATCTTATTATAATTATCGAGATTAACTGTATATGCAGTTCCCAATCGCATATTCATAGGAATAAAATCAGATGTCTGTGCATCAGAGTAGCTCATCTTTGATCCTATGTTCGAGAAATTGAGACCGAATGCAAGCTCACCGTCTTTGTTGAAAACAGAAACGTCTTTTTGATAATACCCTGAAATGTCGGCAGCAAATGAGATCCCTGGTTTTGTATCTTCTCCACCGGAAGGTAAACCTCCTGTAAGGTTGGAATAAATAAATCTGAATGCGATTCCACCAGATAGATTCTCTGTGAATAACCTTGAGTAGGCAGCATCAAGAGCAAACTCATTCGGATTAATGTCGCGCAGAGGGTTTCCCCAGTCATCTGTCAGGGGAACAAGTCCAAGAGAAGAATAGAGCAGGCTGGCGCTAAGAACCTGTTTATTGTCAAGCCTTTTGTACCCGGTAAGATACGCTATGTTAATATCGGGTACCAGATTCCTGAGCCATGGAGAATAGGATATTCCAACTCCACCGTCACCATCGATAAATACAAATTTAGCAGGATTCCAATGCATGCTGTAAATATCGGGTGATGTGGCAACACCTGCATCGCCCATACCTCCGGCTCTGGAATCGGGAGCTATCGTAAGGAACGGAACAACAGTCTGTATTGCATTAAGCTCGCCTGTGCTTTGTGCTACAAGGTTAGTATAACCCGACAGTACTGCAACGAATAACAATATTATAACTCTATTTTTCTTCATACTGATTTTTCATTCTACGATTATGCAAATATAAAACAAATAATTACCCTTTATATTGTGTGACTCTTACAAAATGATCATTCGGCCCGAAGCTCTTGCTGTTTCACCTTTTCCTGTTGTGATAATAACTACATAAGGATAAATACCTCTACCTACTCTTTTGCCTCCGTCATCATTACCATCCCATAAAATTGGAGGTAAAGCAAAACCAGTTGATGGGACTTTGGTTTGAATGATTTTAATCAACCTGCCATCAAGGTTAAATATGTTTATTGTTACATTAAATTCATTATCAGGTCTGTTGTGTTCAGCAATTATACTGGTCTCATTAAGTATTGGATTAGGATAGTTAAGAAGGTTTTTAAGTATGAAATTTCCCTCTGTTTTTACCAGAAATAACAGAGATTTTTCTGAAGAATTATTAAAATTATCCCATGCTTTGACTGTTAGAGAATGGCTGCCACCGTTTAATTCTGCCAGATCATATATTACTCTTCCTCTCATATAATTATCGAAATCATTAACAAAATAATTATTTAGCACAAAAGACCTGTTAGGATCATTATCTAGAAAACCTGTTAAATCATGTCCTATACCTGATCCTGTTGTATTAATCCCGTCTTTATCCTCTATTATAGCCAATAGCCTTGGATTATTATCAGTTATACCTCCGTTTCTGAATAGTGTATCGTTCATATATAGTTTAATATCAGGCCCATCAGTGTCGATAATAGTTAAATTTGAGAATCCTCCGACAACTATGTCGTTAAAACTTCCATTCATGTCTTTAACATTATCATTGGCGTAATAACTGATTTTCCCATTTCCAAATGAGTAATCAATATCTCTGGGAACAATGAAAGTAAATCTGAATTTACCATCTATTGCCATCGTCTTACCATTGAATATGATATTATTCCTCAGATCGAACTCCATGATTTGCCCGCCATCATTTGCAAGAGTTTTTATCTTGCTTGTTTTATCGTATATCAATGGAGATACTACTCCATTAAATGTATCCATAAGAGTACCCTCCTGATCTTCAATATGTCCGGCTATGGTTATCAGAGCTAAAGCTTTAAGGCTGTCGGTTTCATGTGAGATGGAGACTTTATTAACGGAGTCTGTAATAACCTTGCCATATTGTGGATAGGCAAGTCTTAATGCCGGATCACCAAGCAGTGAAAAGTTCCTTTTATTCGGACCGCTACCAGAATTATTTTTGGCTAATCTTATTATATCACCTAAACGTAATGCCTTACCTGATTCGTCACAATCAAAAGCGTAATTAAAGATGTTTCTGTTAAGAAAAAAATTTGGTGCAGAATAGACAACACGAGTAGTTGACATTAACGCAATTCCTCCACCATCTTTGTTTAAGAGAACCATCTCTCCAGCGGATGTTTTTCCTGTCATCTCCCTGGTTAAAATATTTATTTCGATATCATCAAATCGGCTGAATTCACAGGTAGCTGTAATAAAAAGAGGAAGTTTACCGCTATTTTTCCACGAGTTAATATCTTCTGTTTTAATAACTCTTTCGTGGGCAAGGCCATTCTCACTACCATGACCTACATAATTGAAGATCAGACATCCAGAGTTAATGCGGTCGTTGATTGCCTTTGTGACATCCGGATAGGACTGCCCGTTAACGGTAGTTATTTGTCGGAAGGCATCAAGATAGATCTTATCGACATTGTAAGATGGAACACTGTCTTTAATAATGGTAGCAAGGCCTTCTGCATCAGACATATGGGTATTGCCATCTTCATCATCTGCAGTTATGCAAATCATATTTTTCCATTCACCCATATTGGCAGGATCGAGGTATCTGATTATTTTCGAGAGAATAATACCTGCCTGAATAGTATCGGAAACCGGTAAACGGCCAATGCCTATATCCTCAATTCCCTCTGCTTCTCCTTCATCATCATCGAGGAGCCCATAGAAATCATCGGATGTAAAAGATGAAACAAACACATTTGAGTTTTGTGACTGGTATGTCGGGATGAAATTTGGATTATTCGGAGGGAGCGTTTTATTTTCATATGAACCATCACCAAAAAGGAGCAGATACATTAAAGGATGGTTGCTATTTTGTTGATTTTGATATTTCATCCTTACAAAATTCCTGATTGCAACAATATCAGGGACCCCTCCGGAGAATTCATTATAAACCTGTTCAAGAGTTACAACCTGCGAAATAAGACCACTATTGTTATGATGAATGGTTGCAAGTTTCTCAGCATATTGTCTGAATAGAGGATGAGTTACTATAATCATATCAGCAGGGTCAGAACCATGTAAGTTCTGGTTAGGTATTGCAGCTGTTCTGATAGATGGGTCCAATGCGTTTTCAGGCATGAACGCAACAAATGTTTTTAAAGTATCTGTTGCCGCTTTGAATGAAATAATATCTCCGGTTTTTGTGTATTGAATCTGTTTCACATTTAATGGGTCAGATATATCCCAAATAAGAGCATTATCTTTTGTGCTACTGATTGTAAATTCGGTTATCCTTCCCGGGGTTACAGATCTGGAATCACTGTATTGCTTCATAGCTCCGGTAAATGAATTTGATTTTCTTCCCTGCATCTTTACATAATCAATCCATCCTTTTGCACCGGCTTCGCCATTATTATAAAATCTAATTTCATATTCAGGTGAAGCTGATCCTGAAAAAATATAGCCGGAGGAATCAGTAATCTGGGCATAGGTACCGGTATAAGCAAAAAGATTAACTCCCGGTACCTGTGCGCTTTTCTTTAATGAATCTCCTTCATATAACCTGAAAACGGTAGGAACAGATGCCCTGGCTGCTAACCTTATACTAAATTTTATTTTTTCAGTAGGTATTAGATCTGCAAATTCAGGGGTGACAGAAATTCCCCTGACAGCAGAAATCGGTTGAAACCATTCTCTCCCAGATTTGATAAGATTCTCATCATCCTGTTCATGAATGAACATTATATCTGATTCTGATGAACTGTAATTATTTGATAAATAAGAATTAGCAGCAGTGTTTATTCTTTTACTCCTTGTCGAACCTGATGTGATAAAATAAAATGCTGTGTCGGAATAATTGTGCCTAAGGAAGTTATATTCCCCTGTTGTGTAATTATAATTCCATCTGTTTGTACCTTTTCCAAAGAACAGGAGATATTCTCCTTCATTCAAAATAGTATCGTTACCTGAAATATATATTGAACACTCCTTAAGGTCATCAGGTACCGGATCATTATTATAATATGATAATTGCCCGGAATTGTTGCAAAATATTCTTGGGTTAGCAGGATTCTCCAATCCTAGTTGGTTAAGTCTGGAATAATCAATTTTGTAAATTCCATCTTGAGTAACTGCAACCCTGAACCATTCCCCGGAAGAGAGAACAGATGAAGATGGATTGCTATCTTTGTCATTCTGTGCAAACAGGATTATTGGCATTATTAGAAAAAAAATCGGCAATATCTTTTGTAGTCTTTTCATTATTCCGAACAAAGATAGAAATGTGCTTTTTGTTTGCTAACTTATTTTGTTTTTTTGTATGCAGTTTAAGGTTATAATAATAACGTCGTCATTACGTTGATATTGCAGTATTATTGTATATGTTAAATCTACTTAATAAAATACTTATATTCATTATTTTTATCCCTGCTCAATGTCTTGGACAGGAGACAGATTCCGGACCGGGTTTCCAATTGATAATGATGAATAATCCTGCATTTTCGGGTAGTGAGGGTGATGGCGTTTTACGGTTGTCATACCTAAATTATTTTCCTGGTAATAATTACAATCTTCATTCAGCTTATTTCTCATATGATTCATATTTTCCTGGATTGCATGGAGGTGCAGGTTTTTATATATCAGATGATTACCAGGGTGGTATTGTGAATGATTTCAGAGGAGGATTATCGTATGCTTATTTTTTACAGGCAGGTAAAGATTTTTTTATTAATGCGGGTTTATCTGCATCAATATATCACAGGGGTTTTAACTTTAGTAAAGCTCTCTTTCCTGACCAGATTAATCCTCTTGGAGGAGTGTTAATCCCTTCCTCTGAATTACTGGATGCATCAGGACGCACAGTTTTTGATATTGGAGCAGGTTTTCTCATTATTTGCGGAAATTTTTTTAGTGGGTTTTCAATAAATCATCTTGCTGAGCCAGCTCTTTCCCTGGAAGGTTTTAATAATGAGAGGCTTAAAAGAAAATACTTATTTAATATATCCGGTGATATGAGCCTTAACAAGGCGAAGAACCTGATATTTAGACCTATGGCATTTATGGGATTACAGGGAGGGTTTTTATCTGCTGGTTCAGGGGCTGTTCTTGAAAGTAATTATTTGTCGATCAATACTATATTGTTAGGAGATAACGGAGGAAATATGAACATTCAGACTGGTTTTTCTTTTAAAACCGGTAAAATAAGTGTTTATTACAATTATCGGTTTAGTATTGTTTCAGGTAATAACTTGATGCCATTATCGCTTCTTCATCAAACAGGTCTTACGTTCAGTTTATATAATGTTGATAAAAGAAATATAATCAAAACAATAAATGTTCCTAAATTGTAGTTATATTTGGTGAGTAAAAAATATTATTTTAGTAAAATTTATTATATTTGGGTATTCTTAAAAGCGATAAAACTAAAGGAGTTATGTATAAATTCAGAGCATTACCAGTTATTTTAATTTCTGTTTTACTTTTTACATCCTGTATTTTTAAGAAAAAAGGGGATTCAAATGTGTCTACCTCTACCGGTTGGGAATATAATGATCCTGACAATGGGGGCTTTGAAGTAGTTCTTGGAGCTGAACAAAAAACAGGTCCGGGTCTGATACTCATTGAAGGAGGTCGTTTTACGATGGGACAAGTTCAGCAGGACGTTATGTTCGACTGGAATAATAAACCAAGGACAGTGACAGTATCGTCGTTTTACATGGATGAAACAGAGGTTAAGAATGTTGATTACCGCGAGTATCTTTTTTGGCTGCGCAGAGTATATCAGGATTATCCCGAGGTGTTCAGAAGAGCTTTGCCTGATACATTAGTCTGGCGGAGTCCTATGGGTTTCAACGATCCTTATGTTCAGTATTATTTCCGGCACCCTTCATATAATAATTATCCGGTTGTGGGTGTAAGCTGGGTGAAGGCAAACGATTTTTGCCTTTGGAGAACAGACAGGGTTAATGAACAGCTCCTTATTGATGAAGGAGAACTAAGCCCCGATCCGAATCAACTTAATGAGAAAAACTTTAATACAGAAGCATATCTGGCAGGGCTTTACGAAGGAGTTGTAAATCAGTTACGTGAAAGTCTTAATCCAAATCAAACAGAACGTAGAACAAATTTTGAAGATGGGATCCTTCTCCCAAGTTACAGACTCCCAACAGAAGCTGAATGGGAATTTGCTGCTTATGCACTTAGAGGTAATACTTTCGAGGAGAGAATTTATGAAAGAAGAATCTACCCCTGGGATGGTCATAATGTGCGAAATGCATCAGCAAAATCACGTGGAGAAATGATGGCTAATTTTGTTCGTGGCAGAGGAGATCTCATGGGAGTTGCCGGTAGCCTGAATGATAATGGGAGTATTACTGTTGACGTTAAATCATATTGGCCAAACGACTATGGTCTATATTGTATGGCTGGGAACGTAAATGAATGGGTGCAGGATGTTTATCGTCCACTGACATCTGAAGATGTAGATGGTTTTAATCCGTTCAGAGGTAATGTTTATACCGATGTCAGGAGAGATGCTAATGGTGCTGTTGTAGGAAAAGACAGGCTCGGACGTCTTTATATTGATACCGTGAAAGATATTGATGTTGCAAACAGGTATAATTATCAGAAGGGCGATTATAGAAATTATAGAGATGGAGACCTTCAGTCAGCAATACCAGGGGCAGGTGACTGGAAAACAGAAGATGGTAAGAACGGATCACTAAGGATGTATGCACAGGATAACGCAACTGGTAACCCTGATTACGTCACTCTAATTAATGATAATGCACGGGTTTATAAGGGTGGATCATGGAAAGACAGAGCTTATTGGCTTAATCCATCAACAAGGCGATTCCTGGACCAGGAAAGCTGCCGTGATGATATCGGTTTCAGGTGTGCAATGATACGTGTAGGAAGCCCATCAGGTTTCTGAAATTTAAGTTCACTGACAGTATAAGCCTCATTATGATCACATAGTGAGGCATTTTTTTAAAAACATGAAGACAGAACTATTATACGATCTCTTTTTAAAATCTGCCGGAGTCACTACTGATTCACGAAACTTAGTGGCAGGAGAGATTTTTTTTGCACTATGGGGAAATAATTATAACGGGAACAAGTATGCTGCAGAAGCACTGGAGAAGGGTGCTTTGTGGGCTGTTATTGATGACACGCTGTTTGAGACAGAGAAGACAATCCTTGTTGAAGATTGTCTCCTTGAGCTCCAGTCCCTCGCATCACATTACAGAAAAGAGTTGAATATACCAGTACTGGCAATAACAGGTACTAATGGAAAAACGACAACCAAGGAGCTGCTAGCTGCTATACTGGCAAAAAAACTTAAGATTCATTATACCAAAGGCAATCTTAATAATCATATAGGAGTTCCACTAACAATATTGTCCACCCCAAAAGGGAGTGAGATGATTATTATTGAAATGGGAGCTAATCATTTAGGTGAGATCAGATCATTATGCCGGATTGCAAATCCTGATTATGGGATGATAACAAATATAGGGAGAGCTCACATTGAAGGTTTTGGATCTGATGAAGGGGTAGTGAAGGCGAAAACAGAACTATATGAACACCTTCAGAAGGTTAATGGAGTTGCATTATATAACGACAAAAATCCTTTAATCGAGGAAATGATTTTTAAAATCATAAACAGGGCTGTTCCCTATTCTGATCCTACAGGTATTGAGCTTATAGTGGAAATTGTATCATCTTCTCCAAACCTTAATTTATCAGCAACTTATAATCATGTTACCTATAATATCAATACAAATCTTTTTGGTGAATATAATCGTGAGAATGTTTTAGCTGCATTAGCGACAGGTTTATTTTTTGGAGTTGAGATGGATGATATTGTTTCAGCTATTGAAGAGTATCAACCTGCAAATAACAGGTCACAGTTGAAGATAACAAAGAAGAATACCCTTATCTGTGATTCTTATAATGCTAATCCGACTAGTATGTTCTTAGCATTGGAATCGTTTGCCTCCATCCAGGCTGAAAAGAAGCTTGTTATTTTGGGTGATATGCTTGAACTGGGAGAAAAGAGCGAAGAGGAGCATGTCAGAGTATTGACTGAACTACACTCCCGAAATATTAAGAAAGCTCTTCTTGTTGGGCCTGTTTTTCAGAAACTATCCTTAAGATATGGTTTCAAATCATTTCCAGATATTTATGAACTTATCAAGTTTCTTACTAGTGAGCCTGTGAATGGAAATACTATTCTAATTAAGGGGTCAAGAGAAATTGGCCTTGAAAAGGTTTATAATCTGCTTTGAAATTAGTTTTCAGTCCCGGAAAATTTAATATTGATAAGAAGGACTTCCGATCTGCTGCCTGACCTTACTCTGGGCCCCCATAGACCATACCCGGATGATACAATAAAATGTGTAGTGCCTTTCTTCAAATAGCCATAGCTTAATTCATAGATTTTTGAAGTTAAATAATTAAGAGGCCACATCTGGCCATTGTGAGTATGCCCGGAAAGCTGTAGGTCAACACCATATTTTGCTGATTCATCAAGATGAAAAGGCTGATGGTCGAGCAATATAACAGGCTTTGATGTATCTGTCAGCTTAATAAGCTCCACTAACGGTAAACGTTCTTTTCCATAGAACCTGTATGAATCCTTGTCAATTCTTCCTATGAGCTGAATTCCACCTTCAAGAGTAACTATTTCATCTTTTAAAACCCTGATGCCTTTACTCTCAATATAAGGAATTGTACGATTTCCACCTCCAATGAATTCGTGATTACCTGTAATAGCATACAGGCCATCATCGCACTTTGGGCAGGTAAAATATTGGAGAAGATCACCTCTTAAAACAGGACCAATCTCACCATCAACAATGTCTCCAAGGAGCAGAACAATATCAGGTTTCAATTCTTTAAGTATACCTGAAAGTTTCTTTATACTTCGTTTTCTAATTATGCTTCCAAGATGAATGTCTGAAACTGCAGCAATGCGAAATGTTTTTATCCCTCCGGCTGGTTTGTTTACTGTGATATTATATTCTTTGGTAACAGGAATTAATGCATTAATAAAACCTCCAATGATAAACAGGGAGGAAAGAGTTACTGTTATTATAAATGACCACTTACGGAAAAGAAAAATATTATCACTATTTATTATGCCGGAAATTTTTAATGTGAATAAAATAATATCAGATATTAGGAAGAATAAAAAACCATAAAACATGAATGCCAGCCAAAAGCCTCCAATAATATTGAGTATATCTGAAATAATCGAAGAATGTCTTGATTCAAGAATTTTAGCAACTATAAATATTACTGCAAGCAGACAAAATGTAATTGAAAAGATCAACCTGTGATCTTGAAGTACAGGTAGTGCCTTATACCCTTTAAAGAATATATAAATATTTATCAGGGAGTAAATTACAAGTACTATTGAGAAAAATATAACCATCTGATGTTTTTTCATTTCAAATCAGTTTTCTATTCGGAGGCTATTGTAAGTTTTATTGCCTTTAATATAAAACTCAAAAACAATACTCTTGTTCAAAATTGGTGGTTCAAAATGATTCACCTCAAGCTTTTTTACTATTTTCCTTTTCACCCTGAGCTTGTTTATAGCTTTATAATAGTCAATATGAGCTTTCCATACTGACCTAAAGCTGCCGAAATTGACTTTTGAAAGAAACATAATGGCAGCCAAACCATCAAGAATTTTTCTCTTAAACAGATATGAATGTAATTTATTATCAGGCAGGTTTTTATAAAGAACAAAGAGGCTGTTTCTGAAGTTAAGATATGTTTTAAATGGAGAGTCGTATGGCAGTGATCCGCCTCCAATATGATAAACTGCCGATTCTGGTAAATAACATACTCGATATCCAGCTTTACTGAATCGCCAGCACAGATCAATCTCCTCCATATGGGCAAAGAAATCTGAATCAAATCCATCGCATTTTTCCCATGCATCCCTACGTACTAACATACATGCTCCACTTGTCCAGAAAACATCTATCTGAGAATCATACTGTCCTGTATCTTGTTCGATTTTATTAAATATCCTGCCCCGGCAAAATGGATACCCATACTTGTCTATAAAACTTCCGGCAGCTCCGGCATATTCGAAATGGTCTTTCCTGTAATATGATAGTATTTTTGGCTGGCAGGACGCTACATCCAAATTTTTATCCATGAAATTAACTAATGGCTGAAGCCAACCTTCAGTAACTTCAATATCCGAGTTAAGAAGAACGAAATATCTGGCATCCAGCTGCTTTAATGCCAGATTATAACCACCTGCAAATCCATGGTTTTTATCGAACCTTATAAGTTTTACATCTTTAAAATTCAGGGCAACCCATTCAGCTGACCCGTCTGTGGATCCATTATCAGCAACACATACAAATGTTTCAGGGTTGATGGAGTGTTTAATAACATTTCCAAGGAACATTTTCAGGTAATCAATACCATTCCAGCTTAATATAACGATAGCAGTCTTATTCATTTTCAACAGGCCTTTTATGTTTCCAACGGCGATGGCTCCATATCCAATACTCAGGTTTGTCAGTAATTATTTCTTCTAGTCTCCTGACATGTGCTTCTGTAATAACATGATCAGGCAATCCTGCTGTATGATCAAAAAGAAGTTCTATATCGAGGTTGTAAAAACCTCGTTTTATTTTTTGAACATGAAAAAATACTACTGCCATATCATACTTTGATGCAATTTTCTCGGTACCCATATAAACTGGAGTATCCTGATTTAAAAAATTTGTCCAGTATTTTATTTCAGTTTTTATTGGTGTCTGATCAGAGATAAAAGCTGAAAGGGTATTAATATTCTTTTCCCTGTCATTGATTATTTCTCTTATTATATGTGACATAGGTGTAAGTACCATGCCATATTCTGATCTTAAGTTATTAATAAATTTGTCGAAGAACTTGTTTTGAAGGGGTTTATATATGGAGACGGTTTTATACGTGGTATAAAGAGGTAGTATTTTCAGCCATTCCCAGTTATTATAATGACCAAGAACCGCAATAATATCGCGTTTCTCTTCCAGTAGTCTGTTGATAATATCGACATTACTAATAGAAAAACGCCTCATAAGCTGGTTCTTATTCATGTGGGTAAGCTTAAAGGTCTCAATAAATATATCTGCAAGATGTTTGTAGAATTTTTTTTCAATTGAGTCTAGTTCTGCTTTGGTTTTTTCAGGGAATGAGTTTTTAAGGTTAGTGGTAACAACCTTTCTACGATAAGAAGGAAAGTAATATAGTAGAAGATAGAGCATGTTGGAAAAGATGTATAAAACCCGAAGTGGTAAGAGAGTCACTATCCAGTTTATTCCGTAAAAAAGGTAATATACAAGTATTCCCATTATGTAAGAGGCTCTAATTCTTCATAAATTTACTTAGAATTTCCAGAATTTCAGAATAAACTAAGCTGTTTGCAGCTACAATTTCTTCCCCAGTCAAATTTTTCTCACTACCATCAAAATCGCTTACTTTGCCTCCTGCCTCTCTGACCAGTATCATTCCGGCGGCAATATCCCATGGATGGAGCCCATACTCATAAAAAGCTTCGAATCTGCCACAGGCAACATAGGCAAGATCAATAGCAGCAGATCCAAGTCTTCTTATTCCGTGTGTGTTTTTTACCAGGTAAGTGAGACAATTCATATAAGGAGTAAGCCTGTCAAAATCGTTGTATGGGAAACCAGTGGCTAGCAGGCTATCCGAGAGCCTGCTGGCTTTTGAAACATTTATTGCCCGGCCATTAAGCCATGCACCTCCATCCTTCCATGCTGTAAATACTTCATTGCCACTAACTTCATAAACAACACCCGCAACAACTTCATCGTATTCCATCAAGCCTATACTTATTGCATAGGGATGAAATCCGTGAAGGAAATTTGTGGTTCCATCCAGAGGGTCTATTACCCAGCAATATATCGATCCCTTTTTTGTCGAGGTACCTTCTTCTGTATTAAATCCGGCTTCAGGAAGTAGTCTGCCTAATGTTTCAACAAGCATTTTCTCAGCACCCTTATCAACATAACTAACAAAATCATTCAATCCTTTGCTCTCTGTTTGTTTAATATCAAATTTTTCAGATTCCTTCAGAATAAATGAGCCTGCTTCGCGGGCAGCTTTTTCAATTTCTAAACAAATATCCTTTAAATTTATCATGGTTTAGTCGATTAGTTCAACGCTCATTCTGCCAGAGAGTGAGATGGTTTTCAATTTTACTTTCTTTATATTACCTGCGAGTACTGATTGCCAGGGATATTCTACTCTTATATAATTAGACGTAAATCCGGATATTAAACCTTGATTACGGGTTTTCTCAAACAAAACATTAGTTATTTGACCGATATTCAATTTATTAAATTCCAGGTTTTTCTTTTCTGACAGAGCAATAAGTTTTTTGCTTCTGGCATTTTTTTGTGAATGAGAAACTTTTTCATTCAGATTTTCAGCTATTGTTCCGGGCCTTTCAGAGAATGTGAAAACATGAAGATAAGAGATTGGAATTTCTTCCAGAAAGGAGTAAGTATCTTCAAAATCAGAATCTGATTCTCCCGGGAATCCAACAATAACATCGGCGCCTATTCCGGCAAGAGGTAATTTTTCTCTTATAACTTTTACCCTGTTGGCAAAAACATCCCTTTTATATCTTCTTCTCATCAGGCCAAGGATCTTGTTACTGCCGCTTTGTAAAGGAATGTGAAAATGAGGAAGAATTTTCTCATTCATCACTGCCATATCAATCAATTCGTCAGTCAGTAAGTTAGGCTCAATCGAAGAAATCCTGTATCTATCAATACCCTTGACCTTTATGAGTTCCATAATAAGAGAGGCAAGTGAATCTCCGGTTGATTTTCCAAAATCGCCTATGTTAACACCTGTTAGAACAACCTCTTTAATACCATTCTCTGCAATTTTTTCCGTTTCACTAATGATAGAAGAAATTTCAGGGTTCCTGCTGCGGCCACGTGCCAATGGGATTGTGCAGTATGAACAGCCATAGTCACATCCATCCTGGATTTTAAGAAATGACCGCGTTCTGTCGCCCATGGAATATGAAGGACTGAATCTATCAGAAGATGAGAGATCACAGGAGTGTATCTCCACCCTTGATCTCTTTCCCGAATTTGTTATATAATCTGAGATGTTGAATTTTTCATTATTGCCGAGCACCAGGTCGACTCCGGGTATTGATGATATCTCCTGTGGTTTTAATTGTGCATAACAGCCAACAACTGCAATAAATGCATCGGGTGAAAGAGTGATAAGTTTTTTTATTGCCTGTCTGCATTTCTTATCAGCAGCATCAGTGACAGAGCATGTATTAATTACGTAGATATCAGCTTTTGCATTAGCAGGAACTCTTTCAAATTGATCTTCTGAAAATGACCTTGATAAAGTTGATGTCTCAGCAAAATTGAGTTTACATCCAAGGGTGTGGAATGCTACTTTTTTCTTTTCAGTATTCATTATTAGGCTACTAGGGCACTTCGATGCAAATCTGTTATAATAATTTACTAGCAAGTTCTGCCAGGAAGCTTCTTTCACCTTTAACCAGGTTAACATGAGCAAATATGTCCTGATCTTTCATCTTATCTGAAAGGTAACTCAAACCATTAGATGCAGTATCGAGATATGGTGAATCAATCTGCTCAATATCGCCGGTAAATATCATCTTGGTTCCTTCCCCGGCGCGGGTAATAATTGTTTTTATCTCATGAGGGGTAAGATTTTGTGCTTCGTCGACAATAAAAAATATACTTGACAGACTCCGTCCTCTGATATAAGCAAGAGGAGTTATTACAAGTTTTTCCTCTTTCATCATATCGTTAATCCTAAGAAATTCGGGACTCTGGTGGCTAAACTTATGTTTTATAACTGTGAGATTATCGTATAAAGGTTGCATATAAGGATCCATCTTCTCTTTTACATCCCCCGGAAGAAAGCCAAGATCACGGTTTGCAAGAGGAACAATCGGCCGGGCCAGAAATATCTGTTTGTATCGCTTATGTTGCTGAAGCGCGGCAGCAAGTGCAAGTAGTGTCTTGCCCGTTCCGGCTTTCCCGGTTAGCGAAACCAGTTGAATATCAGGGTTCGTAAGAGCCTCAATGGCAAATGTCTGTTCAGCATTTCGTGGATCGATACCATAAGTTGATTGTTTAATTACTCTGTTGAGCATCTTATTAACCGGATTATAATGGGCCAAAGCGCTCGATCCGTTATTCTTTAATATATAAAATTGATGACCTGCCAATTTTTTTTCAATACTGAATTCCTCAGAATTTACACCATCAGGAAGTTCATATAGCTTACTAATAAGCTCCTGTTCAACACCCTCCAGTATCCTTATACCTTTATATAAATCATCTATATTTGCAACCTTGTCGTTTTCATAATCCTGTGCAATGATCCCGAGCGATTTGGCCTTCATTCGAAGGTTTATATCCTTAGTTATCAGCACAACAGCTTTATCCTTATTTGAGTTGCAGACATAATCGGCTATTGCTAATATCCTGTGATCAGCTGTTCTTTCAGGAAATGACTGGTTAACCTTTTCCGAAAAATCTTTTCCTGTTTCAATATGCATGTTTCCAAGGTTGTCACCAAGAGGTATATTAGCTGTTAAAAGCATGTCTCCCGATAGTTTATCCAGTTCTCTTGTGAATTCACGTGCATGAAAATTTATAAGATCATTCCCTCTCTTAAATTTGTCAAGCTCTTCAAGAACAACAATTGGAATAATAATATCATTTTCTTCAAAATTGTAAATACATTTATAATCGTGAAGTAAAACATTCGTATCAATAATAAAGAGTTTTTTGTTTTGCTTTTTTTTCATATTTAAGTAATTTAAAATCAGCGCACTACATTAAGTAGATTTTCAATTTCAAGACAGGTAAAATTAACCAAAAAATTGGGATTAATTGTTATCATATTCTAAAGTATTTATTTTGTATTATGAAGTGCTTAAAGTTCCTGATGGCTAAAGTACTTGAAGTTTAGAAAATGAAAAATGTAAAACGTCAAACCTAACTTTTCACTTTTATCTTTTGTCTTTTATCTTTTTACTTTTATCTTTTGTCTTTTATCTTTTGTCTTTTGTCTTTTATCTTTTACCTTGAGTATGACTTACGAACAAACAATCGAATTCTTATTCAGCCAGCTTCCGGCATACCACAGAATTGGTAAAGCCGCATATAAAAATGATCTCAATAATTCTATTGCCTTTGATGATTATCTTAAACATCCACACAAAAAGTACAGGACAATTCACGTCGCCGGGACAAATGGAAAAGGGTCAGTTTCTCATATGATTGCTTCAATTTTACAGGAAGCTGGTTACACAACCGGGCTCTACACATCTCCTCACCTAAAAGATTTTAGGGAAAGGATAAAAGTAGATGGTGAAATGATCCCTGAGAATAAAGTGATTGAATTTGTAAAAAAACATAAGCAGATTATTGATTCTCTAAATCCTTCATTTTTTGAAATGACTGTTGCAATGGCTTTTGATTACTTTTTAGAAAGTGATGTTGATGTGGCAGTTATTGAGGTTGGACTTGGGGGTAGGCTTGATTCAACAAATATTATAAATCCGGTTTTATCTGTAATTACGAATATTGGGTCCGACCATATGGATCTTCTTGGAGATACTTTAGAAAAAATCGCAACTGAAAAGGCAGGAATAATAAAACGGGGTGTTCCAGTAGTGATAAGTGAGACGCAGTCAGTAATAAAAGAAATTTTTATTTCAAAAGCCAGGGAATCTGGTTCTCTAATATGTTTTGCTGATGAGAGATATTCATGCGAATTTGAAGAAAGTGATTGTTTTGAATTGAGAAGAAGATATGTGATAACCGATCTCCTTACTCAACAGAAATTTGAAGAAGAAACCTTGCTCGGAGGTGATTGCCAGTCAAGAAACCTGAAAGCCGTTTTCTCTGTTTGTAGTAATCTCCGAAATATTTTCAACATCACAGATAAGAACATTATGGATGGGTTAGGGAATGTTGTAAAGAATACTTCCCTTAAAGGTCGGTGGCAAAAATTAAGCTTAAGTCCATTAACTATTTGTGATACAGGACATAATAAAGAGGGCTTAGAAATAATTATGGCACAGATACGTCGTATTCCAAAATCCGGATTACATATGATCATTGGATTTGTAAGGGATAAGGATCTAAGTGCAATTTTACCTCTGTTTCCCTCTGAAGCGATATATTATTTTACAAAGGCAAACATCCCCAGGGCGCTTAACGAAGAAAGTCTTAAATTTGAAGCAGCAAAATATGGACTTATTGGGCAAAGTTATTCTGATGTTAAAACTGCATTTTATTATGCTAAGAAAAAGGCTGTAGCTTCAGAAATGATTTTTATAGGAGGTAGTACCTTTATCGTTGCAGAAGTAATTTGACTTTCTCAATACACTGTTGATTAATGTGATATTTTATATAGATTTGTGAATACCAGAATTTCTAAATTATGAAAAGAGCATCACTGTTTTTTTTGTCTCTGATTCTGATGCTGCCGTTGACGGGGCAGACAGAAAGTAAGATTACCATACTCCATACCAATGATCTTCATTCCAGGCTGAATGGCTATTCTCCAGAATCAGAATATTCTCCCTTAATAGTAAATGATGATAAAACAATCGGTGGATTTGCCCGGATTGCTTCAATAATTAAATATGAAAAAGAAAATAATTCCGGAATAACTCTTGTAGTTGATGGAGGTGATTTTCTTATGGGCACTCTTTTTCATTCTCTTGAAGTTGAAAGTGGATTCCAGTTACGACTGATGAAGAAAATGGGATATGATGTTACCTGCATTGGAAATCATGAGTATGATTTTGGTCCCGAAAAACTTGCTATCCTTATAAGGAATTCTGCCGATGCAGGAGATATTCCTGCTATACTTATTGGCAATGCAGTATTTAACAGGAATGATGAAAGGGATAATAATCTTGAAAATTTGGTTTCCGATAATATTTTAAGCAGAAAGATAATAAAAACAGAGGATGGAATTAAAATTGGATTTTTTACAATTTTAGGAAAGGATGCTGATAATGTTGCTCCAAATGCAAAGCCAATAACATTCTCTAAGCAAGTCTCTTATGCAAAGAGGATGGTAAAGGAGCTTCAAAATGATAATTGCGATATTATAATTTGTATTTCTCATTCAGGACTCTCAAAAAATAAAGATGGGGAATGGGTAGGAGAAGATTTTGACCTTGCAAAAAAGGTTAAAGGCATTAGTTTAATTATAAGCGGACATACTCATTCAAGACTTGATCAACCACTTATTGTTAATGGCATTCCGATAGTGCAGGCAGGTTCTTATGGACAATTTGTTGGTCGTCTTGCATTAGTCTATTCAAATGGTAATCTGAGAGTTGATAATTATACTCTTATTCCTGTCAATGATAAAATAATGGGAGACAGAAAGATTAATCAATTAATTGAGGAGCAAAAAGATAAGATATCATCTGAAATACTTAATCCACTTAAAATGGATTATTACAGAAAGATAGTTGAAACAGATTTTACTCTGGAAGGTAATGAAATGGGTGATTTCAAAGAGAGTAATCTGGGACCATTTATTGCTGATGCTATACATTTTTATGTGAACAGGAACACTGAAGAAGGAACGGATGTAAGTATGGTTGCTGCTGGTATGATTCGTGATAAGATTGTTCCTGGTGTGCAAACGGCGCCGGATATTTTCAGGGTAATGTCATTGGGGCAAGGGAATGATAAAGTGCCTGGTTATCCTCTTTCCAGACTATACGTTACAGGAAAAGAGCTAAAGAGCATACTTGAAATTTTACAAGTGGCTTATAAATCCAGTCCTGATAATTATTGCTATTATTCAGGCATCAGAGTTAAGTATGATCCTGAAAAAGGCTTGCTCAGGAAAATTAAAAATATTGAGATAGTCCATTCAAATGGCAGAGTGGTTGATGTTGATCTTTCGAAAAAAAATAAATCATTATATTCAATTACAGCTAATTCCTATATGCTTGAATTTATAGGTATTATCAAAAAGATGAGTTTTGGTCTGATAAATGTTGTTCCAAAGGATGTAAATGGTTTGAAGGTTGAAGATATGAAAACATCTGTTATCGATATGGATAAGAGCCTTGATGGGGTTCAGGAGGGAAAAGAGTGGCTGGCTCTTATGGAATTTTTAGGTTCAATGAAAGATATGAATGGGAATGGTATTTCCGACATTGACAAAAAATATGCCTCTCCGGTAAAATGTTTTTTACCTGTGACTTCCAAATAGTCTGAAACAAATAATCACTCATGATTTTAGTTGTTTAACCACGAAGTATGCTCATCTACCTGTTCAAAATTGGCCACAGCAATTGCAGCTGAACTGATAAATTTGTGTTTGAGAACCCATAAAACCGATTCCTTATAGCTTGGTTCAATATCTGAAGAAGGAGAGTATTTGCCACCGGAGTATTTTTTTGAAAAGAATCCAATGCCGGCTATCCCGGTTAAGGATTTAGTAACGAATTCCTTGCGACTTATTTGGTTTTCCCCCATGAACTAAAAGGATTGTCAACAACTAATCTGGTTTTACTGTTTGCAACCTCTAACCCAATCTCGTACATTGTTCTGGTAACTAACTCCATTTTATTAAAGTCAATTTTTTCCACAACATCTCTGGGAGAATGGTAATCTGTATGTAAACCTGTTGTAAAGAAAATGACGGGGATATTTTTTTTAACAAAATTATAATGATCACTTCTGGCAAAAAGTTGTAGTGGATGATCTTTGCCGCTAAGAGTATAATCAAAATCAAGCTGGCTTTTTTTGTCAATATCATCAGCGATAGACCTCAACTCTTTACTTTGACTGTCTGTAATAACAAATACTGTATTAGGACCTGTCATCGGTGTATTGTCAGTAGTATCTGCTATAGCCTTAACTCTTCCTATCATATCCATATTAAGATCGGCAATAGTGCTCTCTAATGGGAATAATGGGTTCTTCACATACGACTCTGATCCATACAAACCTATCTCTTCACCTGAAACCCAAAGAAATAATAATGATCGCAGAGGTTTTTTCTTCATACTTTGAAAGGCTTCAGCTATAGAAAGAAGAGCAGCACAACCCGAGGCGTTATCATCAGCACCGGGATTAACTTTCTCTCCTGAACCTCCTATATGATCGTAATGACCTGAGAATATTACAACTTCATTTTTTAAGATAGGATCTCTTCCCTCAATATACCCTGCAACATTATTTAGTGTTTTTTCTTCAGAAAGAACAACCTCTGTAATTTTTAATTTTTTACCAGGAATTAAGAAAGAATGAGGTTTAAGTGTAGAATCAATAATTTTCTGAAGCTCTTCAAGAGTATTTCCGGTGCCTTTAAGCAATGCATCCGCAACTGATCTGTTAATAAAGATAACTTTAGGCATAGCCGACATGAACGGATTCATTGCTTCATCATTACTTCCTTTCAGTGACATTTTTGATTGTAAATAGCCAGCTATACCAGGGGCTGGATTCTTCAAACGATTTAAAACCAGATTTTGGATCTGATACAAAAAGAATTGCCTTCGCTTTTGAATAAATTAGTGTTGTTAGTTTTAGCTGAAAACTCATTTTGGAACTCCATCCTGCTTCTTCAAACAGACATTCAGTTCTATCTTCTGACATTGGAGCTCTATCCATGACAAGAAGAATTTTTCCCTCAGGTTTGAGATCTTCAATATCGTTATAGTTGTATTTATCTGCTTTGATCCCATAACCTGCAAAGAGTACTTCACCTTCCAGTGTCAAATCGGAGGGTCCTGTTGGTAAAAGTTGGAACATAGGGTCCTTTATTGTAATGGTTTCCTGGTCATCAGATGTTATCTGTATCATTGTATTCTCAGGATCCATTGTTTTTTTAACTATTAAATAGGGCTGAAAATAGCTATTCCCATTAGCCGGCTTCAGACCTAATAATTTAGCCTGAGAGGCAATATAATTTGCAGCAATACCAAGCTCTTCATTTCCATTCATCCTACCTTTAAGAAGGGGAGAAGCTAAAAAAGTAACATAACTCTCAAGATCTGAGGCAGATATCTGGTTAATTGGATTTGTGTTTTTTTGAGAAAATAGAGAAAGTGATGTTAAAGTTATAAGTACTATAACAGTAAAAATTTTAAGAACATTTTTCATATCAGGACTGTATATAAAGGAAATGAATTGTACTGATGTAAAGTTAATAAAGTTTTAAGAAATTATTTTCATAAGTTTACAACCAAATATTTTTTGGATGGAGATAAGCTTTTATTTCTGGATTGGATTTCATGTTTTTATATTTCTAATGCTCGCATTGGATCTTGGAGTTTTTCATAAGAAGACACATAAAATATCAGTAAGGGAGGCTATTACCTGGAGTATAGTCTGGATTACCCTGGCCTTTTTATTCAATGTTTTTATCTATTTGTATTCCGGATTTAATAAGGTATTGGCACTTGAATTTCTTACAGGTTATGTTATTGAATATTCTCTAAGTGTTGACAATATTTTCGTATTTATTCTTATTTTCTCCTATTTTGCTGTTAAAGATGAGTATCAGCATAAAATATTGTTCTGGGGTATTATTGGTGCACTGGTGATGAGGGGGATATTTATTTTTACCGGAGTTGCCCTCATTAACCGGTTTCATTGGATCGTTATTATTTTTGGAGGCTTTCTTGTCTTTACTGGGATTAGAATGCTATTTCAAAAAGAGACAACAGTTGACCCTGAAAAGAATGCTATTGTAAGATTCTTTAGAAAAATTCTTCCTGTTTCGAATACATTGCATGGCGACAAACTATTTATCAAACAGAGTAAAAGATTGCATGCAACACCTCTGTTCCTGGTTCTCTTAATCATTGAATCTTCGGACCTTATTTTCGCTGTCGATAGCATTCCTGCAATTCTTGCTATAAGTAAGGATACATTTATAGTATATACATCTAATATCTTTGCAATCATGGGACTACGATCTCTTTATTTTGCTATAGCAGGTATTATGGGCTATTTTCGTTATCTCAAAGTTGGATTGGCCTTTGTTCTGACTTTTGTAGGACTGAAAATGCTTGTATCATATTTCCATTTTGAGATTCCGATTGTTTTATCACTGGTAATAATTATTTCCATTCTTCTGATATCCGTTCTTGCATCTGTTATTGTAAAAGAAAAATAATGATAACACAAAGACGATCCCTCCTACGCTTCTGTTAAAGTCGATTTTTTTTTATACCCTAACAACCAGAAAACCGGCATCTGCTTTTGAGGTAAATTGAAGGATTAGCTTCGCTGATCCCATTTTGGGGGCCCTAATACAGGGAAGAAACCACTGATCATACAGTCAATCGAGTATTCTGACTTCCCGTTGGATTATGTTAAGATATGGGTGATTGATAAGGTTGCGCTATTACCATCAGAATATTGACTATGACCGATAATGAAAAAAGAAAATACATTGAAGAAGTTTTTAAGTATTGTAAAACTGATAGCATTCTGGTCATCGGAAAAACGGGTCAATTACAGCGTTTACAGTGCCCGTTCGAAGTCGTGGTTATATCAGACGTTGGAGAACTGTATAAAGGCCTCATATGCCTCGTTTCTGCTGTTAAGATTGATATTAGCTTAATTGATGTATATGTCATAAAGAACAAAGCCTATTACTTCTTCAATTTCAGGGTATTACAACGCAAATAAAGGAATTCCAGAGACTAGGCCGTATAGACCCGAAATCTGGTTAATAGTTGAGTCATGCTGTATTTTCTTTACTGTTGTTTTGAGATGGTTCAGCTCGACTTTAAAATCTCAAGAACCACTGAAAACCAACAGTGCTAATTCCATTCTCCAGGTTCCCTTTATAAGGGGACCTGGGTGGGTGGATAAAAATAAATTTGACTTTATCTATAATCATATAGTAACTTTACATAAGTAAATTTCAAAATAATTTCAGGTGTACGATATGAAAAACAGGTATAAAGAAATATGTGAAGAGATTTTGGGAATTGCAGGAGTTAGAATTAATGGCAGTAATCCCTGGGATATTCGGATCTACAACGATGAATTTTATAGAAGAGCAATTACTGAAGGTGAACTTGGTATAGGCGAA
>DATKUO010000254.1:0-2416 GCA_035530515.1 Bacteroidales bacterium
TAGAACACTTATAGCTGCAAAAGCTGGTACGTTAGAGCCGGGATCGACAATTCATAGAGAGAACGGATGCCAGTTCAAACTGGATGTTACCAAGGTCATGTTCAGCAAGGGCAACCTGAAAGAAAAGGCCAGGATGGCAAAACTGGGGAGCGAGGAATTTGTGGTTGATATGTTCGCAGGTATTGGATATTTCACCATACCCATGGCAGTTCATTCCAGGCCAAAAAAAATACTAGCTATCGAACTGAACCCTGATTCCCATAAATATCTGGTTGAGAATATCAAGCTCAACAATGTGGAAGATATTGTTGAACCTGTGCTTGGGGATTGTATTGAAAAAACACCGACCTCTGCAGCTGACAGGACAATAATGGGATATGTGAAGCATACCGGTCATTACCTTAAATACGGCATCCTGGCCCTGAAACCAGGTGGAGTGCTTCATTATCACGACACAATACTTGTACATTCTGATTATTTAACAGCACTTGATGAGATCAGGGCCAGGATCAAATTTGAAGCCAGTGCCCAGGGTCGCACCGCCGAGATGCTGGACTGGCGCAGGGTAAAGAAATTTTCACCCGGGGTGTGGCATGTGGTGGTGGATGCCAGGATAAATTGAACATTGACCGATAATTATTAATATTCGATATTGATAATATTAAACCTTACTTCCGCTTTTTTAAGCGCATAAACCAAGTACATCCAAAATATCATTTTGCTTTTTCGTAATTTTTGTAACAACAACAACTTCATTTGCCAGCTGTATCTTTTTGATCTTCTCAAGCTCAAGAAGTAATTTTTCCACAGTATAATTTTTGTATCCTCTTCAAATCAGATGGTAAATTTGGAAAATGCAATAATATCAAATAGTCGATTACAGCATCATTAGCGCTTATTGCCAGGTTATTTGTGCCGTCAATTTATGGTATTGCCACCTAATTTGAAGTGGATACAAAAAAAAGAAGAATTAGGGAAGACCCTAATCCCGTTATGTTTGCATATATATATCGTATAGACAGTTACAGACCTACTTTTTGCTTAATAGACTCAATAAATGAACCCAAAAAAGATTTTTGCGTTGGTACATTTGGAGGTAGATTGACAGAATTCTGGTCTAATGTAACAGCTGTTTGCGCCAATGCTCTTCCGTTTAATGTTGCGCCAGTCTGTATCGCAATATTTGTTTTAGCCAGGATATTTCCATTGAAAACAGATGTTGTTCCAAGTGTCGTTGCGCCAGCGACTTGCCAGTATATGTTCTTTGACTGTGCACCGCCACTTAGGATAACCTGCTTTGCAGAAGCAATATCAAGAGTTCCTGCGACCTGGAATATCCATATGTCGGTTGAACTTCCAGATATAGTTACATCTGTTGGTATTATTACATCGGTAGACCACTTATAAAGGCCAGGTGTTAGAGTCAGACCACCAATGTTACCGGTTCCAAGATTAATATAATCTGGCAATGTTCGTCCGGCTGCATCAGTGTACGCTGTTTCCATGTCGCTTATAGCTGTGGTCAGTAAGGTCGTAGCTATCACCCTACATGCAGGGCCAGCAGCATCGACAGTGTATATTGTTCCTGTAACTTCTGAACAATCTAATCCAGCAATAGCTGCACCTGTAATTGGACTTGTTCCAATATTTCCAGTAATAGCAGATGTGGGGACATTGGTAATCCCTGTTTTTGACAGAATCACGAAATTGTCGGCTGTTCCAAGATTCACTGCTGTTTGTGTACTTGCGCTCGCTGGCCCTGCTGCAATCCCTAAAAGCAGCAATGCGATAAGCATAGATGTTATTATAGTTAATCTATTCGATTTATTTTTCATATTTAATCATTTCCTCTTTTTTAAGGGCTGTAATTATTATTTGAATGAAACACACCACGGCCCCTCAAAGAAGCCGTACAGCAGAATCATCCGCCATTCGGATTGTGCCACCCATTTTTTAGACTGTCTCTTAATTGGAAAATTTTTAATCATAAGTATTACCTATTAGTGCATAAGCTTTCTTATTAAATCGTCAAGTTTGTGAATTTAAACGCTAATATATTAAATATTAATACTGATTATGTGGATTAATAGGTCGTGTCCCCGATTTACTGAACAGGCACTCTGAACGTTAATAATTCTTTCAATGTCCAAATATGGTCTGTAAGTTTCTGAGCCATAGCGGGTGTCCTTTGCAACCATCTTTTGTTCCCACAATTAACCATTAATCTCAGTGATTTATGCTGCTTAACAAAATTATACCATGCCTGGAAGAAGTTTATTGCTCTTGAATGCATCAGAACATCTTTACTATAATTCATTCCTTTTCGTATAAATCTCGCTAGAGAGTTTCGGATAGTAAGATTGATTCGCTCTATATATGATGTGTTAATACATCCACCTGAATCTGCCCCAAAAAG
>DATKUO010000255.1:0-13275 GCA_035530515.1 Bacteroidales bacterium
AGACTTCTTTTCAAACGATGGAGGAGGAAACCTAAAATCCATTAAATCTTTGGTCTATTTCGGAAAAGTCCGAAGAATGGCACAATGATCAGGAATATTCCGGAATATTCCCGATTTAATCATAAGTTTTATTTATAAAACGAGACTAAAATCGGAGAAATTGAATTAAGTAACACACACCTACAAAGAAATTTCTGCAAGATTCTATTTCCGTGCTTTATAATATTACTTATGTGCTTGAATTTCAATGGGCATCAATTATATGACCGTGTTAATTTAAGAATCTGGAGATACCGGTGATCTTGATCAACTATGGCCAGTGGTAAGCGTTTGTTATCAAGTTAAGCATATCAATTACAAATATACCTACCAAATGTGATAAGTTCCTCTAGCTTTTACAATTGAGATTTCCATGAATATTCTGATGCTTAAAACAATTCAACAATATTAATAATATTATATCAATATATGATTTAGTATAATATTATCTGAGATACAATAAATCAATGATAAACAAATAATCAGTATTTTAAGAGATTGGCAATATAATTGTCATTAAGAATTTTAAATCTGAATTCAAACGTTTACAAGGATGATATTTCAAAATGAAGTTTATAGTTATTTTTAAATGATGAAATCAAGATTAGTCATTGTTTTAGTTCTGGTGCTTTCCATTCCTGAGATATCCTGCCACTCGGTCAGGTACAAGGGCAGCATGACTAGTTTTATGGATGTCATCAGAGTAGTCGACGGTGATACTTTTTATGCAGATGATGGCAGTGAAAAAGGGCTTAATATTCGTCTTATCGGTGTGGATGCCCCAGAATCGAGAAATACTGGCAGGAAGACTATCGGATATTATGGTCAGCAGTCGAAAGAGTATTTAACGAAACTGCTTGAAAATAAGAAGGTTCGTCTTGAATACGATGTTGGAAGGAAGGATCAGTACAACCGGACACTCGCATATGTCTATTTACAGGACGGAACCTTTGTAAACGCTGAACTGGTCAGGAAGGGGTATGCAATGGTTATGACAATTCCTCCGAATGTTAAGTATGCTGAGAAATTTGTTAAATTACAGCGAAGAGCAAGAAGAAATAACAGAGGCCTCTGGAATGAAAAACAAGCTGAAAACTGAGAAGGACTGGATCCCTTTTAACCAGGCGTGGGGCATGCAGTATAAAAATGCCAAACATATATTAAGCTATCTGAATACATATCCAGGTGTCTTAAACACTCTGAAATTAGGGGAGATTCATAATCCAGATAATCTTGATGATGCTCAGAATGAATGGATCTGGTTATGTTCAAAATTTGAAAATCCGATTGAGATAGAGTTTTTTAGACCTTACTGGATTTCATTAGAGGTGGACTCTTATGATTATTTTATGGATATTTCTGATGAGAATTATCCGATTTTTGAAATTCATTTCTTCTTTTATGAGCCGTACCGGTGGTATAAGAAATTCATCAGCAAAGATATAAGGGAATTATTACTTGCCCCGGATACAGGTCTTAATCTTAGAACAATCCTCGATAAAAATAATAGAATAAGATGGGAACAGGTAGATGAATTCTTTAGAGAACGCAGGCGACTGGGTTATGAAGGAAAAATATTAGTTGAACCGGTTTCTAAGAGTGAGTTATTGGTTGATGATACAGAGACTGCAAGAGGTAAACTTGAGAAAAGAGGTTCAATAATAAAAATGTGTGAAGTAACGTCCATGATCGCAGGATTGCTTCCATACGAACTCCGCATTGAGTTAAAGAATATTGAATACAAATATGGCAGACCGGAGGAGTCAACAGAGAAAGTTAAGATCATAAGAGACCTGGTATTTCTTCTAAGGGAATCAGGGTTAAGAAGAGTAAAGAGGTACAGGATTGAATTTCTTGATTCAAAAAGAGGCTTTTTAGAGTATGAAGATGAAAGTAGTGTGTTACACCATTCAGATAAAAAAATACTCAATGCATTCAAAGAGGGTTTTTGAACCTCTTTCTAATATTCTGATAATGAGTTATTTGCAAGGTCCTGATTTAACCGGTACACCGTTTGGTTCACCGGGCCCGTTAGATCATTCAAAGAACATACAATTACAAAGGTATGAAAAAAGTTCTGGCATTAATTGAAGTTTTTCCAGGAAATCCATAATAAGATACTCTTTTGGTATGACAATTTTAAAGCTTCTAAGGGGAATTTAATCTGTTCATGATCCCGGGTAGCACTAATGGTATCCATAGTGCATTTATTGCAGAATAGATAAGGCATTCAGCGAAAGTAATATCCAGGAATAGCATGCATAACGAGCATACTGCCAGGTCGACGACAAAAATGAAGATCAGCCCTGCAACATAATCAAAGACTTTGTCATTTATTCTCATAGTAATCTTTCCAGTTTAAAGCCTTTTGGAGCCTTTCCCGAGTTCTTTTTGTTCTCTGTTGATGGGATTGCTGACGGTTTTTTCAACGTGCTCGCTGTCAGTACATTGCAAGTCGGTAAAGGTAGCTAAGTAGTCTATTTGAAGACTTACACTGATTTCGGGGAATATTTCATAAACCAATAATCTTCACAAAATCAGGAACAGATTTATTTAACTGGTGATTTCATAAGCGCAACAGTGATAGCATAACGGAATCTATAAAGTGAATAAGTGGCACCAGATACTGCACTAACTTTCATTGTATTTTGTTTTTCCAGCATTTCAGCCTCCATTAGTGGGTATGCAATGTCAGGGCTTGTTCCTGTTACGCTCATTTCCTTACAATAAGATTCATCTTCCTCTTTACCGATACCATTTTTATGTATTTCATTATAATCTAGAGAAACGATCTTCTCATCCTTAATCTCCATTTCAACGATATGTTTGTAGTCAAATGCATCATATGGAGATTCTCCCTTGTAAGTTCCATCCTTTGCACCCTTAGCGTCTACAGGCAGATCATATTGATTGATCATTTGATAAAATATAGAATCTACTCTATCGATTGATGAAGTTTCTATGATAAAATGCAGACTCACCATGGAGGATTTAAAATATTTATCATCTGGATGAAACAACTTTATTTCATCAAGACTATCAGGCTGTTCTCTGCAAGAAGTAATCAGGAATATAAAGATTACGGTTAGAAAAGATAATAGTACTTTCATGATTCAGAAAAGTTTTGTTCTTACTCAGAAACGTAAAAGTAATAAATATTGGAAGATAATGAATAGGATTCTGTCGCATCTGATCAGCCATTTATTAAAAACATTCAATTAAACTCCATTCTAAGAAGCTAAAGAATAGAACGATGAAGAACATCATTAAACTGGAACATTATTATAGCCCTGACGAACTGAAGGATCAGATTGCTGAATTTGTAGAATATTATAATAACCACCGGTATCATGAGTCCTTGAATAACGTAACTCCCGCAGATGTCTATTTTGGAAGAGACCAGGAGATCTTTGCCAGGAGAGAAGATATTAAGCAACGTACTTTACTGAAAAGGAAATTGGATTATGAAGTGCAAAAAACAACTTTGATTTAATGAAAGTATCTCTTAATATTATTTTGATTGGATTCCAGATTTTGCTGACGATAAACAAATAGAGATTTTTAGGATAGGACAAACGTTTACAATTAGAAATTTGTTAGGTTTTTAAAGTTAATCCTTATCTTCCGGGTCTATAGATAACTTTGTGTAAACGCCTAAATTCATATTCTGCATCTATCTTCAAATTTAATCAAAAATTAATGAAGGATCATACCCAAATCTGGAAATGAATAGTCCATTTATTTTAAACATTTCCGATTGCCAGATACACCGCCTTCATAGTTGCCTACTCATATTTCAACGATTGGGCGGGATTTATTCTTGCTGTCTTTAGAATACGATAGCTTGTTGTAAGAATAGCAATACCAAGAACAATAACTAAACCTGCACCAAAGCTAATTACTCCAGGGGTTATTCTGTAATAGAATGTTTCCAGCCATTTACCTGCAATGTAATAAATCAAAGGCCAGGCAATAAGGGCTGAGATTGAAACAAGTATTATGATCTCCTTTGATATTGTAAAATATATACCAGTGATTGTAGATCCCATTGCCTTCCTGATACCAATCTCTTTTGTACGTTGTTCAATGGTGAATGATGTAAGTCCGAAAAGTCCGATTGCCGCAATAAATATTGCCAGGATCGAAAATATCACTGCCATCTGGGCATTCTGTTTCTCCTGGATATACATTTCTTCAAAATTCTCATCAACAAAGTAATACTGTAACGGGCTATTGGATGTAAACTCTTTCCATATGCTCTCAATTTCACTGATAGTACTTGCCAAATTAAGAGCTGTTAACTTTACTGATAAATATCCAAACAAACTGCCTTCACTTTGAAATTTGAAAATATATGGACCTATCGGATTATGAAGTGATTCGAAATTGAAGTTTTTTACAATACCAATTACAGGAACATAATTCATTTTACCAGAATCTCTTGGTTCCATAAATCTCGCCCGTCCCGGATCAGTGATGCCAAAATCCTTAACGGCATTTTCATTAATCAAACATGCCTCCATGTCTGTAGTAAATGATTGGTCAAATGATCTGCCCGATATAAGTGTTAATCCATAGGTTTCCATAAAGTCGTAATCGATCCAGTTGGTCTGCATCATGATTGTCTCGTCTTTCCTGCCTTCAAGCATATAACTGTTATTATTATTGTTTTGGCCAGGGACATCGGAAGAGCTGGAGCAATTGATTACTCCCGGAATACCTTTTAAGGCATCCTTTAATGACTTAAGTTTTGCTCCAAAACCTTCCCTTCCAAGTAATCCTATCCGGCTTATAACTATTAACTGCTCTTTGTTGAATCCCATATCTTTATTGAGCATGAATTTTATCTGTCTATACATTAATAATGAACCAACGATCAACAGAATTGAAACAGTGAACTGAAAAACAACAAGTACCCTCCTGAGACCTCTGTTTTTCATACTGTTTTTCACACTCCTCTTCAATGCTTCATACGGATTGAAAGATGACAAAAAGAAGGCCGGATAACTTCCTGCCAGAAAACCCACAATCAAAGAAAAGAGAACAAGTAAAGGAATTGTGTGCCAGTTGGTAAAAAGATTTAGCAACAGGTTTGTACCCAGCAAATTATTAAGAAACGGAAGGGATACTTTAATAAGAATTAATGCTGAGAGCAGGGAGATAAATGAGAGGATGAACGATTCTAAAAGAAATTGTACAATAAGCATACTCCTTGACGAACCTCCTATCTTTTTTATTCCAACTTCCTTTGCCCTTACCGAAGCCTGGGCAGTTGAAAGGTTCATGAAATTGATTGCTGCTATTAATATAATAAGTATTGCTATAGTACTGAATATCTTCAGGTACTTTGGATCACTTGCTTCTTTAAATTGCTGTTCAACTGACGGATCAAGGTGGATATCAGTCAGATTCTGACAATAGAATCCATATTTGTTTCCCTGTTTTTCGAAATCACTTAGCGAAATGCCAAGGGCCTGCTGAATCTGCGGTCCTACATACTTAATTAATAATTCAGGGATTTTAGCATCAACTGTAACATAGCTTGAATTGGGTTTTAACAGAATGTAAGTGCTGATACCATTATTTAACCAAGCTGAACTATTTGCGCCGGGATTGGTCATAAATGAAACAAGAATGGTGGCCTCAAAATGCGAATTTTCTGGTATATCAGCCATCACTCCTGAGATTGTATAACGAACAGAATCTGATCCAATTTTAATTGTTTTGTCGATAGGATTCTCATCACCGAATATTTTTCTTGCAGTTGATTCTGATAACACAATTTTCAGGGGAGCATTCAGCAGATTTTTCGGATCGCCTTTTAAAACCGGTATTGAAAAGAAATTAAAAAACGAGGAATCCACTTCAATCATATTCTCCTCTGAAAAAGTACGGTTTTTATATTCAACCATAGTAGGTCTTCTTCTGTTCATTCTAAGGAAATCTTCAATTTCCGGAAATTCATTCGCCATAGCAGGGCCCATAGGTATTGAGGTGTAGGCCGAGTTGATTTCCTGATCTCCGAACCTACCGTCCATGACGAGCCTGCAAATCCTTTCTTTCTTGGAATTATGCTTTTCATAACTCACCTCCTTTATTACAAAAAGTGCTATGATAAGACTGGAGGCAATACCGATGGAAAGCCCCATAACATTAATAATAATGTATGCTCGCTGCCTTTTTAAAGACCTTATACTATGCTTAATGAGATTATTTAACATCGCTCTGGTTTATAAAGCATTATTTGACTTATATATAAAAACCTTTTATTTTAAAGAATTCAACTAATCTCTTTCAACGGACAAAAAAAATAGTGTTGCAAGTGCAAATACCGGACAATCTGATCACTGTAAGTCTTCAAACTAAAGCGAAATAATTTATCATAAAGTTAAGTCATACTTTTGAACTATTCAAAAGGTGTAATTTTCTTCTTTTAAGCATTGTTTTTTCCTTCGTTAGATTTCTTTTCTTGAGTATCTGTTCATCCCTGCCAAAATACACATCTGCAGGTGTTACGTTTTGTATAGATTCATGATATCGTTTATTGTTGTAATAATCCACAAATTCATTTAACCGATATTTTAATTCTTCCGGACTGTCTCTTCCTGAAATAGCATGTCACTGGAAACGACAGTGCCCTTGACCATAATCGGTCGGAGTAAATTGACCATCCTAGGCCGGAAATAAGTGCTTGTCATTAAACTATTCATGTTAATCACATTTTATCCGGCCAAATGTGGTCAAGCCGTCCGGCTTTTGCAATAGGGTACATTATATTATAAAGTTGCCGAACATCAACCTTATGGGGATTTTCTTTTATTTCTTCTTTTTTGTAATTTCTTGCAATCATGTTATCGATTATTAAATTGTTTCAAAACCTATTTCCAAGTCTATATATAGATCCAACAATGAAAGGATTTAAACATTTCATTCTTATACTCATATTTTAAATCGTGTTCCTAATTAAAATCTGAACACAAAAATTAAAGTATAGCCATTAAAAATAACTACTTTGAAGGTACCAGATCATTTGTTTTGGTTTTTGAAGGTGTAAAAATTCCGATTACACCCTTCAATCCTACACTCATCACAATGTTATAGAAGAATGCAATGAATCCTATTAACAATAGAGTTCCACAGATTGCAGCCAGGATCATCATAAGATTGAATTCCCCGTTTATGTAAAGAGAACGTCTTAACATTCCTTTCAATCCTGCCATTCCCATAAATGCACCCATTCCTATACCGCCAATTAGATGGCACCAGAAATGAACATTTACAAGTTTCTGACTGTATACTTTTGCTCCATTTGTCAGTATTGGGAATAATAAATAAATAGCTGAGTAGAGAGTCATTGTCAATCCAACCAGTATTGCCACATGAACGTGCGGGCCGACTACCCACTGGGTATTATGAAGTATCCTGTTCAAACCAACGTCAGCCTGCATGATACCTGCAGGTACTGCGAGCGCAAATCCAAGTAACCCTCCCAGCAGGAACTTCAATGGATTTGTCATCTTCAACGGCCTTGCACTCCAGAGTGTCGCCAACGCAATAAAGAATGCAAGTCCCTGGGTGATTAGCTCAAAGGCTGTTACCATCTCTCCGGATACAACTTTTAGGATAGCAGGCTGTGCCTGATCTGAGAGAAGATGATGCGACCAGACTGTCCATGAAACTACGAGTTCGACTAGCAAAGCTGCCCGTGCAATGTTTTGCATGAAAAGTGGTTTACCGCTTATCATCATGGCCAGCAGGTACCATGTGCCTGCCACAAAAATCAGTACCAGCCCGTCGGCAATAAGATCGAGGCCCCACCAGAACCAGTTTTTATAAAGTAGTGCATCGATTGCGGTGCTTTTAAGGTCAATTCCCATGATGGCAGCAATCATAAACACAAGGATCAATACTCCTGTAAAAAGAATTATAGCAGTGTTAAGAGCCACATCTACACTTCCTCTTGCTACAGCAGCAACGGGAAGTGGAACAAGATGTTCTTTCTTGTTTTTTGTAAACAGGTTTCTGAATCCTGTTATGCCAAGAGCAGATGCAAGCAGTTCTTTTGAAGGCTGCTTTTCCCATCCATCTGGTGTGTATGATATTGTTTTAAAAATGTTTATTACAAAAAATGCACTACCTACCATTACCAGCGCTATCCCGACAATAAAGAATGTTCCGCCCCAGACACTGAACTGGGTGAAGTCAGCAGGCAGTGGCCAGTAAAGTGTGTACAGCGGAGCATAATGACTTACAAAACCGGCGAACCAGAAAATAAAGGTTCCAACTGCAACCAGAATGAAAGTCCAGTTTCCAAGTTTAATACTCCACAATGGCTTTTTCATTAAAAACGGAACAAGGAAAAGAAATGCTCCGAATACAATAGAGTATGTTGAGCCGAAAATTCCCACAAGTGGATGTGCTGTAAGAATTGCAAAAAACTGTGGTTCAGTAATAAAAGGAAGAGGTTTAACTTCATATAGCCTCATTAACATTCCTTCTATAACAACGAAACCAAAATAAATAAGACCAACAACAACAAACCGGAGCGTCAGTTTTTGCATAGGAGTAAGAGTTTCAGACTTGAAAAGTCCTTCCTCTCCATTCATAAAAGTCTTGATAAAACTCATATATTTTAATTTAAAGATTTGTAAATAATCAATATTAGTTTGATGCATTTGCGGGGATTACCTGAACGGCATCTTTCAGAATCATAAAGACCCCTTTTGGTCCCGAATACTCTGTTGAGCGTATGGTATAAACCCCTTCTCGGTCGAATTGCCACAAGAGATCATTTCTGTGACCAGGTACTACCTGCATTTGGAACATCATACTATTATCGTTCCTAAAAAGGCCAAAGCCATAAGTGAGGTCTTCCGACTGCACATCGAAAAGAACTTTGTCATTCACATTAATTACCAGCTTTTCAGATGGCATAATGAACTGATGATCCTTAACCTTAATTACAAATGTTTTGTCGGGTTTGTAGTCAGACCTGTTAAGATCCATCTCTGCCCATGGGATTGTGTTGAAGGTAATGAGATGAAGTGATACGCCAAGAACTGTGAGAAACCCGACAAAAGTGTAAAATATTGCCGGTTTAACCGCAAGTCCTTTCCCTTTGCCTGTAACTTTAATTGCGAACCAGGCAACCAACAGAATAATGACTATACAATAGAATGTATACGCAAGGGTCTGTCCTGTTAAAACAACTTTTGAGTCAACCATATAACCTCCTTTTTAGTTAAAAAAATAATTTACAGATAATTAGTTAAAGGATATTTTTAAAATGCACTGTAATACTTCAACTTTTGGTAGACTCTTTTAAATAGATTTTAATATGCTATTTAGTTTTTCATATGGTGTTTTTCCTTCGAAAGCTCCATGTGGGCGATTAAAGTTATAAAATTCTTCCCAATTCTTTAGTTTCTTGTTTAAATCGACGTCATCAGTATAAGTCAAAAGCTGATAAAACTCCTCTTGATCAGTGCGATGAGATCTTTCAACTTTTCCATTAAGCTGAGGAGATCTTGGCTTGATATAAACATGCCTCATCCCTTTGTCTTCAACATGCCAATGAAATTGTGCCTGGAACTCATGACCTCTGTCTGTCCTAATAGTGTGAATACGAAAAGGAAATTTATCAATAATATGATCAATAAAGTCAATTGCATTCTTCTGGTTATGTTGTTTATATATTTTTAAAGTGCGAATACGAGTGGCATCATCTATTGCTGTATATTGAAAACGACGTATAGGGTTGCCAATGGAATCATTAATAGAGACAAATTTAACATCAATCTGGACTTGATGGCCTGGAGTCTCCTTAGCATATCTTTTTGTGTGAACAGTTCTTCTGGAAGCTTTTTTAGATAATCTACTGATCCCATTTCGTACCAATGTGCGGGATACACTGGATTCTGATACATTGATTCCATGATATCGCTCTGAATACCATTTAATTCTTTCAGGACCAAGATGATAATCTTTTCTTAGTTCAAGGATTCTTTCAATAACCTCTTTAGATATCTTTTTAGGATGATTGTAAGCTATCGGTTTCTTCCTTTTTAATCCTTCTTTGCCGCCAAGATCATAAGCTTTCTTCCATTTATAAAAAGATGATTTGGTTACATCAAAATCTCGGCACGTTTTAGCAATATTGCCATGTCTTCTTGCTTATTCAAGAATAAGCATTTTATATATTATCCTAAGAATATCTTTTACTTCTTTACTCATGATTACACTTTTTGTTTTTACACATAACAATTTAGCAAAAAGTGTCTACGAAGGTCTGACGTATCTACACTCAAATAATGGGACGTTTTTAGTCTATGTATGTATTATAATACAAGAGGGATTAAATTATCAGATTCTTATTAATTTACAGTAAAAAGTTTGCGTAAAGCGGAAGAATGGCTATAATGCGTAAAACCCCAGGCGTTTTTAAGGTATGGACTGACTTACTTATAAGATTCTTATTAATTTACAGTAAAAAGTTTGTGCACAGCTGAAGAATGGCTATAATGTTTAAAAAACCGGACATTTTTAGTTAATAGACAAAAATACATTAGTAGTTTGCTGCATGACAGTTTGCAGACTGATTCTCATTTATTTTAAGCGTATTTATTTTCTAAATGCTAATTCTTTCATGTAAGAAAGCATTGCATGACGGTATTCTGAATAATCATCAGAATGTTTCCAGTTATTGCTTTCCAAATACCTCAGAATCATTTTGGGATGAGTGATTTCATCTGGATTACCTTCAAAAATATTGCTTAAAAAGGTTCCGGTTGTGCCTTTAGGTTCGATTACTATGCCAGGATCAGTATAGCCCTGCAATGGGCTGAGATTCAAAAAATGATTAATCATCAGTGCCAGATCAGGTGTCTCAGCATAGGGAATGATTCCTCCCTTTTTAATTCCCGGTCCATAAAAATTCATGTAAGGTGACCATGATGAAATAACTGAAGGCGGATGTTCACTCTCCTTTGTTATGCCCATTCCGTGATCGCCGGCTACAATAATATAAGTCTCTTCCCATACACCCGCGCTTTTAAACATTTGTATAAGCTTGCCTAATAACACATCGGCTCTAAGTATTGCCTTTTGGTACCCTGAACCCGCTTTGAGTTTATCCTCGGGACCGGACCAGCTGTCCCTGATTTGCTGAAGGTGAAGCCGGATTAATCTTGTACCGTCATTTTTAAAATGATACATACCATATTGCACCACATCTGAATCGGTTAGAGATCCTGCATAACAAAAATCGGGCGTGGTAAATTCTTTATAATTATCCGCGCCACCTGCAAAAAGTGATTTAATGTGTGCCCTTCTGGCTGATAGAAATGTATCATCAATCAGCCGGGATTCAAATACATGCGTCCCTGTATGAATGGCAACATTAGGTGAGGACGAAGTTCCCCAGGGCAGGGATCCATCCGGTAAAAACATTCGGGGCGCAGGGCTTGTGCAATATGCTTCACGCACACATACACCGTTTTCCATCAGGAATTTTAAATTTCCAGCGCCATTTGCAGCTGCGACTTTCGCTGCGTCACTCTGAAGGCCATCGATAATAAATACCAGTACGGTTGGATCGGTGGCAGCGGCCATGTTTGATTTGAATATTATGAGCAGAGCAGATAGAATTATTATTTTATGAAACCGTGATTTTGCCAGTTCTTTAACCAATTTGCTAATAAGCTGACATCTCATAACTTAACTCTTTAACTTTATCCTTATACTCATATTGATTTAAAATTTTAAAATTTATAACAAGTATGATTGAGAATAAAATGGTTATGAAATTTAACACTTAAATTTAAATTTCACAAACTTTAATTAATATAATCTCCCTACTTGGAAAAGCCATTAGCCTTGACCACCTTCGGCCGGAATAAAACGACCACTGATTGCCAGAGTTAAATAATTACTGTATAGCGATTTATGTTAAAACCTATTTGACCGGTCAAATGTGATCAGAATTATCGGTTTTTGCATCCAATGAGCTCAATACAAATCAAGGCTGTGCTCGTTATTTGATCTACGATTCTAACATAGTAAGCCCTGGGTGTCCCAATAAGAAAACTGGCTATTCTGTTCGTTGTGTTCGGGATTAGCCTTTTTGATTAATTTACATCAACACCAGTTACAGTTTTAGAATAGCTTTTATCAGGTATTGAATAAGCAGTGAATAAACCCCGGCTGTTTATTTCCGGGGTGTTTTTATGAAAAGCAAGTACAAAGCCACGGATACAGAAAGCTGGGTAAGCAATTTGGTTTGTTATTTGGAATTGATAAAGTTTGTGAGGAAATTTACAGTAAGCATTTCAAAAAGCAGTACGACGGAAAACCAACAAAGCGTTATTTAAAGCTTTTGAAAAAGGCTGAAGTGTATGAAAAAAATTCCGATAATTATTTACGCCTTTATAGAACTTTAAAAGTATAATTTCCGCAATGTTTTGTACCCTGATTTTGTAACCGGGTATTATCTAAAGTAGATTAAAATAGAAACAGAACAAAACCGAAGTAAAATGGATAAAAATCTAAAATTAAAGTTTAATATCAAAATGCTTAATATTTATAAATTAGTTAAAAAGGAATGTAATTATAATGCTACAAGATATTTACAAATGGTCTCTGAGCATGGGGGTTTAGAGACTGCAAGAATTTTGTTGCATTCAAACAAAGTCTCTGATGGTTATACTGCTTTGTGGGAGTGCGATAGATTAGACCTAACTGTTGAAGCATTGGTAATAAAAATGGAATGGAGGGAATTATTTACACATGAAGAGATAAATATTGCTATTAACCGGCTAAAGAATTATGGATTTAATATTAAGATATAATACTAATTTTTCGGCTTATTTCAGACAAAAAAAAATTGTTTTTGTAACAGTAAAAAAGGCAGCTTGTTATTTACGTCGTTTTCGTAGCTATTTGAAAGCAAAAAATAAATACAAAATTGGAGGAATTGGAGTCTATAAAAAAGGCTTTGAATATTTGCTTCTTTTGACTATTCCGGACAAAAAAGGAATTATAGGAATTGAACACTATAAAAAGATATTAATTATGAAAACAGGAAGCATTACCATCAGAGTCTCTGGAGAGGACAAAAAACTTATCCAGAAAGCAGCAGTGAAGTTTCATAAGGAAACAGGTGCAAAGGTAAGCATTTCAGCTACAATAATACACTTGGTTAAACAGTACTACCTCAGCAGTTGAGTAGCTTAAAACAGG
>DATKUO010000256.1:0-7422 GCA_035530515.1 Bacteroidales bacterium
GTTTCAAAACGACCCCCTTTCCCGTCCCGCCTAAGCGGGAGGCTTTGTTTTGTGCTCCTTCCCCCTTGGAGGAAGGTTGGGAAGGGGGTATTATAACTTATAAGAAAATTGTCTTATGCATCATTCCCGATACTCATATTATTTAATATAAACCTGCCTATAATAAAAGAATGAAACGATCTTTATTTATTAATCAGTTTCTGCTTATTTTTTCTTTAATAATAGCAACATCATTATTTTTATCTGCTTCAGGTCAATCTGCATCTGGTCAGCAGGATACGATTGTCAAACAAAATTCATTTATACAACCTGTTTATACAACCACTCGATTGATTACGGCTAAGCCGGTCATTGATGGCAAACTTGATGATGAATGCTGGAATACTGGCGTCTGGGCAGGTGACTACCACCAGTTTATTCCAAATGAGGGAGCAAAACCGACCTATCCAACTGAGATGAAGATTCTCTACGATGATAAAAACCTGTATATTGCTTTTCGTGCATACGATGGTGAGCCTGATAAAATTCAGCGTCTTTCCGGAGTTCGCGACGATATTGTCGGCGATATGGTGGGAATTACATTCGACAGCTATCACGACCATCGTACAGGTTTTGAGTTTACTGTTACTGCATGGGGGCAGAAGGTTGATCTTGTTCTGTTCAATCCTGCCAGTTGGGATTTTAACTGGAATGCAGTTTGGAAAGTCAAAACAGGACTGGAGGATTCTGCCTGGGTTGCAGAATATGAGGTCCCATTGAACCAGTTACGTTACAGCAAGGAAGAAGAACAGGTCTGGGGCATGCATACCTGGAGGTGGATTAACCGGTTACAGGAGGAAAGCAACTGGGAGATCCAGTCAAAAACCGGACCGGGGATGCTCTATAATTTTGGAGAGTTGCGGGGAATTAAAGGATTAAAAAAATCACAGCGTCTCGAAGTTATGCCGTATGCTCTTGGAGATCTCAAAACAATGAAGAAAGAGCCGGGGAATCCATTTGCTGATAAAGGGAGAGCATGGGGAGGCAATATAGGCCTTGATGCCAAAATAGGTATTTCAAGTAATTTCACTATAGATCTCACTGTGAATCCTGATTTCGGACAGGTTGAGTCCGATCCTTCTGTTATGAATTTAACTGCATTTGAAACATTTTATGAGGAGAAAAGACCTTTTTTTCTGGAAGGGCTAACGATTTTTGATTATAAATTTGACAACCAGAGCCTGTTTTATTCAAGACGTATCGGACATGCTCCATCGAGGACGGTTGACCCTGCAGATGATCTTTTTGTAAAATCAACTAACAAAACATCTATTCTGAGCGCAATAAAATTAAGTGGAACAACTTCTGAAGGATTATCAGTTGGTCTGATTCAAAGTGTAACAGCGAATGAATTTGCTACTCTCAGCGATGAATATGGTAACAAAACAACTACAAAAGTTGAACCACTTACGAACTACATGGTTGCCCGTATTCAAAAAGGATACAAAGCCGGTACAACTGTAATCGGAGGAATGCTGACTTCAACAAACCGTTCTATCGAAGATGAGAACCTCCAGTTTCTTAGTAATGATGCCTATACAGGTGGTCTTGATCTTTTGCATCATTGGAAAGATAAAGAGTTTTTTATTGATGCCAGGCTAATTGGAAGCTATATTAATGGAAGTACAGAGGCAATAACGGCATTGCAGGAATCATCGGCCCGCTATTATCAGAGACCCGGAGCGGACTACCTTAGATATGATACCACAAGTACCAGCCTGAGTGGCTATGGTGGTAAATTCAGGATAGGAAAGGGGTCAAAAGGATTATGGAAATATTCAACTGGAATTACATGGCTTTCTCCTGGACTCGAACTAAATGATCTTGGCTATATGAATAGTGCTGATCAGATCAATCAGGAAAATGATATATCCTATTTAATAAATAAACCTGCTTCAATATTCAGGACTTATTCTATTGGACTTGAACAGTTCAACAGCTGGAACTTTAATGGACTCTATCTTGGTTCTGGCGGCCATCTTCAGTTTATTTCAGAATTCAAGAATCAATGGGGTTTTTCAACAAATCTCATATACCATTCGAAAGCTTTTGATACTAAGATATTGAGGGGAGGATTTGATATGATGATGCCTCAAAGCATTACCTCATTTGGCAGGATTAATACTGATATGTCAAAAAAGTTTACTGCCGGTGTAGCATACAGCTATGAAAACAGAGGAAGTAATTCTGCTGTTAGCTACCAGTTGGAGCCAGGAATTACAATCCGCCCGATAAGTACTCTGAAAATAGGATTGTCTGCAAATTTTTCAGAGAATAATGACAGGCTTCAGTATGTAGCAACAAGAGATTATATGACTGAAAAACGTTATATTCTTGGTACTATCGATCAGAAAACACTCGGTCTGACATTTAGAGTGGATATGAACCTGACTCCCGAGTTCTCAATTCAGTATTATGGCAGTCCTTTTATCTCTCGTGGCACATATTCCGAATTTAAACGTGTTACTGATCCTGAGGCAAGCGCTTATAATGACCGGTTTGCTGTTTTTCAGAGTCTGGAAGTTATCGGAGGTTCTTATGGTCTAGACGAGAACAATGATGGGAATTCAGATTATTTTATATCAAATCCCGATTTTAATTTTCATGAATTCCGCTCAAATTTAGTGGCTAAATGGGAATATAGGCTTGGCTCTTTTATCTATCTTGTCTGGTCGAGTGAGCGTTCAGGAGTAACCGGTTCATCTGGTGCAACGATTGGCGATTCTTACAGGCAACTATGGGATGTATTTCCAAATAATATATTTCTTATCAAACTGAATTATTGGTTCTCATTATAATTTTTATCAACTATGATGTATCCTTTTCTGAAATACTTATCCCTGATACTAATTTTATTACATTCATTACCTGTCACACTTTAATCATGGAGTACATATGAAGGGCAAAATAAATATATGTTATTACATTATCATATTCACTCTGCTTATCCATGGATCGATCTCTTTTGGTCAGCAAGAAAGAATCACCAGCCTGAAAAGTGTTTTGATAATTGACAAGCTTACTCTTCCTGTTAATTTCGATGGTATTCCTGATGAAGCAGCCTGGGAATCAGTAGTTCCTTTAAGAATGATTATGCACTCACCTGTTTTTGGTAAAGAACCTACAGAAAATAGTGATATCCGACCGGCTTATGATGATAAATATCTATATATCGCAGCACAACTTTCTTATAATGATTCAGGCATGCTGAGGTCTGCAAGTCTGAAGAGAGATTATATGGGAATGGGAGGGGATTGGCTCAGTATTATTCTTGATACGTATAACGATAAGGAGAATGGTCTTGCATTTTCCACTTCACCAGACGGTCTCAGGTGGGATGCCACTATTCAGAAAGATGCAGTGGTACGTATGCCGGATGATTTGCCAATGAATATCAGCTGGAATACATTCTGGGATGTTACAACGATTATTAATGAAAAGGGATGGTCTTTTGAGATGCGGATTCCATTCTCCAGCCTCCGGTTCCAGGAGATTAATGGTGAGGTTAGAATGGGCTTGATAGTCCAAAGATGGATCCCGTCAAAGAACGAAGTTAATGTTTTCCCGGCAATCCATCCTAACTGGGGACAAACACCAGCCTTGAAACCGTCTCAGGCACAGGAAGTTGTGCTTCGAGGAGTTAAGCCAAGTAAACCTATTTACATAGCTCCATACTTATTAGGAGGATATGAGAGCACCAATGAATTGAACAGCCGGGGAACTGAATATGAGAGGTTAAACAATCCTGCTTTGGAGGCCGGACTTGATGTTAAATACGGACTCTCCAATAACCTTATCATGGATGTTACTGTAAATACTGATTTTGCTCAGGTTGAGACAGATGACCAGCAGGTCAATCTTACCCGTTTTTCATTGTATTTCCCTGAAAAGAGATTGTTTTTCCTTGAGAGGGCAAGTGTTTTTGATTTTGCTTCAGGGGGTAAAAGTAATCTTTTTTACAGCCGTAGGATAGGATTAAGTGATGATGGCGATCCAATTCGAATTTATGGTGGTTCAAGAATTACCGGAAGAATCGGGAAGTGGGATATGGGCATTATGGATATGCAAACCGCATCCCTTTGGAAAAATGATTCTGCGGGAGTGGCTGAAGTGGTAGTCCCATCCGAAAACTTTGGTGTTTTGAGGTTCCGTCGTCAGGTTATTAATGATAATACTTATATCGGAGCAATGGTGACAAGCCGCCTGGGAATTGACGGCTCATATAATATGGCTTATGGCCTCGATGGGATATTTCGTCTGTTTGGGGATGACTATCTTGATATTAAGTGGAGTCAGACCTTCGAAGACAGTGTGAAAAACAGTTCACTTACTCAACCAACTAAACTGATGGCAATCTGGGAGAGACGATCAAGTAAAGGGCTTGGATATAGTGTGGGATACTCAAGGTCAGGGATTCATTATAACCCCGGAATTGGATTTGAGATGATCGAAGATTATGCATCAATAAGAGGTACAATAAAATACGGATGGCTACCCGGAGAATCTTCACTCTTGTTCAGCCATTCTCCGGAAATTATGATCTGGAACATGTTATATGTTGATGATGGATCACTTATGTCAAGGAGTTATATTGGAGGCTGGACATTTCAATCTAAAAGTCAGTGGATGGGAAGTATATACCTGAAATATAATACTGAGAATGTGAGGGACAGTCTCGAAATATTTGAAGACGAATTGTACATTCCTCCTGCAAGATATGATTTTGTTGATTTCAGCGGTTCTCTGACTACTCCCGGTTCAAACCCATTTTTCGTAATTGGAATGATAGAAACCGGTCAATACTATGACGGTGCCCGTTTTTCATTAAATATGCAACCCACATGGAATTTTTCGAAGCATATGGAGCTGGGGGTTACTTATAATTTCGACAAACTCTGGTTCAAGGAGAGAGATCTGGATATTACAAACCATATTTTGGGTATTAAAGCAATTTATATGTTTGATACACGTCTGTCCATTAACTCTTATTTCCAATATAATACAGCACTTAATGGTGTTTTGACAAACTTACGGATCAGATATAATCCAAAGGAGGGGAATGATTTCTATATTGTATTTAATGAAGGCCGTAATACCCATCTGACTCGTGAAGTTCCTAATTTACCTGTCTATAATACTAGGTCTGTATTATTGAAATACACTTATACTTTCAGTCTGTAGTTATTGTTTTCAAAATAAGAATGCTTATATGATGTTAAGGCCTATTGAAAAAAAAGACAACAGGGAGTTAGCTGAATTAATACGGAGAGTGTTCAGAGAATTCAAAATTGAAAAGCCTGGAACTGTATATTTTGATCCGACTACTGATGATTTGTTTTCTCTTTTCATAACACCGGGGTCAGAATACTGGATTGCAGAGGAAAATGGAGCTATTATTGGGGGCTGCGGAGTTTTTCCAACACCCGGTCTTCCCGATGGTTGTGCGGAGCTGGTTAAATTATATTTATCAGAATCACTGAGGGGCAGGGGAATAGGCTGGCAGCTAATGTCGAAGACATTCGATTCGGCCAGGCGATTGGGCTACAGTCAGTTGTATCTTGAGTCGCTTCCCGAGCTTGGTAAAGCAATAAACTTGTATGAAAGAGCTGGATTTATAACAATTCCCGGGGCGCTTGGAAATTCAGGTCATTTTGGATGTACAATCTGGATGGTAAAGGATTTGTATGTTTAAAAATCATTCGAAGCGTTACCCAGTATCCTGAAATTATATGTGACCATTACAATAGGTTGTCCGAAAATTGACATCTGATAGCCTTTTACAACTCCATCCTCAGCTTTAAAGAATATCGAGTAAGGATTTCGTCTGCCGAGAGCATTATATACAGTAAATGTTAAAGAGGAATGGTTAAGTTTCTTTGCCTTCAGATTTCCATTGATTGTTGCCGCAAAATCAAGTCGGAGATAATCAGGAATACGGAATTCATTTCTGCTTGAATAGAAAACCCTGTTAACATTAAGGAAATTATAGTAAGCAACAGGGTAAGTGATTGGCCGGCCTGTATTATATACGAAATTAGTTGTAAAATTAAGTCTCCTGAAAAATTTAGCATTGGCAACCAGTTTCAGATCGTGAGGTTTATCAAAGTTAGCCGGGAAATATTTTCCTCCGTTTATCTTCTCTTCTTCATACTTTCCATCAATTTTCAATAAAACTCTTGAATAAGTATAACTTATCCAACCTGTAAACATCCCTGATTGTTTTTTTATCATAAACTCAACTCCGTAGGCATTGCCATTACCATTTATGATATCTGTCTCAAGATGATCATTCATCAGCAATTCAGCAACACCCTTATAATCAAGAATATTTTTAATTCTCTTATAGTAAACTTCCATTGAAGTTTCAATCGCTTTACTATTCATGTTCTTATAAATCCCTAATGAGAACTGATCTCCTCTCTGCGGCCTGATGTAATTGTCGCTTAATTTCCATATATCTGTGGGAGTCATTGATGTTGTATTTGAGATCATATGCAGATATTGAAAATTTCTCTGAATACCAGCTTTCAGAGATAGATCCGGTCTAAGAACAAACCGGGAAGAAAATCTGAATTCCAGTCCGGGGTAAATTTGTATAATATCACCTTTGCCATAGGAAACTGTATCCGTAACGTTATCCAACGATCGGGGACTATTCTCATTATACAAAAATTGAGTCGTGGGTCCGAATGTGGAAAACAGTGTAAACCTTAAACCACCTGAGATCAATAACCTGGGCGATATATCGAATTCATCACTTAAATAAAGAGATGGTTCCAATGCTCTCTCCCTTTCCAGTTTTTTAGGGATTATTTCCGAATAATCTCCAAGTGGTTCCTGAATCCCTGGTTGAAGAGAATAGTTAATAGCATCCAGCCCGAACTCGACTTTATGTGTTTCATTTGGGCGGTATGTGAAATCAGCACGCAGGATACTTTGATCTAAATTGTAAGATAATGAATATAATGAAGCTGAATCTTGTTTTGATTTGAGTTGATAGTTGTAATTACTGATAATGACAGTGAATTGAGAAGAGAACCTTGAATTATAAATATGCCTCCATTTAAGCGTCGAAGCAAAGTTTCTGTAATTGATTTCACTCTCGTTGAAGTAATCAAAATGGTCGTTACTTAAATAGCCTGAGAGTGAAATAGAATTCTTGCTGTCAGGATCAATAGTTAAAAGTCCCTGAATATCATTAAAACTTGCACTGCTTTTTTGTAATTGTATATTGTTAAGTAACACTAGTGTAATAATTACTAAGTAAATTAACTAATATTTTATTATCTTTGTCCTATGGCACGAATAGGACAAAAAATTCAATTATCCATGGAAGAAAAGCAAGAACTTCTTACCATGAGTCGGTCTCATAAGCTTGAGAAG
>DATKUO010000257.1:0-2993 GCA_035530515.1 Bacteroidales bacterium
AATTAAAAACGAATTATCCGAACAATTTTATAATGTTGGAGCTGCAGAGCAAGTAATGGTCGGAACTGCTATTGGAATGGCATTATCAGGGCGTATTCCGGTTTGCTATACCATAACTCCCTTTTATTTTCGTTGTTTTGAAGCTATCCGTTTGTACCTTGACCATGAATCTATCCCGGTTAAGCTTGTCGGCTCTGGGCGTGGACAGGATTACGCACACGAGGGATTTAGTCATGATGCTTCAGATCATGAGATATTGAAGCAGTTTAAAAACATTGAATTTATTGTACCGGAGAATGACTTTGACCTTAAGGAGATTATCTATTCCGGCAAACCGACTTATTTAAACCTGAAAAGATGAACAGATTTATAACAGGAGAGAAATTTAAAACACTGGCAGATTACATCTATACGCCGGCAGTTAAGTATCAGGATGACTTCAATGATTACGGCAATACCCTGAATATTGATCTGTTAAAGGACGGCGACATTATTTATACCCATACAATGTACGTCCGGCAATTATTTGAAGTCATAAAGGGAGTTAATAAAAAACTTATTTTAATTTCCCATAATTGCGATGCTGCCGCTAATATTATCCCGCCTGGTTGTATTGTAAAGTGGTATAGCCAGAATGTCAATATAATTGATTCGAGGGTTGAATCTATTCCGATAGGGCTGGAAAATAACCGGTGGTTTCCAGATAGATGCAAAAAAATGAAGATACTTATTAAGTCACAGGAATTAAGGAAATATCGTAATTTGAGAATTGAATCTTATGAAGATAATTTTAACTGGATGCAGAATACTTATATAAAATACTCTGCTGACAATTATCATTTTCATCATGTAGATTCATGGGATAGTTTTTTTGAGAAAACAATATTTAGCGAAATATATGATCTGGTATTTGTCGATTCCAGTCCCTGGGATGCAAGGATACAGGCGATTGAGGCGGTGAAAGACAAAACGAAAGTCATTATCTTACATGATTACGATTGGTTTAACAAGGGGGTGATTGAAGATATTTATAGTATCGGTAAAGGCAGTTTTTATGATACAAAGTATGGGAACGATTTTAAGTTTGAAGGATATCGAGAGATATACCCCGGAACATTAATAATGAGAAAAAAGGAATGTAAACATCCCGTAGATAGAGTTGAAATAATAGATTTTAATTCTGGACAATATTATTGCTGTAAATGTAAGAAGATGATTATTATTAAAATTCCAAAAGAATGATAACTGCAATGCTGGACGGGGGAGTAGGTGCGCGCATGTTTCAGGTTGCGGCAACTTACGCAGTTGCACTTGATAATAATGATGAATGTGCTTTTAACTTCAGCATGGGATCAATGAGCCAGGATCATCCGTTATTGACTTACCGGAATAACGTTTTTAAGAAACTCAAAGATTTACCCGTTGACTGGAAATGGGAAGCATTTTATTCAGAAAAACGGTATGATTATGATCCGATTATTTACTTTCCGGGCATGATACTTCGGGGATTTTTTGTAAGTGAGAAGTATTTTAATCACAGACGGAAAGAGATTATTGAACTATTTAAAGACGAAGATACGATCAGTAAAGTAAAAGCATCATGGGATTTTACAAACAGCGTTTCACTTCATGTACGCAGGGGCGACTATCTTGTTAATGCCAGTTATGTTTGCCCGGAAAGTTACTATAAAAAAACCCTTGAGTTTATGGATTCACGGGCATGGATTGAACGTATTTACGTCGTTTCTGATGATATTCCCTGGTGCAAAAAGACGTTTCAGGATGAACGGATAACATTTATTGAAGGGGTACCGGATTACTTTGATCTGTATATTCAGACACTTTGCACTCATAATATTATCAGTAATTCTAATTTTTCACGTATGGCAACATTCCTGAATGAAAACCCTGATAAGATTGTTTGCGCTCCGGCTGTCTGGTATGGCGGAGTTATGTCCCGTGAAGTAAAAGATGTATTTCGTAATGATTGGAACTTTATATCATGAAAGTTAAATTTCACTACGGTTACCCGTTAAGCATAGATATTGACTGCAATAAGCCGGTCGAAGTTTATATTGACCAGGTGCCTTCTGTTTCGGTATCGACAGGGTCAATACGGATAGTCATTATTGAGGAGCCGTTAAAAGGTGGTTATTATAACCTGATGAGATTACGGAGGGATTTGTACAGTCACCTATTAACTTTTCATGATGAAATACTGGAAGAAAACCCGAAAGCCCGGGTATTTCATTGTACAAATACGTGGGTAAAAGGATTTGTGCCTGATCGGAAAGACTTTAATATTTCTTTTATTGTCGGTGGCAAAAACAGCCCGACAATGGAAGGTTATGAGCTTCGACATAGCGTCTGGAGAAATAAAGACCTAATAACAACTCCGAAAGTTTTTTATCTGAGCGGTAATGCTCCGTATAAGCATCATTTCGTTCCGTGGCCGGAAGCTGACTACACAAACAGTCTGATACTCGGAGCATCAAAGGAACCGTTATTCAATTCAATGTTTCATATTGCGATTGAGAACTGTTCAATTAAGAATTATTTTACTGAGAAGATTGTTGATTGTTTTCAGACACGGACAGTACCGATTTATTACGGTTGCAAAAACATAAGTGAGTTTTTTAACGAATATGGAATTATTCAGTGTCACAGTTTGGAAGATATAATAAACGCTTGTAATCAGGTCACGCCTGAAACTTATGAAAGGATGCTTCCGTTGCTTGAAGATAATTATGAACGGTCTATGGCATGGGTTGATCATGATGAACAGATAAAAAATGCTGTAACTTTGGTACTTAAAGAGGAGGGAAATATTTAATTTAAAAATTAGAAATCATGACAAAGGAAGTAATTATTAAAGCAATTGAAGCATTGACAAGGCTTTTAGATATGGGTAATTTATCTAAGGATCTTGAAAGTCAAGTTGAGGAAAAATTATCAACACTTATAGATATGTTATAATAATGGCAGACGCTTCA